>JAEUHG010000035.1 GCA_016795425.1 Verrucomicrobiales bacterium
TGTGCCAGACGGGCCATTGTTTCAAAACGGCCACTCGGCTGAAGTTCATCGTGGAACTCATCCAGCATGAAGCTGGAAAGCTTCTCCGCTTCGCCACGGCTTTGGATGGCCAGGGCCTCCGCTTCGCGAGCGCGCAGCAAGGCCAGCGTCGTCCCAATGACACCGAGGAGAAGCGCCAGTCCCACGGTCGTCCCGGCGACGAACATCAGCTTGTTGCGGCGGATTGCCTTTTGCAGTCGGTAGGCGGTCGAGGGCGGCCGGGCCACGACAGGTTCATGATGGAGGTGGCGCTTCAGATCGGCGGCGAGTCCGTTCGCAGTCTCGTAACGTCGCGTGCGATCCTTCTCCAGACACTTCATCACGATCCAGTCGAGGTCCCCCTGAACCAGATGGATGAGCTTTGGCATCTCCGTTCCATGGGCCTGGGCCGTGACGGCCAGGGCATCCCCCTGCAGGGTGCTCAACCGGGTGCTTGGGCGCGGCGGTTCCACCTCGCGGATGCGGCGGCGCATTTCGTCGAGGCCCGCCTGGGCCAGTTCCTTGGCGTCGAAGGGGGTCCGGCCGACGAGCAACTCGTACAGCAAGACACCCAGTGCGTAGATGTCGCTGCGGGTGTCGATGTCCAACCCACTCATCTCCGCCTGCTCCGGGCTCATGTAGGCCGGTGTGCCGATGAACTGCTCGAACGCCGTAAAAACGGTGCGGTCCGTCAACCGGCCCTCGGTGGCCTTGGCGATTCCGAAATCGATGACCTTGGGCACCGGTTGGCCATCATGCAGCGTCACCAGAATGTTCGACGGCTTGATGTCCCGGTGAATGATTCCCTTCTGGTGGGCATGCTGAATGGCGTGGCAGACCGAGAGGAACAGTTCGAGGCGACGCCGTGTGTCGAGTTTGTTGTCGTCGCAGTACCTCGTGATGGGAACTCCGCGCACCAGCTCCATCACGAAAAATGGCCGACCCGATTCGGTCGCGCCCGCGTCGAGGACCTTCGCGATATTCGGGTGGTCCATCAATGCCAGGGCCTGGCGCTCCGCCTCAAAGCGGGCCACCACCGATTTGGTGTCCATGCCCAGCTTGATGACCTTGAGCGCCACACGACGGCGGACCGGTTCCTGCTGCTCGGCCATGAACACGGTGCCGCAGCCCCCTTCGCCGATCTGTTGGAGCAGTTTGTACCGGCCGACCCGCTCCCCGGGACCTTCGGGGATGGGCATCCAATCGGTGGCACCCATCTTCAGCGTGGATGCTGGGTGGATCGGGGCTGGGGGACGAGGCACACCCACGGGACGTTCGAGGAACGAGTGAGCCGCCTCGCTGGCTTGGAGCAGGGCCTCGATGCGTGCACGCAGCGCCGGGTCGCCGGCGCAGGCTTCTTCGAGGTAAGCAGCTCGCTGCGCCGGCGTCTCCCATTGGAGTGCGGCGGCGAAGATCGTCTCATCCGAACCAGCATGCTCGCTCATCGGGGGCGGTGGGTTTGGCGGAGGCATACCGTTCTTTCATGCGCAAGGCAGCCTCGAAAGGGATCATCTCGAATCGGATGATGCGATGATCCGCAGATCGTAGGATCCAATGCGAGGCGACATGCCGCAGGATGGATCGATGAACCACGACGCGATGACCCAGGAATTCAAGTTCTGCTATGCCTAACCGCTCCAGTGCGAGGCCTGGTTCGCCGGACACCCGATGGCAGCTTCTGATCCGCATCCCAAAAACATTTCCTGACACCGGCATTGCCCACATCGCCCGGTTCGGCTTCAAGCCAGGCGCGGATCCGGTTCGGTGAAGGTCGCCGAGGGTAACGGCATTACTTGCAGCAAACCCATGCAGCAACCGCGAACGAAGGTCGCCAACGTAGCGGGTCGATGCCCCTGACTTGACCCGATCAGAGATGAAAGCCGCGACCGCGTCGGCCACGGTGACCGGTGGAAGGTCTAACCGGTGGCGACTGGCGAATTCCCGCGCCGCGTCGATGATCGCCCGCCCGCCAATTATGGCATGGGCCTCGGCGAATTGTGCGGCGGCGATTTCAGCCGTGACGCCGCTGGGCCGAAGCGTCTCGACAACGGCGGCGAATCGCCCGCGGTCAGTTCCACTGAAGCCGGCTGCCGCGCTGTCGCCGTTGACCAAGGCGGTCGCGACTGGTTCCGCGCGCGGCGCTTGGCTTCTGCGAGGTCCGCGAAGGCTTCCCGACGTCGCCCATGTGCGGGTTCAATCCAGGAAAGGGTGAGACCCTCATAGCCCTTGGAGGGCGTCCAATAAACTCGCGCGGAAAATCCCCCTACTGTGACGACGACCGGGCGCCCCTTGGTCGGAAACTTGCCCTTCTTCACGCCGATCAATGTGCCGGGGCGTCAGGATTCCGTCACAAGAACTTACGAGGGTTTGCGTAGGTGGTGCTGTGCTGAAGAAGAAGAATGGGGTGGCCGACGGGACTTGAACCCACCTTGGTCTCAAAAAATCTTTTCGCGAACCTTCGCCAAAGCCGCATGAATACAGGGTGAAAATGACTTTTCCTGGAAACGCGATAAATCCGGACCACAGGCGTAAATACGAACGTTTCCGAAGCCGCGGCGTCAGGATTCCGTCAGGAAAATGGATCGGATGACTCGACTGCGCATCGGAACGCGTCTGTTCGCTCGCGTCGGGACGGGAGCCAACCGGCTTTAGACCGATTTCCAGACAAGTCGCGAGCCGGAAGGCAGCTTGATCGAGCGCAGAGCTTGATCATGCTCTCAGGTAGGGAGGCCTGCCGGCGACCCATTTGATAGTGCCTCTTAATACTGGTGCCCTGAATTTGGGTCTGCAGGAGTTTGATTCGGGGACCGGTGACGGACGCGTTATGGGAATTCATGCATACGCGTAAGTTTGAGTCCGGCTCGAAAGCTGGGGCGATTCTGCAGGAACTGCGGATTGCGGCGGTCACAGGCGAACGATTGTGCGCAATACGCACAAAATCATTTTCGCAGGGTGGCATGTTCGCCCCCGGTGGACCCTTCAATGAAGGACCTGTGCGACACGAGCCCCACAATGGCGGCGCTCGTGCACGGGGATCCATTCCATCCGGACACCAGCTACCGCCAGTTTTGTTCGCTGCAGCGATCAGAACCTGGTCCCGCATTCATGCGTAGCCGCGGGGGGACGACGCCAAGGCGTGACACGCCAGCCTCGGACCTGGGAGCCAGTGAATTCCGGATTAGGAGTGTGGCGGCTGGCCCAGGGCCTGGGCTTTACCAGTATGGATGCATCAATTGCTCCAGCTGGCGGCGGCTGACCATGTGTCCAATGAGCCTTCCCTGGTTAGTGGAAGGAGCTTCCGTTGGGACATGGGGATTTGGGGAGGCGGGAAGGGCAATTGACAGTCAAAGGCGACCAACATCCGGCCGATTCCTGCGATGCGGGCGGCTTACCAGAGGATGACCACCAGCGAACTGGACAGAAAGAAAACCGTCGGATCCCGGGAGGGGCGAAGCCGGGTGACCAAGCCCTAGTCGTGAATTAGCGAAAGACAAAGAGATGGCGTGGATTGAATCACACCAATCACTCGGCCGGCATCCGAAGATGCTCCGGCTGGCCGCTCGCGTAAGAGCTT
>JAEUHG010000096.1 GCA_016795425.1 Verrucomicrobiales bacterium
GGCTCCAACCGATGCACCGTGTCGTTCCCCGCAGCCAGCGCTCGGATGGCGAATCCGTCAGCGTTCACGAATTGGAGGAACTTCGCCCCGGGGCTCGGACGAAGTCGGAACCGGCCATCACGATCGGTCCGTACGCCCGAAGTCGTTCCTTGTTCCTCAATAGGATCTCCGGATTGAGACCAACGCGCCGGCATGTCCGAGTCCAACGTCGTCACCCAGACTCCGACGGCGGGACGTGTATTGGGGAGTTCCACCCAGCCCCAAACCTCGGTGGACGATCGCATGCGAAACTCAAATCGCCGTTCTCCAGGAGCGTCTTCCCGTCGATCCGGAGACGCCGGCAGATACCCTTTCGCTCGGACCTCCAAAACCGCGGTATCCTTCCATCTTGAACCCAGATCCCACGCGAACGCGCCGTTGACTCCATCGCCGAGGAGCAATCCGGCACCGAACGAAGTCCCTTGTGAGTGCACCTCGAAGGAGGGAATCGGATCGCCAGTATCAAGATCGGTGACCCTGCCGATCACCATCATCGTGACGGGGCCCTCTGCTTCGCCGGCCGGCTCCCCCCGCGACTCAACCATGTCAGCGCCAAGCGCGGTATCACTCCAACGCCGCATCTGCACCCGCACCTCGATGGCGAAGGGTGCCAATGGATCACCCGAAGGTTTCCTGACCCATTTGTGCCGCCCCAACGGAAAAACCCTGCCGTCGGGGATTCGGAGCATTTCAGCACCGTTGATATCGAAGAAATTAGTCCCGACGAGTCTCATCCGAGGGTTCTCTCGCTCCTCTGGCAATTCCTGAAGGAACGTGGCGTGCATCTCGGCGACTCCATAGGAGTCGGGAAGGTTGGCGTCGTAGGTTTCGAACCCGTTTGCACTCACACAGAAGCGCACCACCCGTTGTTCGGACATGGGCACGGCGACCGGGCGCAGTTCGAAATGACCTTCGGAGTCCGTTTGCGCCTCGCGTCCAAAAGCTGTGTCTAATTCCCGGATCGACCTGTTGATCAAGACACCCCAACCACCCACAACCTCCATGGTCAAATCCCTCACCCGCGCCCCAGCGATGGGAAACCCGTCTGGATCCGTGACGCGCCCTCGAAGAATGGCCCCCGACTCGAGCTCCAGGGTCACCACCCCAGATTTCGCCTCGCGCATGGGCAGTGTCCGCTGGCATTGGACGAAGTCCGCGTGGGCCGCCACGATGGTGGCAATGCACTCGATCTCATTCGGCGTGTTGATTCCTTCGCGGATCTTCACCTCAGCGGCCGGGACACCTTCGAAGGCAAATCTCCCCGCCGAATCCGTCGTGGTCTCCAATTGCACATCGAAACGTTCCCGTCCTCCGAGTTCATAGGGAGATCCGGTGAAGAGCCGGATCGACGCACCGCCAATAGGGCGTTTCTGCGGATCCAAAGCCACTCCGACAATGGTCGCCCCCGGATGAAGCAGGCAGCGGTAGCTCAGGATCTCCCGGTTGAACTCGTAAGAAGCCCAGGACAACTCCGCGGGAGCGCGACCGGGTGCCGAGACGACCAAGTCCAGAGTTTCGAATTCGCGATCCTCCACCGGGACACGACAAATGCCTTGGGCATCGGCAACATGGACACGCTCGTTGAAAGGCGCACCCTCGGAAGTCCTGCGGCGGCGTTCCACCACGCTCGCGTCCGATATCGGCGAACCGTTGATCGCATCCACCACGGACAGCTCGATCTGGGAAACTCCGGGGGTTCGCTGTCGAGCGGCCTCGGCCCGCTCACGCATCGCCGCCACCACAGCGGGAGTGCCTACCACCGCCTTGCCGTTTGCGGACTCCCGGCGAGAGTCCAACCATTCCCGAATCCATCCCTGGCCTGCCCACAGGACAACGGCCAGTGAGATCAACGCCACGGCCATCGGCGTCGACGGAACAAGCCAACGCCCAAATATCTGGCGCCTCCAACTTCCGATGGCCGCATTCGCCAACTCGACAACTCCGACGCTCCCGGGTGTCGTGACGGGCGCCAGCTTCGATAATCTCACGAGCGTCGCGGACAGCCCGGGCGGAATCGCTTCGACTCGGTTCTCCGCGAGCTGGGTGGCCAACGCGGCCGACGATAAGGCGACGCCGCGTCCAGACAATAACGCCCGCAGTCGATCCACTGCCCGAGCCACCCGTTTCTTCGCAGCGTCCTCACTCACGCCAAAGCGATCCGCCAATTCGGCAAACCTCTTTCGCTCGAAGAACCGCACGAGAATGTATTGTCGGTCGGCCTCCGGCAGCGCCGCGACAGCGTCATCGAGGTGTCGCTGCCACCATTGCACGCCATCATCCGGAGCCTCGGGAGGCGTCGATTGAGGGGAGTTCATGGCAGCCCAAGCTTCGCGGCGCGTGCGACGCGCCTCCTGGCGTCGGAATTGCGCCACCGCAAAACGAGTGGTCCGGAAGAGCCAGGAGGAAAGGATGACATTCCGTCGAAGCGAACTAGCCTTCCTAGCCAAGACGAGGAAGACCGCTTGGGTCACATCCGCCGCCGCATCCGGCCCCACCTGGCGTCGGGCACTGGCGAACACCAGCCCGCCATACCGTTCGACGAGCTTCTCGAACGCGTCTTCATCGCGGGTCTCGGCAAAGCGTTGGATCAGTTCCCAGTCCGTCATGGCGCGCTGCTTTTCCCTCTTATCGCCACCGAGGCGAAAAGGGGACGCAAAATAACGCGCCACCCAGACGAACTCTCAGGGCGCGAAGACGTCGATACGCAGAAAACCCGAACCCGGCACGTTGCCGATGGGTTCCGGCAACCGAAACCGAAGGACGTCCACCTCGCCGTCCGCGACTGCCGCCCCGACCTGTTCCAGAACGTCACCGAAGAATCCCAGGCGACTCGCTGCGCGCACCGCAAAACCATAGCCAGCGGGGAGTCCACGCCGGGCTCGCACCGTGAGAGTCAGGTATTGGCCGGAATCATTGGCCAACCCAAGCGAAGCGCCCGAGGCGATCACGGGTCGAGGCAGCAGCGCACCATCCGAGGAGGTCGGGGCCATGCCGAACACGAACTTTTGCAGATTGGAAATCCCGTCGGCGCGCGGGGCTGCCAGCAGACCACGATCCGCCTCCGGCAAGGATTGCGCCCAATCCGAATAGTTCGCCGTCAGAGTCGTCGACCCGCCAAAGGTCCCCACGGCGTAGCCCTGCTCCCAAATCGACGATACTTCGCCCTGGCCGATGAGGGGAAAATGATTGCGCGAGACGAAGGCGACATAGCGGCCGTCGCCGGGAAGAAATGGGCCCATGAAGTGCCCGACGTTCTCGGTCCCCACGTAGGGTCGGGTGACAAGTTCCAATTGCACCTCACCATTGGGTCGCAGGTCCGTCTTGAAGACATCGAACGGGTTGGTGTCTTTGGATCCCACGGGTTCCGAAGGTTCGCCGACCAATTTAGTGGCACTGGAAGCGAACGCCGCCACCTTGCCGTCGCGGCTGATGGCATGGGCGCCCGAGGCAAAAGGTCCGTCGGGAGGATTGCCGTCGGTGGTTTTCGAAAGGCGCCAAACCTCACCCGTCCCAACATCCTTGGCATACAGATCGGTCCCAAACACGGCGCTGTACCCTTTGACGAAGGTCGGACCTCCCCCCAACCCTACGAATCCACCCAGCAACAACACCCGGTTCCCGGTACCATCGCATCGCGGCATGCTGAAGTTCCCCGCCGGAACCACGCCGTCGCTATTACGACAGACCACGTCCACCTGTCCGGTCTCGAGATGGCGACGATAGCTCCAATAGTAGGCCTGGTTCGCGGCTTTGGCGCGATCGGGGTGGACGTTGGCGGAATCCGTCGCAAAGAAGACGAAGCGGCCATCGGCACTGAAATCGAACTCCAACGAAGGGGCCTGCAAACCGACACCACTCGACAACCCGTGACCGTCGTGGGCGAGGGAACCCACCGTGGTGGTTCGCGTCTGAGCATCGTAGACATACACCGCCGCGCGTCCGGCAGCAGGCAGTTGCGCGGGATCGGAAACCAACGCCCGGCTGACGCTGACATAGGCCACATATCGACCGTCGGCGCTGAGAATGGGCGTGCGCGACTTGCCTGGTTCCGAAGTCAGCAATCGGCTTTCGCCCGTCTGCGTGTCTTGCCAATAGACATTGAACTTGGCCGTGTGCCACGCGACGTAGCGTCCATCGTCGCTGATGCTGCCTTCTCCGACCGCACCTCCATCACCGTCCGTTGGTTTCGGAACCAGTCGAAGTGCTCCTGTCCTGAGATCGCGCAGGTACAACCCGCCCACTGGAAAGCCGGGAGTCGAGCCGACGGGAGGCGGTCCCGAGGAGAAGAGAACCCAATTCCCGTCGCCCGACAGATCGAGAAGAAACGTGTCCTGTTGGTGCAAAGCGCCATTGGCGTCGCCCGTGATCAACCGAACCTCGGCGGCGGCTGTCATGGCGAGCAGACCCAGGAAGGTCGGCAGGTGGCGCCAGGAGGAAAGCCGCCCGATCTTCAGGCGACCGACGGAACGATTGCGGAGGAGGTGGATCGCATTCATCGGATATTGCGTGGCAATCAACCTGGGACCTTTCATGGCTTGGAAGGAGTAGGCTCTCGGCGCGCCTGGAGACCCCCGGAGTTATCGGCAACCTGGGCCCAGGCCTTGATCAGTCCAGCCTCACACACTGCACGATCTCGGAGGCAGCAAAGATGCAACGATCGATGCGCAACCGAATCTTGAAATCCCGATGCGGTTCCAACCACAGGTCGTCATCCGCCAGTTGAAGAACACCCCGAATCACCACTCCCCCATTCAGTTCCGCCTCAACCCGGTGACCGATGGGAAAACCGAGCTTGGCGGCCAAAGCGGACAGTGCCGCTCGCCTCTCTGACTGCCAGCGGGAATACCCATCCGTGCCCTGGGGAGGGGTATCGAAGTTGAAACCCAATTGATCTCCATCCGCGACCATGACGGTCCGACCGTAGGGATGGCTTTGACGCGCGCACCAACAAATTCCGTTTGGTGCATCGGGTGCAATGCGTGTCGATCCCTAGGCCATCACCGCCTTCACCACTTGGCTCCCCGGCTTGGTGACGTTGGTTAGCCGCATGTTGACCCCGGACACTGGGTAGGTGAGGCGCAGATGATCGAAGCCAAGCAGCGCCAGCATCGTCGCGTGAAAGTCATGCACCGACACTCGGTCGATGGCCGACTGATAACCGAAATCGTCCGTTTCACCGTGGGAGATTCCCCCCTTCACGCCGCCGCCCGCCATCCAGATCGTGAACGCTCCCGGGTTGTGATCCCGGCCGACAAATTGCATCTCCAGGCCGCTGCGGTTCTCACGCATCGAGGTTCTGCCAAATTCTCCGCTCCACACCACCAGCGTGTCCTCCAACAACCCGCGTTGCTTGAGGTCGGAGATCAGGGCCATCATGGGACGATCCACGCTCTGGCATTTGCCCTTGAACCCGTGACTGAGCGCCTCCGATTCCGAGGCGCCGTGCGAATCCCAGCCCCAATCGAAGAGCTGGATGTAGCGGACCCCGCGTTCGGCGAGCCGACGCGCCAGCAGGCAGTTGTTGGCAAAGGATTCCTTGCCCAATTCGGTTCCGTACAGCTTGTGGACACTCTCAGGTTCCCGGGTGATGTCGAATGCGTCCGTGGCATCCACCTGCATGCGAAACGCCAGCTCGTATTGGGCAATGCGCGTCAGCGTCTCCGGATCCCCCACCTCCCGCGCGGTCTTCTCGTTGATCTCGTTCAACGCGTCCAACGTCCGACGCCGTTGGCTCCGCGTGATGCCTGCAGGGTTGGAGAGAAACAGCACAGGATCCCCTTGGGACCGGCATTGAACGCCCTGGTACACCGACGGCAGAAAGCCCGAGCCCCACACAGACTTGCCGGCGTCGGGATTTTTTCCACCGCTGGTGAGCACGATGAATCCAGGAAGGTTCTGATTCTCAGCGCCGAGTCCATAGGTCGCCCACGCCCCCGCACTTGCAGCGCCGGGGTTTTGAGTGCCGGTGTGCATCAGAAGCTGCGCCGGGCCATGGTTGAACTGGTCGGTGTACATCGACTTGATGAAGCACACCTCGTCGACCACCGACGCGAAATGCGGCAACCGATCCGAAACCCATTGCCCACTCTGCCCGTGCTGTTGAAAGGAATACTGCGGTCCGAGCATCTTCGGAACGCCTTGAATGAAGGCGAATTGTTTGCCCGCGAGCAACGACGCCGGACAATCCTTGCCGTCCTGCCTCGCCAGCTCGGGTTTGTAGTCGAACAACTCCAACTGACTCGGCGAGCCGGCCATGTGGAGGTAAATGACGCGTTTGGCGCGCGCCCGAATCGATGGCGGCACCGGCCGCAACGGGCGCGACATGTCCTTGGCGGCGACTCCCGCCGCTCCCCATGCCCGTCCTGAAGTCGTCGCCAGCCATAGCGCGCCGAGGCCACTCGCGCAGTCCCTGAGGAAATGACGGCGCGTTCGATGCATGAGGTCCGCGTGCCGAAAAAAGGGATGGAATGCATTCATGGCGTCAGGTTCAGCGGGTCAGTGCCAAATCAAGGTTGAGAAGGGTGTTCGCCACCAACACCAGCGCGGCGCGTTCCGGGGTCGGGGCCAATTTGTCGGCGGAGGCGGGATCGGACCGAAACTCATCCAACGATCCCTGATAAAGCTTGAGCAAGGCATCCACCACCGATCGCGGGGGAGGTTCCAGGGTCAGCAATCGGCAGGCATATTGGATTTGCCCTGCGGGCGTATCGGCGACGACCTCCATGCGGTTGGCGAACGATTGCGCCATTTCGATGAAGGCCGGATCATTCAGCACCGTGAGAGCCTGCAGCGGCGTGTTGCTCGCCAAACGCCGCGCCGTGCATGCATCGCGCGTCGGAGCGTCGAAGGTCAGAAAGACCGGATAACCACTGGTGCGCTTCTGATAGGTGTAGATGGCCCGCCGGAATCGGTCGGCGTCCTGCGACGTGTTCCATTTGTCCCCACTATAAACGGTGCTCCACACACCGTCGGGCTGCGGCGGATACACCGGGGGGCCGTACGACTTGGTCGACAAGGTGCCCGACAACGCCAGGGCCTGATCGCGCACCATTTCCGCGGTCAACCGAACCCGCGGTCCGCGGGCGTACCACTGGTTGAACGGGTCGCGCTCGGCCAGGTCGGCAGTCACTATGGCACTCTGACCGTAGGTGGCTGACAACGCGATCTCGCGCAGGAACCGCTTGATCGACCAGCGCCATTCGCCGCGCAATCGCAGCGCCAGGTGATCCAGCAGCTCGGGATGCGTCGGACGCGCCCCGCTGGTGCCGAAATCCTCGAGCGTCTCGACAATTCCCCGGCCGAACATTTCCGCCCACAGACGATTGGCGAGAACCCGAGCCGCGAGCGGATTGGCGTCGCCCACCAGCCAACGCGCCATGTCCAGCCGTGACAAATCCCCTTCCTTTTTGGGTGGCACCACGACGTCGGGAATGCCGGGGGTCACGGCCTCGTCACGGGTAGCGCGGTTGCCACGCACGAATACGCGAGTGTCGCGGCGGGCGGGTTGCGAGCGTTCGACCAGGATGGGGACGCGCGTACCCGGTTGGTCCTTCAGCCGGTCCTTCAGTGATTGCAGCGACTTCCACTTTTCTTGGCGTTCCGAGCCGCTGGCGAATGCGCTCAGCCGGGTGTCTTTGGTGAAAGCCAGCGCGAAATGACGCAACGGGCATCCTTGCACGCCACTGTTCGACGCGATGCCGTGGTCAATCGTGATCTCCAGCGTGGCATCGGCGGGAGCCTCCAGCGGTTTCGCGAGGACCACCACCGCGCGGCGCGAGGTGTTCTGTACCGGGTAGCTTCCGAACCCACCCCCGGAATCAATCACCCGCGCCGCGTCGAACGGGCCGGCCAGGTAATCGGCGATCAATTCCTGCAGCGCGACGGGTTGATTGGTAACGCCCGCCGACGACAGGGACACCGCGATCTTCGACAACACTTGCCCGCGCTCCGGCGCCGCCTTCGGATCCCCGGTTTCAGGAAAGATATCCAAACGCAACGCCGTCAGTCCCTGAATGGCAGGCAAGGTCAGCGTGTAGGTCACTTTGACCGGCAAGGTCCCGGAGGCACGAATCCTGGCGTCGTCGCCTACGGTCAATTGGCCTCCGCTCGCCTTGGCGTTGGTCGGCACCAGAGTCTGCCAGTCCGATACCCCGGCCACGGCGGCCAAGCCCTCCATGTTCAGCAACTGCCGCAGGTCGCGAGCCTCCAACTGCCACCGCGTCACCTCGTCCCTTCGTGTCAGGTCCTGTGAAAACAGCAGGCGCGGAAAGTCGTCGTTCTGATCGCAGTCCTCGGTGTTGTCGTAGAAGGCGGCGAACCGGTAATAATCCCGCTGTGGAATAGGGTCATAGGGATGGGCGTGACATTGGGCGCAACCGAAGGTGGTGGCCTGCCACGCCGTCCAGGTGGTGTTCACCCTGTCGTGCACTGCCACAGTGCGATACTCCTCGTCATCCGTGCCGCCTTCGGTGTTGTTCTGGGTATTCCGGTGAAAGGCGGTCGCCAGCAGATCATCGGCCGTCGGACGCTCCAACAAATCGCCGGCCAGCTGTTTGATGGTGAACTCATCGAACGGCATGTCCGCGTTGAACGCGCGGATCACCCAGTCGCGCCATGGCCAAATGTCCCGATGGGGGTCCTTCTCGAATCCGTAGGTGTCCGAATACCGGGCGAGGTCCAACCACATCGCCGCCCAGCGTTCCCCGAAACGCGGCGAATCCAGCAATCGATCCACCACCTTCTCCTTGGCGCGCCGGGCGTTGTCCCGTCGATCCTCCAGGTAAGCCTCGAATTCTTTCGGCGTCGGCGGCAGGCCGATCAGGTCCAGGGTCACCCGTCTCAGCCATTCCGCCGGCGAAGCCTCGGCCGACGGCTTCCAACCCTCCGCTTCGAGGCGTGCCAGGACGAAACGATCTGCCGGAGTGACGGACCATGTGTTGTCTCGAACTTTCGGCTCGGCGGGCGGCTGAGGGGGAACAAAGGACCAATGCTCGCTCCACTTGGCGCCCTCGCGAATCCAGTTCCGCAGCATCGCCACCTCGCCTTCCGTCAGCGCCGGGCCATGGTCGGGTTGCGGCATGCGCTCGTCGGGATCGGTCGAAGTCACGCGGCGCATCAACTCGGACCCCTCCGGATCACCCGGCAGTATGGCGCGCTTGCCCGACTTCCCCAACGCCATCGCCTGTTCCCGGTAGACGAACGAGATTTTGCCCGCAGCCTTGACGCCTCCGTGGCAAGCCGTGCAGTGCTTGGCGAAGAGCGGTCGGATGTCCCGATTGAAATCGCTCGACGCGGGCCCTGACGGCGTCGCGGCCGAGGACGAATTCGCCGCCCCCGCCACCGACCCAAGAAAGGTCCAGAGCACAAATCTGGAGATCCCGGAGTTCATGGCGGAATCATCCCTGCCGGCCCTCATCCCGGCCAGTATTATTGCCATGCCAACCGTGATCGGAGCCCACCGCACGCCCCGACCATCACCGTCCTCGGAGGCCGCGTTGTCGACCCGCGCGAAGCGCCGTGGACCTGGGTCCGTTCTCGACCCACCCCCAAACCCCGAGGCAGCCTTCATCCATGCCCCTCTTTCGGCGTCTGAGATCGTGGTTCGTTTGCGCGCTGATCTCCCTCGCTCCCTTCGTCTCAGCCGCCCAACGCCCACTCACCTCTCCCGACGGCCGTATCCGAGTTTCCTTTGACTGGCCCGCGCGCCGTTCCACGGCATTACCCCGCTGGTCGGCGAGTTTCCGCGGTCAAACCGTGCTGAAGGATTGTGAGCTCGGGCTCACCCTGAAGGACCAAGGCGCTGTATTGGCTGGTGCCGTTCCGGTGAGCCGATCGAGCCGGCGAGTCAAGGAGCGGATTCCCGTTCTGCACGGCCGATCGGATCACGCGGCCAACGAGTTTCGCGAAACGCGCGTCGCCTTCGACTCCCCCACCGGCGGCCGAGTGGACATCGTCTTCAGGTGCTTCAACGATGCCGTGGCATTTCGCTATGAACTGCCCGCCCACCCAGCCATGGACTCGGTCACGATTCTGGAAGAATCCTCGACCTTCCGGCTCCAAGGCCAGCCCACGGCTTATGCTCAATACCTCGAGAATTACCGCACCTCGCATGAACACGAAGTAGTCGCCACCCCCTATCACGAGCTGCGTCCCCACGCGCTGCTCGACACCCCTCTCACCCTGGCTTGGGGCCAGACGATCTTCGCCGCTATTACCGAGGCTTCGTTGCGACACTACGCCGGAATGGCTCTCTCCCGGGTCACCGACGAGGGCTCACAGTCGGACACCTTGATCAGTCGCCTCACTCCGAGGCCGGACGGTGCCAAGGTCGTGGGTCGACTTCCCCTCCTCACTCCTTGGCGAGTGGTGTTGCTGGCCGAGCGACCCGGCGCCTTGCTCGAATCCGAGACCCTCTATGCCCTCAACGATCCGTGCGCGATTGGCGACACGAGTTGGATTCGGCCCGGCAAGATCACCTTCCATTGGTGGAACGGGGACGTCTTCGACGGACAACCCGGCCTTCCCATTCTCGCCTACGACACGGCGGTTCAATACATCGACTTCTGCGCTCGGAACGGCATCCCTTGCCACTCGATGACCTCCACCGAAGGGGTCACCACGCCGTGGTATTTCCAAACGAAACCCGGAGTCGAACCCGGACCCGACACGGACGTCACCCGGCCGCGCCCGGGATTCGAGCTCGAACGCATCCGGCAGTACGCGGCCACGAAAGGGGTCCGCCTGTGGACCTGGGTTCATCAGGCGGCATTGCGTGGTCGGGTGGAGGAGGCGTTTGCCGCGTTTGAGAAGATGGGCTGGAGCGGGATGATGGTCGACTTCTTTGATCACGACGATCAGGACCACGTGGAGTTCGCCGAGCAAATCCTGGCGGCGGCGGCGCGCCACCACATTCTGATCCATCTGCACGGTGTCTGGAAACCCACTGGCTGGCAGCGCACCTATCCGAACCTGATGAACCACGAAGGGGCGCTCAACCTGGAATACCTCAAGTGGAGCGACCGCTGCACCCCGGCCCACAATCTCAACATGGCCTACACCCGCCTGATCGCCGGACCGATGGATTATCATCTGGGCGGCTTTCGAGCCGTGACCCGTGCCAATTTCAAACCCCAGAACGTCGCCCCTCTCGTCCTGGGCACCCGAGCCCACATGCTCGGCCTGTATGTCTGCTTCGATAACCCCATGCCCATGGTCGCGGATTACCCGACCGCCTATGAAGGCCAGCCCGGGTTCGACTTCCTCAAGTTGGTTCCCACCTATTGGGATGAGACTCGGGTGGTATCCGGCGAGATCGGCGAGTCCCTGGTCACCGCGCGCCGCCGCGGAACGGTCTGGTATGTCGGTTGCCTTTCTGCCCGCCCACGTCAAATCACCCTGCCGTTGGCCTTTCTGGAACGCGGTCGCTACCAACTCACCCTTTGGAAGGACGCACCGGATGCGGCGAGGCACCCCAACCATCTCGAGCTCGCCAAGCAAGTAGTGACCTCCCGGTCCACCCTCGTCATCGATGTCGCCGAGGGCGGTGGCTTCGTCGCGCAGTTGGTTCCTTCCGATCAATAGGCGTCGCTAAGGCTTCCTTTCCTCCGCCTTCCGCTTCAGGTGCAGCACGGCGTCGCCGGCGAACGGTGCCGCAAGCTCCCGCCGAAGCCCTCCGCTGACTTCGGCCACCCGCCGACTCTCGCCCGTGCCCGGATCGAACCATTCGACGTCCACAACACCTTGCACATTGGAAAGGTCCACGGAGACCGCCGGCCCCGGTGGGGCATAGATCAGAAACTCTTCCGCGCCTCGTTGGAGGTTCGCGAGGCAATAGCCTGAAGACGCCAGGTTGGACTGCGGCGTCATGCGCTTCAGGGGCAGGCGATCGGCCCATTGCCGGGTGTGCCCCAGCGCAGCCCGGATCTCGTTGAGAAGGGCCGGTGTCAGTTTGTGCTTCACGACGTTGCCCGTGGTGTAGATCCCCCCGCCCTCCTTGATGTCGTCGTAGGGATCCATGAAGAGCACGTTGAGCCCCCGGCAAAAGCTCTTCCACACCCAAGCCCGGTTTCCACCAATCCCCCAAAGATGGTCGGTGTCATTGAGAATGACCTTCGCGCCGCTCGCGACCGGTGGATCCTCACGATAGCCGCCGGCGGGATTTGGCGAGATCCAATCGGCCGGACTGTTGAACAAGTCCTGATTACTCCCGCCCTCGTGTTGAAACGTCATTCCGATGGGATGCCGCTTGGGTTTCTCCGATTCGTAAACACGCACGAAGTGGATCACCTGGTACTGCCATTGGGTGGAGTAAGGCCCCGCCTCGTTGACGACTTCATACAGCACGTTGTCGAAGTCGTTGACCGTGTCCACGACCTTGCGCACATAGGCCTTCTCGATCTCCCACACCCCCGGCGGCAATTCCCACGACTGGATCTCCAATCCCTTTCCGCTCCCGTTGGGATCCCCGTTGATCCCGTTGATATTGTTCGACGCATGGAACGGATGCCCGCGCCACGGCTGCGGGTTGAACTGCAGTCCCCAACCTTCAAACAGCATCACGGAAACATAGATGCCCCGGTCCTGAGCAGCCCGGACCCGCTCCCGGAGCCGGTCGAAGTAGGCAGGATCAAACGCGGTGAGATCGAAGCGCGGCTTGCCGTCCAATGCCTCCCCAGGTCCCGTCCGCACCCAGGGCAGCGGAGCAATGCGGTGCGACAGTTCCCAGGTGGACTCAAAATGGTGCCAGGCCCACAACCGAAACACGTTGTGGTGATGGCTCTCCAGCAGGTCCAGGAACTTCTCGTACCCGAAGGCCGTCGGCGGATCCGTGGGTCCCATGTCCACCAGGTTGTTCCACGTATGGGCACCCGCGAGATAGATGGCCTTGCCCGATCGATCGGTGAAATACCGTGGATTGTCGTAGCTCAGGCGGAGCGGGCCGTCCATGGCACCGATCGCCAGGCAACCGAGCCCGACCCACACCGAGACCGCAACGATCGACCGTGGATTCATGGGACGAAGCGTGTCACCACGGAAGCCCGGTTTCCATCCACCGCTTGCATTCAACATTCGATGAATTCGCTTTTGAAAACCGACCAAGCAATCGCTCTAATGCTATAGAAGCCCGTGTCGATCACCCTAAACCCAACGCCGTTGCCCCGCATCGCCGGGGGGATTCTTCTCTTCCTGATCCTCGCGGTCGCAGCGGCACCGACGACCTCCGTCGAGTCGGCTTCGTGGATTGCCGCCACCCCATTTTTGCGGACAGACGCCACCAACCTGGTCCACCAAGTCCAGGAAGACCCGACTCCATGATCCAACCCGCAGCACCAGGCGCGGCGCAACTCAGGCGGTTCCGGTCGCGCTGCGACAGGGGAGCTGCGGATCATCCCCGTCCACAACCCTTTGTCTTGCTTCCTAT
>JAEUHG010000181.1 GCA_016795425.1 Verrucomicrobiales bacterium
GCGCCAGCCCCCCCATGGGGGGGCTGAGGTTCTCCTTCCGGACACCATCAACTTCCTCTGGCATATAACACTCCGTTCTATCATTGGAGTGTTACCCAATTTCGATACCCAAGGTGGGGTCATGATCTGGTCGTTAGGACAGTAGTGCCCCCGCCACCCTCCGCCTCCACCTTGACGGCCCGCCGCTCCGCCGTGATCCCAACCGGCGCTTAAGAGGCACGCGCGGAGATCTGCCGGAGGGAGAGACCAGCGAGCAGGAAGAATTCTGCCGGTCACCCGATGCGAACGGCGCGGCAATGATGCTCAAGCCACGCGCGCACGGCACCAAGGTCATAGCGGTTCCGGCGGGGACCTAGTCGATAGTAGGGCAAGCCCCGTTGTTGGTAGACTTCGATGGTTCGGGTCGAAACGCCCAAGAAGTTGGCCAACGCTCGCTTCGTCATAAGTCCCGACTGGGACCCCGTTGCTCCGACAAGAAGTTCACTCATGCCATGATCTTAACATCCTCACATTCCCGCTATTTCATCGCAAAATGGCCGGTTTATCGCGGTGTAGAACGTGCGCAGAGCCGGTGATAGCAAGAGTTAAACGCCCGGATTCGATGCATTTCGAGTCAAGCGAGAATTCGATGATTCAACTGGCCCACTATCGTCGACGGACGAATGCCAAACCATTGATCGGCTTCATCGGGTCGGACCAATTCGGCGTAATGACGATGAATCATGGTCTGCGAATTTCCGGCCTCCATGGCCACCTGTGCCGAATTTCGAATCTGCGCGAGTCGATAAGAACAGAACGAATGCCGAGCTGCGTTCTCGCGCCAAGAAAGCCCCGCACGTTCCGCCGTGGAACTTTGAGCCTGGTGAAAAGCCCATTCCCGCTTTGGCCAAAGCGGCCCTGATTCCTGGCGATCGAGGGCCAGCCACTCAGCGAGATTGGGCGCGATGGGAACCAATCGACGAGAAGCAGTCTTTGCCTTGTCTCGGCCAACCGCAATGAACGCTCGGGCCAAGTCGACGTCGGTCCAATCGAGGCGCTGAACCTCTTTGGATCTCAATCCCGCGAAGAAGGTGATCGCCAGACAGGCACGAATCGGCGGCTGCGCTTGGTTCAAAATGCGGCTGGCCTCCTCGGGCGTGAAGAGAGTCACGACCCCTCGTCTTCGAACCGAAACTCTTTCAAGATTTACGACCGGATTGTCATCGCGATGAACCCAGCCGCGAGCCACCGCATGATTGAAGAGAATCGACAATACCCGGCGAAAATTCAGAACCGATTGTGCCGACAACCCGAGATCATCCAGCCACCGCTGAAGTTGGGGCGTGGTTAGATCACCCAGGTCACCGGTGAAACTGGAGGCAAACCGCTGAAGTCGGTTTCTGAGGTCGGCCAGATGACGAGCCGACATGCCGCGCGACTTTTTGAACGCGATCAGTTCGCTCACGGCGTCACCGATCGATGTCTTGGTAATGGCCGCCCGACGCGAGAAATGCCGGGCCGCTTCGATCATACGGCCAGGTTGGTTCCCCAGCAGGGCGGACGCCTCGGCAAAGGTCGCGGCGGCGACTTCCAGCGAAACTCCAGTTGGGCGCAGAAGCTCAATGGCCCGTCCATAGGCCGCCCGCTCCGCCGGACTGAGTTCCAGGGCAACCACTTTTCCGGCCGCGAGGTTTTGGGCGATTCGCGCGGCTTCCCGTTCGGCCTCATCGCGGTCGGCAAACGTGATCAGGCGCCGCTTGCCGGTGGTGTAGTCGGACACCTGCCAGAAATCCCGTCCGTCAGCCTTCCGCCGAACGTGGTAGATGCGGACCTGAACGTTGCCAAAGGAGGCCTTTTTGGGAGCGGCGCGAGGGTTAACAGGACGGCCCTTCATGGGCCCAAACTGTCTGACAACTGTCTGACAAAATCAATTTTTGCGCCTAAAACTCAATTTGTAGTCCAACGCGTATCGTCGTAAGTCGTTGTGGCGGAGAGGGAGCGAATCGAACACTCCTGAGCCGGGTCGACCGACTCACAACGGTTTTGAAGACCGCGAGGGCCACCAGGCACCCTTCACTCTCCCACACGCCCGTCGCAACCAACCGCACTCCCATCCCCCTCTGCAAGTAGAAGCATCGACCGCATCCATCCGATTCGTCGAGTCCGGGCACGCCTATGGTTGAACCACGACCAGGTTCGTGCGGCTCCCACCATCCAACCACTCGAATTGTCGGACCCCATTCAGCGTGAGGGCGCCGGGTGCGCCTGAGACGGCCGGAAACTCGAAATCACGCAGGCGAAGGCGCCCAACATCCTCCGCGATCAGAACGGGACGCAGGTCGTCGGATTCAGCAGTCACACGGACGTCATCCAGTTCGAAGTGCTGCACGCCACGGACGTAAAGGGCCCAAGCCGGCAGAGGGCGGGCGTCCACTCCCGGCCCCTTCACGCGAATGTGTTGCGGATCGGGCCTGCCTCCGCCGGTGAACTCCAGACTCACATCCCGAAAGACGACGTTGGTCATCGGCGTCTCCGCCCAACTCTCGATCGAGGCCGCCGTCAAATAGCTACCGGTCACAGAAGCCCGCTCCACGGTGATCCTGCCGACGGAGTTGCCGGGCTTGGTCACAAAATGAAACGGGGTCGTGGTGTTATGAATCGTCACGTCCGAAACGAGTACGTCATCCAACAATCCCTGGGTAGCGTCCCAAGCTCCCGGCTGAAGATTGACGGCCGCGAGCATGTTGGTCCGCCGTCGCTCACCCGAGGTTCGGTGCGGTTCCTCGCCCGGACCTTTGAAGAGACAATCGTGAATAACCAACCGGGTGGCGGGTCCGATGAGCCGGATTCCATTGCAGGACGAATTGATGAGGCAATCGGAAATGACGGTGTTGTTCCAATACCGACCCGCGATCGAGTCGTCTCCGGTATAGAACTGGCAACCAACGATGGTCACGTTGTGGCACCATCGGTTCGGCGCGCCCCGCCAATGAACCCCATCCCAGCCACCGCGGAATGTGACGCCGCGGATCTCCACGTCGTCGCTGACCTGGAAGAAAATCGCGTAGTTGGCGGCATCGACAAAGGTGAGATCCCTGATGCTGAATCGCCGGCAACCCACAAATACCAGCGCATGGGGTCCACGCATTCGCTCCTCGCCGGTGGGATCGAACACCCGGTTGCCGTCGATCATGCCGGGTCCGGCCAGGGTGATGTCTTCTGCGTTCTCCGCCAGAAGCAACGCACGATGCCACTTTCCCCATCTTGCTTCAGGGAGGTACTCCGGAGGAGTCGGCTGACGATACTCGGTGAGGTTGGTGGTTCCCAAGAGCCGGGCACCGGCATCCAGATACAAGGTCACTCGACTCTTCAGGATCACGGTACCCGACAAATACACGCCGGGAGGCAATCGTACTTGGCCTCCGCCAGCGTTAGCGCAGACCTCAATCGCTCGGTTGATGGCCTCGGTGTCGAGCGTCTGGCCATCCCCCGCGGCGCCGAAGTCCCGGATGTTGAAGAGTTTGGATGAGGCCGCTCCGGCACCAGGTGCGACCGCGGCAAATGCCAGAAAGGCGATGGCTGCTGAGGTTAGGAGCAACGCCCTCATCAAGGATCCGATCTCCAGCACGACACGACATCCATTGCGATATCCCATCAGAAAGCCTCAGCGAAGGCGCCGGGATTGCCTGTTACCCGGTAGTGGTCCGGCAAGGCACGTGATGGGAAACCCTCGGACAAAGCCTCAATTGCTGACGTTTTGGATCTTCAAACCATCCACCGCCTTGGGGTCGATCGCCTGCAGCGCGTTACCCACCGCCGTGAGTTGGTCGCGATCGGTGGTCTTCAACATCTCCTTGAGGTCCGGAACGGCGGACTTGGCCGCGGGGCCGATGGCCCCCAGCGTAAATGCCGCGGTGCGACGCACCACGTCATCCTCATCCTTAAGCAACGGGGTGATTTTCGGAACAGCGGACGCCGCGGCGGCACCCAATTTCGAGATTTCTGCCAGGGCGTTGATCTTGGCGTCGGAATCCCCAGACAACGCCGTCAATTGGGCGTTGAGGTCAACGTTGGCGGCCTTCTCCCCTCCGCAGCCGCTAGCCAAAAGAACCAAGCCGGCAAGCGCAAGGGACCCCAAGGTGGTCATGAGCTGGTGCATGTACTCCACACTAGGTTTGGTCGGAAAGAAGGCAATGCCGAAGCCAGCCACCCGAAAGGCGTACCGCCTCCTCCCCATTTCATCGCAACGTCCGTGTACCCGGTTCCGGGGAAAATCCCCTGTTGCCACGGCGGTTTCGGACGTTAGCCTGCGCCTCCCCGCAAGGCGGGTCTGCAGTTCATCATTTCATGAAGAGTTACGATATCGCAGTCATCGGCGGTGACGGAACGGGTCCCGAGGTCACGCGCGAAGCGCTCAAGGTCTCGGAAGCGGCCGCCAAGAAATTTGGCTTCAAGCTCAACTGGCACCACTTCGATTTTGGCGGCGACCGATATCTGAGGACCGGTGAGGTCCTCCCCGATAGCGCGGTTTCCGAATTGCGGAAATTCCGTGCCATCTACCTCGGCGCTGTCGGACATCCGCAGGTCAAACCCGGCATTCTCGAAAAGGGCATTCTGCTCCGCCTCCGATTCGAACTCGAACAGTACATCAATCTTCGCCCGGTGAAGTTGTACCGGGCCCAGGATTGCCCCATCAAGGACAAGGGCCCGGAACACGTCGACTTCATCGTCGTCCGGGAGAACAACGAGGGGCTCTACGCTGGTGCGGGCGGCAATCTCTTCAAAGGCACACCCAACGAGGTGGCGGTCCAGGAGTCGATCAATACCCGTCGCGGTGTGGATCGTTGCCTCAAGTACGCCTTTGACGTCGCCAAGAAACGCCGCAACGGAGCCGCGTGGAAGGGATTAAAGTCTGAGGATGTCGCCGCGGGCAAAACATCCCAGCTCACGCTCTGCGGCAAGACCAACGTGCTCACCTACGCCTTCGACCTTTGGTGGCGCGGATTCCAGGAAATGGCCCCGGCGCACAAATCCGTGAAAACGGATTACGCCCACGTCGACGCCATCTGCATGTGGTTCGTGAAGAACCCGGAGTGGTTCGACGTGATCGTCACGGACAACATGTTCGGGGACATCATCACCGATCTGGCGGCGATGATCCAAGGCGGGTTGGGAGTCGCCGCGGGCGGCAATATCAATCCGGAAGGCACCTCGATGTTCGAGCCCATGGGTGGGAGCGCCCCAAAATACACCGGTCAGAACGTGATCAATCCGCTCGCCGCCATCAACGCTGCCGGCATGATGCTCGATTTCCTCGGCGAAGCCGAAGCCGGCGTCGCCATCGAAACCTCGGTCGTGCAGATCATCAACACCAAGATCCAGTCGCTCGCCGCCGGACGCATGGGCCACTCCACCACCGAGGTGGGTGATCTGGTGGCAGCAGCGCTCTAAACCACTGGGCCAACACCGGCCACCCGCATGCGGCTGCTGTTGGTGAACGATCTCGCCTCGTGCATCGGCGGAGCCGAGGTCCATCAGCGCGACTTGATTCCAGGTCTTCGGGAACGCGGCCACGAGGTTGCGTTCCTGCATACCGCGGTCCCGGATCCGGCACGGGATCCCATCGCGCCGTCCGACATCCCATGCTGGCATTTCGACGGTTCGAACCGCGGAGTGCTGGATCAGGCGCGTCTTTGGCGGCCCACTGTCGTGTATGCGCACCGCATCACCGCCGTCGAGGCCGCCCCTTCGCTGCTCGACCTCGCCCCTTCGGCACTCTTCCTCCACGGGTATTTCGGAGTGTGCATCACCGGGTCGCGATGCATGAAAGCGCCCACTCCGACGCCCTGCGGACGGGAGTTCGGCTGGCAATGCCTGGCGTTCTATTACCCGCGCCGATGCGGCGGATTGAATCCCAGGACGATGTGGCGCGAGTTCCAGCTTCAACGCGCCAGCCGTGCCTTTCTTCATCGCTTCGATTTGCGACTTACCCATTCGAAGCACGTCCGCGACGAATACGTTCGCCACGGCTGCGACCCTCAGTGGACCCGCACCATTCCTTTTTTCGTGACGAAAGGCGCGGGCACGACGGAAGCATCGACCGGGGGTTCACCAAGACGGGTCAACGACGACTTGGTCCGCTTGCTCTTCATGGGGCGATTCGACGTGCTCAAGGGCGGGCAGGTCCTGCTTCGTGCGTTGCCCGAGATTCAGCGGCGCCTGTCGCGCCCAGTCGAGTTGACGATGGCTGGGGATGGCCCAATACGTGCCGACTGGGAGGCGCTTGCGCGACGGGTGACCGAAGGGCATGGCCAATCCCTGCAGGTGCGCTTCCCGGGATGGCTGACCGGTGAAATCCGCCGACGGGTCCTGTCGCAGGCTGACCTTCTCGTCGTTCCAAGCCTATGGCCGGAGCCCTTTGGAATGAGCGGACTCGAAGCCGGAGCGATGGGAATACCAGCTGTCGCCTTCGATGTAGGAGGCGTGCGGGCTTGGTTGCGTCCTGGCATCAATGGGAATTTGGCGTCGGGCTGTCCACCCACAGCCAACGGGTTGGCAGAAGCCGTGGCAACGACGGTCTCGAATCCGGTGGACTATGGACTTCTCTCCGCCGGCGCCCAGGAGGTGTTTCGTGAGTTCACGATCCAGCGGCACCTGGATGCGCTGGAATCCCAATTTGAGGAACTACTGAGCCGTCGGAATCGATGATCGTGTCGAAGAGGTCACCCCACGGCGGAAGGAATTCTGATCTGCGTTTCTGCCCAGGCAGCGCGTCTCTTCCCTCTCTTGCCTGGCTTTGCACGGCACAACGTGGTCGTCGCGATGTTTTGTTGAGGGTGCGGGACGGCGTGTTGCGGGCAGGCAACGGCTTCCCATGAACCCGCTCCGTTCCACCTCGAGTTTCGAAGACCGTGTGTCCCTTCTGACCCAGGAACTCACGTCGCTCAGGGATCCCCAGGAACGCCTCGCCTGGTTGATACGACGACCGTCCGCACCCCAGGTGCTGTTGGATGCCGGAGGTCGGCAGAACGACCACCTCGTGCCCGGGTGTGCCTCGCGCTTTTGGCTCGCGTGCACCTATGCCGATGGTCGGTGCCACTTCGCATGCGACTCCGACTCCGCAATTCTCCGATCCCTGGGGGCCCTGCTCTGCGAAGTGTATAATGATCTCGCCCCCACGGAGATCGTTAACCAGGAGCCCGACTTTCTGCGACGCCTCGGGATCCTGGATCCGTTGTCTGAGAACCGCCGACGCACCGTGCAGCGACTGCGCGAGCGACTGCGCGACTTCGCGAAGGCTGCCGTTGCCTGAAGATCCTCCTGGTCCGCGAACGACATCCGCCTCGCACCGCTAGGCTCTCGTTCTCCCGGGACCCGGGGAGATCGCCAGACGAGCATCGCAAAGGCTCCCCAAATCCACCTCGTTCAATGACCGCACGGTCCAGTCGGCATGATGCGCCAGCAGATCTTCGTAGGAGACACCCCCTGTCGCGACCGCAAGGCATCGCGCACCGATCGCCCGTGCGCACCGGATATCCAGCGGCGTATCGCCAATGACCAGGATTTCCTCGCCCGAGATGGAACGTCGCAACCTCTCGATCGCCCGGTCCCGGGCAATCGCGGCGATCACATCCCGATCCTCGTGGTCATCGGCAAAGGCGCCCACCTCGAACGGATCCCAGAGTCGGTAATGACGCAGCTTGATCTCGGCCCCCAGGCGAATGTTCCCGGTGAGCAACCCGACCAACGGACCGTCAGGTAACCGTCTCAATGTTTCGATGGACTCGAGCACTCCCGGCAGAACGCGGCCCGGAAGCTGGTGAAGAAAGTGATCGAGCCAAAAAACGTAGTCATCGAGGAATCGATCAAAATTGGCACGATCCACCCGAATCTCGTGAGCCAGAAAGAACTCGCGGATAATGGAAAGATCCGTCCGCCCGGCAAAGTTGAGATGGGCCGTTCCATTCGAAATGCCAAAGGTCGATCGAGCCACGGCAGCAAAGGCCCGAACCCCCGCCCCACCCGACGCGATCAGGGTGCCATCGATGTCGTATAGGACGAGGCGGATCATGGGTGAGGATCAGGCGGCGGCGACGCGGGAGAGGTTCGCAGGAGTCGAAGTCGCGAGACTCGGGCGCCACGCGTCTCCTCGACACGCAGCACGAACGCGCCGATGGGAACGACGTCGCCTTCCTTGGGAAATCCTCCCAAACGTTGGGTCAACCAACCGCTGACTGAACTGACCCCAGGTTGATGCAGGGGCTCTCCCACCAACTGCGCAAGGTCGTGCAACGGGAGATTGCCGGCGATTTCCCAAGTCGTGTCGTCGAGTTTGCATTGCAGCGGCCGTTCCTGGTCGAACTCGTCCTGAATCTGGCCCACGAGTTCCTCGAGAATGTTTTCCAAGGTCAACAAACCCACCGTCCCGCCATATTCATCGACAACCACCGCCAGATGCAGGCGCCGCTCCAGGAGGAATTGCAGAACACGTTCCAACCGGGCCATCTCAGGAACGTAGATCAATGGACTGGCAAACGCCTTCAAGTCTCCTGCCGTCTTGGCCCGCTCACGTTGGGCATAGAGATCCTTGATGTGCACCACACCAAGTGTGCGATCCAGATTCCCTCCCTCGCACAACGGAAACCGGGAATACCGCGTCTCCTCCGCCAGCTTGACGCATTGCTCAATGGGCGTCTCCGTGTCAAAGGCGACAATCTCCGGCCGTGGCTGCAGGACCTCGCGGACCTGTCGTCGCCGCAGATCGAGGGCATTGAGAACAATGTCGCGACCGAGAATGGAACCACCGCCATGACGCTGAGAGGTGGCAATCATCAGGCGCAGCTCCTCGTCCGAATGCGTTGGTTCCGACTCCGACGGCGCCCCAATGCCTATCCGTGTCAGAAACCATTGGGCCGTTCCATTCAGCAACCAGATGAAGGGGAAGAAGGTCCAATAAACGATCCAGAGCGGATGCGCGACCGCGAGCGAAACGGGCACTGTGCGCCGGAGAGCAATCGATTTGGGGGCCAGCTCGCCGATGGCGATGAGAATGAAGGCGTTCACGCAGAACCCGACGACAAAGGCCACCGTCCGCCGCACCTCCACCGACGCCACGCCCATGGCGGCAAAGAGCGGTTCCAGCAACTCGCTGAACAACGGCTCCACCAATGCGCCCATGCCCAACCCGCACAACGTGATGCCCAGCTGCGACGTACTGAGATAGGCGTCAATGTGCCGGATAATATGACGGGCGAGCGCGGCCCGGCGGCTACCACGGTCGGCCAAGGGCTGGAGCTGAGTGTCGCGAACCCGAACCAACGCGAACTCGGCCGCCACAAAGAACGCGTTCAAAGCCACGATCAATACCGCAGCACATCCCTTTCCGATCAACAGGCCTGCTTCATGCCAGTTCATCAGACCCTCACCTCCCCGAACATCGTGCGAAGCACGTCGTTCAAGGTGATGACACCGACTTCCCTTTTCTGCGCATTCAGCACTACCGCCAGCCGTTGTCGGCCTCGTTGCAGTTGCCGCACCACATCCTCCAACCGCGTCGTCTCCTCGACGAAGACCGCCGGCTGAACCAAGGTCTCGAGTGTCCGCCCCGTCTCCGGTTCACCGTCGAAGAGAAGGCCACTCACCGATACCACGCCCAGGATGCGGCGTCCCCGCCCGATATCCTTCCACAGGGGCACATAAGAGACTCGGCGTTCCCGCACGGTGGCAAGAAGATCGCCAACGGAGCCCGAGGCTTCCAGCGTGACCGCCCGTTCGATGGGGGTCATGACATCGCGCACGCGAAGGTTCTGCAGGTCCAGGATCCGATTGATCATCACCATTTCCTCGCGGGAAAGCGAGGCGCTGGATTCCTCGATCACCTGGCGAAGTTCGGCCCGGCTGCCGAACACCCTTCCCGTGAAGGCCTGCCCACCTGTAAGACGAAGGAGGCGGCGGGAAACCCATTCCGTCGTGCCCACCATCGGCGAAAGCGCGGCCCGTAACACGCGGAACGGCCCCACCGCCAGCAGACAGAGCCGGTTCGGGAATCTCCGAAAAAGAAGCTTCGGCAGCAGGTCTGCAAATACAAACAGGACCAGCAACAAAGCAAGAACGGCCGCCGCGAACGCGCCGGAAAACCCCAGCCACCGCCCCAGTCCCAGCGTACCAATCGCCACGACCACCACCGCCGCAAGCGTGTTGCCCACCAGGATGGTCCACAGGAAGCTCTCCGGATAATCGAGGAAGTGCTGGAGCTGGGCGGCCCGACGATCCCCCTGCCTCGCCAACCGGCGAATGCGAAACCGGCTGAGCGCAAAGACACCGGCTTCGATCCCGGAGAGCAGAAAAGCCACGCCCAGCGCGAGAAACATGAGGGCGATGAGCAAACTCTCCGTCATCGGACACCCACCCTTTCGACCAGCAGCTCGTGGACATGTCGCTCATCCACCACGTGCGCGGTCAAGCGGAGGCCGTGGACAATCACGCTCTCCCCCTTGGCCGGGACAATATCCACCTGCGACATAAGCAAACCGCCCAGGGTCTCGATTTCCACCACCTCGGGCAGCGCCGGGTGTTCGCGCCGAAAATCCTCCAGCCGCATCGAACCGCTGACGCGCCAGCGACCGATGCCCAGGCGTTCGAACACGAAACCGCGCACGGCACCATCCGCAACCATTTCCCCTAGTACCTCACCGAGAATGTCCTCCATTCGAACGACACCCGCCACGGTTCCAAATTCATCGAGGGCAATGGCGAGGCTTCGCTTCTGACGCTGCAAGGCCTGAAAGAGCTGGAGCAAATTCATGGTCTCCGGCACGAACGACGGGAACTCAATGGCATCGTCGAGCTGGTGATGCGGATCCAGCAGGAACTGCTGGACATTGATTACCCCCACAATCGTGTCGGGGGTCTCGTCGTAGAGAGGCAGGCGTCGATGACGGAATCGTCGCGCCGCGAGCACCATCTCTTCCGTCGACAGATCATCGGCGACCGCCGCCATCGTCGCTCGCGGGCGCATCACATCGCGAGCGCGTTTGCGATCGAGGGTGATCAATTCGGCTATGATTTCCTTTTCCGACCGACCCAGCGCACCCTGCTGAACCGCCATCTCCAGAAGTTCACGATACTCCTCGTCGGTAATCGGGGGTGGTTTGGCGGATGCGGGAATGAACCACCCGAGAACCATCTCAACTCCACGCTGCGCCACCCGACGCACCGGGCGGGTGAGCCATTGGATGAGTTCGACCCCCGGCGCCACCCGGATCGCCCAACGTTCCGGCGCACGAACCGCCAGGGTCTTGGGAAGCAGCTCGCTGAGAATGAGCACCCCGAGGAAAACCACCAGCAACGTCCATCCCAGACTCCAATCTCGGGTTTGGGCGAACACGAGGCTGAAGACCACCACCATTCCATTGGCCAGCGTGTTGCCCGCGGATAACGCCGATAGAACCTCCTCCGGCCGTTCCAGGAGCCGGGCGGCGCGAGCACCCCCCACACCGGATTGTTCGAGTTTTCGAATCTGCCACCGGCCAAGTGAGAAGAGAGCCGTCTCCGACAAGGCGCACAGGAAGCCGAGAGTCGCCAAAGCGACCAGCAGCGTCATGGCGATCGGAGCCGGTATATCCATCGGCACAATCATGCCGCGACTGTCAGTTCGCAGAAAGGCAAACCCGTTCCGCCCCAGGTGCCTCCATCGCACCTTCCTGCCTTGGCACCAGGGCCATCGGCCGGTCGTGATCCAACCAGGCACCGCAGACTCGGAACAATTCGTCCTCGGTCATCACCCGGCGCATGGCATGGAGAAAACCAGCGGCGTCCTCCATGCCTTCACCCAGGAAGTTCAGGTATTTCTTCAGCTTCTGAACCTGCTTCGGCGGATTCAGTCCCTGGGGCGACGTTTGCTCCCACAGGTCCCGCACATACCCGAGAACCGTCCGCCCCGTGGGCAGCACGGGCTCCTCCCCACGTCCCCGAGCCCGAATCTGTGCGAAGATCCACGGATTCCGAATCGCTCCGCGGCCAATCATCACCCCTCGCGCACCGGTTTGTTCCAGCATCCGGCGAGCCCCTTCGGGTGAATCCACTCCGCCATTGGCCAGGACCGGACACCGCAGCGCACGAACCGCGGTCGCGATCGGTTCCAGGTGGACCTGCGCACGGTACATCTCCGTCACGGTTCGACCATGGACCGTTACCAAATCGGGTGAATGCTTGGCGAACAAGGGAAGCAACTGTTCGAGGGTTCGCGGATCATCAAAACCGATGCGGGTCTTGATGGTGAATCGAATCGAGACGGCGTCGCGAAGCGCCCCCAGGATCGAATCAATGAGTGCCGGCTGTCGCAGCAATCCTCCCCCAGCGCACTTCCGGTAAACGATCGGGGCCGGACATCCCAGGTTAAGGTCGATGGCCGCCACCGGATATCGCTGAAGCTCGCGGGCCGCCCGCGCCAGCGCGTGAGGGTCGTTCCCTATCAGCTGCGCGATGATGGGTTGCCCGGTAGGGTTTTCGGTGATCGATCGCAGGGTATATCGCTCCAGTTGTGCGGACGCGTGGACCCGGAAATACTCGGTGAAATAGAGGTCGGCCCCGCCTCGCCGGGCGATCATGCGCAGGAACGGGAGATCGGTGACGTCCTGCATCGGGGCCAAGGCCAGGACCCGGGTTGCCGAATCCCGGAAGAGCGCATCAAACGCGGCGACCGCACCCGAGGGCTGGATCGCGGGTTCCGCATCGGGAGCGGCGGGACAGGGTGCGAAAGTGGGTTGAATCATCCGGACTAGCCGCCCTGGAGGCAAACGGCGTGCCGAAATTATAGGCAAAAAGACGCCGACGCGAAGCTCGAGTTCCTCCTTCATCCAACGCCCTCCCTGCGCCATGATGACCGCGTGCCAGGTGTCCTCGCCATCGTCGGTCGACCGAATGTCGGAAAATCCGCCCTCTTCAACCGGATTGCAGGGCGCCGCATTGCCATCGTTCATGACCAACCCGGCGTAACCCGGGACCGCATTATGGCGGAGGCCGAGTGGCGCGGCATGCCGCTCACTTTGATCGACACCGGCGGCATCGGACTTCGACGTGGCGAGAAAGCCACGGACGTCATTACCGAGGCCGCGCTCACGCAGGTGGAGTTGGCGATCGAGTCCGCGCACGCGATCATCTTCGTGGTCAACGTTCAAGAGGGTCTGGTGCCACTTGACGAAGAGGTCGCCGCCCGCCTGCGCGCGGCGGGCAAGCCAGTGTTCCTGGCGGTCAATAAATCCGACAACGAACGCCAAGCCACAGGCTCGGTCGATTTCTCCCGCCTTGGCTTCGATAACATCTTCCCAGTCAGCGCCATTCATGGACGGGGCGTGGAAGCCCTGATGAACGCGGCGGTGGCCACCTTGCCGGTCTCGGCAGCGCGGCCGGGGGACCCGACCCCCGCCAACCCAGAGAACGCCGAGGAGGAACCCGATCACGAATCAGTGTCCATTCCCCCCTCTGACTCCCTTGCCGGCCGTCCCCTAAGACTGGCGATCGTCGGACGACCCAACGTGGGCAAGTCCTCCCTGATCAATGCCATCACTCAGTCCAACCGCGTCGTTGTCAGCGCCATACCCGGTACCACCAGGGATGCCGTCGATGTACCTTTTGAGGTAGAGACCGACGGCCGTCGCGAACAGTACCTCCTGGTCGACACGGCCGGTGTCCGCAAACGCCGCCGCGTCGACACGTCCGTCGAGTTCTTCAGCGTCAAGCGCACCGAGGAGGCCATCAGCCGCAGCGACATCGTGATCCTCGTGATTGACGCCGGCGAAGGCATTCTGGAACAGGACAAGAAAATCGGCGCCTTGATCACCGAAGCCCGGCGCGCCTGCATCGTTGTGGTCAACAAATGGGATCTCGTCGCTGACAAGGTTCAGGAAGCCCGGGAAGAAGAGATTCGGCGGCGCGAAGCGCGGGAGCGGAAGTCCAGGGACTCGGAAAAGCGGATGACCACGTTGGGCGAGTTTGGAGGTTGGGTTCAGGAGAAATTATTCTTCCTCGATTATGCCCCGGTCATTTTCACCTCCGCCAAATCCGGTTTTCACCTCGACCGACTGCTGGAATCCGTCCGTTACGTGGCCTCGCAACTCCGGCAGGTGATTCCGACGGCGGTGTTGAATCGAACCCTCCACGACGCGGTCACCCGCAAACAGCCGGTGAGTCAGCGTGGGGAGTTATTGCGGTTCTACTATGCGACCCAAACCGGCCAGGCACCGCCACGTTTTCTGCTCTTCCTGAACCGGGACGACCTCTTCAACCGCGCCTACGAGAAGTACTTGTCGGAATGCCTGAGGACCGCTTTCGGCTACGAGGGGTGCCCCATTGTGCTCATTCCGAAGGCGCGGCCAAAAACCATCGAATCGGTTCGGAAACCCAAGCCCACAGGCAGGAGTTCCCGGCCACTACGGCGCTCCGCGCCTCCGTCCCGTCGTTCCCCCGACAAGAGCCGTCGCCCGCGACGGTGACGTCCTGTCCGGCACGCCCATTACTGGGAGGCACCCACGATTTCAAGCCGGTGGACCGGTGATCGAATGCTGTTGGGCACCACCCTGCCAAAGCCGGCGGTCCCATATTCCCACTTGTAGTGGTAGAAGACGGTGTTCTGCGCCTCGGAAACGGGCACCTCGGCCTCCCACCGGTCTTTCATCTTCGAAACCCGTTCCATGGGATAGAACTTCTCGTCGATGACCACGAAGCCTTTGATGGTGTCCGGACGCAGCTCCCTCGACCGCTGGGTACTCGTCCATTCGACCTCAAAATGGTAAAGGCCACTGGGTTCCCGAGGCAGAGCACTTGGGGTCAGGTTGGTGATCCGGGACGCACAACCGGTGGCCGCCATTAAAACCATGGCGCCAGCCAGCACAGACGCTCCTCGGAGAAACCGATTCAAACCGTACATCGCTCGGAAGCGTGGGATCCGGCCGATTGGGATGTAAAGTTTGAACCTCGACACCTGAGCCCCCTCGCGGTTTTCTGGGGGCCATGTCGGGTGTCCCCATTCAACGCCGTCTGGAGTGGATTGCCCTCCGTCCAAACCTCTCGCGCACCGAGCTGGAGCATTTGTGCGGGGAAGCCCAACGCTGCGGATGCCTCGCCGTGTGTGTCGCCGGATCACGCGTCGAACTGGCTTCGTCCCTCCTTGCGGAATCGTCGGTCAAAGTGTCGGCCCTCATAGGCTTTCCCTTCGGTTCCTCGGATTCCGATGCCAAGCGCTTCGAAGTCGAGGCCGCCGCGGACGCGGGCGCCCAGGAAATGGACGTCGTCATCAATCATGGTTGGTTGAAGGACGGCAATCACGCAGCGGTCCTGCGAGAACTCCGGGATATTCGGGAAGCCGCCGAAGAACGCCCGGTGAAGGCGATCATTGAGCTGGGACTTCTTTCCCTGGACGAGGCGCGCCGTGCCGGACAAATCGCCGTTGAGGCGGAGATTCAGTTTCTAGTCACGGCATCGGGTTGTTCACCGCGTGCCACCACCCTGGAGGAGGTCCGATCGCTTCGTGAGGCCATCGGATCGGATCTGGGCCTCAAAGTGGTGGGCGGCATCCACGATCTTCCCACCGCCGAAGCCGCCTTGGGGGCGGGAGCCAACCGGCTCGGCGTGTTCGAATTGGCCCCGTTTGTTGACGCCCCCTGACGTCGGGACAGCCAATGCCTTGAACGAAAACTTCAGCGACTATCCCTCACCGCCAACCTGCCGTTCTAAGCCGGCGAGCGCCAATTCGCTAAGCCCTCGCCCTATCCCTCCGCCGTTTCCCGCCGCCTTACGCGCGATGAAAAAGGCCGGCTAGGCTCGTTCCTCAAGCAAGTCCCGCCGCCCTCCGGTCAGCAATTGTTCGATAAAACCAGTCGAATAGACGCCTCGGCGGAAGTTTGGATCCTGCAAAATGGCCTGTTCAAAAGGTATCGTGGTCTTTACCCCGGTAATCAAGTACTCCCCAAGGGCTCGGCTCATCCGGTCCATCGCCTCTCGCCGGTCCTTACCAAAGGTGATGAGCTTCCCAATCATCGAATCGTAATAAGGCGGAATCACGTAACCGGCATAGGCGTGCGAATCGAGACGCACCCCGCGACCGCCGGGGGCATAGTACATCTCGATCCGGCCCGGGGATGGCCGGAAATCATCGAAAGGATCTTCGGCGTTGATCCGGCACTCGATGGCATGACCCTTGAAAGCAATGTCTGAGTCGCGCAACCGCAGCGGTTCGCCCATCGCGATCAGGATCTGCTGTTTGACCAAGTCGACCCCCGTCACCTCTTCGGTAATGGGATGTTCCACTTGGATGCGCTTATTGACTTCGAGGAAATAGAAATTGCCCTGGCCGTCGACAATGAACTCAACCGTGCCCGCGTTCGAATAACCGGCCTCCTCCGCAATCCGAATGGCGGCCTTGCCCATCTTCTTTCGAAGATCCCTATGCTTGTTCTCAATCAGGGGCGAAGGGGTCTCCTCCACCAACTTCTGGTTTCGTCGTTGAATGGAACAATCGCGCTCTCCCAGGTGGATGACGTTCCCCCGGTTATCCCCCAGAATCTGGAACTCGATGTGGTGCGGGTTCTCGATGAACTTCTCGACGTAGACTCCGGAATTTCCGAAAGCCTTCTCCGCTTCCGTGCGCGCCGTATGGTAACCCGTCACCAACGACATATCGTTGTGGGCAATCCGCATCCCTCGCCCACCACCACCGGCGATAGCCTTGATCAGAACGGGATATCCGATCTTCCCGGCCACCGCCTTGGCGTCCTGTTCGTTGTCGACCACGCCCTCTGAACCTGGAGGAGTGGGTACCCCGGCCTTACGAGCCAAGGCTCGACTTACATTCTTGTCCTCAAGGGCCATCATGGCCCGCGCGCTTGGGCCGATGAACCGAATATTGCAGCTGGTGCAGATCTCTTCGAAATGGGCGTTCTCGGAAAGAAAGCCGTAGCCGGGATGGAGCGCGTCGACATCGGCGACCTCCGCGGCGCTGATAATCCGATCGATGCGCAGGTAACTCTCAGAGGAGGGTCCTTTACCGATGCAGATGGCTTCATCAGCCAAATGAACGTGCATCGAATTGGCATCCGCCTCGGAATAAACCGCCACCGTCCGGATATTTAACTCCTTGCACGCCCGAATCACGCGAACGGCGATCTCACCTCGATTGGCGACCAGAACCTTTTCAAACATGCGCGGAATAGAGAGGGGATTGAGGCGGCGGTCGAATCAGTTCACCCCGCAACCCTCAAAGAGGCCGGACCTTGAACAAAGGCTGACCAAATTCGACCGGCTTGGCGTTGTCCACCAAGACTTGCGTGATGACGCCGCGGACCTCGGCCTTGATTTCGTTCATCACTTTCATGGCTTCGATGATACACACCACGGTATCCGGCCCCACTTCAGCCCCGATATCCACGTAGGGACTCGAATCCGGTGAAGGAGAACGATAAAACGTTCCGATCATCGGCGATTTGACATCGATGGTAGCGGAGCCCGGCTCGCCCCCCTTGGCGGCCCCTCCGGCTGCGGCAGCCGAGGCCGGAACGGCGACAACCGGAGCATTCAGAACTCCTGTATCGTCATAGGAGATGGCAGCACCCCCATTGACCCCACGCTTCAATCGAATTTTGAAGTCTTGGCGCTCGAGCTCGAACTCCGAGATCGCGTTCTTCCGCATCAGGTCGATGATCGCCTTGATGTCTTTTAGATCCACAGCGAGCCTTCGGTTGGTCTGAGGTCTTTCGCCGCCGACGTCGACTGTCCGCCGAACAAAAAGAGCAGCAGTCGCAGTCGACTCCTGCTCCATGGCACCTCAAGACGCGGGCGGACGCTATCCGACCCCCCGTTTTCGGGTCAAGCCCGCATTCGGAGAAGCCTCAGAGCCGGTGGAAGGCCGCAACCTACCCCTCAATTCCACCTCAATTCTGCTCACTTTTGACCGTCCGTTAATGTTACAGCCGCTCGGAGAGCCAAAATGTAGGATTCTGGACCAAATCCCGCGATCACCCCCCGGCACACCCCCGCAATCATGGAGTGGTGCCGAAATGTTTCCCGGGAATGCACGTTGGACAGATGAACTTCAATCACGGGGACGCCACTGCCCGCAATTGCATCCCGCAGCGCGATGCTGCTGTGGGTATACGCCGCCGCGTTCAGCACCACCACATCCCAGCCCGACATCGCCTGCTGAATCCACGTCACCAATTCGCCCTCGTGATTGGTTTGACGAAACTCCACCGTCGCCCCCACCACGCTCGCCTCCGCCCGGACTCGGGCTTCGATATCCGATAGCGTCTGTCTCCCATAAATCCCAGGCTCCCGAGTGCCGAGGAGATTCAGATTCGGGCCATTGAGAAAAAGAATGCGCATCTCAACGAAAGGCTACTGACCCGCCGCCCGACGTGGAAGGCCTTTGGGCGAGCAACCAACCCAGCAACGTGAAGGCACACCAGGACGCCGCGGGAATGTAGAGGCCGAACTCCACCAGGCCCTGCACAAACCACCCCGCCACACCCAATCCGACCCATTGCGAAAACCAGTCCAACTTGTTCCTTTGTCGATAGAGCCACGCCAGGCTCCCCACAATAAACACCAAATACCCCACAAAACCCGGAATCCCTGAGTCGGCAGCCTGCTGCAGAAAATCGTTGTGCGCCAACTGGGCCATCTCGGCGTCGGCGGGCTTCACTTTGGAGTAGTAGCTCTTGAATCCACCCGGACCCAAACCCAGCCAGGGGTGGGCTCGGAAACCCTGGACGGCCGCCTTCCAGTATTCCACGCGTGCCACCACGCTGGTCGGGCCTTTGCGCAGCTTCTCAGCATAAAGATATCCGAAAGCCGCCAAGCCCGACACCACCACGGTTGCCGCAAGAAGCAGTCGAAGTCGCCGACTCAACTCAAGATGAAACAAGACCACCATCATCATCATCATCACCAGCAGCCAGCCTGCCTTGGAACCCGACCATACCAGGACCGAGAGTCCCAGAAGCAGCCAGCATCCCGTCAGCAGGTGTGCCTTTTGGCGTCCCCAGCGCAGGCAAAAATCTCGAACCAGAAAGGAGCTGCAGGGCAGAAGCAGGAGGATGACCCCCGCCAGAGCATTTGGATAAACCAAGGTACCGAAGACTCGGTTGCTCTGGATCCGAGCTAAGTACTCCGGAGACATGGGGGCACCCGCATTGTTTTCGAGGATCATCTTCCGCGTGGCCTCCAAACCTCCAAAGCGCTGGTCGCCAGCCACCCCCAGCACTCCACAGAATCCGAGGACGAGGCAGAGCCAGAACACCCTGGATTCCGTCACGCGACCCAGAGCCATCCAACCCAGGAGGAAACACCCCAGGCAGATGGTAAAATGAATCACCACCCCATTGCTGACCCCCGGTGCCACGGAAGTCGGCAACGCCAGAAACTGCCAAACGAGCCATCCGATACCGAAAAAGCCGACCCAAAGCGGCTCTGGGCGAGACCAATTCCTCAAGAGGACCATGCATCCGATGGCGGCCACACACCCAAATCCCATCCACCCAAAGCGGACCGGCCACGCGAACACCCGCCACTCTTCGAGGTTACGCGGCACCTCAATCAAGTGATCCAGCACGACCGGATTCCCAAACTTGAGCAAACTCAGGGCTAGGAAAAGTCCGTAGAGTCCCGCGAAGGCCCGACCCCATCCATCGCCTTCGTCCGTCGTCACCTGCCGAATCGATCTCCCTTGGGGCTCGGCTTTCATCGGCTGGGTTTCCCAAGAGAGTTCAACGAAAACAGGGCAAAAACGCCGGAAAACCTACAGATGAAGGCGCAAAAGCGTCACCTCTAATGCTAAAGCTTCCTGAACGTTGGTGTTCAGCAGGGCCTGCGTCTCTTCCATTCTCCGTAGATTCGCCACCGCTTCCGCCGGCGTAAGGCGGGCCGCCACGGCCTGGGTCAAGGATTCGAGTCCGGGCAGAATCGGAGAGACCTGAGTCATCGAGAGAGTCGCCATCCAGATATCTCGAAACCAGGACTGCAAATCGCGAAGCGCCAATGAGCGGCGCAATCGATACTCCGCCTCCACCGCCGCCTTAGCCTCTTCTTCCCATTGTTCCAGCAGTGCCGAATCGGCCTCCTTGAAACGATGGGCCGGGGACCGCGCCTCGACGTCCGACTCCGCTCCGGCTCGAAGTTCCGCAAGCCGGCGCAAGAGGATGTCCAAAACGCGGTATCTGGAGAGCAGACTCTTGGGTGGTTGCTGCAGCTCCCTAGCGAAGGCTCCCACCCATTCGGTCCGCTCCGTGTTCAAGCCTGACTCGCCAGGAACAGAGAGCCGCAGACACCTCGAAAGGACGGTCTCCAACAGTCGATCGGGCTCGGTCGTCAGCAGGATGAGCAGCGACGCCGGGGGCGGTTCTTCCAGCGTCTTGAGGAACGCATTGGCCGCCTGCGGATTCAATCGATCCGCTCCCACCAAGACACCCACTTTGAGCCGACCCTCCGTCGGCTTGAGTTGGATGGCTTGAATCAACTCGCGGACCTGCTCAATCCGGATGATGCGCGACTTTGACTCGGCTCTCAACCAGTGGACATCGGGATGGATCCCCTCCCGGATACGGCGACAGGCGGAACAGGTTCCGCAAGCGGTTGTCGGAATCCTCCCTCTCGATTGGAACAAACCTCCCTGGCAATTCACCGTCATTGCCAGCTCTCCGGCCACCCGCTCCAGGCGATCCGGACTCTCACCGGTAAAAAGATAGGCATGTCCCAACCGACCCCGATCAATGCTGCGGGTCAGGAGACTTACGGACTGTTGGGCTTCAGGAAAATCCTCCCAAGGCACGAATTAGGGTAACCAGTCGATGCATCCACCCGCGAGACGTATGTGCGGGTTTTGCGGTCACAAAGTGGCTCCATCCGCTTCCGACTTGGCGCAGCCGCCCGCCATCGCACACTGGGCGGGTGATCTTGCTTGGAATCACCGGGGGCATCGGAATGGGTAAGTCGACGACGGCGGCATGCCTTGTCGACTTCGGCATCCCGGTCATCGATACCGACCAGCTGGCCCGCGATCTGGTGCGCCCCGGCCAACCGGCCCTCGAGGAGGTGGTCCAGGCCTTTGGCCCGGAGGTCTTGAACGCCGACGGAACGTTGCATCGATCGCGCCTGGCCGAACGGGTGTTTGCGGATGTATCCGCGCGAGCCCGGTTGGAGGGCATATTGCATCCGCGAATTCGATCCGAGTGGAGGAATCAGGTGTCCCGGTGGCGAGCCGAAGAGTCCGCCGTTACCGCGGTGGTCATTCCACTCCTGTTCGAAACCGATGCCGGGGCCGACTTCGACGAGATCCTTTGCGTCGCCTGCAGTGCGGCGACGCAAAGGCAGCGTCTCAAGGATCGGGGTTGGACGGATGACCATTTGAACCAGCGTTTGGCAGCTCAGTGGCCGATCGCGGAAAAGATCCGGCGTTCGAGCATCGTCATTTGGACCGACACCCTGCTGCCGATCCATCGGCGACAAGTGGGAAGAATGCTGCGCGGATTCGGCCTGAACTTCGATCCGCCGCAGGAATCTTACTCCTAGGACCGGTCCATTGTTTGGGTCGGTTGACACCTCGAATCCAGTCTCGCTACGCTGAATGGCAAGGTCTGCGGCATGAACGGGTTCCTGGAACAACAGGTCTTGGTACTCAATCGCCTATGGCAGGCAGTCAATGTCTGCTCGGTGCGGCGCGCCGTTACGCTTCTATTCCAAGGGCACGCCCAGGTGGTCATGGATGTTGGGGACGGTTCCTTTCAGACCTACAGTTTTCGGGAATGGCGGGACCTATCCACGACCGAGGCTGATTCGGAGAGTATCCACACGATATCCTTCAGGATCCGCGTGCCCCGAGTCATCCTGCTGCTCGTGTTTGATCAACTGCCGGCGAAAGAGGTCAAGTTCACCCGGCACAACATCTTCGAGCGGGACAAGAGCACTTGCCAATACTGCGGCAAGACCTTCGAGCGGAAGGATCTCAACCTCGACCATGTAGTTCCCCGCGACCGCGGCGGGCCCACCACTTGGGAAAACATCGTTTGCTCCTGTATCCCGTGTAACACCCGCAAGGGCAACCGAACGCCCCAGGAAGCCGGAATGCGCCTCGTCCGCAAGCCGCGCCGCCCCAAATGGCGCCCCTTCCTTCATGTGCAGGTGGGGCTGCCCGCCCATGAACAATGGCGGCACTTCATCGACCTCGCCTATTGGAACGTGGAATTGGGCGAAGAGCTCGACTGACTGGGAGTTCAACGCGGGCGTTTTCCTCGGCGACCTGATGCCGGACGGTTTGGATTCCAGAAGAAGTCGGGCCGACGCATCCCACTTTGCCACGGGCCCCGAGTGTTCCAGGCCGATCTGAACCGCGCATCACACCCGGCATCATCCCCTCGCGCTCGGCAGCGAAACCGTCGCTCCTGATGCGACTTCGAAGGCACCTTTCCAACCCTCCGAGGCTCGATCCAATCTTCGCCAACGCACACTTGCGGCTTGTGACGGCGGGTGCTTTTCGGATCATCGGTCCGAAGTGGACCCGGCTTTCGAGAGCGACTCAACGCCAAGGGCTTCGACCAGACGAGGTAGCAGCGAAGGCAGCTCCCGCCGCCGGCGTCGGCGCCGCCATCATTCCGGGGTCCGAGTTCCGCGCCTCCATAGCTTGGCGGATACCTGGACGGAAGGTCTGCTTATCGCCCTTGTTATCTTCACGCCCTGGGCCTTTGGCACCACGCAAAGTTGGTCATTAGTGACCGCGAATACCCTGGGCTACCTCATCGGGGCGCTATTGATCGTTAAGTGGGTGCTCCGCCGGATCTACGAGTTTCAACCGGCCCGATGGGGAGAGAACCTGGTCATCGCTGAAGATTCGGGAGAGCCCCAACCGCCGGAGCGAAAGCCGGAACCGTTTGTCATCGCACTGGCGATTGTAACCGCTCTGATGCTGGCCTATATCTTGGTCAGCGCCCTGAACGCGCGCGCCGTTTATGATCCGGCTACGCGCCAATTTGAGTATTTCGCCGAACCCTTCCGCTGGCTTCCGTACACCTACGATCGCGCGGCCACGTGGCAAGTGTTTTGGCAGTACCTCGCCCTCGCGTGCGTTTTCTGGGCCACGCGCGACTGGTTGCTGCACAGGACCGACCGCGACGACAACCCTTCGACGACACCACGTTGGCATGATCCCCACGCCCTGATTCCTGTTCCGTCCCGGCTTCGGCGACTGCTTTGGATCCTGTGCCTCAACGGCGCCCTGCTGGCGATGGTATCGATCCTTCAACGGGCCGACGGCACCAACAAGCTGCTGTGGCTGATCGAATCCAAGAGCCGAAAAGCAGCCGATAATGTCTTCGGCCCCTGGGCCTACCGCGCCAATGCCGCGCAGTATTTCAACCTGCTTTGGCCAGTCTGCCTGGCCTTCTGGCTGTGGCTGCAAGAGCGGGCCGGCCGATCCGCTCTTCGCAAGCTCGGGCGCTTCGATGGCCCTCACCTGATGCTGCTACCCTGCGCCATCTTCATGGCCGCATGTCCCATCATCTCCGGAAGTCGCGGCGGCGCCATGATCAGTGTCGCAGCCGGTGCCGCCGCCGTCGGCATGATTCTCGTCCTATCACGTCGGGAAATCGACGCCACCGCCCGATGGATCACTGCCGGCGGCATCGTTCTGGCCGGCATCGCGGCCGCCATCGGCGGGTGGAATATCCTGCGCGACCGCTTGTCCAGACCCGAAATGCGCGTCGCCACCGGGATCAACATCCGCACCAACGACTTCACCCTACTGCTTCGGTTGCAGCTACCCGAACATCACAATGGACGATGGCAACGCCTTGTCGACCTGTGCGGCGACAGCCGCATGGCCAACCTCGACTTCAGTTTCACCCTGGGCATCACGCCCGACGGCGGCATTTTGGGCCAATGCACCAGCACTGCGGTCACCAACTACAATCGGGTGATCGCCACAAACGTGATGCGGACCTTCGCCGGCAAGGAAATCACGCTGGCGGCAGTCCGGCACAACGGACTGCGACTCTACGCCAACGGCCAGCCCTTGGGTGCCGTTGAAGGTCGAGGCGGCCGTGCCCCGGGATGGGCCAGCTTTGTCTTCAGCCGGTATCTCTCGATCTCCAGCGACCTGGTCGGCGAAATCGCCGTCGTCGACTACGCCATGGCTCCCGACCAGGTCAAGGCGGCTTCCTCCGGTCGACTCGCCGGACTCACCGAATCCGTTCAGACCTCCACCAAGGTTGTCTCCGTTCCTCTGGCCGCGAAAGCGCTCAAGGCCGTGGATGGCGTTGCTGTTGAGGACACGACCCGACCGGCGAATCCAACTCTGATGTGGATTGCCGCACGTCGCACAGGTCCTCCAGGCCGCATCGGATGGGAACACTCAATCCAGGAAGACAGCGATGCCTCCGTGCGAGGTCCAATCCGGGTAAGTTTCGCCGCCTGGAACCCCGGCGATTCCCCGATTCACCTCGCTATCAGTCTCGACGACGGGCCGCGTGGCGTTGTCGAAGTTCCGGCCCGCGGAGAAAAAGCCATCGGCATCACCTGCCGCACGTCTCACGGCGGCCCACCCGCCCGATTCTCCATCGACCTGGTGGACGACGAAGGGGAATGGATCGAAGAGGCGCGAACAGGGGCCCAATTTCTAATTCGCGATCTTCGCCTCCAGCCCGCCGCGACCATTACGACCCGCTCTATCGACCGCGAGGTTCGACTTCTTGATTTGACGGACCGCATGTCGGGTCGAAACGAGATCTACGAAAACGCCATGGAGATGCTCCAGCAATACCCGATCTGGGGCAGCGGCGCCGGCACCTTCGCATCGATGTACCAGTTCCATCGCAAACCATGGCAGGACTGGGCCGGCTACCTGCACAACGACTGGATGGAAATGCGCATCACCCTCGGGCCAATCGGTCTTGGTCTCATCGTGGTGGGCCTTGTCCTGCTCTTGCTGCGATCCCTGCTCGGCCCGGGCCTGGCCACCATGCGATTGATGATCGGACTTTGGTGGATCGCCTTGCTTGGTTGCCTGGCCCACGCGCGCTTCGATTTCCCGTTTCAGATCTATTCCGTGCTCTTCCTTTTCGTCCTCCTGTCGTCGGTGCTCCTGGTGTTGACCGCCGCCCGTTGGCGATGATGGGGCATTAGTCCCCGGCTGTTGGACTTTGGTCGAAGGTCCCCTTGCCGCCGTCTGAGACCAACACGCGATAGTTGTATCGGTCGTTGGGCGCCGCATCGCCGTTCAAGGTGAAGTCCGTCCAGTCGTCATTCTGCCGACAGTGAGCGGCCCATTTGAAGTCGAAGACAGGGGGCGACCGACGGAGTCCCAATTGCCGCCAGCGCACTTTCAACTCCATCGACGCGCCGGCCACCTTCCATTCCGCTTCGGCAACGGTGGTCCACGTTCCATCCTTGGCGTCGAAGCGCTCAACCTTTCCCGGCGCCCCTCCGTGGATGGCGTACTCATATCCCAGCCATCCGCTTCGGACATCGGCATCCAGATCCAGGTACAAAACGATTCCACCAGGGGCGTCGCCCGAGGAAAACGCTTCTCGACTGCGCACGAGGAACGCGACGGACTGCCGATCCACGCTCACCTTGGCCGCGACCAGATCGTTTCGACCGGTGGCATTCGTATACATCGTTTGGGCATTCCAAGCCCGGTGAGAGCGCGCCACCGGATCGCCTATGGTATCGCGATACTCCGGCTCGACCCTGATCCAATCATCGAAGGATCCGTCGACTCGGATGGGCTTCGATTTCAGGATTGGGAGTGCTCGAGTTCCCTTGTAACGACGGATGTACCCGATCATCTGGTAGTAATAGTCATCACCGTGCCCACCTTTCATCGGTTCCAGATCACGGCTGTGTTCCTGATCAAACTGGTCCACGAACATGACGGGCAGTTTGACGCCATTGAACTCAGCGAAGCGTCCGGCAATCCACTCGTTCCATCCCGTCACAAAAACAAAGCGCGGATCCTCCGCCAGCACCCGGTTCCATTGTTCGGCGAAATTCAGACCTTGGCGCACCGCTCCCGGCCGAGGGTCCATCCGCCCTTGATGGTGGCTTCGACCATGGGCTCCGGGCTCGCTCATCGACCCAAGCCGCCCCTGCACAGCGTTTTGCGCAACCCCCACCGACATTTGCTCCTTTTCACCCGCTGAGTTCCGGAACACGTGCTGTGGATGGACCTCGAGCCAACTCCACATGTCCGGAGCAGTGGGGCCGCGGAAGTAATCCGGTTGCGGTTTTCGAAACGTGAAGAACTCCTTGATTCGCATGGACTCAGGATCAACCGGAATCCAACGGAGAGTTCGATCCCCCGGGCCCGCGGATCCAGCCCGGAAAGCCTCGCCCTGTTCCAGACAGTCCTGGGAGTGACTCCACCATCCGATCCTCCCCCCGGGTTCCGATGCTTCCAGGTAATAACGACCGGCCGCAGCCGGAGCCGGCAAGTGGAGAAGGAGCCAGGCGTTGTCGCTCACGTCGTGGAACCGTTCGCAGGCAACCCGATCCCCTCCTGGCCCCTCGCGCATCAGGGTCAATGTCACCGCCGCACCACGCGTCGCCCATGTCGGAAACCGACCGCCCACCGCCTTGAAGGGACGATCCATGGTGATGGATTGGCCCAACGTGGTGTCGGGCATCAGTTCGACCGGCGTGTCCTGCTTGGTCTGTTCCACCACCGGCTCCACTCTGTCCGGGTCGGCCAAAATCAGCGGACGCCCTTCCCATCGAAACCACAGATCCGAGTAGAGTCCGGGTTCGTACAGATCACGCCAGAGTTCGCGCACCACCTTTGCCGGATCCCAGAACGGGGTAAGAAAGGCCACCTGCGGCGTCCGATTTCCAGCCGCGCGCAGTTCCGTCCAAACCCTCATCAAGGCTCGGTACCATTCCGGATAGGTGATCTGGTTGGTCACGTCGAAGATCACCACATCGACGCCTGCGTCACCCAGCATCTGGGCGTGTTTGCGCAGCACACCCTCATCATTGGTGAGGTAATAGCCAAAGAGGGATTCGCCCCAATGATGCGGCGCGTGCAAGGGCCCCCACAGCGGACTCGCCGGATGCTGCATCGCCTCGGGATCCTGGGCGAGGATGCGAGTCACATCATACGGACCACCTTGGATATGCGCCCCGTGCCAAAGAAAATAGAACATTCCCACCGTGCGGTCGGATCGCGGGGGGCCGGTCTCCCGATGGGTCGGCAGTCGGCGCCCAAGATCGTCAGTGGCCACCCAGGTATCGCTATAGAGATCCCAGAATGCCACGTCGGCGGCGATCCCTCGAACCGAGGATAGCACGTTCAGGACAGCAACCATCGCGAAGGCACATCGGACGGAGCAGCTCATGGTTCGAAGGAGTTTCAGGGGGACCCACGCGATTCGAAGCGGTAGGTGCCGGATTCGATTTCCACCGCCAGCCGACCTTCGGCACGATCGCGAAGCGTGACACCGGGCGATTGGTCCAATGGCTGTCCACTTTCCGTGACCTGCGCGAGACCTTGAGTTGGAATACGCACTAGGGCGGTCGTATTGGCCGGAATCGTGACTTCCAGAAGGAAGCGATTTCTTTCCTGCTTCCAAGAAGTGGCAATACGCCCGCGAACACTATCGTAGCGGGCTTTTACCCAACTCAGCGTCGGCACGCCTCGATCCGACCCCAACACCGATGCCGGCCGCGGCGCGATGGCGATCCGGGCATAGCCGGGTTCCATGGCATCGATTCCCGCGAGATTTCTGAAGGCCCATTCCATGACCGACCCAAAGGCGTAATGGCTGAAGCTATTCATCGACGCGTTCTGGTTGCCTTCAGCTCCGTTGAACCCGAACTCCTTGGTGTAACTGTCCCAACGCTCCCAGACCGTGGTGGCGCCGTTGACCACCTCGTAGCCCCAGGACGGGTAGCGACGGCTTTGGAATAGTCTCAACGCCAGATCGTGTCGCCCACCCGCCGTTAACGCCGGTAGAAGCGGCTTCGTTCCAAGGAAACCCGTCGCCATGCGGTCGTCGTTCTTCGCAATCTTCCCAGCGAGGATTTCCGCGCACCGCTCGACCAGATCGTCCGGCACCAGCCGAAAGACGATCGCCATCGCATACGCCGTCTGGGTATCCACTGACAGGGTTCCGTCGGGTCGCAAATAGGTCTCCTGGAAGGTGCGCCGAACGGATTCATGGAGGCGCCGGTAGGCATCGGCGTCACCGTCGATGGCGAGAGCCTCGGCCATTTCCGTCATCAGCTTGGCATCCAAAGCGAAGTAGGCGGCATCGATGTATTCCAGCGGCGTGGGTTCATTGACGTTCAACCAATCTCCCCAGCTGTTCCCATCCGCCCTCCCTTTGAGGTCGGCGGATCGACGAACCCTCCAATCCATGAACCGTTTCATCGACGGCCACCTCTTCCGAATCGCTTCTCGGTCACCATAGACTCGCCACATCGTCCACGGGCAAAGGATACCCGCATCGGTCCATGCCGTGCCCCAGGTCTGGCCGGGAGACCCATGTGCCATCGGATACGGTGCGTAGTCCGGATAGGCGCCAAAATCCCGCTGCGCTTCCACGACGTCATCGAGCCATTTGTCGAAAAAGGCGGCGACGTCCGCATTGAACGTTGCCGTCCGCGCGTAAATCTGTGCGTCCCCCATCCAACCCAATCGCTCATCCCGCTGGGGACAATCCGTGGGAATTTCGACGAAGTTGGCGCGCTGGGTCCATTGGGTGTTCCTCCAGAATTGCGTCATCACTTCGTCCGAACATGAGAACTCCCCGGTCAGCGGCGTGTCGTTGTGGAGGACCAGACCCGTAATGGTATCGAGGTCCGGACGGGACGTCAGGCCGGTCAGCTCAACGTATCGGAACCCATGGTAGGTGAAGCTCGGCTGCCAGGTTTCCCCTCGCGGATCGCCACGCAGAATATAGGTATCCGTGGCCCGCGCCCGTCGCAGATTCTCCACCATGAGTCGACCGTCGGAATGGAGCATTTCGCCGTGCCGAATCCGGATTTTTGTACCGCCCGGGCCCTGAATCTTTAATCGAACGATACCGGCAAAGTTCTGGCCCATGTCAAAGATGTGCACGCCCGGCGCAGGCTCCGTGAGCCGCTGAGCCTTGAGTTGCTGGGTGATCCGGATTGGCGGCGCCAAGTAGGGCTGGAGGCGCGGCGGTGCCTGGAACGCAAGGTCCACTTCCTTGGTCCCCCGGGTGTCATGAAAAATGGCGGGCACCGGCTTGGCTGCCGCCGCCATCGCGACCGGCTGCCATTTCCATGACTTGCCGCCGCCCGGCATGCACCAATCCGGCGCTTCGCGTCGGGCATCGAAGGTCTCGCCCATGATCAAGTCCGCCTCGCGAATCGGCCCGTCGCCGGATACCTGCCAACTGTTGTCCGTCACCACACGCTCCTTACCACCATCCGCATACTCCAATTCCAGTTGCGCCATCACCGCGGGCGTCTTGCCGTAAAAGTTCCGGCCCGTTTTGCCGGGACCATATCCCACCAGCAGTCCGTATCCGACGTAGCCCGCATACCAGCCGTCGGCCAACACTGCGCCGAGGCAATTCACGCCTCGTGTGAGCATCGACGTCACATCATGCGTTCGGGTATGCACCCGAAGGCGATAGTCAGCCCACCCAGGTTCGAAGAGGGAATTTCCGACCTTCTTGCCATTCAGGTGCATTTCGACCAACCCCAGTGCGGTAAAGTGCAAGGTTGCGCGGCTGACAGTTCTGCCCGCGCGAAACTCCTTCCGAAAATGGTGCGCCGGTGGCAAGTGGAGAGGCTCCGGTTGGGTCGGCAGCGGGGTCTCGTCGGTGAAGGTGATCCACTGCGCCTTCCAATCCTGCGTGCCCAGCAGCCCCATGCCCCACGTGGCGGTCGGGCTCCAAGCCGACTCCCTCCCATCGCGATCCCAAACCCGCACCTTCCAAAACACGCGCTGATTCGACACCAGCGGCCTGCCCTCGTACGGCAGGTGCAGGGTTTCCGATTGAAGCACCTTGCCTGAATCCCACAGATCGCCGCGATCGGCCTCCAGCACCTTGGGCGTCGTTCCGACGAGGATGCGATAGGCGGTCTGCCGCTGCTGGCGCTGCTCGGAGTCGACTCGCCAGGAAAGCCGTGGTTTCGTGCGATCAAGGCCCAACGGATTGTCCAACAACTCCGTTCGCAGACCGGTCACCGTCAGTTGGGCCAGGCCGGAGAACGATCCTGCGAGGGTGAGGAACACGCCCACAGCATGCCGCAGTCGGCCTGCCATGCGGGTGGTGTTGATCGGCAATGCTCCCGACGATTTCATCGCAGCACCTCCACGCCCGGAGGCGCCGTGATCTGCGATTGAACGGAGCCATCCGCCGACCGCTCATGCCGCACCCGAATCGCCCCCTTCGGTGTCGGGTAGGCGCCCTCCGCCCATTTCAATCGGCCCAGGTTCGGCGTGATTCGGACCTGGCGGCAACCCGGTCCCACAGGCCGGATCCCGAGCACATGGCGGCTCAACCACGACGTCGGACCACTCGCCCATCCATGGCAGAGGCTATGGCGAAAGCCTACATAGCAATGAGCGCCACAGTCGCCGTGAATGTCCCGGGTTCCCTCGGGAACCAATTCATCGATTCGCGAACCCAGCTTGGTCCATTCCAAATCGAAATCCTCCCAAAAGGTGGTGGCCCCGACATCCAGCATGCCGCCCCAAAATTGGCTGATGAAGTCGAGTGCGGTGTTGATGTCGCCCGCGCGGGCCAGGGACTCCAGAACATAAAAGCCGTAGAACGTTGATAGATCCTTGGGACCACCCTTCCTGAGGATCGATTCGGCGACCTGCACCGGGTCCCTCACTCCCGCGAGGGCGAGCAATGCGGCTGGCGACTTCCGGCCGCTCGTCGCGGGTTGGTGTCGGCGCAGGCGCGCGACTCCGTCCTCACAGACACGGCGGGTCTCCGTGTCGCCCAGAGCATCCATGAGGCGCGCACCGCTTTCCAAGGCCAGGACCATCATGGCCTGCAATCCTTCAGCCACGGCCGCGGGGTTCTCATAGGTGGGCCAATCGAGGAACCGCATGCCATTGAGTGACTCACGACCGTCGGGACCAATGAAGGTCACGAGATGCCGGATCAGCGCCGTGAGATACGCCTTCTGAGCTTCGAGATAGGGGCGGTCCCCGTGGTGCAACCACCAATCCTCCTGGATGATGATCCACCACATCGAGTAGCTGCTGATGCCATTCATCCATTCCGTCGGTTTCGTCACATCACGAATCAAGTCCAGGCTCTTGGGAACCACCTCGTGAAACCCAAAGACCGCGTTGATGGTGCTCACCTCCGGGTGCAAGTCCCCGAGCCATACCAACCGGTCGCGCTTGATACCGTCCCACAGGTATTCCTGCATGTTCAATTGAACCGTGTACGCACCCACCTGCCAGATCCGATTCAAACGCGCGTCGTCACACCGAAACGAACCCACATAAGGCAGGTCCCGCATCTCCAGCACCGCCTGCACTTGGCTCAGTTGAACGGGCAGGTCCGGATTCACATTGTCGATCCGTGCAAACCGAAATCCGCTGGGCCCCAGGCGAATCTTCCCCAGCCACGGCACGGTGACGATCTGATCCCGAATGGCGTGGTCGTTGCCCGCATTCTGTTTTCCGCCCAACTCCGACATGGCCTCGGATGCCGATTCCCCGAAACGCACACGCACCCGGCGCATTTTGGTTTGTTCGGGCATCATGGGCGTGAGCAGTTCGAGGTATCCCTGAATCTCGACACCAAAATCGACCAGGACCCCGGCCGACACGCCGGGAGTGGAGGCGAGTTCGGTGGGTGGATTCGGTTCCGAAAGGACCGGTTGGCCTGGTTTCGCCGCCAACAGGCTCTCGGCATGGGTCACACCCTGGGCGCTTTTCCAGACGATCCGGAGCGGCGGAAGGGCGTACTGCCTGAGGTCAGAAGCTCGCGCCTTTGCCGACACCTCCGCCGGGATGGCGGCAGGTAGCGGAATCCGGTTCGGCTCCGATGCCCAGGTGGTCGAGAGGGTCAGAACCCAAAGGGTCAGCGCTGCAGAGATCGATTTCATCGGGCTGAGCAAGCTTGGTGTCGTTCGAGGCAATGACACAAGCGGACTGACGCGGTTCCCCACGGTGCGACTGCCTACGCGGTAGGCGATTGCGCACGGCTGCGCGCGCTGAGAACGGCAGGCTAGGTGACCGGACCCCGCAAAGTGCGAGCCACCGAGGTCAAGAGATCGGCCGGCGGCACTGGCTTTCGTAGGAATCGTGCGATCGCGTAGGGCCGCAAATCGGCCTTGCGGCCTTCATCTCCCATGCCGCTCCAAACCAATATCGGTACCTTCGGATCCAGCCGCCGCAGGGCTTGCGCCATCAAGACGCCGTCCATCACCGGCATGGTGATGTCCGTGATGACCAAACGAACCTGGCCGCGGTTCCTTGCGAACTGTGTCATCGCCTCGGCTCCGTCGGCCGCCAGCAACACCCGATACCCGTATCGTTCCAGGGTGCGCTGCCCGAATTGGCGCACCTCAGGCTCGTCGTCCACCACCAGGATGAGTTCGCCAACGCCGGAGCTGTCCTCAGGGGACGGAATGGGAGGCGCCACCGACTCTTCCACTTCGGCGCAGGCCGGCAGGAACACCACGAAACGCGATCCTCGACCCACCTGGCTGTCGACATCCAGGAATCCGCCATGCCGTCGAACGATGGCCAGCACGGTCGCCAATCCCAGACCGGCCCCACCCCCGCGATCCTTGGTGGTGAACTGCGGATCAAAGATCCGGTCCAGGTTTTCAGCCGCGATTCCCGCGCCGGTGTCTTCAATGGTGATCCGCACGAACGAGCCGCTGCGGGCGTCGGGATTCGCCTCGATCTCGTCGGCTCCAACTTCCGTGTTCGTGGCTGAAAGAGTCAGTTTGCCACCCGACGTCATGGCTTCGCGGGCGTTGAAGCACAAGTCCAACAGGACCTGACGGATCTGGTTGGCGTCCCCCAGGCTCGATCCCAGGTTGGCAGGCAGATCGCACGCGACCTGGATACCCTGGGGCGAGCTCTCCTCCAGGATTCGGGCCACGTCGCGAATCAGGGGGCGCAACGCGAGGGTGCCCCGTGCGTCGGGCTTGCGCGTACCAAACGCCAGCAACGGCCGAATCACCTGGGCCACTCGCCGGCTGCCCGCCTCGATGCTCCCCAAAACCCTCTCGAATTCCGCCCTCGACTGTTCCCAACGCAGCATCGGTACGCCCATAACGATCGGCGTCAGGATGTTGTTCAATTCGTGCGCAATTCCGCTGGCCAGCATGCCAATCGCCTCGAGTCGGCGCGCCTGATACAGCTGCGTTTCCAACTGGCGTCGCTCGGTGCTGTCCATCGCGAGAATCAGAATGCCGGTCGGACGATGCCCATCGTCCCGCAATAACTGCCACCGCGTGCTCACCACCACCTTGCGCCGACTGGCCGTCGCGACCTCAAGATCTCGTGTCCATGAGCCGGCATCACAGACCATCCGAAGCGCTCCATCCATCACGCCGCCTTCGATGCCCGCCAACTCGGCAAACCGTGCCCCGATGGCTTCGGTCGCCGACCAGCCGAACAGCTGCGCGGAGCGCCGATTCCAAAATGACACCACACCGTCGAAACTCAGCACGAGCACCGCGTCCTGGACGAAATCAAGCAGGCGCGATTCCTCCTTCAACCGACCTTCGACACGACGCCGCTCCTCGACATCATCCGCCAATCGCCGGTAGGTGCTCTCCAGTTCCGCCCTCCGCCGCTCCAATTTGCGCACCAGGGCCTGGTTGTATTCCTGAAGCACATGGTCCTCTTCAGCGACGACCTGGGGTGGGGGCATAGGGCGTCCCTGCTGCCACACTCCCAGAATCTCATCGAACCGCTCCAGAAGTCGCCGCGGGTCGTCCGGTCGCAAAAGATAATCGGCCGCTCCCAAGGCGAGTCCGTAATCCATGTCCTTAGGATCGGTGTAAGTGGCGGTGCAAAAAACGAACGGAACCTCACGCAACACCGGGTCCTTTTGCCATTCCCGGCAAAGAGTGAACCCATCCATCACGGGCATCAGGATTTCCGAAATGATCAGATTCGGACGGGTCGACCGCGCCAGCGCCAGGGCGCGCGTGCCGTTTGGCGCCGATTGAACGGTCCATTGTCGGGCGCGAAAAAGGCTCTCCAGTTGGTAGAGGTTCGCCTGGTTGTCATCGACAATCAGTACCTTGGTCATAGCTCCTCATTTCCACCGGCCGCCTCCATACGACATCGCACGAATACCGACCAAACCGCGACATGCCCGTTCCGGGCGTCTTCTGGCAAAAGGAAGACGCTTGGAAGATCCCGGAAACCAGCCGAAGGCGTAAAGCGGAATCCCTCGCGCGCCCGAGACCCTTGCTATGGCACCTGGATCAGTCCGGCAGCGGCTTGTCCTTTGTCTCCGGTGCAAACCAGATGAAGATCATCCCAACGAGATAAACCAACACCAATGTGGCGCCCGCCTTTGGGTAGCTCTTGTCGAAAAAGGCCATCAGCGTCGGCATCTGCCAAGCACCTAGCGCCGCCAGCACCCGACCGAAATTGAAGGCCAGCCCCTGCCCGGTCGCCCGAGATCGAGTCGGGAAGAGCTCCGGCAAATACAAAGGCAACCACCCATAGAACGCCGCCGAGGTGCCCCCCACCAGGAAGACCAGGACCAAAAATGTCGTTCCGTACTCGTGCAAGCCCCGGAACAACACGCTGCAAACAACCAATGCCGCGGCGCACATGCCGAAGTAAATCACCCGGCGCCCCATCCAAATACCCAGCAATGGCGCGATCAGGCAGCCGACAATGGCGCCCGTCGACTGGAAGAACTGGCACATCGCCTTCACCGTCGGTTGCTTCCCGTCCGTCATCTGGTCTGCCCAAACCGGTATCCACTGCACAATGCCCCAGGTCACCATGAGCGGGATCGAGGCGAACAGGATGGCGAACAAGGTGCGCGAACGGAGACGCGACCCAAAAACCTCGCGGATCGGATGGGCCACTTCCTCCCGCACGGCCGCCTGCCACCGCTCCGATTCCGGCACAAAGATCCGAATGAAGAACGTCAGCGCCGCCGGTGCCGCTCCCACCATCATGACCCATCGCCAGGAATCCGTCGTGATGTGAATCGCCAATCCCAATGCCGCGATCAGCGTGTAGCCGACATTCGCCGCCGCCCCAATCAGTCCCGCCAGCAACGGCCGCTTTTCCTCCGGCCAACTCTCCATCACCAGGGCCACTCCCAGCGCCCATTCTCCCCCCATCCCCAGCGCCGCGATGAAGCGCAACACCGCCAAATGCCAGGGTTCCACCGCAAAATAACACGCGCCGGTGAACACCGAATAAAAGAGGATGCTCGCCGTCATGGCCCGGACCCGGCCAATCCGATCCCCCAACCATCCGAAAACCAACCCGCCCGCCGCCGCCCCAAGCAGGAATGCCGCCGTCACTATCCCCATCCATCGTTGGACAAAACCCTCGTCCATGATCGCAGAAACCGTCTGCATCTGCTGGAGGGCCGGCCGAGCCACCAACGGGAAAATCCCCATTTCCATGCCGTCGAACATCCAGCCGAGGAACGCCGCGGCGAGGGTCATCGCCTGGCGCCGACGGTTGAGGCCGCTGCCAATCTGGGGACTGCTCATGGGTTGACCGAAGCATCCTGCCCCGGCACCGGCGCCGGAACCAAGCGGCAATCGTGAATCCCTCCCTTCAGATCACACTTTTCAAACCCGAGGATTTCAGCATTTTCTCCGCCGCCATGTTCCACCACCTCTTCCCGCTCCGTCGCCGTTCGACCGGTCTTTTGCCTTTGCTGGGGCTCGCCTCTCTCCTTAGCGTCGCGCCGATGTCCAACGCCGCTGAACTGAAGGATGGCCTGTACGCCGAAATCGACACCACCAAGGGCAAGATCGTCCTCGAACTCGAATTCGAGAAAACGCCCCTCACCGTGGCCAATTTCGTCGGCCTCGCGGAAGGCACCAAAAACTACTCCCGCGATGGCTCCGCCCCGAAGCCTCAAAACGGCAAACCCTTCTACGACGGTATCACGTTCCACCGTGTCATCGCCTCGTTCATGATCCAAGGCGGTGATCCCACCGGCACCGGCCGCGGAGGCCCGGGCTACCGCTTTAAGGACGAGTTCAATCCCTCGCTCAAGCACGACAAGCCCGGGATCCTCTCCATGGCCAATGCCGGACCCGGCACCAATGGGTCGCAGTTCTTCATCACCCATGTCCCGACGCCCCACCTCGACGGCCGCCATTCCGTCTTCGGCCACGTCGTCGAAGGGCAGAACGTCGTCAATGCCATCCAGCAGGGAGACAAGATCAACACGGTCAAAATCGTCCGCGTCGGTGAGAAGGCCAAGGCCTTCAAGGGCGATCAAGCGGCCTTTGAGCAGTTCTCCAAGTAGCCCCTCGACTGCTCGCTCCTTTGAGTCGGGGCCGCGAACACCAAGTTCCCGGCCCCGTCAGCCGGGCGTCGCGGCACCGCCCCAGCGCACCTTTCGTTCGACCCACGCGTAAAGCGTCGGTAA
>JAEUHG010000188.1 GCA_016795425.1 Verrucomicrobiales bacterium
GGCTCACAGGCCCAGCTGCTTGGACTTTTTTTTGAGGTAGTCCAGGTCGACGGTCAGTTCTCCGATCTTCTGGTGCAGATCGGCCACCAACTTCTCGTTGTCCTCGCCGACCTTGCCGCCCGCTTCGAACAACTCTGGCAAACGGTCGCGGATGACCGCCTTCCATTGGCTGACCTGCACCGGATGAACCGAGTACTCGCGCGCAATCTGGGCGACGGTCTTGATGCCGATGACGGCCTCCATGCCGACCTTCGCTTTGAATGCCGCACTGTGACGCTTTCTCTTCGTTCGGGTCTTCATTGGTCTGATCTTCTTTGGGTTGATCAGACCCGGAAAACCATAACTTAACCGGTGGTCCGAAAACAGGGGTCCACTTCACCCACTTGAAAGCGATAATTTCTTGATCGCTTCGCGCTGGAATAACAAAAGGGGAAATCCATCAAAGAACAAAGCAGAATCTCGAGGCAACGTTAGCGAGCAGACCCATCACCATCCAATACCACCCGAAACCCGAAACTGTTGCCACGGCCATCGGGATCACCGAGGCTGCGATAGGACGAAAGCAAATAGCGTGGATCAAAACTGCGCCACGAGCCGCCCCGCAAAACGCGTGTCTTCTGCTCAGTGTCGTACCAATCCTCGCACCACTCCCAGACGTTTCCCGATAAATCGTAAAGTCCATTGCCAAAACTCGCATACGTCCCTACCGGCGAAGTCGTCACCTGCCCGTCTTGATAGTTATCAATGAATGTCCTATCCACTCCCAACACTTCTCGAGTCGATTCATCACTGAAGTTTCCTGTGTAATCATCGGGCTGAAATCTTTTCCCCCACGGGTAAAGGTTGGGCACTTTTGCGCTCCGGTCCGATGGAGTCGCCCAAATCTCATTCGTCAATCCCACGGCCCAACTCCATTCCAAATCCGTCGGTAATCGGTACCTTTGGCCTTTTTTGAGATGTCCTTCACCCAGTTCCTTTTCTGTCAGCCACTCGCAGAAATCCTGCGCATCTTTCCAACTCACGTTTACGACAGGATGGTCGGGTCCTGGGGTTACTTTGACCCCCTGGTACTCTGGATCCCGCCAACCACTGTCCACGGCGGATCTTGATCTCGCGTACTCTTCATAATCCCTCACCCGAGTCTCCCAGACGCAGAACCAAACCCTACGGTCCGGCGTCGACGTCCCCTGCTTTGCCGTTGGTCGGTCGATGGTCGCTACGTCGATCGGTAGAAACACCATTCCGAGGCTGTTGGTGAACGCGGTGACGGTAACGGCGTTGGTCAGCATATTTCCGCCACCCGAAACGGTAGGGGGGAAGATTCTCGAGGCAATGCGAGGCACAAACATCGCCAGGAGTCCCATCATCAGCGCCGCGAAGACCACCCAGTTTCGGACACCGTGAGCCGCCAGGCCGTGCCGAAACAATCGGCGTCGAAGGGCTTCGGGAAGGCGCTGAACCAGCGGGGACAAGTGGCCGGGCCGAAGAAACTCCACCAGCACCACATCCCGCGACAACCCACGCCCCGTCTGCATCCAAGCCCATAACCGGCCTAAACTCCAACCTCGGAACTGAGGTTGGGCCAAGTGAATCAATTCCTCGGCGTCACCGTCAACCGCCTTGCCGAGTCGTTCTTCGATCACTCGACGCAGCCGTCGACGATTATCGACCGTAAGTCGTTTCACCAGCGCCCGACGCAACCATTCTGGCAGGTGGCCATAGCGAAAGAACGGCAGCGAGGCGAGAGCCTGCGAGCCCAGGATCAGGCCGCGGCGAACCTGATGTTCCTCTCCACAAATCAACTCCGCGCCTAGCGCGCGGGTCAGCGAAGGCGCCACCGATGGAAAGACAGCGCACGCGCACAGCCACTGAAACCGGATTGCGCCCAGATAATTCCGCATCTCGTAGAGCAGCGTCTCCACCAAGGCCTCCGGAGGCTCGGCCTGCCGGGACACCCAGGACACGGCTTCGTCCCGTAGCATCGCTGGATAGGCCAGCGGCCAATCATTGCCGGGCCGAAGCACCTGTTGATCCGAAGCGAGCCAACCGACGAGCGTGTCGAGAGACTCCATTTGCACCGGAAGGACTAGGTACCCCAACTGACCCACACCATTCTCCGCACTCCCCCAGGAAGGCATCGGCATCGGCGTGAACCAAGCCTTCTCCCGACACGCTCGAAACGCAGTGGTCCACGGTCGAGCAAGTCCACTCGCCGGGCTCAGGGCCACGGCCGCCTCGGCAAACACCAGCAATCGTGCACCTGCGACACACCCACTGAACTCAGCGACGTCCAGGCTCGGCCCGTCGGGCTCCGCATGGTGCCAAGGCTTCCAACGCCGACATCCAAACTCGGGACTGCCATCGAAGGAAAACAGGTCCAGTGCGACGCCTTGCTCGTGCAAGGCGGCCGCAAGTTGGGCTGCCAACCGCGCAAAATGGTCGCGCGAATGGCGCCGGTCGACCAACACCACGTACTCAGGCGTGACGTGCAGCCGCCGAAACCGCGGCGTAAAGGCCCCAGCGGCTCGGACCGAGGCCCGCACGGTCTCACCCAGATGAAGCACTTCGCGCTCTCCGGCGATGCGTTGGCGAAGTCCCCGAGCCACCGCACGTATGCCTTCGGGTGGGTAGGGACTTGGCTTCGGCGAAGGATCGCCGAGGACTTTCTCTTCGATTTCGCGATCGGTCCGGGTCTGACGAAGGTAGAGCCGGCGGCGTAACCAACCCCACAGCCAGACCAATACCCCGATCCCGCACAGCGCGGCTATTCCCCACGATGCGGCCCTCACCTGGAAAACCTTCGGATTCTCGATGGAGCCCTGGCCGGGAAGAATGACTTGGTTGGTGTAATAGGTGAATCCTGCATTCGGCACGATGCCAGAACGGGGGACGGTGTTGGTGTACGGCCAAATGGATTCGTCCCGTCGTTGTTGCTCCGGCAGGACGGGCTTATTCCTCCACTCGAAGACAGCCCAGCCCACAACGGCCATCGCCAGCAGTGCGGCAACAAACCAGTGCCATGGAACCGGAGGTTTTCTCGAACCCTTTTCCACCTGCGGGATGGCTGATGCTCCAGCTGGAGTCTCCGGCTGTAGCCAAAGCTTTCGAACTAGGAATTCGTCGATCTGACCCGCGTAGCCCCGCTGGCCTTCGGGCGATGTGCAGATCAGGGGAGCGAGAAGGGCGAGGCATTCGCGGTCGGTTCCAGGCAACTCGCTGGAGTCCCGAAGTCGGTCCATCAACTGATGGACGGCGAGGCGCTCACGAATGCCGAGGCGGCGCCGGTCGGGAGCCACCTGGTCGAGGTGGTCCAGCCAGGCATCCAGCTTGACGCCGAACTCAGGGTCCGGGGGGGCCATGCAGCGTGGGGAAGATGTCGCGCCGACTCACCGTCGCTCCCAATGCCCCGATCCCGATTCGAGGTCTCGTTGAGTCTTGAACAAGCACCCAAGGGTTTGCCGGACCAGTTCCTTCGACGGGGCGTCTTTCAGGTTGGACTCGGACCCAAGTCCGGCGCGGCCCAGGGCGCGCATCCAATCGAGCAATTCAGAAGTGGAGGGTCGTTTCTCGAGGCTGAGTTTCTCGCGAGCCTCCAGGAACCAATCCATCAAAGGCTCTAGAACCGGACCATTGAGCGAAAGGCCTCCGAGTCGGCCACCGAGGATGCGGGCGAGTTGCGCGCGATCCCGAGGAAACTCGATATGGTGATAGACGCATCGACGGAGGAACGCGTCGGGGAGTTGCTTCTCGGAGTTACTGGTGATCAAAACAAACGGGGCGAACTCCCGGTTGGCCTTGACGGGCGTGTCGCATCGGATCTCCGGGATGCTAAATTCGAGATTGGCGATCTGATTGAGCAGATCGTTCGGGAAGTCGCGCGGGGCCTTGTCGAGTTCGTCGACCAGCACCACGGATCTCCGGGGTTCCGCTGATCCTTCGTCCAAGCCGAACGTCCGCCGCACCGTTTCGGGAGGCAGTGTTCGCAGGATAGCCTTTCCGAAGGCTTGGATCCGGAGGAACTGAATCGCCGGAGAGGGCTCCAGCTTTCGGGCCACATCAAGTTGCACCTGCGCAAACTGCCCAACGCTGTCGAACTGATAAAACAAGTCGACGGCCTGGCTGGAGGATTTCGTGTCAAATCGGAGCACCTCTCCATCGCTGATTTCCGCAGCGATCCGGTAGGCGAGTTCGGTCTTACCAGTACCCGGCTCGCCGGTTACGAGTAACGGCCGTCCGATGGCAAGCGCCACATTCACGGCTTGAGCCAGCTCCTTGCTGGCAATGTATCCAGCGGGGTCGCGAAGCGGATCGTCGCCGTTCCTGGTCAGATGGGAGGCAGAGAGAGGGCCGCTGCCGCGGAACAGGTGGAATGAAGGAGTCATAGAGTCATTTCAAGATGGGGTAGTAAGATTGAAGCCGCTCCACAAAGGCGGCATAGCGTAAGCTCAATTGGTCCCTTAGGACATTCTTAACCAGCGTGTCGGCGTCATCATCCACGAAGGCCTCGAACTTTTCATTGTGGTACCATTGGCGGATGTCGTCCTTTTCCAGCGGATCCAACGGGGAAGTAAGAACGACGACAGTGCGCTGCAGTTTCGACAGGACAGGGCTCAGAAAATCCCCTTGGCCTTCAGGTTTTGAGGCTCGATAACCGCCTAACCACCTCCGAAACAAACCACCCTCGGCACGGGATCTTCCCTCGAGACAAAACGCGAATACAAGCCAGTGCAGTGGCGTATCGACAGGGCATTCTTCGAGCAACGCAAATAATCCCCGCAGGCTGTCGATCCATTTCTTGGGATCTTCGCTTGGGAGGATGACCGAGAGTGGGCACATTGCTTTCGACCCTCGAAGGAAACCCGACAAGGCATCCACCGAGTCGATTTTGTACGCATTGTCGGTAAGTGCGTTGGACAAACTCCGCAGGACATCGGGTCGAAGGCCTCCCTGTGGACCGCCGGAGGTGCCTAAGGGCAATGCCAAGGGTTTGTCGTCGCGAATAGTGTGCCCGCGCTTCACCCCAACCCAGTCCACCAGTTCCCGGTTCCGAAGCCGCGCCCAGAATTGCGGCAAATGATCTTCAGCAAGGCCCTTGAAGAAAACCGCCAGAGCCTGGCTGACAGCGGGCTCCGTTGATTTGTGAGCCCATCGACCCAAGCCAGTGGAAAACTCGGCAACCACATGCTGTTGGTTACATCGGTAGGGAATCTGACGACGAAGTACCGTGTCAGGGCGGACGACTTTGGGTGGATCAATATGCCGAGTGCCCGGCAAGGTTCCGGCCAGGGCCTCCGCGATTTGTAGGACCGCTTGATCATTGGCATCGTCCAACGAGTTCCACCGTTCGATAGGCACTAGGTCTTCCCTCCCAAAAGGCTGACGCGGGACAACCTCCAGATCGCCGAGACGGCGATTTTGCGGATCAGAAGGGGCGGGGATTCCCACCCATTGGCAAGAACGAATCAGAACCAAGAAGATCCGAACCGAAGCACCCGCTTGGAATCCATGTGCCAATTCTTTGTTCATGCAGAACTCGGATCCGATCGAGCTCACACTGATCAGGAAGATGAGCACACGGGATCTCTCGAGCGCCGCCTGAATCCGCTCGTGCCATTCGTCACCCGCCTTCAAGCCTTCTCGGTCAAAAAAAATGTCGGCAGGAGTGAAACCCAAACCTCCACGGTTTCGGACCATGGCCTTCAGGTGGTTGTAGAACGGCTTGGCGAAGGCCTCCAGATCATCGTGGGAGTACGACACAAAAATTCCCGTCCTCGGCGTGGCGCCAGGTTGAAGGGTGGGCTGAACGACCCGCAGCGAGCTCATCTGCTGCCGCATAAACTAATTCAGTAAATGACTTTTGATGAAGTCTGGAATTTAGACTCGTTGGAGATGAGCAATCTCACCCGAGTCTGTCGGTTGGCCCCCAGTTTACTCCGCGAACGCCATAAGGCTCCTGCCTCGCCCACCGGGTCCACGGTCGTAACCAATCGCCTCCCGATTCATTCCGACGCCTTGCTGGCACGCCCTGAAGGCTGTCAGGTTCCATCCATGCTGGATTGGACCCAATGCACCGCGGTTGAGAGGATTGCCGGCAAGGTGAGCGGGGCGTGGGTTTTCCGCGGGACCCGGGTGCCGGTCCGGGCGCTGTTCGAGAACCTGGAGGGCGGCGCGCGAATCGAGGATTTCCTGGAATGGTTCCCAGGCGTTACGCGGGAGCAGGTTCTGGCGGTGCTGCGGCACGCCGAGGAGACGCTGGCGGAGTCGGTCGCCTGACCGGACCAACTGACCGGCTTGCCGCTGTGCGACATGACGCCTAGACTGCTTCCGTGAACGCAATGCTGCTCGATGCCGCCAAGGCACTGCCGCTGTCCGAGCAGATCGAACTGGCCGAGGCCCTTTGGGAGAACATCGCCGACGCCGGGTATGAACCGCCTTTGTCCGGAGCCCAGGCCGCCGAACTGGATCGGCGCGTGGAGGAACACTGCCGGAATCCCCAGGCCGCCATTCCTTGGAACCAGATCCGGACGGAGCTGGAACGGTATCACGCCCCACGGGGATGAGTTCCAGCGTCCTCTTTCGGCCGCTCGCACGGCTTGAACTCGGCGAAGCGGTTGCGTGGTACAAAGCCAGTAAACCCGGTATCGGACTGCAACTGAAGGACGAGGTGGATGTGGTCTTGGGGCGAGCCACAGAGACCCCGGGGCGATTTCCGCGGGTCCGAGGCGAGGTCCGTCGAGCCCTCCTTCGCCGCTTCCCGTACACTCTCCACTTCCTCGCCGAACCGGACGCGATCGTGGTGCTCGCGGTCTTTCACGTTCGGCGTGACCCCCGGCATCTGGAGGGGCGCGGTTGACCGGGTCAGCTCAGGTCGCGAAGGGCCTGGGACGCTGCGGTAAGGTTTCGGCAAGGTTCGGGGTCCGCTCTGGCTCCGTCAGGAGCCCCAAGCGGAATCCCCGATTCGCCATGTCAGGCTTGGTTGAAATGCGGTTTTGGTGCAATGCTGCTCACCCCTGCGCAACTCCTCCTTTTGGAATGATGAGTCCCCTGCTCTAGCCGCTGAGCTATGGGCCCGACGCGCGCGAGGCGCTCGACTTCGCCCACACCACCGAGCGAGGCAAGCTCATTCGTGGGAACGATCCGCCACCAGTCCCAACCTACCCGTCGGCAGGCTGGTCTCCTCCTGACTGGATTGGACGAGGGTCTGGGTGCAAACTTCCACAATGAAGCTAGAACTTCCCCCGGAGGTTGGAGCCCGCCCCTCGCTGGAGCCGACAGCACTGCGTTGGCTATTCGCTCGGGCCCTGCAGCGGTTCAAT
>JAEUHG010000254.1 GCA_016795425.1 Verrucomicrobiales bacterium
GCGCCAGCCCCCCCATGGGGGGGCTGAGGTTCTCCTTCCGGACACCATCAACTTCCTCTGGCATATAACACTCCGTTCTATCATTGGAGTGTTACCCAATTTCGATACCCAAGGTGGGGTCATGATCTGGTCGTTAGGACACGCAAGCCAAGGCGAGGTGCTGCGCCGGAAACGGACGCGTCCCATGGTGGAACGCCGGTGCCCAACACATGAATGCCGCTTACCCAGCCGCCATGTTCCAGCGGATGGGTTTGGTCTCCCTGTTAGCAACCGTCCAAGCCCATGCCTGAACACCAACGCTTCCTTCCAACCGCCGCGATACGGAACCGTACGTCCGGTGGTGTGGGGGGACGGCGGGGGTAACCCCGCCTCCCACCCGATTTCTGGCACGCTTCCTGATTTTCCCTGGCCTTTGGGCGCGCTGGGGCGCACAGGGGTGCACTCGGGCGGGTTTCCAAATTTTTGCCAAATATTTGGTGCCTAACGGCCTACCTTGAATGCGGAGTGACGGTTGAAGTCAGGTCAACTTCCACCAAACACCGCAGTCTTGAGAGCCCGATCACCCAAAGAGGACGATCAATAAGGCGATCACCCACCCCAGAATCATGAGCCAAGGAAGAATACAACCGAAGAGAAGGCGAGCGCTGATGCGGTTGGCCCCAGTTGGCCGGATGCAGGTGTAGTCAGGGTCGTCGGCGAGTTGCTGCCGCAGGGGACGAACAACGTCCTCATATTGATGCTTGATCGAAAGCAGGAAGAGGACGGACACAGCAATCCCCAGCAACGCGCAAAGAACTTGGAGCAGGAGGCCTTTGTTGCCGACCAGCGGGGTAGACGCGAATGCAAGGAAGACGATTGACTGAAAGACCATGTATAAATTGGTCCTTTGCAGGACTCGATCTCCCTCAGCTAGCAACCAGGTTCGATGAAAATCGAAGTTCTTGGGGCGCGCTTCCGTTGTCATCGATACTGGTCGGTCCTATTGAAGTAAACGAGACGCGTCCCTTGCCGCAGCAAGTTCAAAGCCGCATGTGAGAAGGCCTTCCTCCTTGATTCCCTGGAGTTCTTCAAGGCTAAACCAACGAATCGCTGAGACTTCGTCGGCATCCACGATGGCGATGCACCGTCGATCTTTAACGACTCCGGCATAGACGACGTGTGTTCGACGGTCCCCGGCTACGGGGGGGAGATCTTCGACGTAAAGGCCGATTTCATGGAGCTTTGATGGGCAGAAGCCGATTTCCTGGAGCAGTTCCCTCCGAAGCGCCTGCTCTGGCGATTCGAACGCCGTTGGGCGCCCTCCTAGAAGGCCCCATTTGCCAATCCTGCTTTGGTGCTGATGAGTGTGCCTCGCGAGCAGGAATCTGGGAGTTTCTTCCGGCGAAGCCAGGACGCAACGGACCGTGTGTGGTGTATTGCGCTCCATATGGAGTCGATGCGGCGGGTAGGCTGTCAGATCGGAACGCAATGCGCGAGGCGTTCAGATCCAGAATCTCAGCCGCTAGACCGTACCCTTGATCAGCCCTTTCTCAACCAGCGCCGCCCGTAGCTCGTTGGCGAGGGTTATGACGCCGGCGAGGTCGGTGGCCTCGACCTGATTGGCATTGGCCCGCTGGTCTGTGGGCGTCGCACCGTGGAAGCCTACCTTCGCGGATGTTGCAGCCCCGACGTGAACCTCCCACGAAAGGCTCCCGGCGTGCTGCTTCAGGCCGCCGTCGGCGACGTTCAGGATCAGGTACCCCGTGGGGAAGGTCCCGCTGGCAGGATCTGCGGCGACCGCGGCAGGCGCGATCTGCCGCCGGGTCCCCGGCTTTTCGAGGCCCTGCTGGAGCACGTAGGCCGTCGCCCCGTTGGCGTACGTCTCCGCCCGGGTGCCGAACCATTCGCGTCAGCGTGTACCGCTTCGGGCCTGTGAGCTGGGCGTCGTAGCCGACCATGATCTCGCCGCCAACGAACACCTGGAGCGTCTGGGTGGTGGTTGCCTCGTCGAGGGTAGTTTCTTCCAGGTCCCAGTCGTCGCCGGTGAAGGTGATGTCGATCGAGGCCTCGGCGAGCGCCCCGGCATCGAGGGCCGCATTCAGCGTGCCCATCATCGCGAAGGTGGAACCTCCGGCGACCTGAACGAACGAGTTGGCCGTCCTTTCCCAATAGGCGTGGAACCCGTTCGTCAGCGGATCGCCGCGGACTGGCAGGAAGATCAGGGACGGCTTCGCCTCGCGCAGGTAGCCGTAGGGCAGTTCGAGGGCGACGTTGGCCAGGAGTGGCTGGGCGGAGTACTCGCCCTCGGGCTCCACATCATCCGGAGCCACTGCCGTCGGAATGGCGTTGAGCCACCCCCGGTCTTCTTTCCAGCGGATCGCGACTTCGGGAGAGTCTGGCTTGTCGACCGTCAGTTCAGCGATGCGAACCTTCAGCCCGGTAAGCCCAGCGGCCGTGTGCGTGAGGGTGACGAGGTCGCCGACCTGAATGCCGGCCATGGACATGCGCTTCACGCGGGCCGTCCCGGTCATCACCGGCAGGGCCGCTTGCCGGCCGAGGCTGGCGGCAATCCGCCACGCGACAGCCTGCTGGGTTACCCACGGGCGTTCCACGCTGCGGGTCCGGGTGCTTTCCATGAGCGCGAAGTCGCCGCGGTCGCGGAACGAGACGCCGTCGGCAGTCCATGCCTTGTCGCGGTTGGTGAACTTTACCGTCAGGAGGTTGTACGTGCTTTCCCAACCGCCAGCGTCCATGTCCGGCGGATCGGTGAAGTCGTCCTCGTCCCAAGCCATGAGCGCCTCGCCATCGCGCACCAAGCGCAGCCCGATTTTTCCCGTGGCGGGGTCGATGACCGGGAAGGCGTCGATGTTCTCGATCAGGGAGCCGAGGACCTGGATGAACGAGGTCGGTGAGGTCAGGACAGGCGAAATGCCCATGCCTTCTGCTGCGAGGGTGCCAGCGACAGCGCCGAGGGCGGGTTGATCGAGTTGCGACGCCGGCAGTCCGAGTCCGAACACTTCCGAGGTCCACAACTCCGCGAAGACGGCGACCGGGTTGGCGTCCTGTCCGATCAAGGCCGAGCCTGCCAGCCACGGAACCACCGGAGCCCTTCGCAGGACGAGCTCCATGTTGGGCATGGAGGTCTTGTTGGCGCCGAGGAATAGGTCCACGACCACGTAGCACTGGCGGCGGTAGGCGGGATGGACGCCGCCGCTGACGGCGAGGTTGGCATCGAGGGGCTGCGTCGCCGTGCCCCAATAGATCGTGATGGTTCCTCGGTCGGGCACCGTGATCGCGGTCGAGTCGGAAGTGCCCCGGTTCACCGGGCCGGTCCACACCACGTCATCGTCGAAGCGGATTTCGCCCAAGGCATCGACTGGCCCGTGGCAGATGATGGCGGCGGCGCGGGCGTAGTAGTTGAAGCCCACGGTCTCCTTCTTCTTGCCGACCTTCTTCTTGATGGGCTTCGAGCGGACGTCCCATGGCTCTGAAATCCACGTCACGCCGAGCTTGGCGATGCCGGCGAAGTACGGCAGCGGACGTCCCTGTTCGTTGGTGTTGGTGCGCTTGGCATCCACACCCAGGGGCTCCTGCGGGGTGGCTTCCCTCAGATCGTTGGAGGCACCGAAGCCCATCGGGGTCGAAAGTGGTGGGTCAGCAGGTTGCGGTAGGTTGGGTCATCAATCGTGGACTGAATGACGCCGTGTCCTCGCAGGCAGTGGACGAAATCCCCGGCTTGTGACGTGACGAGGCCGAGGTGGTGGGCCACGCCGTGCCTGAACCGGAAACACAACAGGTCGCCTTCGAGCAGCGGCGACAGTGGGTCCGGAGGCTCATCCACCGGCCACTCCTCGAAGCGCCCGTCATCGCGCAGCCAGCGGACGAGGAGAATGGTCGGGGCATGGCGCCCGGCGTCGATGGTGTATGGCCCAGTGATGACGAACTCGATGACGCCCGCCTCGATCAGGATGGCCGCGGGAAGGTTCACGCAATCGACCCCGGCGCCCTTGATGCGGGCGTGGGGAACGAAGGAGGTCCCGATCCACTCGCGGGCGGTGCGGGCGATCCGGGCGCGAAGGTCGGGGGTCAGGTCCAGCGGGAGGGTCGCGGTCATTTCTTGCCTCCTCCGATGTCGGGCGTGCGCAGCCCCTTGAGGGTGATGTTGCGAGAGACGCTGCGGTGCCCGCCCCAGTTGACGAAGTTGGCGAACTTCGAGGTGCAGGTGTCGGCCTTGCCGTCGCAGCCCGGGAGGATCGTGGCGGTGCTGCCCGTCTGTGCGCGGTGGAACGGGTAGCTGAGGGTCAGCGTCACGGCGTTGCCCGCGGCCGCGGACGAGGCCATGACGGTCCGAACCTCGCGGTTCACGCCCGCGCCGACCTCGATCCAGCCCTCGGCGAACCACGCCGCATCGATGCCGGACAGTGAGGCGTCCGTCACGACGACGCTCCTGCCCGAGACGGCGGTCACCTCCGCGGTCTTCCGGTGGGCTGCCTGGCTGGCCCCGCAGAGACCGGAGAACACCTGCCAGTTGCAGCGGGCCTGCAAGAGGAAGCCGGGCACCGAGCGCGGCAGGACCTCGGAGAATGACGCGCACTTGGCGACAAGGCTCCGGCCGGAGGCACGAACGCTCTGTACCCGGCCGATGGCGATCACGTTGCCGGTGTCGGTCAGCGACAGGGATTCCCGAACCTCGACGCTCAGCGGCAGCGACAGCGCGGGCGGCACCAAGTGGATCACTGGAATGTCCGGGTCCCGTTCGCACTCGATTGTGAAGTCGGGCATGTCCGCCCGGGTGCTGCGCTGAATCTGCCCGTGCGTGATCCGCTTGGCGGTCCAGGTGTGCCCATCGATTTCGAGGTTCCAGGAGAACGCCGTGAGGCGCCATTCGGTGACCGGGTCGGTGTCGCGTAGAGCAGCGGACGGATGTACCACGTTGCCGGCGATGTCGCGGATGGCGTTGTTGGCGAAGTCGTCCATCACCGAGCGGACCCACGGTGAGGCGTCGGATCGCCAGCGCCCGGGCAGCGGCGAGGTCACATCGACGCGGACGTGTTCCTCGCACCACTGCCAGGGCGGGCGTCGGTCGGCCGGTTTGCAGGCGCTGCAGAAGCCTTCGATGAACGGATGGCGCTCCACGCCAGAGGCGGAATGTTCGAGACCGGACCGGCTTCCTACCGGGTTCGGCCGGTCGAAACAGCGCCTCGGCCGGTTCTCGCACGTTCTCGCGGCGGTCTCGCCGATCCGTCGCGAATGGGGTGGGAGGCGGGGTAACCACGCCTCCCACCCGATGTTCTGGCACGGTTCCTGATTTTCACTGGCTTTTGGGCGCGGTTTGGTTCGGTTTGGTGCACACTGGGGATCGTTTCCAAATAATCGCCAAATTTTCCGTGGTCTGGCGCGTCCTGCTGATCACCCCGTCGCAATTGACATGGGAGGGGCTGTTGCTCCAATCGCGCCGATTCCCTGAGGAGGGCTTACAGCAGCTGTCTCCCAATGAAAACCTTCGCCAACCACTCCTGCGGTCTGCTTCTTCAAACTGCCGCCAGACGAGGCGTCCTTGTGGCAACCCTGGTCAACCTCTTATGCATCCCCCCGGCCTCCCGGGGTGCCGATGGCCCATTCTACCCCACTGGCCCCATTCCCTGGACAGCCGTAGTTGATAGGGGTGGGTATCAGTTGCGGGTTATGCAGGCCCCCAATGACGGAGTCTACGACGCGGTCGCCATCTTCCTGGCGATGGATATTCGCCTATTAAGGACCGCGCGCTACGAGGAAGCGTTCGTTACCCTGATTCTTCAACCGTACTTGGAAGCGACAAGCCCGGGGAGAGCTGCACGAGAAAGAGAACTCCTCGACGTGTGGAGCGGAATCGGCTCAGTGGCGGAAGCCCCGGGTTCGGTGAAGAAGTACTTTGACCTGATCCATGAGTCGAAACCGACATCGACCATGACATCGCAAGAACTGCAGGAACTCTTCAGCGCTTGGCCGATGTTCCGGGGTCCCGAAAACCTTCCTGCGCTCAAGCACTTCACAGAGGTGTTCGAAAAGTACAAATACGCTCTCGGAAACCTCACGACCACGTTGGGAACGTTCGACTATGCGATAAAGCTAAACAAGGCTGCGATCGAGACCCTTATGAGGCAGGCTCTCGCTGAAGCGTATGCTCGCGAGCGAATCGAGTTCCTCACAGAATACCTGAATGCCAGACCGCCTGCCGATCCGGCCGTACAATTGGGATTCAACGAAGCTAGAGAAAAAGTGGAGCGCTATCTCAATGAAGACTTTAATCGCATAACCGCGGCTTTGCAGGGGGTCCGGGATAATTGGGGCGAGTTTCTGATCGATGGCGTAAGACTTCTTTTAGATTATGCTGCTCTTCTTACGCGCGATCTCGCATCCGCCAGCGCGGAGGTTAAATTCGCGGTCTCCATGGCTAAAGTTGCGAATCTCGCGTCCGTGGGTATCTCGATTGACATTGTGATCGACATGTTCTCCGACGCGAAAATCATGCAGACTCTCTGTGCAATTGCCACCTTGCAAGGCGATCTTGTACCCTACGCGCGATGGTATGAGGACGAGTATTTCTTGCCTAAGTATAGGACCAACCCCGATGGCGTTAGAACCGACCCTAAATACAAACACTATTTGCAGACTCTTGAGTGTACCTACGTACTGGGCCACGCGTATGCTGCGATCCTAGACAAAACGACCGAGGTCAATTATATCGGATTGAACCCATACGAATGGCTGGAAGGTCTCGTGCACTTCGTCAAGGGAGGTGCGGTGGAATTTCGGGCCGAGCTGCAGGCGGACGCGGCGAAGTGGCTGAACGACTATCTCAGTATACGCACACCGATTGTAGCCACTTCGAGTCTAATCATACCTCCAGAATCGGCCTATCTGGCCAATGGGTCGGTAATTCCAAATGTCGGCACGACCAGCGACAAGTTTACATTCACAGTGGAGTATCGGGATTCGACGGGGCTGCCAGCCCAGGACGCTCAACTGGAAATCGACGGTAAGGCATTTCCTCTGGGTGAGGGCGTACGGCTACAGGGCGCAATAAGATACTCCACTACACCTGCGAGCATTGGAACCGGTGCCCACCAGTTTCGCTTTATTGCGCGGGATAGTAAAGATAAAGCCTTGGTCTGGCCGTTGAGCGGTTACCAGTTCGGTCCTATAGTTAGTGACCCGGCAGTTGGACCCAGTCGAGTGCAAGTTGACACGATTTGGGGATCAGACAGCAGTCAAGATGATCGGCGGGGTGGTGTGGTGGATCCTGACTATCACTCTCGACTCGACTTCAGAAAGCCCGTGGGGAGTAAGCTCTGGTTTACGGCATTTCCTGACTTCGGTTGGCGAGTCGATGCTTGGATGCAGCGCTACATTTGGAACAGTAGTCCTAGTGGCAGTTTCTACTATCCCGTAGATGCCGTTCAAGGAAACTCCGCAATGATTATCGTCAGGGAGGGCGACTCCCTTACGCATGCTATCGTCTGCCGTTTTGCAAGAATCGATCCTGCAAAGCGGATACTACGAATTGCTGTCGCCGGCCCAGGCAGCACTGAACCCAGCGTGGGTTCATACGAGAGAGCGCAGTTGGATGTGGCGCGAGTTCAGGCAAAGCCAGGCGTCGGTGCTAGATTGAAATATTGGAGACTGGACGGAGTGGAGGCACATTTTCGCGAAGAAATTGACGTAGAGATGGCGCAAGATCATCTGGTGGAGGCGGTATTCGAGTACACGCAAGTGGGTTTGTTCACGAATACTCTTCCCTGCATCGAAGATGCGGCGATTCGACTTCAGGACTCGAATGACAACGTCGGTGTAGATGAAGCGTCTGGGCTTCAGGTGGCTCACAAAAGGAGCTACGATGGATCTAGACCCAGCACTTGGGAATCTCTCTTTAAGTTCGACGTTAGTTCACTGCCGAGTGATGCCGTAATCAAGAGCGTCGCGCTTCGGCTATGGTGCCAGCAGGTTCCAAATCGAGAGGGGATTGGGTACGAAGTGCAGCGGAATACCGGGCCGTGGTCCGAGTTGACAATCAAGGATGGGACTCCCGAGGCAAGTCCGCGCTTCGATTATCGCGGCAATGGACTCTTCAATGGTGCAAAACGGGCCTACCATAATATAGCAATATCTGAGCGCCTAGGTGAGGCTACGACATGGGTGAGCAGCTGGCGATCGGAGAACTATGGGCTTCGGGTAACTCCGAGCCAGCAGATGATTCAGTCTGGTAGGGATTACGCCGATGGGAAGGAATACTCGGACGATTACACGTTTTCCACTCGGCTGGATTCCGATCCTCAGCGTAGGCCTGTCTTAATGGTGGTCTACGAGGGGCAGAAGACGAGTTCGTTGATTGAAGTCTTTCCGCAGGAAATAGTGCTGGTGGGAAAGGCGGGAACCGAGGGTGCGAGTGCCATGCTGGAAGTCCGGAACGGTGGGAATGCGATGATGCACATGACCTTAGAGGCCGACGCGCAGTGGTTGGCTGTTTCTGGGGGGAGTCAGACCTTGGAACCTGGCCGTACGAATAGTTGGGTTGTGAGTGCAGTTCTGGGCGACCAGGCTCCCGGAGAGTATCAAGGAAGTCTAACGATTAGGGATCCGGACGCTGCGAATGGGCCGGTGCAAGTGCCGGTGCGGCTTCGAATTCTAGGCCCAACACTTGAAGTCGTTCCCGGAAGTCTTCGAATAGTAGCGAAGCAAGGGGGCTCCGTTTCTGCTAACGGCTTCGAGATTCGGAATGGGGGGTTCGGAACCTTGGGGTTTTCACTTTCTCATACTTCGAAGTGGATGGCTATCACTCCATCGAGCGGAGTTTCCACGAACCAGGCGGTCGCCATAGGTGTTGTGGTGGATGTGACGGGTCTTGCCCCTGGAACATATTCCGAAGATGTCCGCGTGGTATGGGGCGCCGGGCAGGTAGGACTGGTGCCGGTGGTTCTCGAGGTCGTGGGAATCGTAAGCGCACCGGTATTTGATCCGGTACCCTCGATGTTTCCAGCGGGTAATGTGCAGGTAAAGGTTGAATGCGCAACATCGGGCGCGGTTGTTCGCTATACTCTGGACGGTTCGAGACCGACAGAGACGTCTCCAATCTATAATGGGATGATCGTGATCACCAATACCACGGAGATCCGGGCCCGCGCTTGGCGGGATGGACTTCTTCCGAGTTCTGAGCTGGCGGGCACGTACGTGGTTGGTTCCCTAAATCCAGTCTTGGGATTTCAACGCGGGACTGGAGCAGTTATCCTATCGTGGACCAGAATTCTTGGGAACTATGTGCTTGAGTTCTCAGATCGCCTGCAAAATGGGATATGGCGGAAGGTGAACGTAGAGCCGGTTGTGGTGGCGGGGCAACTGCAGGTCACTGAAGGGCATCTGAGTGAATCGCGATTTTATCGCCTGCGTTTGGTGGACGGCACGGCTTCAGAGCCCAATAACCCGGATGCCTCGCGGCTTGTGTGGGTTCCCGCGGGTTCTTTTGCGATGGGAAGCCCAGACGGGGAAGCAGGTCGATCCGCAAATGAAGGTCCCGTGACGCGTGTTGCCATTACACATGGGTATTGGATATCTAAATTCGAAGTCACGCAGCGAGAGTACTTCGACCTGATGCGTTTGCGACCATCGCAATTTGTTGGTGATTCCTCTCCCGTAGAGGGGGTCAGTTGGAAGGACGCGACCAATTACTGTGCTCAGCTAACCGCGAGCGAGAAATCAGCGGGACGCCTTCCCGCAGGGTATCGGTATCGGCTGCCCACGGAAGCGGAGTGGGAGTACGCTTGCCGCGCTGGGTCGGAATCACGGTTCAGCTATGGCGATGACGACGGCTACACGATGCTGGGCAATTACGCTTGGTACGGGAATTCTGCGGGGAATAGTCAAGGCACTACGCATCCCGTCGGAAGCCGTCTGCCGAACAGATTTGGGTTATATGATATGCATGGGAACGTCTGGGAGCACTGTGGCGACGTTTATGCAGCATCATTGCCAGGGGGTAGTCTGGTGGATTGGCGCGGCCCTGACGGTCCGAATTCCGCGATACGGGTCATTCGTGGTGGCGGGTGGGTAAGTGATGGCTCCGGAGATTATTGTCGCTCTGCGGCTCGACTGGAATTTGGATGGGACAGTGTTAACTACGAAGTCGGATTTCGCGTGGCCTTGGCTGCGGAGAACTGAATCATGGCCGATTCGCCAACTTCGTTGAAATCCGTTGAGACGATGTGTTGGGCGCTTCGTGGAGCGGGGTTTTCGTAATCCGCACCTTATTGTTCCTTTCTCCACCAGCGCCGCTTGAAGTTCCTTGCAGGGGTGATGACGTTCGCGACTGCGAACGAGCGGCTGGAGGCTTTCGGTAACCCGCCGCGAGGCTCCTGCGCGCCTCGGCAGTGACGTTCGAGGAAGAAGAGTGACGAAATTGAATCCAAAGCTAATACGTAACCGTCCGGCGGAACCAGGTACGGGATTCGGGCAGGCCTGAGACGACCAAGCGTTTCGTGGGATGAACCTGGTGGCGGATTTCAACCGCTCGGACCCAGGATGGCGGTTGTCTGATGGAGGCGGGTTTCTTTCCAG
>JAEUHG010000020.1 GCA_016795425.1 Verrucomicrobiales bacterium
CGCGCGCCCTGGATCATGTGCCAGAAATGCGGAATCACGCAGGCCTCCTGAAAGAGCTGGCCATGCTGATCGAAATCGATGCCCCAAGGGTTGCTGGTGCCCTCGGTGAAGATCTCGTACTGGTGTTTCACCGGATGATAGCGCCAGACCGCGCAATCGGTGCGTTGGCGCTTTTCCTTGGGCGTTCCGGGTTTTCCGACGTGTGAAGGGCAGAACACGCCGTGGCAGCCGTAGAGCCAGCCGTCGGGGCCCCAGGTGAACGTGTTCAACGTTTCATGCGTATCGGCCTGGTAGTCCCAGCCGTCCAACAAGATCACCGGGTCGCCCGCCGGCTTCGGTGTGTCGCCGTCCGCCAGCGGCACATAGAGAAGGTAAGGCGCCGCGCCGATCCAAACTCCGCCAAATCCCACCTCGAGTCCGCTGATGAGATTCACCTTTTCCAGAAACACCGTTCGCCGATCGAACTTGTGGTCGCCGTCGGTGTCTTCAAAAACGAGAATGCGATCGAGCCCCCCGTAGATGTCGGACAATTGCGCGGGCGTCGGCCGACTGCGGTCGGCCTCGGGAGGTCGGTCGTCGGTTGGAGGATGCCCCTTGCGCTTGGGATAACTCATGCCTTCGGCCACCCATACCCGGCCCCGATGATCCAGGCAGAAGGCAATGGGTTGCTGAACGTCGGGCTCGGACGCGAACACATGGGCTTTGAACCCAGAGGGCAGGGTGATGGCCTTGGCAGCCTCGGCGGCGGACAGACCGGCGAACCGCACCACGTCCGCCGCCGGTTCGTCGTTGGCTGCGGCTTGCACGTTCATCGTGCCGCCCACGACGCACACCACCGCCGCCAGAATCGCCGGAGTTGTGGCGAAACCAAACCAGGACGTGGGACGCAAACCGGAAATCATGACGGGAGTCTGCGGGTTCGCGGGCACGGACGGAAGCGCTTTTGCGATGCCAGCCGACCGAAAGAGGGTCCTTCCTAGGCTAAGGCGACGCGTCGACGGTTTTCGATTCCGGCCGGGACTCGGCCGGCGAGGCTGAGCCGGCGGCGTGGGCCAGGTAGGCGAGCAGGTCCGCGGCTTCCTGGGCGGTTAACGGAGCCAGCAGACCTTCCGGCATCGACGAAAGGGCGGACTGCCTGTTGTCCTTAATTTCGGAAATTCGCACTTCGTGCTCTGCCAGCTGCGAATCCTTCAGCACGAGGAACTCCGCGGTGCGACGAACCACAAATCCCGACAGGTCCTCGCCGTCCGCCAGAACCACGGTCGTGGTGCGGAATTCCGGCGCCACCTGGAGCGAGGGATGGACGATCTGTTCGAGCAGCTGCTGTGGGGTGGAATATCGGCGCGCGATATCAGTGAGGTCAGGCCCGAACGGCCGGCCGCGGCCGTCGCGAAGATGGCAGGTGGAGCATTGGGCGGCACCGGAGAAGAGCTCCTGACCTCGCTGAGGATTTCCCTGCAGGGAAAGCACCGCATGGGGCGGAAAGTCTGCCCCCAAGGTGGCGCGTCGTTGATCCGGCGGCAGGAATCGCTGGAAGAGGTCACGGATCATCGCATTGGTATGAGCTCCGGCCGCGGCGAGCGCCGATCGCCTGAGGTCCGAGTACTCGGAGCCAGGGCGTCGCTCGGAGGGGGCGTCGAGGGCTTCGGCGATCGCCAAGGCGCCCTGCATGGTTCGCAGGAGTTCGGTGACCTGTGTTGCCGCGAGGCTCGACGGCGGTGCAGGGGACGGCGCGGCGGATGGGTCGTTGTCGAGTTCTCGAATCCAATCCGCAATCACGCGGTGGCCTATGGGATCCACCAACCGGGCGCCGATGTGCGGCATGTGGGAGGCGCCCTCCGATACGATGCGATAGTAGAGCGTGGACCGATGCGGGTCGCCCGGCGCGATGATGCGGGCATCGGCGATGCCGAAGTCGCCGCGAACCGGCACACGGTCGACCGCGCGCATTTCGGCGACGGGTTTGTCCCGGTTGAGTTGAAGATCGACGGCTCCGCCGGCGCCGAAGCAGTGGCAGCCCGCGCAATTCACGTGCAACCAGGAGCGCGCCCGCTCGGCAGTGGCGATGTCGGTTTGGTAAGGGTTGCGCAGAATGGACAGGTCGTCGGCACCGGGAGGACGCCGAATTTCGAGCACCCCGAGGTCCGCCAGTCGCCCGGCCTCTGAGCCGGCGGTGGTTGGCAGACCCAATTGGAGCCATTGGAAGGACAGCAGGTCTCGCGCCCAGACGTTGTGACAGCGGAAGCACTCGGCGCGTCCAAGGTAGCGCCACGGAATCTCCCGCTTTCCGCCGGCGGCCTCGGAATCGAGGACGGTCCAGCGCTCCGACGCCCCTTCGGCGGGCACCAGTTCGCCGTCGGTTTGATCCGGTTTCCAGCGATAGGTGTAGCCGTTCCAATTCTGACCGTCGAAATGAAGCATCTGCGACTCAATGCGACGTCGCGTCTCAGGCCTGCCACGTTCCATCGCCAGCGAGACCGTGCGTAGGAACACCGTGTCCGTCGGAAAATCCCACATCCTCCCGGCAATCGTCTCGCGTCCGCCGTCAGTGGCGATCCGACCCGTTCCCGGAACCGCCACCCAGAACTCCGCTTCGGCATAGTCCGCCCACATGGTGGCCAGGGGACGGTAAGGAACCACGCCCGGTGATGGCTCCATTCTTGCCACATCGGCAAACAGTCCGGTCTCAGACAGTCGGCGTGGAAACGGTGCCGGATGGGCCGTGGCTCGGTTGGTGGCCAAGGCGTGGATCCCGCCCGCATAATCGAGGATCAGGCACTCGCCCTGGGGATCCTCCGCGAATGCCACCGGCTTCAGTGGCGTGTCGCACAGTTCGAGATTGCTGACCAATCGCCCCTGGTCATGGCGCAAGGCCCAGAACTTGCCCGTTTCCCAATCGCCATACAGGTAGGCGCCGCGAAGGCGTTCGAAACGTTGGCCGCGATAGACCCGTCCGCCGGTGATACTGGCCGCATCGCTGTGGGGCAGGGCCACCACGGGAGGCAGGATGGGTCCCGGACCCTGTGGAACCTGTCGGCGCACCTCCAGGTTGGGTCCCTCAGTGATCGGCCACCCGTAGTTGCCGCCCTTCTGAACGCGGTAAATCATCTCCCACTGTTCCCAGCCCACGTCGCCCGCCCACAAGTCGCCGGTATCGGGATCCACACTGATGCGAAAAGGGTTACGCAGTCCAAACGCCCAGATCTCAGGCCGCGCGCCCGGCCGGTCCAGGAATGGGTTGTCGCCAGGTACCGAGTAGCCCGAACCCCAGTCCGGGCGGTCCACATCGATGCGCAGAATGGAGGCCAGCAGGTCTCCCAGGTCCTGGCCGGTGGTATAGACGCCGTCCGGCGGATCGGGTCCGGCCCCATCACCGGTGGAGACATACAACAACCCGTCAGGACCAAATGCCAGGGTACAGCCGTTGTGCCCCCCTGCCGGCCACTGCAGCAGCCAATTCTCACTCGCCGGATCGACGGTGGGTGGGTCGAGGGAGGTGAATCGGTATCGGACGATGCGCGATCCGGATGGGTGCCCCTGCGGATAGTTCAGATTGACGAAAAGGAATTGGTTCGTGAGGAAGCCTGGATGGAAGGCAAATCCCAGGACGCTGTCCATTTGCGGATGCCGACGGCGTAGGTCGAGCGCCAGATCGGTGTGGATCGCCGCGTCGTCCGAACTCGCGATGAACGAACGAAGGCGCCCACTCTGTTCCATGACCAGGATCCGGTCGCTGCCGGGGATCCAGGAGAAGTCCACGGGTGCCTCGAAACGCAGGCGCGGATAACGGCGCACGGCCTCGAAGGGCGCCGGGGGGTTGGGTGAACCTTGGACGCGCGGCGTCTCCCAGGGGGGCCGAGCGGCGGCCAAGGCGGGCGACGGGAACCAGCCGAACGCATGAAATGCGATGCCGAGGAACGACGCGAGCAGCCGCAACGCGAGGCTCAATGAGGCCAGACGGTGCCAGGACCTCCGCACGTCACCGGGATCCGAGGGCGCTGTTGCAGGCAGGATCATCCGGGCCCTATCGCCTCCATCGCGCCCATTCGAGCCCCGGCCGATCCACGCGGAACTGCACCAATCTCCCCTGTTTCGCCTCGGTCACATAGACCGTCCGACCGTCCTTGCCTCCGAAGCAGAGGTTGGTGGGGTGGGGGCCGAGCACATCGATCTCCTGCAGGACCTCGCCCGCCGGCGTGAGTTTGACGACGGTGCCCTTGCCATGCCGGGTGATATAGAGGTTGCCATCCACATCGCAACGCATGCCGTCAAAGCCGTGGTCTTCGAACGTCCGGATCAAGCGTTTGCCGGTGAGTCGACGGTCGGAGTGGATCGCGAAGGCCCACACGTGGCGCTGCACACTTTCATTCACATACAGAGTCTTGCCGTCGGGACTCACTTCAATGCCATTGGTCGTTCCCATTCCCTGAGCCAGGAGTTCGGTGCGGCCGTCGCCATCGATGCGCCATAACTGTCCGGTGCCTTCCTTCCAATTCGGGTCGCTGGCAAACAAGGTGCCGTCCGGACCGATGGCCAGGTCGTTGGGTTGGTTCATGGACGCGTTGTGCGCGAAGACCGACACGGCGCGCGTCTTGGGATCCACACGGAGGACCTGGTGCCCGACGTAATCGGCCACGTACATGGCGCCGGTTCGATCGAAGCGGATGCCATTGCCCGTGCTATTGCCCGGCAGGATGACGAACACCTCCGCCTGACGGCCATCGGGCGACACCCGGCCGATGGTCTGTTGCCGCGCGAAATTGACGGCGAACACGTTGCCCTTGGCGTCGCACGCCGGACCTTCAATGCCGGGGGTAAAACTTCCGGGAGCCGTGAGTGGCGTCGCGATGAAGAGCGGCTTTTTCGAGGCGGCATAGGAGGAGGGCGGGCCGCCCGCCCCAAGCCATACCGCCAGGAGTACTCCGCAGGAGCCGACGCGACCGGCCATGCGCCCGAGGTACGTCCCTCTCATCCGCCCCATGAATTTCACGCCGCTGTGCTATCCGGCGGCGGCCACGGGCACAAGCCGGGTCTTGCGGGTGCGAGGGTCCGATGGAAATCGGGATTCGACCCCCACGAATGCGCCAACCTCTTCGCCCCACGTTCGTTGACAGGAACGACCCCCTTTCTAGCGTGGCCCCACCAACGCGCGACGATGACCACCTACCGCCTGCCTCGACGCCGATTCCTCACTCTTTCCACCGCCGGCGCCGCTGCACTCGGGGCGACGGCCACGGGCGCCGACGTTGTGGAACCCACCCGGCGTCCGACGCCGGTACGCGCGCGCGGGCGCTCGAAGTATCGCCGCGAATACAGCGGGGAACGACTGAATCGATTGGCGTTCCCGATGGGGGGAATGGGGGCGGGCATGATTTGCCTCGAAGGCAGCGGCGCGCTGTCGCACTTCTCGCTGCGGCACCACCCCCAGGTCTTCAACGAGCCTGTCACCTTCGCCGCGTTGTGGATCAAGGGCGCCGATGGCGGGCGTTCGGTCGCTCGAGTGCTGGAAGGCCCGGTTCCACCGTGGAAACTCTTCGGCCGACCCGACACCGGCAACGGCGCCGCCGGCTTGGCGTTGGGTTTGCCGCGATTCCGCCGGGCCACCTTCTCCACCAAGTTTCCTTTCGGAACCGTGTCTCTGGAAGACGACGCGGTGCCGATCGAAGTCACGATCACGGGTTGGAGTCCGTTCGAACCAGGCAATCCCGATGATGCGAGCCTTCCGGTTGGTGCGCTCGAATTCCGGTTCTCCAACCCGACGTCGCGCCCCGTGGAAGCCGTGTTTTCATGGAGCGCCCGGAACTTCATGGCGTTGGGCAAGAACACCCATGCCATCCAACCGACCCAGGGCGGCTTCAAACTCTGGTCCGCTGCTCCGTCGGAAAAGGCCTGGGAAGAGGGCGCCTTCACCGCGACGGTTTCCGACCCTGGCCTCAAGGTGAACCACGCCTGGTTCCGCGGTGGATGGTGGGACGGATTGACGATGGCTTGGAAGGAGATCGCCGAAGGCGGATGCCTGGAACGTCCGCCGGTGACCTCCGGAGATCCGCCGCCCGGAGCGACCCTGTTCGTCCCGCTGGCCTTGGCACCGGGCGCATCCCGGACCGTGACCTTGCGCCTGGCTTGGTTCGTCGGAACGACAGACCTGCGGATCGGCCGCGATGCCAAGGACGCAGCACCAGTGTCGGGTGGTTACAAGCCATGGTACGCGGGTCGCTTCCGCGATATCGACGAGGTCACTGCATATTGGCGCGATCACTACGACCGACTGCGACAAGCGAGTCGGCGATTCAGCGACTGCTTGCATGACACCACCTTGCCACCGGAAGTCCTGGATGCGGTCACCGCCAACCTGTCGATCCTCAAATCTCCCACCGTCTTGCGCCAGGCCGACGGCCGGCTCTGGGCGTGGGAAGGGTGCGGAGACAATAGCGGCTGTTGCCACGGCTCATGCACGCACGTCTGGAATTACGCGCAGGCCATCCCCCACCTGTTCCCGTCCCTGGAACGAACCTTGAGGGAAACCGAGTTTGGACCGTCCCAGGACAACCGCGGACATCAAACCTTCCGCTCGGCAATTCCCATCCGTCCGGTGGACCCCGATTTCCACGCCGCCGCGGACGGGCAATTGGGTGGGGTGCTGAAGGTCCATCGCGAATGGCGCATCAGCGGTGATCTCGGGTGGCTGCAACGACTGTGGCCCAAAGTCCGGGCGAGTCTTGACTACTGCATCCGCACCTGGGACCCGGAGCGCAAAGGTTGGCTCGAAGAACCGCATCACAACACCTACGACATCGAGTTCTGGGGCCCGGATGGCATGTGCACCAGCTTTTACCTGGGCGCCCTCAAGGCGGCCGTGCTCATGGGCAGCGCCCTCGGCGACGAGGTATCCGGCTATGCCAATCTGCTCGCCAACGGACAGCGCCGAATGGAACGGGATCTGTTCGATGGCGAGTATTTCATCCAAAAAATCACTTGGACGGGTCTGCACGCGGCCAATCCCACCGAGATAAAAAGTATGGTGGGCCAGTACTCGCCGGAGGCGGTCGCCATTCTCGAAAAGGAGGGTCCCAAGTACCAATATGGGAGCGGCTGCCTCTCCGATGGCGTCCTCGGGGCCTGGCTCGCGCGCATGTGTGGCGTCGGGGATTTCCTCGACCCAGCCAAGGTCGCCAGCCATCTGAAAGCGGTTCACCGATACAATCTCAAGCAGGACCTCAGCGGCCACGCCAATCCGCAGCGCCCCGCCTATGCCTGCGGGGACGAGGGCGGACTCCTCCTGTGCTCCTGGCCCAAAGGCGGTCAACTCTCGCTGCCCTTCGTTTATTCCGACGAAGTATGGACCGGGATCGAATATCAAGTGGCGTCGCACCTCATGCTTTCCGGGCACATTCGCGAAGGACTGGAGATCGTGCGCGCGTGCCGCGACCGCTACGATGGCCGGGTTCGAAACCCATTCAATGAATACGAATGCGGCCATTGGTACGCCCGGGCCATGTCGTCCTACGGATTGCTCGAGGGTCTCTCGGGGGCACGTTACGATGCCGTCGATCGCGTGCTGCACCTCACCCCTTCGTTCCCGGGCGATTTCCGTTGCTTCCTTTCGACGGCGACGGGTTACGGGACCGTCGGGGTCAAGCGCGGCAAGCCATTCCTTGAGGTCAAAGCCGGCGAGATTCCCGTGGCGGAGATTCGGTTCCAACCGCGGAAGGCTTAGCGCCGTGCTCCGAATCACCGCGCTCCTGATCCTGATCTTCGGTTTGTCGCCGGCCCTGCCTGCCGCGACCATTACTTTTTCGGGACTTCAATGGACTGTTCGTGCCGGTACCGGCGGTCCTGGCCCCAACACCTGGGATCCTGCCAACGTGAGGGTGGACGACCAAGGCGGACTCCACCTCAAACTGGCGCACCGTGATGGACGCTGGACCTGCGCCGAAGTCACGTCGCGCCAGCGTTTCGGTTTCGGCCGCTATCGGTTTGTAGTCGAAGGGACCGTGGATCGATGGAATGCCCAGGTGGTGCTGGGTCTGTTCAATTATCCAACGGGCGACGTGGGAGGCGACGGGACGCATGAGATCGACATCGAATTTGCGCGCTGGGGAAGAGCCGACGCGCCCGCGGGCAATTACACCATCTGGCCGATCGACCCGGCATTGAAGCCGACTTCCAAGACCTTCGCCTTTTCGTTGAAGGGAACCACGTCGATCCATCAATGGGATTGGCGATCCACACGTGTGAATTGGGAATCCGCAGAACCGGACCGTGACGGGTCTCCCATTGTCTTCCAGCAATGGACCTATGCTCCCGATGATGCCGCGCGGCGCATCGCCCAGAAGCCGATGCCCATCCACTTCAATCTCTGGCTGTTTCAAGGGCGCCCGCCCTCGGACGGAAAGGAGGTGGAGGTGGTGATTCGTTCCTTCACCTTCGCAGGTGCCGATCCGCAAATTCCAAGTACTGCTCCCAGTCCCAGGCCGTGATCTCGTGATCCCCCGACCGTAGGTGGTACCCGATCGTCGCGCCGACCGATCGGTCGATGGCGGGCAATTCTTCGACTCCCAATCCTGCGAGTCCAAAGAGCCGGTAGACTGGTTCAGCATGACGGGCCGCCAGAAACTCGCCGCGAGGATCCGCCCAGCGGTCTTCGACAGCGCTGGCGACATAGACCGGTCGCGGTGCCAGGAGCGCGAGAAGTTCGTGCGCATCGACCGGCAGGTCCGTTTCCCGTCCGGCAAATCTTCCATACGCCCGGCAATACCAGATGCCCGACAGACTGACCGACGCCGCCAGGGTCTCGCCGTACCACCTGCGCGCCAACGCCGCACCTCCCTGACCGGAATTGTTGGAAATCGCCATGGCGAAGCGTTCGTCCTGCGCCGCTGCCCATAGTGCCGCCTTGCCGGTTCGCGAATGGCCGAACACGACGACCTTTGAACCCTCCACTTTGGGGTCGCGTTCCAAGTAATCGAGCGCCCGACTCAACCCCCAGGCCCAGGCACCCAGCGATCCCCAATCGGTGTCGGCCGGTTCCCGGCGTCCGTTGCGCTGAAGCCAGTAACCACGGATTCCACTTCGCCAGCCATCCGGCTTGGCCAGGCTGCCCGACCCGTGCCGGTCCTGTTCGACGTCCGCCCCGGCAAATGTCGCCACGCCGAAGCCGCGCTCCAAGATGCGCGAGAGGGGCCAGCGGTGGGCATGCTCCCCGCGCTTCGAAACCGTGTCCCGCGAAGGAAGTATTCCTGGGTCGGCGTGGACTCCTTGATTGCCATAGCTGAGTCCGAGAAACACCGGCACCCGCTTCGCCGTGGCGTTCGGATGGAAGAGGAGAAGGTCGATCCACGGAGCCCCCGGTTCGTCAAAGAGCCACAGGCGGACCTGCCGACGCGTCGCCAACCCTTCCAAGGCGTTGGTCTGGGTCTCCCGCAGCTCGGGTCGAAGGTGGATCCGGATCTGGGGAGTTCGTCCGTAAACGTTGGTGGCGAAGGATTCGAGCAGCTCCGGCCGCCGCACCTCACGCCAACGTCGCCGCGTCGTCACGCGACGACCATCGAAGCAGGTGAGGGGATCAGGCAGGACCACGTCGCCGGCCTTAGACTCGTCGTAGTTCGTATCCGGCGGTTCCTGGGCGGCTCCCTCCAACACCAGACAAACCAGCGCCACGAGCATCACCCGCCACCCGAGAACACCACGATGCGCCCCGCCATTCGCGCCATGGAAGGCGACCCATTCATTCATCCTGCCGAAGTCAGTCCCCAGTTGTCATTCGACACAAGTGCGTTTCGCACCGTCTGGAAGCCACGGGAGGGAAGGGGAGGGAGCGACCGCCCGGCACACCAGCGCGAAGGGTGCCGGCCGCCCGCGAGCTTTCCCGGCCGATTCCCCATCCGCCACGCAAGCATTGTGCCCGGGCTTGCCCGGCGCACCCTCGGCGGTAAATCCCTCCACGTCATGCGCCACGACGCCTCTTCTCCGCAAACCCACACCGAGACGACCTCTGCAACCCGCCGAACGCCTTCACCGTTCTCAAGGCGTTCTTTCTTCCTCACCTCCGCCGCGGCCATTGGCTTTCCCTTCGTCGCCCGCGGCCGAGTCCTGGGTGCCAATGACCGGATTGGGGTCGGCTTCATTGGTGTCGGCGGACGGGGCGGCAGCCATGTGGCCACCCTCCGAAAGCTCATCGAGAGCGGGGAAAACCTGCGCGTCGCGGCGGTTAACGATGTGTTTCGCTATCGACTGGAGCAAGCGGCGGCGTCAACCGGGGCAGCGGCGTTTCGTCGTCACCAGGAATTGCTCGCTCGACCCGACGTCGACGTGGTCTGTATTGCGACGCCGGATCGCCTGCATGTCCCCCAAGCCATCGACGCCATTCAGGCGGGCAAGGATGTGTACTGCGAGAAGCCGATGGGGCATTGGACCCAGTTTGCCGTCAGCAAGCGGTTCGCCGAAGAGACTGTCAGGCTTGGGCGCGTGGTGCAGATCGGAAACCAGGGCAACTCCAGTCCAGCCTGGCAGAAGGTCAAGGAACTGGTGCGGCAGGGGGCCGTCGGTCGGGTCCAATTGGTAAACGCCGGCTTCTTCCGCAACGGGGATTGGGGCGAACGCATGCCCATCGCGGATCCCGAAGCGAAACCTGGTCCTGACCTCGATTGGGACGCCTTTCTCGGGGATGCACCCAAAGTGCCGTTCAGCGTCCAGCGATTCTTCAGTTGGCGAAAATACCTCGACTACGCGGGGGGGCCTTGCACGGACCTCCTGCCGCATCTCTTCACGCCGTTTGTCAGCGCCATTGGGTTGAAATTCCCGTCCCGAGCCGTCGGTTCCGGCGGCATCTTCAAGTACACCACCTACGATCGTGAAGTGCCGGACACATTCAACATGTGCCTGGACTACCCCGAGAAACTCTCGGTGGTTATCGTCTCCACGCTGGCCAACGATTACGTCACCGAACCCGCCATCCATGGCGATGAAGGAACCCTGACCCTTCAGAATCCAGGGGAATGGAATGTCGGCATCGACAGCATCACCCTCATTCCACGCAAGGGCGAGCGACAGGTGTTTCCGATGAAGAAGGCAGACACCACAGCGGCGCATTGGCTGGATTTTCTGCGCTGCGTTCGGACCCGCGAGAAGCCGGTGAGCGACGTGCAGTTCGGCCTTCATGTTCAGGCAGCCCTGAACATGGCCATGCTCAGCCTCTTGAAGGACAAAGTCGCCAAGTTCGACTTCGCCAAGTGCGACATTGAGATTTGAAAGAGGGTGACCGTGGCGCCACCACGACGTCGAAGACCGAGCCTTCCATCGTCTGCCGCATCCACGTCCTCTGGACTTCCAAACCAACCATGATCCTCGGAATCCAGCACACCTCGTCGCCGCGCGACGAGGGCCACCTGATTGGATCTATTTCCAACTCAGGTAGGCCCTGGTGCGTCCGTACTATCGGTGGGGTTCGTGGTCGCGATTCCAGCGACGCAGCGACGCGTCATCACGCTCCAGAAACAACCTCCTGAAAGGCACGGATTCCACGTGCCCATCGCAGAAAACGATGTTGCCGCGATTCGAATGGCGGGCAGCGGCGCGACGTACCGCCTCGCCCGTAAAGGAACCGCGGGCACCGGCGGACTCCTGACGCATGAGTCCAGCCGGCGATTCCCATACCGCGTCGTGTCCGAGGTCATTCCCCATCCTGGGCAGCAGGGCCAGATTGTCGCCGATGGCGATCATTTCTGACGGTGCCCGCACCTCGCTTTCCCCGACGGCTCGAACGACGCCACCTTCGGCGCGCAACGATAGCCCGTGATGTCCCTCGCCCGGTAGCCCCGTGGCGCTGATATAGCCGAACTCGTTGTATCCGTACGAACGCCAACCCGAGACGGTAAAGTATCCGTCCGTCAGGCGCTGCTGCGAGTGCGTTGGGCATCGGCGTATGCCTTCCTCATCGTCACTGGGCTCGACACTGGTCGCCGGAGTGATGCGAAGGACGACACCTGCGCCGAGCATGTTGGTTCTGGCATACTCGCCGGATGGATACCGGGCGAAATCATCGAGATACAGGGCCAGGGTGATTCCCCATTGGCGCAGATGACTGCGGCAAAGGGCCGATTTGGCGGCTTGCTTGGCCCGCGCGAGTCCGGGAAGAAGCAGGCTGGCCAGGATCGCGAGGATGGCAATGACGACCAGAAGTTCGACCAACGTGAATCCTTTTCGCGTTGGTCGATCGACAGCAGCCACGAGGCACCGCCCCTCTTGCTTCGAACACATGACCGTCCCCCCTCAGGATGCCTGACTTCCCCAGCGCGATCCTTGCGATGAAGTCAGGAATCCAAGTGGTGACCTGGGAACGACTACGCCTCGCCGTTGCGGCTGTCAAATTGTGGGACGAACCCCGGCCGAAGCCCATGACGCCGCCGCCGGCCAGCCAAGGTCTGCCCTACTTCGCAGGTTCGATCGCGCGGACCTTGATGTTGCGGAACGAAACCTGGCCGTGGTCGCCCTGGAGCGCAATGCGGCCGTGCCCGGTCTTCGCAAACTTCGGCATCTTGGCGAACTTGCTCTTGGCCACGCGGGCGTTGAAGTCGTCACTTCCCAGCACGTACTCGAAATATTTCACCCCGTTGATGACGTGCTCGCACTTGGTCGGGCTGATGAGCAGGCGGACGTGGTTCCACTGGCCGGCCGGCTTGGTGGCATCGAGAGGGGCGCCGGTCTTGGGATCGGTCGGAGGTTGGTAAAGGGCGTAGAGCCAGCCGCAGCGTTGCGGATCCTTGGCCTTGGCGTTGTCCTCGAGCTGGAACTCCGGCCCCGTCGCCCAGGCCGCATCGGCGTCGTCGGTGACGTGGTACATGATGCCGCTGTTGCCGCCCTCGGAGATGTTGTACTCAAGCTGCAGCTCAAACCAGGTCAGGTCATCGGGCGACACCAGATCACCGGCGTCGTGGGGATCCACGCAGGCCAGCGTGCCGTCCTTGATCTGCCAACCGGGCCGGACGCCATCCTTTTTGAAATTGTGCCAGCCGCTATAGGTCTTCCCATCAAAGAGCAGCTTCCACCCGGCCGACTTCTCAGCGGCCGTGAGCGTGTTGGGCGGGGCCGGGTCGGCGGCGCGGGACGCCATCGAGGCGGAAACGGCGAGGGCCAGGGTGATGACGAGTACCGACAAAGGTCGTTGCATGGGAAAAGCCTAGACGAGCCAGGCTCGTCGACAATTCCAATGCAGGGAAGGTGGCCCGGCCTGGATGGCCGCGCGCGCCGCGATTTGGCGGATCGACGAGCACACCGCTGAAATCAAGCGAACGGATGGCGCACGCTGAAGGGTCGTAAGCCGGCGAGTTGCGGGACTTCGGATGACTCGCGATTGCATACCCTTCAATACCCGCGCAGCATCACCACACCAACCGCTATGGTTCCCCAATGCTCCCGATGTGGGAATCCCTTGGACAGAAACGAAGGTCCGTATTGCCTTGCTTGCCGCCTCCGGAGCGCCTTGCCAACCGCTGGGGAACTCTACGCGGATTTCGTCGCGCGATTTGCGGGCAGTCCGTCCTCCCGGTTTGAAGCGCTTTGCCGGAAATACCCCCATTGTGCGGACGGATTGCGTTCGATTCACGAAATGGCTCTGTCCGTGCAACAACGCCATGAATCCGCCCCACACCCCGCCGACGTCTCCAAAAAGACGGAAATACCGGGTGGCCATCTCGAGATCCTGTCGAAGACCTGGCGCAGCGGCGCGCGTTACCAGGTAGAAAACGTCACCCAGCGCGGTGGATTGGGCGTCGCGTGCGTCGTGCGCGATCGCGAACTCGACCGACTTGTGGCGATGAGGGTCATCGGGATTGGCTCCGAAGGTCTCCCCCCCATTCCAATGGAGGAGTTGCCGCCAGGATGGGTGGAACGCTTCCTGGAAGAAGCACGCATCTTGGCCCAGCTTGAGCATCCTGGCATCTTGCCCATCCACGACCTCGGTCTGGATTCCGAGGGGCGCCTCTACTTCACCACCCCCCTCGTGCAGGGGCGCCGTTTGAGCGAAAAGGTTTGCCCGGCCCGGGAACAAAGCGGGGGCTGGAACCATAACCGGGTCATTCGCGCGTTTCTGCAAGCCTGCGAAGCCGTGGCGTACGCGCATCAGCAAGGGGTGCTCCATCGCAACCTCAAACCGGACAATATCCTGGTGGGTGATCTGGGGCAGGTCTATGTCATCGACTGGGGCGTGGCCTGTGCCCACGGAAGGCCGGATCTTCACGATCTGCGGCCCCGAACCGCGTCCGCCTCGATGCCTTACGACATCCCGACTCCAGGAACGGCCTTCACCACCGTCGCTGTGCCGAATGATGCCCCAATCGTCACCCGCGACGGCACGGTTCTGGGCATTCCCGCCTATATGCCCCCCGAACAGGCCCATGGTCAAATGACCTCCCTGAGCGCCCGGTCGGACGTCTATTCGCTCGGCGCCATTCTCTATGAGCTGATCCAAGGCCACGGGCCATACCTCGACGCCACACCCAGTCCCTCCGCCAGACAGGTGCTCGACGGCATTCGGGCCGGCCCGCCGAGCGACCTGCAACTTCCAGCCTGGAAACGCGGCGCCGGGCTGGTGGCCATTTGCAACAAGGCCATGCAACGAGAGCCGATGGCTCGCTACGCCCACGCCGGTGAGCTGGTCGAGGAACTGCGTGGTTGGATCGACGATCAGACCGCCGCCGATTGCAGGCCGCATGCCTTCACCAGGCTCAAAGGCTGGATTCTGCGGCTGCGATCGTTCCTTCCCGGAAGGAGTGTTCCCGGTTAGTTGAATTCACCCAGGCGAGGGAATGATCCTTCGTGCCCGACTGGAGGCGTCAGGGCGGCGGCTCCAGTGTCACGCGGAGTTTGGGGATCTCCTGGCCGCGGGCGTCGAGAACCCGCAGGGAAGCGCGCCAGTATTCAATACGGTTCACGATCTTGAAGACGATGGTGTTCGTTCCCGCCCGGAGTTCCAGGCCATTCACGGTTTCCTCCTCGAGGACATAATTTCGGCGCGGATTGGATCGATGAATGACCTGGCCGTTGAGGTACACCTTGCTTTCGTCGTCGCTGACTATCTTGAATGTCACTCCGGAATGCGGCGAATCATGGACGAGATAACACACGGCGTAGGCGACGCTGTTGGCCGCTGACGTCCTTCCGACCAGGGAATTCAAATCCATGGGCAAGGCGGCCTGCTCGAGCGGTTCCCAAGTGAGGCTTCGTTCGTTGGCCCGGACCTCTTCCCGCGCCCGCGGGCGGAGCAACCCTTCGTCGGGAATCTGTTCCGCATCGACGGCCGCGAGCGTGTCGCCAGGTGGAACCGGCAGCGGCGCGAGCAGGAGCCAGCGGGAGATAAGACCCATCGCGAGAGGCTTCGATCGGTTTGTCGACACCACGGTCGATTGGGTAACGTCCGACCGACGGGACGCCCCGGGGCCCGCCGGCTGCGGGGCAACGGCATCCGCGGCCGGCGCCGCCGTCCACAGCCGTGCGGTGCCATCCATGCTTCCTGAGACAATGAAATTCCCGTCCGGCGAAAACACCGCCGAAGTCACCTCCTCGGTGTGCCCGCGCAAGGTGAGCAACTCTCGGCCCAGGACAGTGCTCCAGATTTTCACAGACTTGTCCTGACTGGCGGAAACCAGGCGTTGACCATCCGGGGAGAAGCTCGCGGCATAGACCGCGCGAGTATGGCCGGTGAGGGTGAACCGTTGACCACCGCCACGCGCGTTCCACAGCCGGATCGTCCTGTCGGCGCTGGCCGCAACGACGTCTCGTCCATCGGGCGAAAAACGCGAGGATCGCGCCCGAGGGACGTCGGGCAGGGTCAGAATTTCCGCGCCGGTATCGGCCTGCCAAAGCACGACCACCGACTCAAATCCGCCGACGATGCACGAGCCGTCCGGCGAAAAGCTGGCGGAGAACGCCTCGCGGTGGTTCGGGGGGAGGGAAAGCAGCTCCCCGCCATCCTGCGTCCTGCGTACTTTGATGCGACCTTCGGCGCCGGCTGTGAGGAGTCGAGAGCCGTCCGCTGAGAACGCCACGGCATTGACCCCACCCAAGTGCCCAGTAAAGGTGTGCGACAAACGCCCGTCGGCCATCTCCCAAATGCGGACGCCACCATCGCCATGCCCAGCCGCAAGTCGGCGGCCGTCGGGAGAGAAGGCTAACGAGCGCACCTCGGTGTCGTGGCTCGGCAGGGAATGCAGCAGATCGCCCGTGGTCATGGACCTCAGCTGAATTCTTCCACCGTGGCCGCCGATCGCGAGATGCAGCGAGTCAGGCGCGATGGCGACCGCGTAGACGTTCGTCCCGTAGTCGAAGACGAGGTGTCCGGAATCGACAGGGCTGGCTGAGGAAGGGACAGCAACGTCCCAAATCTTGCTCGTGGTGTCATCGCTGGCGGTGAGGATCCGTTTCCCGTCACGCGAGAAGACGGCGGTGTAAATCTCCGAACCATGCCCCTTGAGTTGGCTGATCTCCCGGCCCGTCAAGGCATCCCATACCCTGATGGTCTGATCGCCGCTGGTCGTGACCACCTGCGTACCATCCGGCGAATAGGCTGCCGAGAAGACATTGCGCTGGTGACCCGTCAGGGTGAGTTCGATCCGTCCCGTCTCGCTGTCCCAGATTCTGGCGGTGCCATCCTGTCCAGCGGTGACCACCTGACGACCATCCGGCGAGAAAGCCGCCGTTCGGACGTTGCCAACGTGCCCGACCAAGCGACGCAATTCCTGGCCGCTCTCGACCTTCCAGATCCGGGCGGTCCCATCGTCACCGGACGTCACCAGGTGTTGTCCATCGGGAGCGAACGCCGCCGAAAACACCCAATTCGAATGGCCGCGAAACGTTGTCAGGGGCCGCCCGGTGTCGGCATCCCAGCATTGCGCCGTGCCGTCCTGGCAGGCGGTCACGATGCGATGACCATCGGGTGAGAAGGACACCGTGCGGATGGCGGCTCGATGGCCCAGCAGTCGGCGGATTTCCACACCGCTGGTGGCGTCCCAGATCCGCGCGATGCAATCCTTGCTTCCGGTGACGATCCGTCGGCCATCCGGTGAGAATGCCGCGGACCTGACCCAGTCCTCGTGTCCGGGAAGAGTCCTCACAGCGTGGCCGGTCGCAACCTCCCACACCTTGGCGGTGCCGTCGTCGCTGGCCGTGACCACGTGCTGTCCATCCGAGGAGAAGTTGGCCGACCAGACACGGGCTGCGTGGCCCCGGAAGGTCCGTTCATCCCGATGGGCCTGTCGGTGCCAATAGTGCCACTCGAAGCCGCGGCCGGGGAATGTCGCCGTCTCGTCGAGCAGTTGGCGAATGCGCCCGAGATCGTTCCCCTCCCAGGCCTGGCCGATCAGCCCCATATTGGCCACGTAGAGCAGCGCTTGAGTGGCCTGTTGGGATTGGCGTGCCTTCGCGGCTTGCCAGGTGCTCACCCCGACGGCCGTCAGCAGGGTCAGCGCCACGGTGATGCCGGCCGCGAAGAGCACTTTGTGGCGCTGCCACGCCTTGAGGATTTGGTACGCGGTACTGGGCGGGCGCGCGAGGACCGGTTCGTTGCCCAGGAAACGCTGAAGATCCATCGCCAGCCCATTGGCCGTTTCGTAGCGACGGGAGCGTTTCTTTTCCAGGCACTTCAGCACGATCCAATCGAGATCACCGCTGAGTTGGTGGGTGAGCCTCACGGCTTCCGTCTGGCGAACCAACGCTGCCGCCGTCCGGTCCGTATCGGAAAGCGACTTCAGTCGGGTCGAGGGCTTCACCGGCTCGACTTCCCGAATGATCCGCTGCAGGGACTGGATTCCGCCTCGGACGACCTCCGCTGGATCGAAGGGCGTTCGGCCCACCAACAATTCGTACAGCAAGACGCCCAGCGAATAGATGTCGCTGCGGGTGTCGATGTCGTCCGAACCAAACTCTGCCTGCTCCGGGCTGATGTAGGCCGGAGTACCGATGAACTGGGTGAAAAGCGTGACGAGCGTCTTGTCGGTCAGGTCCTGTTGCATCGCCTTGGCGATGCCGAAGTCGATCACTTTGGGTGTGGGAACGCCGTCCACTTCCTCCACCAGAATGTTCGAGGGCTTGAGGTCGCGGTGAATGATCCCTTTCTGATGGGCATGTTGAACGGCTTTGCACACCAGGATGAAGAGGGGGATGCGATCGATGGTGGAGAGTCTGCGGTCGTCGCAGTAATCGGTGATGCGACTGCCACGCACGAGTTCCATCACGAAGTAGGGTCGTCCCAGGGCAGGGGACGTTGCCGCTCCCGCGCTGATCTTGGCCGATTCCTGGCCCGTCGTCCCGGCATCCAGGATCTTCGCGATATTGGGGTGGTCCATCATGGCCAGCGCCTGTCGCTCGGCTTCGAATCGGGCCACCACCTGTTTGCTGTCCATCCCCGGCTTGATGATCTTGAGCGCCACCTGACGCCGAACCGGCTGGTGCTGGTGGGCCAGCCAGACCTCGCCGAATCCGCCCTCACCAAGCTTTTCCAATAGTTGGTAAGGGCCAATCCACGCCGCCGCGGTCTCCACCCTCGAGGGGACACCCATGCGATCGTCGGCCCGCTCTGATGCGGCCGGCGTCAACGACGAAGCGTCCGTGCTTCTGCCAGGCATGGCGTCTTTTGGTCCTTACTCGATCGATCTGAGTCTTCCAAACCCCACGGCACCCATTGCCCCATGGGCCGGATCGGGAACTCCACCGACGGCCGACCCTGGCTGCCACCCACGAGCCGTCACTTGGTGTTCATGTCGGACTGGACGGATTCCCCATCGGCCACCGTGGCCCCTTGTGTCCTCGACTCTCCACCCCCTCCATCGCTGCCGTGATTCGACACTATTCGGCGCGAGACCGACCTCCCGATGGAATGGATGCGTTGAGTAATAGTGAGCAGCGTCCAGGGCAAGACCAATCAACCAACCCGAAGTTCGCACTCACCGGTTTTCGACCATCACTCGCCTCTCAGCGCCCTCAGCGGATCGCGCGTCGCGCCCCGTTGAGCCGGCCGCCAGATGGCCAAGAGTCCGACGGCCCCCATCAGGCCGGACGCAAAGAGAAGGGTCACGGCATCAAACGGCTGCACCCCGTAAATCACTCCTTGGAGGAGCCGCGCTACCGCGAATGTACCGATCAGGCCGCACCCCAATCCGGTCGCCAGAGTGCAGGCGCCCTCCTTCAGGAACTGGCGAACGAGGTTGGCTCGACTCGCGCCGATAGCCATGCGGATGCCGATCTCGCGCTCGCGTTGAGCGACCACGTATGCGGTCACCCCATAGATCCCGAGGGCCGCCAACAATGCGGCAAAAACGGCGAATCCCGAGAGCATCGACGTCAGAAAGCGCGCGCCTCGACCCTGGCGATCCTCGCTCTCAATCGTTCGCGCGGCGCTGACCTGAACGAAGGGCTCCACCTCCGAGGCGGCCGCGCGAATCGTCTGTTCCCAGAACAAGGTGGCCTTCGGAGTTCGCACATGGATTGAGGCGAATCGTCCGGGCACCTGGGAAAACGGGACGTAAATGTCCCGGAGCTCCGTATCCTCGTATCCCTGCCGTATGTCCCCGACCACCCCCACGATGGTCCGCCAGGAACCAAGCGGAGCACCTGGCATATCTCCTTCCACGACGCGAATCTGTCGTCCAACCGCGCTTTCCTTCGGCCAAAGCTGTGTCGCCAGCGACTGGCTGATCACCGCGACCGGCTCCGATCCCTGGCGATCCGAGGCCGAGAATTCCCGGCCTTCTCGAATCCGGACCCCATAGAGATCGAAGTACCCCGCACCGACACGCATCAAGCCCACGGGCACCTGACCCGACGCCGCGCCTTCCGCCTCCCAGGCGGCCGTGTTGGCGGGATAATAGGATGGAAATGCGCTCATCAGGGTCAACTGGGATCCGCGAACCTGCGGAAGGCGCTCCATCAGGGTCGTGAAAAACCGGTCCAATGCCGGAGTCTCTCCATAGGTCCGGGCGGGCAGGCGGATTCCCACGCGAATGACCTGCTTCGGGTCGAACCCAAGATCCGTGTTCACGAGGTTCACCGCGCTGCGAAGCATCAGTCCGCACCCCGCCAACAGCACCACCGAACCCGCGACTTCGAACGCGATCATCGAGCTCCGCAGCCGGCGCATGAGTCTTCCCTCCGTCCATGCCGTGCCCGACGAGCGCAGTGCGTCGGCCAACCGACAACGCCAGGGCGTGAGCCAGGGGAGCAACGCCAGGGACAACGCGATCAACAGTCCACAAACTGCGACCACGCCGATCACCGTCAGATCGAGCCGGACAACCGACGGTCCGGCTGGGGATGGTCTCCCGAACTGCTGTTCGACCATCGGCGTGAGCACGCTCAGCGTCATTCCCGTCAAGCCGAGCCCCGCCACAAGCGCGATGCCGCAAAGCAGGAGGTTCTCGACCAGGAACAAACGGAGAACCGGCCACCTTCCGGCACCCAGCGCCGCCCGCACCGCCACCTCCCTCTGGCGCTGCGCGGACCGTAACAACGTCAGAACTCCGAGGTTCGCACAAACCAGCACCAGCACTACTCCGACCGCGGCGGAAACACCCACCAATATGGGCCGGATGTCGGCCACGTACCGATCGTGCACCGACTCCAGCTTCACTCCGGGCCAGCCTGGACGGAAATCGGATCCCACGGCGCGCGCGGCCTCGGTGATCCGTCGTTCCGCGTCCGCGACCGGAACCCCGTCGCGCAAACGTACCATGTAGGTGCCTACTCGGGACCGAAGGGGTGTGATCACGTCCACCGTGGCGCTGCTGTCGCGACCGAACCAGAAACCGGGCGGGAGCACCCCCACCACGCGCAACGTATCGCTCTGTTCCGCCAGTTCGTCGCGGTTCACCTGCAAGGTCCGCCCGACCACCTGGGGATCCGAACCGAAGCGATCCCGCCATAGCGTGTGCCCAATGACCGCCACTGACTCGCCGCCAGATGCGTATTCGTCGGGCGTGAACAAGCGTCCCAACGACGGCCGGACCCCCAACCCACGCACGAACCCAGGGGGAACCTCGAGGCCCCTTAGCGTCCGCGCACCGCCGCCGTCCATCACATAGAATGCCGCGCTCGCCGGCGTGATCGTGTCTTCGACCACATCGTTCAGTTCGGTCCAGTCGATCGCCGTCATTCCCCGGGGCTCGTAAGGCCCCGGCGGCGCATACATGACATGAAAGACCCGTTGCGCCGTCGGGTAAGGAACGGAGCGCCACAGATACGCATTGACCATCGCGAACGTCGTCGCTGCCAGCGCCAAACCCACCGCGAGCGACGCGACCGCCATGACGGTGAAACCGGGATTCTTCAGCAGCTGGTGGCAGGCGAAGCGAAGGTCTCGCATAGGGTGAGAGTTTAGGGGTTGCGGCCGTCCTGCTCGCGGTTGTGTCGGTCTCCCCTCATCCCTCCTCACTCCCACCTCAGCGCCTCGATCGGGTCCACGCGCGCGGCGCGGCGGGCCGGGAACCACGAGGCGACGAGTGTGGTGGCGAACAGCGCACCACTGGCGATGCCGAAAACGACCGGATCCAGGCCGTTGAGGTCAAAGATCAATCCGTTCAGAAAGCGGCCGAGCGCCGCACCAAGAAGCAGGCCGAGTCCGATGCCCGCTGCGCTCAGGACAAGACCCTCGCGAAGGATCAGGTTTCGCAGACGGGATGGTTCGGCGCCGAGCGCGAGGCGGATGCCGATCTCGCGTGTGCGTCGGGAAACGCTGTAGGCCTTGGCACCGTAAAGACCGATGATCGCGATGAGTGCCGCCATCGCGCCAACAGCTGCCGCCACGGTCGACAGGCGGCGAAACAGCCAGGGCACGAACGAGGCGTCCTTGTGCTCCCGAAAGGTGCGCACTTTGAAAAGGGGAACCGCGGGGGCCGCCGCCTGAAGTTCGTGGCGGACCGGTTCGCGCAACGCGGCCGGCCCGCCTTCGCCGTCGTTCGAGGATCGGAGGATGAAATGAACCCTCGCCTCGAAACCTTGGGCGAAGGGAACGTAGATCGCTCCGGGAGGATTCCTTTCGACGGATTCGAGACGCACTGCGCTGGCGATGCCGACGATCTCGATGGTCTCGCCGCCCGAAGAGTCATCGGAAGCCGGCGTTTCGCCGCCGGCCCACTCGAGGCGCCGTCCCAGCGCTTCCTCGCCGGGCCAAAGCCGGGAAGCGAGCGTTTCGTCGATGATGGCGACCCGCGGGGCGCCGACTTGATCGGTCTCGGTGCGGGTAAAGGCGCGTCCGCGGAGCAGGGGCCGGCCGATCGTGGCAAAGTAGTCGGCGCCGACGGCGTTGAACGGGGCGAGGAAGGCGAGCCCTTCCTTCGCCGTGGAAGGATGGGCGCCCGGCGCCGGACGTGTACCGGCCCTTCGAACGTGCCGATCATCGTGTTGGAAGCCGTCGGGCGTCGAGATGGCGATGCTGGCGGAGGCCACCCCGGGCAGGCTGGCAAGGCGTTCGCCAACGGTGCGGAAGATATGAAGGTTCTGGGCCTGATCACGCCCTCCGAGGCTCGCGTCAAACTCGACGATCAGCGTGCGACTGGCATCGATGCCGGTATCGACGTCCTGAAGGCGGCCCACCCACCGGGTGAAGAGTCCCGCTCCAATGACGAGGGCGAGCGACAGGGCAATCTGAGCGACGATGAGTGGGTGGCGCGGTCGCCAACGTCGACCCCGGGCGCCAGCGTCGCCGGCGCCCTCTTGGAGCCCGGGTATGAGATCGCGGCGCAGCAACGTGAGCGCCGGGCCGAGGGCGAAGAGCAGGGTGGCCATCGCGCCGAAGAAGAGCGTCGCGACGAGGAGCACCACAGGGCCTGGCGCCGAGAAAGGAATGGCGACCGACAATCGGCTGGAGACCGAAGCGACGAGGAGTTTGATGACAAACACCGCGCAAAGGGTCCCGAGTGCGCCGCCCACAAGCGCCAGCACCAGACCTTCCGTCAGGAGTTGACGGATGAGGCGACCCCGCGTGCCGCCGAGCGCGAGGCGAATGGCGAACTCCTTGCGCCGTGCATGCCCCCGTACCAGCAGCAGCCCGGCGAGATTGAGGGAGACGATCAGCAGCACGGCGCCGGTCAACCCCATGAGCACGGTGCCGAACACGCCCGCCATGAAGGCGTTCTCCTTCGGCTCCGAGCCGGCGACGAAGCGGGGAAGCGGGCCGACGAGGAACGTCTGGTCCTTTTGCTCGACTGGGAAGAGCCGTTCGAGATCCGTCGCCGCTCCCGCCAGCGCCGATTGGACGGCGTCAATGCCGACGCCGGATGGAAGTCGGGCGACGAGGTTCAGGGCGAACTGATTCGCGTCCTGCAGCGAACGACGCTGATCGCCAAGCCAGTGGAAGACACCGAGCGGAAAATAGAACTCGGGACCTATGGTCGCATTGGTCCCGGTGAACCCCTCCGGCGTGATTCCGACGACGGTGAACAGGCGTCCGTTCAGGCGCAGGGTGGAACCGACCAGGTCGGGATCGGAGCCGGAGTTGCGCCAGAAAAAGTGACTCACCACCACCACCGGCAGTTCGGCACCGGGTGCCTCCTCTTCGGCGATGAAGCCTCGACCACGGAGCGGCGGCACCCCGAGCACTTCGAAATAGTTGAAGCTGACGACGGCGGCGAATGCCCGGCGCGCCTCCCCACCCTCGCCGACGGCGACAAAGGCGAGGGCTTGCGCCAGCACACCGGTGAAAAGATCCCGACGTTCGCGCAACTCACGATAGACCGGGTAGGAGAACGCCCGGTACCTGGCCGGCTCCTTCCTGTCCTGCGAATAGAGTTGGACGACCCGGGCGGGTGCGGGAAAGGGCCTCGGATGGAATGCGAGCGCGTAGAGGACGCTGAACATCGTGGTGTTCAGTCCAATCCCGAGCGCCAGCACGAGCACGGCCGCCACGGTGAAGCCGGGGCTTCTCAGCAACTGGCGGACGGCGAAACGCAGGTCGATCATGGGGCGCGTAGAGATAGAGAGGCCGGAGGATCGTCACGCGCCTGGATGCGAAGTGAATGGGGGACTCGGAGCGGGGGCCGACGCATCATGTTTGCGGGTTGAAAAGCATCGGGGATGCCAGAGTCGGACAGTCCCTGGGGCGTGTCCCGCGCAGGGTTGGCCGGACGTCGCGATCCGAACTCCGCCCGGTTGCGGGATGGCCACTTCCCGAACGCGGGACTCATGGCGGACCAAACCCAGAACCGCTACAGGTGTGCCCAGGATGGAAGTTGACACGACGCCGCGCCGCCATTGCACTCGCCACCATGCGCGCGAGTGTGCCTGCCATCACAGCCGTTACTCTCCTCCTTTTGTCCGGTCTGATCTCGGTTGGTTGCGCCACGGGCAAACATCAGAGCGGGAATCTGGCCCGAGTCATCGCCCAGCAGTTGAAGGAGTACGGCGCCGACCTTCCGCACATCAACCTCCAGCTGCCGGCCATCGGCATTGACCAGATGTACACCTCGTGGCGGTGGGAAAGTGATCCGGGCGGCTTCATCCTCACCTTCCAGGATGGGGCTTTCGATGGCGTCCTCTACCAGATGAAACAGATCGCCGGAGAACCCCAGTCGACCCCCGACGCCGCCGTCCACCTCTGGCAGGTGGATCACGTTGCCCACCTCGATCTGGTCCGCCTGCCGAGCGGCAAGGCGCAACTGACCTGCCGCCGGTTGGTCGGACCGTCAATCGCCAGGGCGACGAGACAGACTGCACCGGACGGTCCGGAGCGTCAGCCATAACAAAAAATTCGGCGACATCCGATGGGGCGTCGGTGTCATCCCACGAACCTATTCCGGCATGACCTTCCTCCATCGATCTCTGGCCTCGGGTAAACTGGCGCTGATGCTCGCTCTCGCGGCCATCACGTTCCCAGCCGCCCGCGCCTGCACGATTGTCCTGCTCACCGACGGCAACAACGTCCTCTTCTGTAACAACGAGGACTGGTCCGACCCAAAGACCCGCATCTGGTTCATCCCTGGCGTCGACGCACGGCACGGTTGCGTCTTTGTCGGCTTCGACAACGGTTGGGGCCAGGGCGGCATGAACACCGAGGGACTCGCTTACGATTGGGTCGCCGGCTTCAAGGAGAAATGGGAGCGTGACCCGGCGCTCAAGGAAGTACGGGGTAACCCCGCCCAGCGCATGCTCGAATCCTGCTCCAGCCTCGACGAAGCCATCCGCTTCTTCGAGACGCATTGGGAGCCGAGTTTCGCCTACGCCAGAATCTTTATCGGGGATCGAACCGGTGCCTCGGCGGTGATCGGGGCCAAGGAGGGTCGTCTCCATGTGGAACGGTCCGGTCAATCGTGCGCCTTCGGTTATCGCGGGAGCGTTGCCCAAGGGCTGCTGACGCGCCGCCCGGAATCGTCGCCGACGAATGCGATCGCGATCCTTCGGGCGAGCCAACAGGAGGGCCAATACTCCACCAAGTATTCCGACGTCTTTGATCTCAAGAACGGCGAGATCTTTTTGTACGGCCCTCCCCATTGGGAAAAGGCGGTGCGCTTGAACCTCGCGGCTGAGTTGAAAAGGGGCGGGCACTATTTCGACCTGCCGGAGATCGAGGAACAACGCTCCCAGAAGCCAAGGACCCTTACCCGCGACATGAAGAAGTTCTGATCCCGAACCTGGAGCCCTGGAAATGTCGGCATCTGCAGGTTCAGCCGAAGTCACCCTCGCGGACGACGATCCCATCGGCGAGGTGGCTCGCCATCTCATCCACCGGCTCTGCGCCGAGCTGAGCGCTCGGTACGGCGCACCGCCCAGCCCGTTCTCACCCGCGGAGGCCGCCGGCCCGCGGTCCGTCTTTCTGGTCGCCCGTATGGGAGGAACTCCCGTCGCCTGCGGCGCCTTGCGCCCGATCGACGACACCGTCGCCGAGGTCAAGAGGATGTACGTGGCTCCCGAAGGCCGGAGGCGAGGTCTTGCCCGACGAATTCTGAACGAACTGGAGCACCGAGCCATCGGGTTCGGATACCGCACGGTCCGGTTGGAGACTGGAGTGGGCCAACCGGAGGCAGTGGCCCTCTACGAGGCGTGCGGCTACCGTCGCATCCCGGCCTATGGTCCGTTCGTGGGAAATCCCACTAGCATCTGTTTCGAGAAATTCCTCAACCAACAAGGCGCAGGTCGGCACGGAAAGCGGTAGAGGGCTTCCGCAGTCCACGACGCTTCGCGACGAACCGAGCGGGGGGAGTCCGCCAGGTCTTGGAGTGCGCCAGCCCTCTGGCGCTTTGGCACGGAAAGCGGTAGGGGGCTACCGCAGATGTTCTCTGGTTTGAAAATGGCTTTTTCATGGAAGTTGTTCACCTGTTCGGAAGCGTGGCGAGGGCTTGCCAGGTGAGCGCGTTACGGCGTTCGAGTTGAGCGAGGTAGCGGGATTC
>JAEUHG010000118.1 GCA_016795425.1 Verrucomicrobiales bacterium
CCTTCGTGGGAAGAGATCGAACGCGCCGAAGCCGCCCGCCCCAGCATCGTGTCCACCCTGCCGCGGTGAACGCCAACGACTCGACGGTCAGCCCTCCCTGACGCAGGTCCCGACTCTCGGCGCCCGTGGGCCGCGCGGTTTTAGGAGCGGGACCGGGGCTTACGCGTGCCGCAGTCGCTCCAATTCCTGCTTCAGCGGAATCCAGTATACACGATCCGCGGCCCGCTCGATGCGTTCCTCCTCAATCAGGCCCGCTTCAACGCCTCTTCGTCGCCTCGTAAGGCCGCCGCGAGAAACGGACGCAGCCCCTTCGCCAAGGTCTTGGCCTCGTCGGAAAACTGGCGCGCCAAGGCCACGAGCAACTCCGGCGTCCGGTCTTCCCGCAGCCAGAACCGGACCTGTTCCGGAGATGGCGTTCCTGGGCAGGCCACTCGATCCGCTTCGATCAGTCGCCGAATCATCGGCCAATCCTTGTCTCGCTGCGTCTTCTTGGCCCGGACGAGATCGGGCAGCGACATCAACTCGTAGATCGTCCCATCGGCGCCCTGCAACGTGGTGCGGCGCTCCCAGAGCTGGGGAAACTCCGCCACGCCCCGCATCGTCGACATGACGTCCACCCGCAGGCCGTTGGCTTCCGGGTGCCGGCATCGAAAGCGAACGGCATGTCCCCGCCGGAGATACTCCAAGGACAGCGGCGGCACGGCGATCACCGACGCCTGGAGTTCGCGCAGGGCGGCGTCCAGACGTTCCAGGTTGGCGGCGTCGGCAAGGAGGGCAAAGTCCGTGTCCCGGCTAAATTCCGCCGCGCCTTAGAACACGCAGGCCTGACCGCCCATCAACAGGGCGCTCACCCCGCAATTCCGGAAAGTCAAAAGGACTTTGTGAATCGGGTTCGGGATCAAGGCTGCCTCCTTGGGCGAGATACTGCGTCCATAACTTCGTGCTCTCGCGCCAGCGCTCCAGTGGCGTCAGCCGGAACCACTCCTGCCATTCATCCGCCGGATCGTTCTGCACGCCCAGCATCCTGCCACCTCCACAACCCTTTGCCAATCGTCGACGTGAAATGCCATCTGGCGCCCCCCAGGGTCACCGGGGCTTACCCGTTGACAGTGTTGGCATCAATTGGACGCTGCTACATTGGTCGCCCCGGAATGAATGAACTGAAGCAAACCCTCAAGGATTGACTGACCCCCTTCGTCGGCGGCGCACGTGACCGTTGATCCCCGGGCGGGTTGGTTCATTTCTCGGGCGGGAAGATGGCTGGGATCCTATCGCGCTTGTTGCGGCGATAGACGGCGAAATCCTTTCGATCGGTGGTCAGCACGGCGTGGTCGGGAAACAGCTCGCTCATGCGGACGACACACAGGTCGCACAGGTCGGGATGTTGGTCGCCGAACCGGTCGGCAAGCTCGGCCAAATGAACTCGGTTGGCGGTCAGGTTGAACTTCACCTCCACCAATCCGCTGGCGAGCAGTTCCATCACCAGCCTCACATCGTTGAGCAGATAGGCCGCCTCGGTGAGCACGGCCTCACAGGTTACGAGCGGTACCGTAACCTGTTCGGCCAACCCGGCGGCCCACGCGTGGTGCTCGTCCCTGGCATTGAGAAACGCAACGATAAATCCGGTGTCGGCGATCGCGGTCATCGCTCAGCGAATCCCTCGCGAGTGGACAAGTCGCGCGGCAGCCCTCTGGCCGAACCTGCCAATGCCATCCAAGGCTTTTGGCCCCCGGCCGCGCGGGCTTTCTCCAATTGCAGACGTACGACTTCGCCTTGGGTCTGGCCCGTGCGCTCGGCTGTCTCTTTCAGCCAGGCAGCCAGGTCCTCCGGCAACCGGACGCTCAGTGTACTGCTCATACGGCAGAAATGTAGGACACCCGTTTCGATGCGATCAAGGCCGGACTCGGCTTGGCAGTGCCTGGCCATCTTGCGATCAGTCATCGGGGCCCTGGACCTTTCCTCCTTTGACTTTCAACCTTCAACCTTCAACGGGTTCATGGGTAAGGTTTTCTTCAGACCATGAGCGACGTGACCCGCATCCTGGAACGCGCCCACCAGGGAGATCGTCAGGCGGCGGAGGAACTGCTCCCCCTCGTCTATGAGGAACTGCGCAAGCTCGCCGCCCAGCGCATGGCCCAGGAGGCCGCCGGCCAAACCCTGCAACCGACCGCGCTGGTCCACGAGGCCTGGCTGAAGTTGACTGGATCCGCCAGCCAGAATTGGAACGGACGGGGCCACTTCTTCGGAGCGGCGGCCGAGGCCATGCGCCGCATCCTCATTGACCGCGCCCGTCGGCGACACCGGGCGCGTCACGGACATGGTCTGCAGCGGATCGATCTGGACCAGATGGATGTCGCCATCGCCACCGACGACGAGACGCTGCTTCGGCTGGATGAAGCCCTGGGACGCCTCGCCGCCGCCGACCCGGAGAAGGCCCGGCTGGTCGAGTTGCGGTTCTTCGCCGGACTTGCCATCCCGGAGGCGGCCGAGGCCCTGGGCATCTCCCCCGCGACGGCCAAGCGCCACTGGGCCTACACCCGGGCCTGGCTCTTTGCGGAATTGAAGCGCAGCCCCTGAGATCCGACCGGACGATCCCCCGGATTCCCGGAAGATTCTTCGGATCCATGAGCCGGTTCCGCCCAGGACGACGCCACTGTAGGAGGAAATGAATGACCCCATGAATCACTCCAGCGACCGGGCCGAGACCCTCTTCAACAGTGCCGCCCAGCTCGAACCGGCCGTTCGAGCCTCGTTTCTCGACCATGCCTGCGCGGGCAACCCTGCCCTGCGGGCCCGGGTCGAGGAACTGCTGAGCGCCGCAGCCGAGGCCGGAGACTTCCTGCCGGATCACCCCCAGCACCCGATTCAGCCCAACCCCCAGCGGACGATGCCAAGTGAGCCCGGTGAATGTCTGGGCGAATGGGTGGGTCGCTACAAGCTTCTGGAGAAACTAGGGGAAGGAGGCTGCGGTGTGGTGTATCTGGCCCAGCAGGAGGAGCCGGTCCGCCGCCGGGTGGCACTGAAGGTCATCAAGCTGGGCATGGACACCCGCCAGGTGGTGGCGCGCTTTGAGGCCGAGCGCCAGGCACTGGCCCTGATGGACCATCCCAACATCGCCAAGGTGCTCGACGGGGGCACCACCGACCATGGACGCCCCTACTTCGTCATGGAACTCGTCCGCGGCGTGCGGATCACGGACTACTGCGACGAGGCCCAGCTCGACACGGCCCAGCGCCTCAAACTGTTCGCCCAGGTCTGCCAGGCGGTGCAGCACGCCCACCAGAAGGGCATCATCCATCGCGACCTCAAGCCGTCGAACATCCTGGTCACGATCAACGACGGCGAGGCCGTGCCCAAGGTAATCGACTTCGGCATCGCCAAGGCCACCTCCGGTCAGGAACTGACGGACAAGAGCGTCTACACCGCCTTCGAACAGTTCATCGGCACGCCGGCCTACATGAGTCCCGAACAGGCGCTGATGACCAGCCTCGACATCGACACCCGCAGCGATGTGTACAGCCTCGGCGTGCTGCTCTACGAGTTGCTGACCGGCCGGCCGCCGTTTGATCCGAAAACACTTATGTCCTCCGGACTGGACGCGATGCGGCGGACCATCCGGGAGGAGGAACCGCCGCGACCCAGCGCCGTGGCCGTGCGGGAGCTTTCGACCCTCGGTCAGGGCACTGCGACGCCCGCTGGTTCGTCCGCCTCGTTGCCAGCGGACGCGACGTCCGGGGACAAGAACCGCACCCGACGACAAGTCCGGTTGCAGGAAACGATCCCGCTGCTGCGAGGCGACCTGGACTGGATCGTGATGAAGTGCCTCGAGAAGGATCGGCGGCGCCGGTACGACACCGCGGCGGGACTGGCCGCCGACATTCGGCGGCATCTCGACAACGAGCCGGTGATCGCCCGGCCGCCGAGCTGGGGATATCGGGTGCAGAAGACCGTCCGCCGCCACCGCAGCGCCTTCGCCACGGCGGGTGTCGTGCTGGTTGCGCTCCTGCTGGGCCTGGGAGTCTCTGCGTGGCAGGCCGTGCAGAAGACCCAGGCACTCGCGCGGATGACCGAAGCCGAGCAGGCGCAATCGCACTCGCGCGAGATCGCCGAGAAGGCGTTGACCCAGGAGGCGAAAGCGCGGCGGCGCGTGGACGAACTGTTGGAACGGGAAAAGGCTGAGCGTCGGGCCGGCGAGGCGCGGGTGTATGCCACCGACATCCACCTCGCCCAACAGGCCATGGACAAGTCCAATTTCGATCGGGCGCGCGAGCTTCTGGCCCGACATTATCCCCGTTCGGGACAAACCAACCGGCCCGGTTGGGAATGGCGTTATCTCTGGCAGCAATTGCAGGACGATCCCTCGTTTGAAGTCTGCCGCCTCACCAACATCAGTCCTCCTGCCATCGGCGTCGGCACTCCGGGCGACAACCGATGGCTTCTCCAAGGGAATCGGAACGCGGACCGTACCTGGATTGAAGTGTTGGACATCACCGATCTGCATGCTCCGCGCCACGCGGGGGAGATTCCCATGCCCTCGTCGAATGCCATCTCCGCCATCGCCCTCGGCAACCGGAACGGACGGGTCGCCTACGCGCAGACAGGGGGACCCCACCACGTCATCGGTCGAGGGAGCATGACCACGATCGGCGTCTATGATACGACTCGCCGGCACACGTTGGGAACGATCACCAACCTGACCGGGTACTGCGGGATTTTGGCATGGTCCAGTGACAACCAGTTCCTTTTGAGTTTCAACACCGTCGACGCCCCGTCCTTGGGATGGCGCTCGCGCATCGACGTCTGGCGAGCGTCTGACTTGGCTCACGTCACGACATTGACCCATTTTCCGAGACGTCCGGACGGTAGAGAGGGATTCGTTCGGTTTGCAGCGAATGCGGATGCCAGTGCCATCGCGATCGCCAGCACGGCTCGTCTGCTCAGTGTCCGGAACGTGGCCACCGGAGCGACGAATTGGAGCCTCGCTTCCGAGCACCGGGGTTTTCAAGACCTCGCTCTCGCACCCGATGGACGCACGCTCTTTGTCCTCGAAGACGCTGAACCGGGGAGGATCCGGGTCCTCGACTTCCTCACGGGTAAGGAACTGAGCCCACCCCTGGTGAGCGAGGACGGAGGAACCTTTTGGGACCTCGTGGTCGCACCCGACGGTCGGACGGTCGCCTGCCGCAGCTCGAAGGGAAACCTTTGCCTCTGGGATGTCGGCGACCTGGCCCACGGCCCCAAGACCCTGCCGGCCCTGCGGGCAACATCCGATGGTTCCCTATTCGCCTTATTGCCCAACGCCAGGACGATACTGACCCTTTCGAGTTTGGGCACCGTGCACGGTTGGGATCTGGCGCGCGACCGTCAACCGCGACAGCCGGTGAAATTGGAGATCAACACCGACGTGGCGAACTACCAACTGCGTGCCGACGGCAAAGCGCTCCTCATCGTGACTCATGACGGGGCGGTCACCGAGCGACACGGGAACGCGTTTCAAACGGAGACGCCTCTGTTCCACCTCGGACGCTGGCTGGGCAAGCCGGTTTTCTCCGAGGATGGTCGCTGGTTTGCCGCCGGCTCCACCAACGGCTTCGCCGAAGTTTGGAACGTCCCGGAACGCCGCCAAGTCCAGAAGATCGGCAGTTATGCCCGCTCGGTGAGGGCCGAACAGTTTTCGCCGGACGGGACCCGGCTGATTGTCTTGGACTCGGCGAACGAGCGCTATGCGGAATGGGATCTGGCCGCGTCGCGGGAGATCCGCACCTTCCCCACCTTCCACCGCAAAGGGGATATCGAGCGGCCGGACGTCCTGTCGCGCGACGGGCAACAGATGCTGAGGCCGGACGGAAAGGGTGGCGTCCTCTGGATCGACACGCGGTCCGGAGAGAAGCGGGAGGGAAACTTGAACATCCCGGACTTGCGCGAGTTGGCGTTCGTCCCGGGCGGCGACCGATTTGCAGCCTGCGGCACGGATGGTTACGCACGCTTCTACGACAGTCGGACGTTCCACCCGATCGCGACCCTCGGAGAAGGAAACACCGTGTACTCGATCGGGTCTCTGGACGGGGGCGACCGACTGATCCTGGGAGGGGGTAGAGGAGAGCCTTCACTCGCCATCTGGGACCTTGCCACCCAACTTGAGTTGGTGCGCCTCAAGGTGGAGGGGAGGGTGGT
>JAEUHG010000135.1 GCA_016795425.1 Verrucomicrobiales bacterium
GCCACCTTCGACCTGCGCGCCGGAGAAGTGCGGCTGACCGCTGAGGGGCGCTTCGAGAACTACGGCCGGTTGACGCACGACGCCGCCACGCCCGCCCTGCTCGCCGGCGTGCATCTCGACAATTTCGGCCGGCTGGAAGTCGACTCCGGCCAACTCGATCTGCGGGGAGCTTCGACGCATTTCGGGGTGGTCCGCATCGCGTCCGGGGCCACGCTGCGTTTTGGAAATGGCGCCGTGTACTCACTCCCCACGGACGGAGTACGCCACTTTTTCGCGCCTAGCTCCCGCCTGGAGGGCGCTGGCAACCTCGTGGTGTGGGAAGCCGCCGTCCACTTCGCCGGCCCCGTGGACGCCACCGGCCTCATCCAGTTCGAGTCGTCTCGCGGATCGATCACCTTCGCCGGCGTGACGCGCCTGCGGCGTGGTCTGAATCTCGCGGGCGAATTCAGCAATCCGTTCGTCGGGAATCGCCGCGGCAACGACGTGACCTTTTCCGGATTGTCCGCGCAGATCGACCAGCCCGTGGTGATGGGCACCAACTCGGCGCTGACCTTCGACCAGGCCGTTCCCACGCAACTCACCGAACTCGACGCAGGTCAGGGAAGCCGGGTGCAGGGAAAGGGTGCGTTCTCGGTTCTAGGCAAATCCAGGCTGGATTCCGCCAGCCTCTTCGGCTCCGGCCCCGCCCGATTCGTCGGTCCCACCGAGTTCGCGAACCTTACCGTTCAAGGTCCGAACGCCCCGGCGGCCCCGAAAGTGGTCGAATTCGACGGGGAGACGTCCACCAAGGGGACGCACTTCTTTCGTCAAACCCTCCTTCGGGTCGGAACCCATGGAACCCTTGCGCTCAAGGGAGGAGAGGCTTGGCGACGCAATAGCAATCCGGGCCTCGTCCAGATGGAGAACCTCGGTCTCGCCCGTCACTCCGGCAGCGGGACCACTTCCTTCGACTTCGGCTTCGTCAACCGCGGCCAATTCGAAGTCCTGGGCGGAGAAATCGTCTTTCCTGTGGGCAATGGCTTCATCCAGGAGGCCGGTGTGACCACGCTACGCAGCGGAACCCTCAAGGCCGAGCCGATCGTGCGCGGCGGAGTTTTCCGATTGGAGAGCGGTCAACTCACCGGCGCTCTGACCTTCTTCGATGGCCAACTGGAGTTCCCACCCAACGCCACGCTGCCCGTGGAGTTGAGAGTGTCCGGCGGGATCCTCGATCTGCCCGAGAGCACTCTCACCGTAGGCTTGATCCGGCACACCAACGGCATGCTCCGCCTGAACGGCGGCACCCTCGGCTCACTTGGCTATGCCGGCCAAAACCCCGCCGTGCTCACCGGGCACGGCACCTTCGACACACGGGGAGGGGGCTCCGGCGAAGTCCGCCCCGGTTCCCCCCTGGGAATCCTCGAGTTCACCGGCAGTTACAGCCTCGACAACGGGAGCCGGTTCGTTGCCGAAATTGGCGGACTCACCCCGGGAACGGGTTTTGATCAATTGCGAACCAGCGATCTCAGCGTCAGTTCCTCCGCCACGCTCGACCTCCGGCTAGTCGGCGGTTTCTCGCCCCCGCTGGGAGCCGAATTCCCTATCATCGTGGTGACGAACGGCCGAAGGGCACCGCGCGCCTTCGGAACCGTCGAAGGCCTGGCCATCGGCACCGGCAAACGCTTCGAGGTCGTGTACGAAGTCGCGGGGGTGAAACTGAGAGTCGTTGCGGCACCCTGATAGGTAAGGGAGTCAAAAGACACCGCGGGGGCACATCTTCGGGGCGTGTTGCCCAAATGAATGAACATCAGAAAGGGGTCAGTTCTTACAATCGACAATGGGGGAAGTTCGGGAGGTCGTTGGTCGCCACGGTCGAAGCGCGCCGTTCTCAGCCTTTCGATCATTTGCAGGCACACGCTCAACTGTGCTTCACCGGCGGTTCAACGCTGTCGGATTGCGTATGTCAGAAAGGGGTCAGTTCTTACAATCGACAATGGAGGAAGTTCAGGAGGTCGTTGGTCGCCACGGTCGAAGCGCGCCGTTCTCAGCCTTTCGATCATTTGCAGGCACACGCTCAACCGTGCTTCACCGGCGGTTCAACGCTGTCGGATTGCGTATGGGATTTCGCCAACAAGTGCGAGACGTAGCTGGCGCTGCCCATCGCCAGTCGGTTGGCGATCCACTGACGCGTGACCGGCGTCTGCCGACGCAGCGCCCGCGCCAAATTCACTTTGTGCGGGTGCGCCTTCGGCTGCCTCCTCAATTCCGCCTCTGACCAACCTAGCGCTTCGAGTCGCTCGTGAATGATCCGATCCGCTCGTGCCCGATCCGTCTCCCCGCGCTGGCTCGCCAGTTCATGCGACTTGCCTCGACGCCCCAGCTTTTCGGTCAACCGCTCCAGGAAATCTGCGGCCCCCAGGCGCCAGCCCCGACGCAACGCCGCTGCCACCTCCGGCGCGACTTCTTCCCGGCGCCGCTTCTCCATCCGCCGTCGAAACTCACCTCGACCCTCCGTCGAGTCTGCTTGGATGCCATGTTCGCCCAGCAAACGATCGACCCGCAACCACGGGGGCCGCCGACGTCGCGACAGGTACAGTGGATAACTGCTCCAAGGAAATGCGGACAGCAATTGCTCCGCCGCCACCAGACCCGCTCGGACCGGGTTCAAATGGACGTAATCGCATGCCGCCATGAGGTAACCTGGCGAGCTGCCGTCAATGACGAGGGACTTGTAGCGTCCGCTGAACAGGTGGCCGAAGAACTCGTGCCGGCGATTGAAGCGACCGGTGTAGGTGCCGAGCAGCCACTTCATGCCCGCGACCAGATTGGGCTGCGGCGTTTCGGCGACCAGGTGAAAGTGATTTCCCATCAGGCAAAAGGCATGGATTTGCCAATCGGTCTTTTCGCAGGCCTCCTGCAACGTTCGCAGGAAGGTCTGGCGATCCTGGTCATCAAGGAAAATCGGCTCGCGCCGGTCTCCCCGGTTCATCAGGTGATAGATCGCTCCCGCGTACTCGATCCGTAACGGCCTTGGCATAGGCATCCCT
>JAEUHG010000149.1 GCA_016795425.1 Verrucomicrobiales bacterium
TACGAAGTCACGGCATACCCCGGCAGGAATTCGCGAAACCCGGGTTCAATCTTCCTTCCATCGGCCAGAACGATGGTTCCATCAGGGACGATTGCTTGGACCGTGGCGATTTCGCCGTTGGTCAGTACATCTCCGTTTTCCGTTCGACGATTTGCTCGGATCTGAAGCCGATCTCCCCGGGCGACCTTCACAGGCACCTGTCGATTGAAGGTCAGCCGATCCAGTTTTGATCTCGGCACCACGACCACTCGGCCACCGATCTCGACCGCAACGCCTCGCTTCAACGAACCAACGACAGTGCCCGTTGAACCTGGCTTATGGCCTGCCAGAGGTCGATTCAACACAACCACCTGGTCGGCCCGGTGGTAGTTTCGGTCGGCCTTTTGGGCGTTCGTCAGGTCCAGACGTTCAAGGGCCGCCACTGTTGTTTCCTTTGTACCGATCAATCCCCTCCCCTTCAGCGCCTCGCGGACCTGCTCATTGACGTTCGCAACCTCCGACCAGGTTTGTGCCACCACCAGCGAAGTCTTCCCCTGCTCCGCCAAGCGAAGGTATTCGGCGGCCAGCTTTTCCTGTTGTTCTCCCCACTGACATCCGATGATTGCACCGAGCCGGTCCCACCGCTGGAAGGATTCCTCCATTTTTCCTTCGGCCGCCGCTTTCACCGCCGCCCGGTATTGCCGAATCCGCCACCGATCTTCCGCCCGGCGCCCCAGATGACTGTCCTGTCGCCGAGTCGTCTCCAATTGGGGGGGCCGGTTTAAGCTCGGCGTAGCGTTCCAGCGCCAGGAGGGCGTCCGAGGCCTCCACCGGTCCATGCTGCCTGGTATCGCCCGACAGGATAAGACGCCCGCCAGCCTCCTTCGCCAACCTGACCAACGCCTGCATTTGTTTGCCGCCAAGTTGTCCGGCTTCATCCACCACGATCACCGCCTGCCGAGGTACGCTGCCTCGAGCCAGGAACTCGCTGACCGTTGTCGGGCTCTGAAACCCAGCCTTTGCCATATCCGCCACCTGCTGCCTTTGGGGTGCCAACATCACCACTTCCCGACCTCCGGCCCGTAGTCCGTCCTCCAATTGTCGCAGCACAAAACTCTTTCCGGTCCCCGCACCTCCTCTGAACAAAGTGACGAAGTCCCGAGTTGTCAGCAGCCGAACGAATGCTGTGCGTTGTTCGGCGGAAAGTGCCTCTGGAAGTTTTGGGGCAGCTGGAAGGATCGGACAGAAGATACTGATTCCGTCTCGGGCGGCCTGGATGATCTCTCGCTCCCGGGCAAGCACGGCCGGAAGCGTGACCAACTGCGGTTCGGACGCTTCTCGAACATAGCCTCTGGATTGATACCGCCCCCAACCCGAACCATTGCCCCTCCATTCGATGTCCCTGTCGGTAGTACCTCCTCCACACGCCGCGGCCTCCTGCCCTGATACAGCAGTTCATTGAACCACTCCTGACTGCCCATTTGCCCCGGAGTCTGCAGGACCGACGGCGGACGGGGGGACGATCAAGGCAGATGTGCGTGGATTCGGAAGAAGTCGTTGCTGGGGCTCGGGACTGATGTCGCCGGTGAGTACACCTGGGAGCCCACCTGCCCGAAACCCGTGGCGATGGTCTGCCAGGACGCGAGATCAGGAGATGCCTCGATGGAGTACGGCACCCCAAAAGGGACGTCGAAGGAGAACCACATCCGGCCACCGGACACCCGCACGGGCTGGTCAATCCGTACCGGGGATATCGGACTGCCCAGGAGATGTGATGCGACCGGTGCGTATCGCCGGCTCTCGGCGGGCACGTAGGTCAGGCCCAGGACCAGGCTCACTCCCTGGGTGGAGATCAAGAAGTTCGAGGCCGTGGTCTGGTTGAGGAAGCCGCTCACGTCGGGCGCGGGCTGGCTGAGCTTCTGACCGTGGAAAACCACGTCGGAGATGGCGGAGTGAGTCGTGATGACAGTGCTATTCGTCCGGGTGAAGGGAGCCTCCAATACAAACCCGAGCCAATCGTGGAAGATCACCCCGCCATCCCCACCGACCACCCAAACCGCGACCTCGTTCGTGCCGGCGTGGGCGATCCAACGCGCCGGAACCCCGTTGGCCAACCACTGGCCGTTGACGGGCGAAAGTTCGGTGCCGTTGATATAGACCTTGGCCAGCTGGTAGTACGGGTCGGCAGCACTGAAGGTAGCCTGGATGAGCGTGAGATCGCCGGCTCTCGTCGCGGCCGAGCCCGTGGTGGTGGCGGAGACGGGACGCGCTGGAGTGAGGATTGGGTTTCCACCGGCACCGGTTCCTACCGCTGAAACCGACATCACGTAGGGTGTGCCGGGGACCAAATTGCTCAGGGTACAACTCGTGGCGTTGAAGGGCATCCTGATGGCTGCCACATTGGAGGGCCTCAGCACATTCACCTGGTACCCATCGGCGCCTTCCACCTGGCCCCAGTTTAGGGTGATCGAATTCGAGGAGATCATCGATGGCGCGGGAGCCATCACCACCGGCGCATCCAGCCGATCATCGGGCAGCAGGGTGATGCGGACCCGGTCCCCGTTGCCCGGGGTCAGGAGGACGTCCGGCGTGATCCGTTCCGAGAAGGCAAAACCGTAGGGGTCCGCGTAGTTGTAAACCAGGGCTGAGTAGGGATTGTAGTGGTTATCGTTCACCTGGCGCGCGGAACCGAACGGCAAGGACATCCAGCTTACGGGTGAAAACCAGTCGGCTGAGTTGGTCCCGTAACGACCGCCCCAGAAGCCGAAGTTGAGGGCCGACAACACATCGCCGATCATCCATGTCTCCACTGGATACGTCGGGCTGCTCGGATCCGTCACCTGACTCCCATTGACCGAGTAGAGGTTTGGGCCGACGGGTGCGCCATAGACGTACTGACTCGCCCTCGAGTACTCGATCGGGAAGGTGATGGTGTTGGTGTAGGCGATGCCGGCGATCAGATTCCCATTGAACGGGGGCGGATTCGCACCTGGAGCGAGAGTGACAAGCCAGCCAATCGCGTTGGTGCTCAGGCTGGCACTATAACCGACGTAGTAGTATCCCCCCTGCGGACTGCCACCATTCAGTTGGAAGCTGTTGGAGCTACCGGTCAGGGAATTCAAATAGGCGGTGACGTCGGGGTACGGCGATACCGAAGCACCCGTGCCATCGACCTTCTGCGGAGCGAGGATGCGCGCGAAGTTCGTGTAGGACGCCGGCCCCGAGTATCGCCATCCAGGGGTGATGTTCGACTCGGTCAGCCCGAACACCGCCTCGCCCAACCCGCTCGCGACGAAGGCCTCCACCAACGTCCGGGTCGAGCCATACACGTACGAGCCGGCCACCAAACGGTTCCCCTTGAACCATTCGATCTGCATCGGAATGCCGAACTTATCGACATAGGTGACATCGATGGCATTGTTCCATGGCTCGGTATCGTTGATGGTGAATTCAGCGTAATCGTACCGGTAGGCATTTCCCGCACTGTTCGGCGGCGGACTGGGCATGCTCCCCGTGAACGAGAACGGTCTGTCATAGGTGAAGTAGAGACCTCCAGAATTGATGAAATCGACCTGGACGGAATACACCGTGTTCGTATTGCCAGAGATCGAGGACACGATCGGGTAAGGCGGGGCGGCACCATCGATGGCCAGGCTCGAAAGCGGCGCGGATGCCGCGTCCGCGGGAGCCGGATCGCTCAGGTCGACGAACAGCCTCGCTGGAAGGATCGTCGCGTCGCCGTGCCCCGGCACGCGAAAGCCGGGTGCCTTCAAGAACACGCTGCTGTCGGGCCTGCCGCTGTCGTTGACGATCTCGATCGTGACCTGGGCGCATATGGACTGCGCCAGGGCCAACCAGGTGCCAACAGCGCCGGAGAGCGTCGAACACCGGACCATGGAGTAGATCGATCCCGACATCACGGCCTCCCTGCCTGGAATTGCCCTCCTGCCGCGATCCATGTGTCCACCTGGCGCTCGAGTACGTCCATCGGGACCGCGCCCTGCCCCAGCACGACGTCGTGGAACGCGCGGACGTCGAATTTCGCGCCCAACTTCTGCTCGGCCTTCGTGCGCAGGTCGCGAATCTTCAGCTGCCCCATCTTATAGCCGAGCGCCTGGCCCGGCCACACGATGTAGCGATCGACTTCGACAGTGATGTCCTGGAGCGTCTTCGGGGTGTTGGCGGCGAAGTAGTCGATCGCCTCCTGGCGCGTCCAGCCCATCGCGTGCAGGCCGGTGTCCACGACGAGCCGGACCGCCCTCCACATCTCGTAGGTCAATTGTCCGAACTTCGAGTACGGATCCTGGTAGAAGCCCATCTCCGGTCCCAGGCTCTCGGCGTACAGCGCCCAGCCTTCGACGAAGGCGGTGTAGCTCGTGTTCTTTCGGAACTCGGGCAGATCCGGAATTTCCTGCGCGATCGAGATCTGGATGTGATGACCGGGCACGGCTTCGTGGAGCGTGAGCGCCTCCATCTCCCATTTCGGGCGCATGTCGAGGCGGTAGGTGTTGACGTACATGAACGCCGGCCGGCCCTCCGAAAGGGCGCCGGCATCGTAGTAAGCCGTGGTCTGCGAGGGCGCGATCGCGTCGGGCACGGGGATCACGCCGTAGGGCAGGCGCGGCAGCGTCCCGAACAGGTGCGCAAGCTGCGGATCGGCCCGCTTGGCGATATCGCGGTAGGCGGCGACGAGCGATGCGGCATCCTGGAAGAAGAACTGCGGGTTCGTGCGCAGGAACGTTTTGAAGTCGTCGAAGGTGCCCGTGAATCCGGCCGAAGCCATCACGGCGTCCATTTCCGCGCGGATGCGCTTCACTTCGCTCAGGCCGATCTCGTGAATCTCCTTCGGCGTCTTGGCGGTGGTCGTGTGCCATCGGACGTTGAACGCATACATCGTGTCGCCGTTCGTCATGGCGTCGACGCCGACCGAGTCGCGACACGCGGGCAGATACTCCTTCACGAGGAAATCCTGGAACGCTTTGAAGCTTGGGCCCACGTGCTCGCGATAAGCCGTCACAGCCGCCTCCGTCAGCCGCGTTCGGACCACCTCGTCGATGCCCGGCGGGAAGTTCCTGAACGCCGAGAGTAATGGGCTCGCCATGGGATCGGCGAAGACCTGCGCACCGGCTTGGTCCGGCACGTCGCGGAGGGTGATCGCAGGCGGCGTCAACTGCTTCTCGATGCCCTTTCGCATCAGCGCCATCGTCGCGGCGGACAGATCTGGAATGGCGATGAGGCGCCGAAGAATGTCCTCGTAGTCGGCAACGGTGGCCGCCGGCATCATCGCGAGGGTGCGCGGCACATCCTGCAGCATTCCCTCGAGCTGGTTGACCGGCATGTACAGGTTGTGCGGAACGACCTGGCGAAGCGGAAGCGCGTCGTTCCCGAAGTCGAGGCCGGTGACGGCCGACTGGAGCATCTCCAGGTACAGGTCGTAATCGAGCTGATCGGGCGCCTCGAGCCCCGCGCGGTCGATGGTCTTCAGCCGATCGAGACTGCGGCGGAGCTGATCGTTACGCGCCGCGATCGCGCCTTCCGAGTAGTCGGTCCAGCGCGCGTTCTGTCCCGGGTACCCGAGAACCGTCGCTGCCTCGGGGTACTGCGCCATCCAGTACTTCCAGTCGTCGTCCAGGAAAGTCCGGAGAGCCGCGCTCGGGTTCGGTGGGTCTTCGATCAGGTGAAGCAGGAGTCGCCAGAGGATTCTGGCGCTCAGCCTCAGATCCTGAAGGGGCGCGCCTTCCTGGACGCCATGGTAATTGATGGGCGGGTCAAAATCCGCCGAGAACAGGGCACCCGCGGCGATCAGGTTGGGATATCCATGCGCGTCACTCCCGCCGCCGATGGCGAAGAGGGAGCATTCCTTTCCCGTGACTTCCTCGTACGCGGCTCGGATTCGGCGGAATTTCTCGCTCTCCGGGTTCCGAATGTCGGGGACTCCATGATTGCGGGTCTCGAAGGTGAGGCGGGCGTCCGGATGGAGGGCATTGAACTCGTCCACCAAGGTGGCGAGGACCTCCGGAAACCGGCTTGTGCCAGAGAGCAGGCCGTCGGTGACGCCATCCCACGGAAGGCTTTGGTGCCCCTGGGCGTAACGGATGTCGATGGCCAGCGAAACCGAGGAGCTATTGGTGGTCACCTGGGTCAGGGCATACGTTGTTCCGTTGCCTTCCGTAAAGACGTCGTCGGATCGCATCAGGAGTTCTGGATGTTTCTCTCCGAAGACGGAGGTCCCCCATCCCCAGGCGATGAATTGCGCCAAGCGCGCGTATCCGTTGGTGGCCAGGGTCCCCTCGTCTGCCAGGCCGGCGAGGAAGTTGGCGAGCGAGACTACTGGGTTCGCCCCATGGGCGCGGTTCTCCGCCGGGGCCGATCCGTGCTGGGCCCCCTCCACGGTGGAGGTGAGGACAAGGGTCGATTCGCCGCGTGTCACCGTCAGGGGGGCGCGTCGGTAGTTGGGATCGTCGAAGCCGAAATTGGCGTAGCGGTTGCTCACGACCACGCCCAGGGCGTCGAGCGCCGTCTGGCTCCCCCCAATCGTGGCGATGGCATGGTCTGGGATCTGGTTGGCCGGACCTGGAGAGGTCGTGAACGAGAGGAGTCTCAGACCCGGACCTTCAACCTCCTCGATGGGCAGGTGAAACACCGGCCGCTCCACGCCTTTCTCAGCTCGGACGGTCCAGAACGCATCAAAGACAATTCCCAGTTCCGGCGAACCCGTCGCATTCAGATAAGCTGGCAGGCTGAAGTCCGTTTCCTCGGCCGTGTCGAAGGCCACCTCCAAGGTCGCATCTCCGACGGTCACGCCGCCATCGAAACGCTTCGCCGCGGCCTCGAGAACACTCAGCGCAATGACCGCCGGGCCCTTGTCATCGATGGAACCTCGACCAATGAGAAAGTCCTGCATTGCTCCTCGGTACAAACGCCGTTCGATGCGCGGCTGGAACGGGTTCCAGGAGTCATCACCGGGAGGAACGGTATCGAGATGTGCGAAGACCGAGAATTTCCGAGGTCCATTCCCAACCCGGAAGCCAAAGACCCAGCGCGACACGCCTCCAACCTCCGCGCGCCACTCGAACGGCGTGATCATCAGCGTGCGCTGGCCCGCGTTGAAGGAATCCACCCGTGCCTGCAGGTAAGCCCGGGTCGATTCCAGGTTTCGAATCACGCGCGCTTCGCTGTCCGACGAGTCGTCACGGTAGGTCGGTATGCGAACGAGGCCTGCCAGATCCCGGAGCAACGGATCGCCATTTCGTGCCTCCAAGAAGGCATCGATCTCGGAGACCGCCGGACCGAGATCCAAGATACGGTAGAAGACGGTGCCTGCGGGCGTGGGTAAGGTCGCGGACTTTTGGATCGTAGTAAGATCGGCGTTCCAGGAAGCCGCCGGAATCTGGTCGGTTCGCTCGACCGCGAACGGGCCTTGTCCACCACTCCAGCGAAGGAGAAGGCCCTGCGCAGAAGGTTCGATGGCCTCGATTTGAGGCTCCGCCACACGAACGAGGGAGCGGGCACCGCACTGGACCATGAGGAGGCACGCCAGGATAAGGCCCACAGATCCCGTCCGTAGGCCGATGCGAAGCTGAGAACCGCCGAAGTGGTTCCCTGCACATGACAGTGAATTGAGCATTCGGGAATGGCTGTTGGAGACGGGGACTGTGGACGGTACTTCGTGATTCCGGTACCGGCCTCGGGCCACGGGATGGGCCACCATTTTCCGTGACGGTTCGTGGATGCTGCCTGGCTCGGTGGGTTCTGATCGCCGCGGCATCACGGCTCCAGCCAAACGCGAACGCGGAAGAATGCGGGCTGTCCATCTGCCGTCATTGGGGCCCGATAAACCACCTTCTGGTTCAAGGCCTCAATTCTGCTGTGGTTGGCGACGCTCACCCAGGAGACAAGGTCCGTGGAGGTCTCCAGCGAGTAGTACCTCGTTCGCCCCTCAAACCCATCGCCTTGCGAGGCCACGGCGAGGAATGTGACATCAACCGACTCGGGCGATCTCGACTCAACCCCTAGCCAGAGGACCTGCTGGCTATCGTTCGGTCCGGTCCCGGCGATATATTCATCGCCGTCGCTGACGCCGTCCCCGTCGGAGTCTCGCTGAAGGTCCACTGTGGGCTTTCCAAGATTGGCCTCTTCCCAGGCGTCGGGAACCCCATTTCCATTTGTGTCGATGGGCTGGCCGAAGTCGAGGCGCCTGGCCTCCCCTGACACCGGATGAAAGGTCGGGGAAGTGAATTCGAGGGCATTCGACTTTCGGACGCTGACGATGATCGATTCCTCCGCTCTCGCCCCCGCGCTGGAGGGTTTGTCTCCCTCCTGCATGGGGACTCGCAGGACGTAGTAGTATTGGCCTTGGCTCGACTTGTCCCCCATTCGATAGCTGGTGAGAAGGGTCCCATCGGATGCTCGGCGTGCTTCCACCGTGATACTTCCAAAGGCGGGGCTGTTGCTCACGGCAATGTTACCCACGGCAACCGTGCCATAGACGACATGGTCAGGAATGGGGATATCGCCCAGGCTCGCGCGGCCCGAGAGCACCAGGACAGTCAGCCATGGAGCCCAGGACCCGAGGAGGGTTCGCAGGGACGCCGAAGAGTCGGATAAATAGCGGTTCATAGTAGAAGGTACTTGGAAGTGAGGGCTTCAGTTGCCGCTGGCGCTGTAGGTCTGGAAGGAGAGTTTGATGTCTTGGATCGACGCGATGAAGTCATCGAGCCCCTGGTTCGCGTCGCCATTGAGGTAGGCGCCCGGAATGATGAGCAGCCAGCGGGTGTTGGCGACGGATCGCCCCACCAAACGAGTGCTGGGATCGAACTGAGCCAGATCGAATCCTCCATCCGCATAGGCTTGGAGCGCGGAGTGTTTCGATGGATTGGCGAACTGGCTTTGCAAACCCATGGTGTTGGACACCCAGGAAATCCCGCTGCTGTTCCCTGCTGGGAACGGGATCGGAATCTTCTGTTCCACCACCTGCCAGGTTCGGACCGAGAAATCCATCGCGTCCGGGGTGCGGAGAACGTCCGCGCCCACTGGGATGAGATAGGCCCTCGGTGCGCGGGACAGACTGGTCTGGTCGTATCCCGTGAACCAGACCGCGACGGACCGAATTCGCGTGCTGAACTCCGAGGGATCGTACGAGTAATCCCGGGCCGCGAGGGGCCAGCCGAAAAAGTTCTGACCGGCGGTGATGGATGTTCCGTTGATGCTGAACACCAATCCGGGCTGGGCCCCTGCCGACTCCGGCGCGAAGGGGCGGCAGTACTGCCGAAACTCGGGAAGGCTCCACAGGTTGTCCAAACGGGCGCCCTGGAGGGCGGCCAGCCAGTTGGCGTTGGCTGCCGAGTTGGTGCCGGCGGGCAGGATTCGGAGCCACTCCGTGCGCAGGGAGAACTGGGCCTGCTGGTCTCGGGTGCTGTTCAGGCCAAGGCTCGGCTTGAGCACGTCGAAGTTTTGCTTCAAGCGGGCCAGAATGCTGGCGAGACCGTCCCGACCCGCGCTGGGCACGCCATCCCGGAGTTCCCCGAGGTTCCGCTCACGGACCACGGAAGCCGCCAGTTCCGAGGCGCCCGTGCTGGCGGAATTGAATTCGTAGTCGAAGGCTTTGCAGGCCAGATACACGTACCTGGAGGCCAGTTCGAACTGCGTGTCGTATTTTTCCAGCGCGTCGCTGCGGAAAATGCGAAACGCGAAATCCCGATAACGCCTCTCCGCGATCTTGCCAGCGGTGACTTTCCGGAAGACGAGGCGTTGCTCGAGCACCTGACGGGCCTTCTCGACGGTGGACTCGTGGGTGCGAACGGCCTGGATGAGTGCCTGAGACGCTTGGAAGACCCCGAGCCTCAACCCGGCTTCGCCACGCACCAGGGCCTGCAGTTCCTTTACAGCCTCACCTTCCTCGAACGTGTGGTGCAGGGCCTGCTCATCCGCCTCGAACACCAATTCCGCGGTTTCCTTGCCCAAATCCAACAGCAATTCGGACAACTGGGCAAAACCCTTCACGCCTTCCAGCGTCGTTTCGGTGACGATGGTGGCGCCCAGGATGGCGCCCCGGAGCGGTGCCAGGGCGTCGATCGCCAGCCCTTCCGAGGTGGGGACGCCCTGCACGAGGGCACCGGAGATTTTGGTGCTGGCATGCCTGAATTGCTCGGCGTAGAGACCGGCTCCCTTGGCGGCGGTGATCAGGAAGTTGAGCGCCAGCTTGGTGCCGGACTTCACGCCCAGCAGGTTCGCTTGGTCCCGATGAAGCTGGAAGGTCGCCTCCAGATGATCCAGGCCTTGCTCGATCCGTGCGATCTGGCCGTTGTACGCAGTCAAAGCCTGCCGGAAGGAAGCCTCCGCTTGGAGGACGGCTCGGAGGTTGGATTGAATTTGGCCTTCCGCCTGCCGCTGGCCCCATGAGGCCGGGGCGGTGAACATGTAGCCCTCCAAAGCCACGGGATAATCCACCTGCAGGATCGCATTTTTGTCGGGTTCCATGCGCTCCAGAATCTCGGCGTCGAAGGTGAAGTCCCATTTCTCCGCCGCGGTCTGGAATGGGGAATACAACCCGGTGAAATTCGCTCCGCGCGGCGTGTTGGCCGCGGTCAGTTCGGAGGTGTCCACATATTGCCAGTGGTAGAGATCCGGACCGACATAGCCCGACGGATAGATCCCGCCCGCACCGATGTCAGCGGCGTAGGGGAATCCGAAGAGCCCGATCAATTGGTTCCGGAAGGCCAACTCCTGCTGGGTGACGGCGGTGGAGAAGCTGTCCTCCGAGTCCGCCTGCCCCCGCAGTGCGTCGGTCAGTTCGCTGGCTTGGCTGAACGTCGTCACCGCCGATTTCAGCGCGGCCTGGGCCCGTTCGTAGATCTGTTCGAAGTGCGTCTGTCGGACGATTGGTCCGAGCAGCAGCTTGGGATCGAGGTCGAACGGAACGACATTCGGGGCCAACCCCATCGGGTTGAGTCCGCCGTCCGCGGCGTCCAGCACCGACTGGATGCGGGCCGCTTCGGTGGGCAACAGCGCGAGTTCGGGCACGGTGGTCCGGTCGATCTTCTCGATGCCCGTGTGGGACGGATCGGGATCCACGGAGGGTAGGATGGCGTTCCCGGTGATCCAATCGAAGTAGGCGGCCTCACCGGCGCGCCAACCCCACTCGGTCACGCCCCAGGCGCGATCGCTCCGGGAATCCGGGTAGCCAGTCCATTGTCCGGAACCCTCCCCGTCGTAGTTCCAGCGGTAGGTGCGTTCCACGATCTCCGCGCCGGACTTGGTGCGGGCCAGGGCTGCCGCGGCAAACTTGCGTTCGTGAAGATAACCGACCTCAAGCGAGGTGCCGCCCAGGGTGACCGCCTCGGTCTGGGGCGTCCACGTGAAGTTGGGGTCCCGCAGGAGCGAGTAGTAGACCGTAAGAGCCGAAAGGTAGTGACCCCACGCGTCGCCATGGCCCTGGGGATAGAACAGGCTCGCATCCTGGGCATCGACCACGCCGTCGTCGTTGTAATCGGTCAGATTGTAGGTCTGGGTGTAGGCGACTTCGCCCTCGGCACCCGTGAAGTTCCAGAAGAGCCGGTTGTAGACCGGTGCAGCCCCCACGCCGGCGGACGTGTCGTCCCGGCCACGCAGGAGAGACAACTCCTCCTCCAGGAGTGAACCCGTCTGGTTTTCGAAGGCGAACATCGATGAAGACAAGCTCCCAACGCTCGAGAGCGCGGGGTTCAAGCCGATGGTCGGATCGGCGGCATCGGCGAACGCCTCGTTGCCGAAGAGCATGTAGAGATCCGAAATCTTCCCTGCCGCGAGCAAGAGAGCCTGGTCGGCGGGCGCGAAATCGACCGGCGGCGTGCCATTGATGCTCAGTGAGCGTCCTCGGTTGAGGATGGTTTGGTAGATCTGAATCAGACCCGGTGACTCGAGTGCGGATGGGTTCAAGGCGATATCGCCTTCGTAGCGGGGCCCGGCACCCGCGAGAGAACTCACCAGGGAATCCACCGGGAAGTTCTCGAAGTCGGAGCTGCGTTGATCGAACAACGTGATGCCGCTGAGCACGCGCTTGATCCATCCCTCGACCAGCAGAGGCCGCGGAGACGTGGTCGACGCGGGGTCTCCGACCCAGTCGCTCCAAGGAGTGGCGCCATCGACGACGTAACCCCGGTAGCGCACGAAGAACCAATTGTCCGAGAGCGTGATCAGGCTGCTGACATTGGCTTCGCCCAGGGTGATGTCGTTGATGCCGAAACCCCGTTGCGGAAAGAGCGTCCACCCGTTGGTGAGCGGGTTGTCCGGATTCGGCGGCGCAGGAGGGAGTCCGCCCACGGCGGGCTGGTAGTACCACTCGAACTCCAGGCGCTGTGGGTCCCCGGCAAAGTCCCCGCTGTGGCGCAGGGTCACGCGTTGATCCAGAACGTTGTCGGGCAGGATCGCCTGGAGGGAGCCCTTGTACGGACCCCCGGCGACCTCGATGACATGGAGAGTCACCGGCAACCCCACCTGCTTAGGATCATTGTTCTCCACCAGCACTTGGTACCGGGGAACCAGCGCCACCGGGGGTTGGCCGGCCACCCAAAGTGCCGAGGACGAAGCCCCGTTGTGGAACACCGTCCCACGGAGGCCGCGTGCCGAACCGTCGGCGACGGTGGATCCGTCGCCTTCCGACATCGGCCAGTAACCGACCAGATTCGCTTCGCTGCCATTCAACTGCCGCGAGCGCCGCGCCTGGATCTGCGCTGCAGTCAGAGCGGTGCTCCAGATGCGCATCTCCTGAAGTTCACCTGCGTACCTTCCAAAATCGGTGCGCTCGAGGTCGCCTCCGAATCCATACCCGGGATGAACCACGAGGTGGCCGACGGTCGGCAAACCCACGTGAACCAACACTCCGTCCAGGAACAACGAAGGCTGGGCGTTGGTGTAGACGACCGCGACGTGGGTCCAGTCTTGGATGGGTTTGTCAAACACCAGGACCGGGGTCAGGTAGGTGGCTGAATGCTGCCACACGGTGACGCCGTTGGTTCCCACGGAAACACCTGCCGAGGCGTGGCCGTTTCCATAGGCGAAGGTTCCCTGAGGCGGGAACACGGCGAAACGATTCTGTTCGAACTCAAGGAAGACTCCGTGGTCCGATTCCGAGGTGGACAGCCGGGCGGCGCTGGGTCGGGCCCAGAACTCGATGGTGAAGTTGTTGGCCACCCCACCGAACGGTGCGTTCGTCGAGCTGTACGAATCCAGGTGGACAAAATCGTTCTGGCCATCGAATCGGAGCCAGTCACCGAAGGAGAAAGGCAGAACGTTCGCCGGCAAACCCGCGGTCAACGCCTTGGGTCCGCTCCCCAGCGCTTCGAAGACCAGGTTGGTTCCGGTGGCGTCAGCCTCGAGACCGGTCAGGAGGCTGTCATCAGGAAGGCCATCCTGGTTCAGGTCGAGCTTGTTCGGGTTCCGGGTCAGGAGATAGAGCTGAAACACCAGATCGTCGAAATCGGAGGATTCCTCGTCACCATCGAGCTGCTGAATGCGTTCCCGCTCGCGCCCGCTCATGACGTTGATCAGCTGAATCGGCTGCCCCACGGACTGCGCATGGACCACGCCTTTGAAACCGAGGAGATGGTTCTTCGAATCCAGGAAGAGGCGGGTCCTCAGATAGTAGGGAAGGTCCGGGAAGATCTGATGACCGCTCGAGATCTCGAGTTCGGTTCGAATCGCGGCGGGCCACTCGAAGTCGTCCGGGATGGGAATGACCCTGGCTGAGATGGGGTCAAACAGCCGCGCCAACTGCTGGAGCGGGGTGCCCTCGTAGTTCGCACTGAGGTCGTCGTAAAGCACCTGCACGCTCGCCATGTCCGCGACATCGGGCAACCCATGGGTCGCGGACATCAGGGTTTCGCCGATCGCCAGCGTGGGGGGATTGCCGGGCCACTCGATGAGATAGGAAACATCCACCGGCTGGCCCTGGATGCCGGACGGCAAATGGTCCAGCCACGGGACACTCTCGCCGTTGGCCAGGTCATTTTCGCCGTCGCTGTCCAGATCGTAGTGGAATCCGGGCTGCAGGGGATAGAAGTAGCGCATCACCAAGTCGGTGGAAGTGCCGCTGAGTCCCGCCGCTTTGGCGTAGAACCTCCCCGAGTAGTCCTGCCAGTAGGGGCCAGAGACGCCGCGGTTTTGTGGCGACAATGGCAGCAGGGAAATGGGAAGCGGCGGCTGCACTTCGTGGCCGGCGACTCCGGAATATCGGAAGGCATAGGGAGCCTCCTCAGCCACCACACGGAAGACCAGGAAACGCCACTGGCCGGAAGCGGCATCCGTGTACTTCAAGAGAACGTAGGGTTCCGACGGTGGCAGGCCGAGGCCGGCGTCGTTGAGGTCGCTGCGCAAGGCGTAGGCGATGGCCGAACCGGCGGAGACGGACGTGGAGACGAACGCATGTTCCTCGTTGGGATTGTACCCCGGGAGCGAGGGATCCGGCTGGTTGTAGAGCTGGAGATTGGGATAACTCGCCGAGCTCAGCGTCCCGGAACCCAAGCCGCTGGCGATGACGATGCGCGGTGGGTTCGTCGGCCAGGAAAGCTGGTACTTTGCCGGTGTCTCGGGCCAGGCCACTCCGATGCTATTTCGGTGGTACCAGACCGCCACGAAATCATCGCGATCGGGCATGGCGTTGACCGGGATGATGGCTCCGGAGCGATTTGTTCGCAGGTAGGCAGCGTTCTCGCCTGAGCCATCGTAGTAGGCGTTGGTGAAGAGGAGGAAGCCATTGCGCCCCGGATAGTCATCATGCAGCGCGGAGGTCAGGGGCTGGCCGACGACGGCGGTGAGGTTGGTGATGAGGTAGGCTGGATCATTCCAGGCCACCGTCTTCACTACGGTGAAGCGCACCGTCTGCTTGTCCACATTGGGAGCCCGGCCATTGCTCTTCAGGTAGTACAGGACGCTGTGTCCCACATCTGGCGAGGTGAATGTCTTGGTGGTGCCGTCCACGGCGGCACCGTCCACGCTCGTATGGATGACGCTGATAAAGCTGTACTTGAAGTTTGGATCCTTGGGTTCGACTTCGACCGGAGATCCCATGACATGCAGGTCGGGGTCTTTCGGCCAGACGTTGTAGGAGATGCTGCTCAGCATCACCTCGTTCGTGTACACCTGACGGATGACGCTGTCGCCGAAGACGGTTTCGTTCGTGGATGTCTGGTAATAACCCGTGTGCCACTTCACGACCGCGACCACCGGACGGATCGCGAACAGCTTCTGATCCACCGCACTCCAGAAAAACGAGTTGTGGGCGTTGTCCCCCGGACCGGACTGCAGCAATTCGATTTCCGGCTGGGAGGCGAGGGCGCCCTCGGGACGGAACACGCGACGGCCGATCTCGCTGGCGGGAAAGAGCAGAAAGGCTCGGGTTTCCCCGGCGCGTTCGCCGAAGCCGACGATCTGGCCCTGATCGTTGATGGCCGTCGCGTCGGTCAGATGCCAGTCGCTGTCAGGCGGCAGGAGTTGGTTCAGGTCGTAGAAGCGTCCGCGTTCGAAGTAGAAGGCGCGGTACTTGCCATCGGTTCCCCTCGCGGTGCCGACCGCCTGTTCGAAATTGTTGAGGCCATGGATACGGGCATCGCCTCCGCCGAATCCGTCCCCCAGGTCGGTCCATGCGTCGTTCGTGAGTCCGGCGGCCGCGTGCACCGCGCCTGAGGAGGTGACGATGTAGCCGGCGAAGGCCCCCGCGTCGTTCACGGCCGTGGCGACTGTGCCCGTTTGCCCCGCGAGCGGCGGATAGGTAATCGGGTCCTGCCCATCGACAAGTCGGAAGGCGTTCGTGGACCCGTCCGGCATCACGGCATAGCCGACGATGGTCCGGCTGTTGTTCACGGACAGGGCGAAGGACGCCGTGGCGGTGACGTTGGTGGGAAGCACCGGGTTGAGCGTGCCATCATAGACGACCGCCCGTGGCCGGCCGCTTCCATCGCGACTGTAACCGACCGCCACGCCCTCCTCATTGATGGCGGTCAGGGTGCTGAAGGTTCCGCCAATCAGGGAACCGACGTTGCTCAGGGTGGTGGACTGGGCGGGCGATGCGACGAAGCCATTGGTCTGGCCGCCCGAAGTGAGGGACGTTCCGACCGCCTGACCCAGACCGTTCAGGCCGCTGAGGACGCTGGAATTGCCTCCGAGCGTGCCGACCGACAGGAATTCGCTGACCTCGCCAAGACCGCCATAGTAGAAGCCGCGAGGATTCGATCCATCGGAGTCCGTGCCCGTATAGCCGGCCACCTGGCCCCGGGCGTTGATGGCTGTGGCGATGCTGAATGGCTTCCCGGACAACTCCCCGAGGTCCATGGCCGCGAACGCCAGTCGGGCTTGAACCTTCACTTCAAACGAATGGGAAACCTCGAGTTGGCCGTCGCTAACCCGGAGCGTGATCCGCGCGATGCCCACTTCGCCTTCCGCGGGGTCCAAGGTCAGGGTGCGATTTCCGTCGTTCCCACCCAGGACGATGGCGGCCGGGGGAAAGAGGACCGGGTTGGAGCTTTCAGCCGTGACCACCAGGTCGCCAAGCGCCGTGTCCAGGTCATCGACCGAAAACGGCAGGACGATGGGCCCCTCCTCCTCCTCGACATCCTGGTCGCTGAAACCCACGAAGAGTTGCGGGGGCAAATTGATCCGCGCGACCAGGATCCGGATCTGGGCGGTGTCGGAGGTTCCACTGCCGTCGGTGACCGTGGGATCGATGGCCGTATACGAGATTTGGTCGGGTCCGGAATAGTTGGTGGCGGGTCGATAGGTCACGACCGGTCCCGTGCCGGTGAGCGTTCCGTGGTCGGGGCGAGTGAAGGAGAAGACCAGCGGATTGCCCCTCGGATTGAAGGCTGGCAGGTAGATCTGCTGGCCCGGGCTGTTACGGGGCACCACGACCGTGCCCACGAGATTGCTGGAGGTGATCCAGTTGAACGATCCGGAGAGGGTGCCCTGGTAGCGAAGGCCGCTGGGTTTGGGCGCGCTCGAATCCACGACATTCAAGCCGTTGCCTTCATTCAACCGAAAGTAGGCGATCAGGTTGTCTTCGTTTCCCGTCAGTGGGTCGGAGACGGTCTGGAGTATTTCGTTCGCCGATCGCGCCCGGTTCCAAAGGCGGATCTCCTTGAGGCTGCCCGCAAAATAGGGGGCCTGACCGAAGTGACTCCCGACGTGCAGAAAGGCGGCGGTATCGAACTGGGCCTGGCTGGTGACGGTGTCGCTCGCGACGAGAATTCCGTTCAGGTAGATGGCCCGGTTGCCGCTCGCCGCATCGTAACTGGCGGCCCAGTGATTCCAGTTGGTTTGGGCATAGGCAACCGGAGTCTTGAGAGGATTCGCCCACCAACCGAACTGAAACAAATCACTCGCATCCCAGCCAAAGACCATCGCCTGGTTGGTTGCCGCGTTGCCCGCGGTCACAACCCAGTCGGGACGGCCGGCTGCGGCACGTTGGATCCACGCCTCCAGGGTGAACGAGCCGGTGCCAACGCTGACCGATCCGGAGACGTCCAGGCTGCCGCCGGCGAGGGAGAGGGCGCCATCGGTGCCCGCAAAGGGCCGCGCATGAGTGTTCGCCACGGGAATGCGCACTCGCGCGACCGGGGAGGTTTGGCCGCGGCTGACCGCGTAGTACGCGAGGTCGTCCGTGCCGTAGAAATAGCGGTTGGGGGTGTAGGTCAGAATCCCGCTGTCGATGGAGGCGGTCCCGAATGCCGGGGGCTCCGCCAGGACAAGCTGGATTCCGGCGTTTGGAGCGGCTTGGCCGAGCAATTGCACGCGCGGTGCCGGGATGGGTTCCTCCAGGGTCTTGTCCGGAAGCTGCCAGCGCACGGACAGGTGAGTGCTGCCACTGGCGTCCCGTTTGTCCGCCTGGTGGAGGATTTCGAAGTAGTAGCGCTGGCCCGCCACCAGATCGACAGAGGCGGATTTTTGCGACGGAGCGGCGGTCCACTGGCGGAACCCGACACCGGTGGCGGGTGAACTCGCCAGGGGTTTCAAATTCGCCGGGTTCTCATTGGAACTGAGGAACAGGGCTCCCTCATTGCAGGAGGCAATCCAGAACACGTAGGTCCCGGTTTGCGGTGGGAGAAAGTAGCCGCGGAAGCGTTCTCCTCCACCGTTCAGAGCGTTCAGCGGAACCTCCAAGAAATCACCCAAGAGGCTGATGGCTGACGGATTGTTGGGGTACCCGGGGCTGTTCGTGAGGCTTGAGAGGCCGGTACCAGCAGATCCATAGAAGACCTCCCGAGCCACACCCGCGCCCACCACGTTGGTCCCCATCGCCACGGACGCGACCAGGGGAACTTTCAGGGGGGTGTTCTCCTGCGCGCCCACGGAGGAATCGAGAGCAACACCCGTCACATACGTCGGGAATTGAACCAGCGTGAGCGGGCTCCCCGCCGCACTCCGATCCCATACGACGCCATACCCGCCCTCCGGGCCGATGGAGGACACTACCTGAGAAGCGATGTCGTAGGTGCCTTCATCAAAGCTGTAGGAGCGCACCAATCCCGTTTCGGTCGGCTGCACCGGACGGAACATCGCGGCTTGCAGGTCGGCCTGGCTCCTGACCACCGACCAGATTCGCACCTCATCGATCTGCCCCTGGAAATAGTGGTTATTGGCGCGATCCCAGGCGACGGCCAAGGGGCCGGGGGCGGCAGCGGCGGGCCGGGGCAGGACCGCGGAACCGGCCAGGGTTCCATTGAGGTAGAAGGAGACGGCCGTTCCGTTGATCACCGCGGCCAGATGGGACCAGACGTCCAGCGGCACGACAGTTCCCGCGGTCGGGATGGCGTCATTGAAGTTCCCCGCGAAGCTGGGCTGCCCATTTCCTTGAATGCCCAGAAGGGCGTAGGTGCCCTGTCCCGCGATGGAACCGAAGGTGAACACCGGATTGAGGGCGGTGTCCGCCAGGGCCGACGGTTTGACCCAAGCCTCGAGGGTGAATTGCGATCCCAGGGCAGGCACGGGTCCTCCGATTTCCACGGCGTATTGGGCCGTGTTCGCAGACTCGTTGAAGGACAGCGCGGAGCGGGTGCCGGCGACCGTCGGCGCGTTCGTCGAAGGAACCACGGTCAGATTCAGAAGACTCTCCGAGGCCGCACCCAGCGGATCGGTGACGGTCAGCTTGACCTGGGTGGTGCCGGTGCGATCCAGGCGCGGGAGGATCGTGAAGGTGCCGTTGGTCGAACGGACATCGGAAGCCAGAGGGTACGCATTGTAGTGGGCCACCTGGACCAGGGCACCGCTGCTTGGGATGACTTCAGCCAAGGCCACACGAAGGTCGCCCACCATCCAGTAGGAGCTTCCCCAGGTGAACGGGAGTGTCAGCGTCCGGCCTTGCTGGATCACCGCAGATCCCAGGGCACTCAACGAGGGCGGGGTGTTGGCCTCAATGGTCACCGCAACCGGAATGACCGTGGAGGACGCCGCGTTGGGATATCGCGCCAAAATCCGCAACGTGGTCGATCCGCTGGCACCCTTCGCGCCCGTCAGTTGGATCAGGAAATGCCCGGAGGAGTAGTTCACCTGAATGTTCTCGTTCGGAAGGAGGGACGGGTTGTCGGCGAACGCCGAGACGACGACGGCACCATCCGCGATGGCGGGATCAAAGCTGGTGATATCGGCCACCAATGTGGTGGGAACCTCCTGATGCAAGGACAGCGATGAGGCGCAGAGGATGGTGGGATCGGGCGGGGTGGCGCTTACGTTGATATCGTCCACCGCCATGCGGATGAGGGCGGGACTGTCGCCCTCGAATCCGAACCGCCAATCGCTCTGGCCCTGAGGGCTCCAAAGGTCCCCCAGAGGAGCGGTCCCGCCCCAGGAACCCAAGGATTGGCAGTTGGCATCCCAGCGAAGGTATCTCCACGTGAGATTCCCTTGCCGATCCACGCTCAATTGGAACGTGGCATTGCCATGACAACCGTCGCTCTGCGGGTTCAGGCTCGACTGAGTCCAGTTCATAGGAGCAGGGGAATCGAGGATGACCCTTCCCTTGAAGAGGATGGTGAAACGATCCGGCACGCCAGTGAGCCCATGAGAACGAAGAGTGACCGTCATGCCGTTCGTACTGAAAACGCGCGTCCCTTCGTCGAACGCGCCGAATCGGAACGCGAGGGTGGCGTCTCCGGGCGTCAGGGGACTGAATCTGGAATCCCACATGCTGAAACTGAACGACGAGGAAAACGCCTGGACCGGCGCCGACTTGGCGAGGACCACTGCGCCATTCCCGCTTTGCGATACGCTCTGACCGAGCAGGAAAGCCGACATGTAGGTGGACCTAGAGGCTGTCCCATAGAGTTGGACGCCTGCGGGCTCGTTGTATCCACCCTTCCATCCCTGGCTGATGTTGATATCCGCCCGGGAAGCCGGCAGGAGCAGGCTCAACGCGGCCAGCACCAGGCTGCGTCCCACGGAGAAAATCGATTTTGGAATCATAACGTTGTGAAAGGTCGAAAAGTCAGGGAAGCGAAGGGTTCAGGACTCCTGTGGAGGAGAGCCGCTGCAGCGTGAAGGTGCCGGAGACCAGCAGTGGGACCTTGTGCAATCCGGAAACGGTCTCGCGATAGGTGCCATCCAGTCCGTCCACGCCGAAGCCAGGCACCCCGCTGCCAATCGGGGTGAAATCGAGCACCACCTGCCGATCGATAGCGAAGTCCTCCGGCACCACCTTCGCGTAATCCGAGTCCAGATTGTCGTGGTCCGGATGGTATCGGTGAAAGTAGGGATTGGTGGCGTGCCCGGACGGAATCGAGATGCGACCGGTCAGGACACTGTTGGTGGCGAACGAACCGGACAGAGGTGTTCCCGCCGGATTGGCGGCATCATCGAACTGGACGGCGGTGAACCGACGGACCAGCGAGACGTTGCGACCGAAGCGGCTTTGGTACTGATGGAGAAGGTGCGGATCGGAGACCAGGACGTTGGTTCCCGAACCCAGCACGACGGACGAATTCGTGCTGGTCGGCACATTGGTGTAGACGGGGGGAAGCGTCGCGAAGGTCACCGATCGAAGGAGCCGCGCGGAACCGTTGTTGTCGACATGCACCAGAAGGCGGACCGGGAACGGAGCGACCGTGGCGGTAGGCGGCGCGACGTTGGTGCCATGGACCTCTCCGACGGCATTGACGAGGGCCGTTCCTACCCAGAGACCGGCGAGCGGATAAACAACCGTGTCGATGGCTCCCAGCAGGCCCGCGCCGTCGCTCGTGACGCCCAGGTGTTGAACCATGCCCTGTTGATCGGTGACCGAGAAAAGGTGTTCGGTGTGTCCTGAAGGATGCGTTGTTCGATCCAGGTAGAGGCGCACGGTTTGCTGCCCGCCGGCCGGCAGGCTGACGGAGTAGCCGGACAACGGAGAGTGTCCCAACGCAGAGCCTGGCGTGAGGAAGTTCTCGACTCGGACCGCCTGGCTGCCGTCGCCCATCGCCTCGAACTTCAACGTTCTCGGCGCGGCGGTGTGATTGGCGACGGTCAAGGTGGCGCGATACGCCCGATCGGGAAAGTGCACTCCCTTTCCGGTGCTGGCCTGGATCTCGAACGGTCCGGGGTAATCGGATGCCCCCTGGGTGTCTATCCAGTAGGCCTCGCCTCGCCGGATGGAGGCATCGGCCGAGGCCAGCACCCAATGTCCGTCGGGCTGGAGGCGGTAGATTGCTGTGGGACTGTGCGTGGTGGCATTCCAATGAGCGGGGGAATGACGGAAGAAGTCCCGGAAACTCACCGGCGACTCCGGATCGGCTGGCAGTCCCCGAAGGTTGTATTGGTTGGCAGCCCACGTAGTTGGGGCGCTCGATGGGGTACCCTTGACGCTCCAGGTAACGGCCGATGTCCCGGCCACTCGGACCAGATAGGCGCGGGCGGGAAGAACCGCGTAGAGATTGCCGAGCACACTCTCGGGACTTTCGGGCGGAAACCATCCGAGCCACTGATTGCGATTCCAACCGGCGGTGGCCGGGTTTTGGATGAAGTCGGTGGCACTCACTCGTTCCGACCACGTCCAGACGCTGACCACAGGGAGATTCTTGAACACCTCCGCCGGCTGCCGATTGGTGGGATCGACTTCCAGCCAGATGGCGTTCCAGCCTGGCTGGAGGGTAAGCACCTGAGTGACCTGCTGTGCGCGGGCCTTCAGACTCAGGTGAAGTGCCAATCCGATGATCAGCAGCATCGAAAGGCGCCAACTACCACCGAGTCTTTCTCCGCGGATCTCGTTCGCGCTATTTGCGGGTTTCATGGGCATGTGTCGCGTTGGGCTATGGATTGTGAAAAGCGATTCTACGGCTCCCGGGATCATCGGCCGGGGAGGGGGGGAGGCGGGGTGGAGGCCACCGAGGTGGGAGGATCTAGCCTGGAAAGCACGGATGGATTCACCTGGACGCCGAAGGAATCACGAAGGTTCCTGAAGTAGACCTCCTCGGCCTCGTCATCCTGGGCGCGGGAGTATTCGTACCGGACCCGCTCCAATACCGAATCGAACGGCAACAAGGCGGCTGGTTGTCGCTCCAACACTCTTGCCAGGAAGTAGCCCTGCGAACTCGCAATCCAAGGGCTGATGGGGCCCGCCTCGGAAAGGGCATCCACCCCTTCGGCGACCTCGCTCGGGACGCATGCCCGAAGCTGGGCCGAAGTCATCCAGCCCAACTCGCCGCCTTGAAATCGTGACGCCCGATGCTCCGAGACGTCGCGGGCGAGGGAGCCAAAGCCCCCGATATCGGGCGGCAAGGCCAGCGCCTGCTGGCGGATCCGCTCAAGGCGAGTCTCCCATTTTTCCCGCAGTCCCCCGGCGCTGCTTGCGGGTGGCCGAACCTGCAGGATCGCGACCTTGGTTCGGGCGGGGGACTGGAACCGCTCAGGGTGCGTCCGGTGGTACTGGGAGAGTTCGTCCGGCGTGGGTTCGGGCCGGGTGGCGATCATCCGCCGCTGTTCCTCGGCGAAACGTTGGATAAGATGCGCTTGCCAGGATTCGCGGACATCCGGCCTTTGATCGAATCCGGTCCGAAGGATCTCCGCCAAGAGCAGTTCCCGACGAACCAGCGTCTCCAGCACCTCGTCCCGTTTGGCATGCGGGTTCTTGTTCCACGCCTGGATGAACGCCGGTTCTTCGATGGGAGAATGGCCGACCCAGGCGACGGCAGTGGGTGAGGCCGCCGGAGCCGCGGCGGCGGGTTCCCGTCGAGAACACCCTGCCCAGCCCAGGGCGAAGGCCACGGCAACGAGGGTTGCCGACCTAAACACGACCGAGGGTGCGGTCATGTGTCGGCGGAGGTGAGTGGAACGCGTGGAAGGCGGTTTCGAGGATGTCATGGGTCGGGAGGCGTTGAATGGAGTTCCGGCTGCGGGTTCATCCCGTGGTGGTCGCCTCGATCCGGGCGAGCAACCCCGGGATGCTGTCCTTGCAGAAGAAGGCCTCCGCGCCGGAGGCGAGGGCCCGGCGATGCGATTCCGGGTCGTCGTGAGCGGTGAGAATCGCGACCTGCGCGGTGCACCCGGCGCGACGCAGGGCGACCAGGGTCTCCAGGCCATCCAGCCCCGGCATGCGAAGGTCAAGAAGGACCCAGGACGGACCCCAATGAGACCAGGAAGTCAGCGCGCTGAAACCGTCGTGGCAATACAGACAGTCATGACCTCGATGGGCGAGGGTGTCCCCCAGCCAATCTCGAAATCCTTTGTGATCGTCGACTATCATGACCCGCATAGACCGCGATCAGTCTGCGCGGCGCGGGTCCCGACGAATATGGCAAGCCCTACTCAGCGAACGGGGAGGGTTCCACTCATTGCATGAGTAGAGACCCCTAGAAAAGCTCGGTCAGGATCGGAGCGTGCGGAATCACAGGGAACTTCGATGACCAAGGGCGAACTTCACCAGGCTATGGACTCCCTGGAGTCCCAGCTTTTGGGCGATGTGCGCCCGGTGATTCTCAACCGTTCGCGGGCTGATGCCGAGTTCCCGGGCGATTTCCTTGGTCGTCTTGTCGACGGCAATCATTTTGAGCACGCGTCTCTCCGCCGGGCTCAGCCGTTCGAGGCCGGGTCGTTCGTCCCGGAGGGCGTCGACTCTCTGACGGCGCTCGAGAAGATGCCCGGAGAGCGATGGACTGATGAAGGAACCACCGGCGGCGACGACCTTCACAGCGGCCACGATTTCACTGGCGGCGCTTTCCTTGAGGACATAGCCGTGGACGCCGAGGCTGATGGCCTCATCCAGCAGGACCGGATCCTTGAAGGCGGTGAGCAGACAGACCTTCACATCGAGCCGCTCTTGTTGGATGGCCCGGACGGCGCCCATCCCGTCCAGGCGCGGCATCTCGATGTCGAACAGGGCGACGTGCGGCCGGTGGCGTCGAATGAGTTCGAGGGCGGTGAGTCCATCCGGGGCCTCGAGCGGCGGTTCGCATGCCAGATCCGCGGCGATCAGTGACTTCAGAGCCTGCCGAAACAGCGGATGATCCTCGGCGATGACGACTCGAAGGCGGGGCGTGGTCATGGACGTTGGGGAATGGGAATGGAAGCCAGGACGCGTGTACCCGAACCCGGTTTCGACTCCAGAGTCAGCGTGCCCCCAAGAATGCGGATCCTTTCTTCCATGTTGGAAACTCCGAACCCTCCGACCACCTCGCCTCGGCGGGTGTGCGCACCGGACGCGTTGAACCCTCTGCCGTTGTCCTGAACGAGCAGGGAGACCTCCTGGGAGCCGCGAAACACGGTCAGATTGACCTCGGTGGCGCCGGAATGTCGGATGACGTTCTTGATGGCTTCCTGCACCACCCGGTAGAGATGGCTCTCTCCTGAGGGCGGGAAGACGCCGTCGATGGCATCCAAGTCGGCATGGACTGCAATGCCGGAGGAGCCGGACACGTTCTGAGCGAGCGATTTCAGCGCCAGCGTTAGCCCCAGCCGGTCGAGTTGGTAGGGACGCAGGCTTGTGGCCAGGGCGCGAGTTTCCGCAATGGCCAGCGTGCTGGCGTCCTCGATTTGCTGAATCTGTCGCGCCGCCGCGGGATCGACGGTGGACTGTGCCGCCACCTGGGCCCTGTTCTTGATGAGCAGGAGTTCTTGTTCCAGCCCATCGTGCAGTTCGTTGGCCAGGCGCCGCCGCTCGCTCTCCTGGGATTCGAACAGCCGACGCGTGAAATCCTCGCCTTGAGCACGGCGCCGGTGCAGTTGGGCGATGCGCGCATACACGGCGGAGGCGACCGCGAAAGCCACTCCCAGCCAGACGGCCACCCGAAACCACAGCGTCTGCCAGAAAAAAGGAGGCAGTTCCACCTGCAGCTTCGCGGGCACGGTGCTCCACGCGCCTTCGGCAATGGCTGACTGCACTTCGAACGTGAAGCGGCCGGGAGGCAGCCTCAGGTAGGAGGCCCGGCGCTCAGCTCCTGCCTCAACCCAGCGCGAATCGGCGCCGAGCAACCGGTATCGGAACCGCAATCGCTCCGGCGCCACGAAGTGAATCCCGGTGTACTGGATATCAACCCTTTCCACCCCACGAGGCAGCGTAACAGATCCTTCCGTACCGGTGGCCACCTGAAATCGGTGCCCGTCAGCCCATACTTCGTCAATATGTGCGACGGGCGGCGCCGCAGCGTGAAGGCTCTTTGGATCGAACCGAAACAAACCGCCCACATGCGGAAAACACAATGTTCCGTCCGGAAGGCGAAGGGCACTGGGGCTCGCGCCCCCGACCGGCCCAGAACCACTCAACCCTTCCCGCCTCCCAATGAGCAACGGATCAATTCGATGGGCACGACCCGCCGCCACCTCCTCGAGCAGATGCTTATCCAAGCGGAACAGTCCTGGGTTTGCCGAACACCAAAGGAACCCCGAAGAATCCTCGAGCACCGCGGAAATCATGTCGTCGGGAAGCCCCAGCCCACTATCAAACGTGAACACCTTTCCGTCCCTGATCCGAACCAACCCGCCGCCGTACGTGCCCACCCAAAGCGTTCCCTCGCTATCGAGGTGGAACGCCCGGATCGAATTGATCGGCAGTCCCTGGGCGGTGGTGAAATGGTCAAGCACCGCTCCGTTGGCGAAGCGGCACAGCCCGCCGCCCTCCGAACCGGCCCATATGTCGCCCTGCGGCGTGCGAGCGAGTGCGACAACCTTCCGTCCCTCGAAGGACTGCGGCAGAGCGAACAATTGGACGGTATGGTCCGTGATGTGTCCCAAGCCACCGCCGGCAGTTCCAAACCACACTCCGTCGGCGCCGTCGCCGACCAGCGAGTAGGCCCCGCGTTCGGGGAGGCGACCTACGAGATCGCCTCCCCAGACCGTCTCGAACGGACTTCTGAGCTCGGGCCGGCCATGCAGGATTCCCGCATCCCTCGCAGCAACCCATACGCCCCCTGCCGAATTGGGGAGAATCGCGATCGGATGGAATCCCGGCTCCTTCCGTCCCTCCTCTATCACGAGTCGCCATTGGCCAGGCGCGGTCGAGAGGTAGACGCCGTTGCCTGAAACACACCATAAGCGACCTTGCGAATCCAATGCCGCGGAGCTGACGCGATCCATCGACTCGGTGCCAGGAATCGGAGCGAGCCACCGAGTCTGCATCTGGATCAGCCCTTGGGACCTGCCACCCACCCACAAATTTCCCTCACGATCTTCGCAGAGCGAAAGCACCCCGTCGGCTTGAACCATGCGGTCGTTGGTGAGCGCAACGAAGCGGTCCTTTTGGGGATCGAACCGCCAGACACCCCGTTCGAAGCTTCCGCACAGGACGGTGCCATCTCTCCGCTCTAACCAGCACCAAACAAAACCCTCCGGACAGGCCTCCAGCGGCAGAGGTTCCCACCCCTGGGCACCTAGCCGGGCGACCCCTCTCGGAAACAACCCTGCCCAAGTCTGTCCGGCCCGGGTCCAAAGGAAGTTCGCCGGTTTGGCAACACCCTCGGAGACTCCGGGAAGGGGCACCCATCGGTCGGATTCGCGCAGCCAAGCCCGGCGAATCCCGTCGATGGCCGAGAAGGCACCGTCATTCCCCTTCCCCACCGACCACGCCAAATTGGTCCCGCCGTCGCCATACGGGTTCGAATGATGGAAGGCTCGGCCATCGAACCGCGCAAGCCCGGGATACATGCCGATCCAAAGCTGCCCGCTCCTGTCCACCGCGAGTGATCTGAGGCTGTCCGTCGGGAGCCCGTTGGAACGCGTGAACATCTGGACCTCGCCCTCTCGATACCGAGCCAATCCCCCGTTCAGCGTGCTGATCCACAAATTCCCCTCGCCATCTTCGGCCAGATCGACCGTTTGAGTTGTCGGGATCCCATCTCGAACGCGAATCGGCTTGAGGCGCTGTCCGTCAAATCGAGCCACCCCATTCCAGGTCGTCACCCAAAGATAACCATCGCGCGTCTGAAGGATGCTGTTGACTCCATTCTCGGGTAGCCCCTGTTCGGTGGTCCAACGCGAAGTAACAAACAGTTCTGGCAAGTCGGGTGCCGGCTGATCCGCGGCAACTCCCACCCTGGACGCTAATAGAAGACCCACGAGTGCGAAGTGGAACAGCAACACAGGCACGACCTGGAACACCGCGCGTGCCGCAAAGCCCAACCCACCGAACTTCGTCGCCGCGCGTGCCCGCCCTGACCCAGAGCGAATCCCGACCCTCGACCGCACGAGTTGAAGTCTATTGATCTGCGGAGCGTTTTCCATCTCGGAGAACTTGAGAACCTATCATTCTAGTGCCGGAACTGAGGATCCTCGATTCCAGGTCAAAGTGAGGTCTCCATCCGCCGCCGAGCGACGATGCTCATGTTGCGCACCAAGGTTGGACTCCCGCCGGAGGGTCCGAGTTTCGTCGCGGAGTCCACGGCTCCGCCCGCGCAGGCAGGCAATTGCAGACGATTTTGGATCGTCCGGGTTCCGGCGAAATGGCCTTCGCGAAATAAAACAAACCGTTCAAGGCTAGCGACTTAAGTCATTGGAGCGCAACGGAATTTGGCTGCGAAGCGACGATTTGAACCAGGTTCCCGCGGCCGCGGCATTCTGAGCCTGAAGACCTCCAGAACGATGGTTCCATCAGGGACGA
>JAEUHG010000166.1 GCA_016795425.1 Verrucomicrobiales bacterium
GGACGCGCCTCATCCTCGAGCCGAACATCTCGGGTGTCGCGCACCACCCCGATCACTTCCAGTTCACGGTCCGGATTGGAGCCCACGGTCAGGTGCCCCCCGACGGCGGAATTCCCGGGGAACAGCACTCGTGCCGCCGCCTGGTTCAGAATGACTTTTCTCCCATACCCGTGGTCATCGAGTTCGGACTCGTAGAAGTACCTTCCCTCGATCAGCGGGATGCGCATCGCCTGGAAGTAATCAAAGGCGACGAAATTCGCCGCGACCACAGGCCGATCAGCCTCCGGAACCGGACGGCCCACCACCTGGGGTTTTTCGTTGATGTTCCACGTCGCCGTGAGTGGCACCGAAGAGATCGTCCCGACGGCGAGGACACCGGGAATCGCCGCCACTCGCTCGCGCAGCCGGCGGTACATCCGGCATACGTCCCCGTTCGTTTCGAAATCGCGCGAAGCAACGTCAAACGTGACCACGGATTCCGGGTGATACCCTAGGTCGAGACGCATCAACCGACGGTAGCTTTCCAGCAGCAAGCCCGCTGAAAGCAACAGCACGAGCACGGCGGCGGTTTGGCCCACGAGCATGCCGCGGTGCCACTGTCGGAGTCCGGGCATGCTGGAGGCCCGCGGGCCGGCCCGAAGCGCATCTGCCGGGTCGACGCGCGTGGCGCGCCAAGCTGGAACCACGGCAAAAACCAGAACCGTGAGGACCGACAACCCGAAGGTAAACGCCGCACTCGCGGGGTCGATGGAGGCTTCCCGCAGAAAAGGAACATGACCGCCGCCTAACTGAACCATTCCATGAACGATCCCAACCGCCGCCACCAGCCCGGCTCCCCCACCCGCGACCGCCAGGCATCCGGCCTCCCAGGCCGCCGAGCGCAGGAGTTTCCGTCTTCCAGCTCCCAGCGCCAGACGCAGGGCGGTCTCGCGATGGCGTTCGACTCCCCGAGCCACCATAAGGTGCGCCAGATTCACGCACCCCATAAGCAGCACAGCCGCAACCGCTGCCGCCACCATTGGGATGGCGTGTCGCGTTCGTCCCAGGACCTGATCCCGCATGGTGAGCAAATCCAGACCGAACCCGCGACTAGTGTCCGCATGCTCCCGCGCGGCCCGCTCACCGATGGCAACCACCTCCGACCTGGCCTTTTCGAAGGTGACGCCCGGGGCGAGTCGCGCCACGCCGAGAAACATGCGTGCCGCTCGTGAAGTGAGGTCGCTGCCCTTGGGTGTCGGCATCGGCAGCCAGACGTCTTTTATGCCCGTCGTCAGCCTGGATCCATTCCCTGTCGATTGGAGGCGTTCCACGGGAAATTCGAAGCCCGCGGGTACGACGCCAATGATGGTGGACACCTGCCGATCCAACCGAAGCTGAGTTCCAAGAACCTCCGGTTTTCCCCCCAGTCGAGTCTTCCACAACTCTTCGCTCACCATGACGACGGCCTCCGCACCCTCCGCCACGTCGGCCGCCTGGATGGTTCGCCCCAGCACCGGCCGGAGTCGGAGCACCTCCACCAACCCTGGATTGATCTGAATGGACTGGAGATGCTCAACGTCGCCGTTCTCTTCCCAGCGCGATTCCATGAGCCCAAACGTCCCGATGGCCTGGAAAGCGGTCGACGCTTCCCGGACGTCTTCCATCTCTCGCCAGGAGACTTCCCAGTCCGACGCCCCAGCCGCCGTGCGGGTGGATCGGAGCCACACCAGGCCGTCGGCCTCCTCGAAACCAAGGGGTCGGAAAAGCACCGCCTTCGCCACAGCAAACACCGCGGTGTTGGCGCCAATCCCGATGGCCAGGATCAGAACCGCTGCCAGAGAGAAACCTGGCCGATTCCGCAACGACCTTACCGCGATGACGATGTCCCGAGTCACTGGCGCGCTGCCTTCTTAAGCACAAAAGGCAGGGCACGGACCATGCCAGCGTCGTCGCGCCTGGTCCAAAAGCGCCGCGGACCAAAGGGAAGATCAGAAAATTTCCCGCAGCGGGGACGGCTCTTTCCCGACTGTGGCACGGTGGTGAGCGAAGGTTCGTCGGAATCGCTACTCGAAGCCCAACCACCGACCGCCCTGGTAGGTGACGAAAGCGAAGGTCCAGGCCAGGGCGGTCATGTAGGCCCATTGAAAGATCGGCCAATACCAGCCATTGGTTTCGCGACGCACGATGGCAATGGTGCTCACGCACTGAAGTGCGAACACGTAGAAGATCATGAGCGTCACCCCGGTCAGAGGCGTGTACAAAGGCCGACCGTCCTCCCGGCGCTGATTTTTCAGCACCGTCACCAAACCCTGGGTCCCTTCTTCGGAGTCATCCGCGCCCCCCACGCTGTACACCGTCGACATCGTGCTCACGAACACTTCTCTGGCCGCGAAGGACGACACGATACCGATGCCGATTTTCCAATCGAACCCGAGGGGCTCAATGAAGGGTTCGATGGTTCGGCCGAGAAATCCCGCGAAACTGCCCTGCAAACGTTCGCCGGCGACCTGGTGCTCCACCGCCAGGAGCCGCGCCTCGCGCTCGGCAGGATTGGAGAGGAGGGCCGCGTCCGCCCGCGCCGCGGCAGCCGCGGCTTCGCGTTTCTCGTCCCGCGGATAGGTGGCGAGCACCCAAAGCACCATGTTGATGACCAGAATGACGGTTCCAGCACGACGAAGAAAAAGCATGGAACGATCCCACATGTGGCGCAGCACCACCCGCAAGGCCGGCCTTTTGTAGGGAGGCAACTCCATGATCAACAAGGGGGCCTGACCGCGAAGCAGCGTCTTCTTGAACAACCACGCCATGCCGATCGCCACCACGATGCCGAGGAGGTACATGGCCAGGAGGGTGAGTGCCGAAAGCCGAACGAACCCCAGCAAGACCACGCTGGGAATGCAGGCAGCGATGAGAACCGTGTAGACCGGCAGCCGGGCCGAACAACTCATCAGCGGCGCCACCAGAATCGTCACCAACCGATCCTTCGGGGTCTCGATGGTCCGCGTCGCCATGATGCCGGGAATGGCACACGCGAACGAACTCAACAGGGGAATGAAACTCTTTCCGTGCAATCCCACCTTGCTCATCAAACGGTCCATCAAAAAGGCCGCCCGCGCCATGTAGCCGGTGTCCTCGAGCAGGCTCAAGAACAGGAAGAGCAGCAAGATCTGCGGCAGAAACACCAACACCGCTCCCACTCCCGCGATCACTCCGTCCGTCATGAGGTTGCGCAAATCACCCGCCGGCATGGCCTCCCCAATCCAACCGCCCAACCCCCCAACGGCCGATTCGATCCATCCCATCGGCCATTCCGCCAAAGTGAAGATTGCCTGAAACATCAGGAACATCAGCCCGATAAAGATCAAAGGGCCCGCCAATCGGTGGGTCACCACCCGGTCAATGCGGTCGCTCAATGTCTCCCCGGCCATCGCGGTGTCGCGGACGACGGCCCCATGGATCTCACTCACGCTCGCGTACCTCGCCTCGATCACCGCACTCGACCAGTCAATGCCCGCCGCCTGCAATTGCCGCCGTCCGGCATCCACCACCCGTTGCACCTCGGCTGGATAGGCGGTGCCGACCGGAGAGAATGACCGCGCCTGATGGTCGGAGAGCAGCAACACCGCTTCCGAGTTCGCCCGCATCGCACGGTCGGGAAACAGCTTCTTCAACAGCCCAGCCAATTCGGTCGACGCCAGGCGAAAGGCCTCGGGCAGGTCCAGAAAGCTTCTTGGTCCGACCCCATCCTGACGCGGTTCGACCGAACGATGCGCCAGCCGGAAGATCTCCGCCCGGATCTTGTCCAGGCCCTCGCGCCGACTAGCCACCGTGGAGATCACCGGAACCCCCAGACGCTCCGCCAAGGCGCCGGCGTCGATTTCCATTCCCACATCGTGCGCCACATCCACCATGTTCAATGCGATCAGCGTCGGGTACCCAAGCTCGATCACCTGAGTGGCATAATAGAGGTTCCGTTCCAGGTTGGAGGCGTCGACGACGACCACCACCACCGACGGCGGTTGCACCTCGGGCAATCGTTGAAAGAGCACGTCGCGGGCGACCTCCTCGTCGAGGGACTGGGGACTCAGGCTGTAGGCTCCCGGGAGGTCCAAAATTGAAAACCGCAAGTGAGGTGCCGTTCCGCGCAGGCGGCCTTCCTTTCGCTCCACGGTGACACCGGCATAGTTCCCGACCTTGGCGTGCATGCCGGTCAGGGCATTGAACAAGGTGGTCTTGCCACAGTTCGGATTGCCGGTAAGGACAACCCAGAACTCACGCGAGGGCGCGGAAGGGGTGGCGGGCGGAACAGCCATCATCAGGCCTTAGAATGGCGCAAGCCCCCGAACCCGGCTGTCGACCGCTTGCGGTTCATTGTCGGCGAATTGCCTCCCTTGACGCGGCAGGGATGCCATGACGCCGCGGGCCCTAGGCAGGGCGGACCAGAATCTGCTCGGCTTCCTGCCGACGGAGAGTGAGGTGGTAACCGCGGACTTTGATTTCGACGGGGTCCCCGAGAGGCGCGAAACGGACCAACTCGACTTTGGACCCCACCAGGACACCCATCTCCATGAGGCGTGGTTTATCGGCGGCGGACACCTTGATTTCGGCGATACTGGCCCGTCCACCGACCGGCAAGGAGCTAAGCGGCTGAAGAGTCTCGTTCATGGGCAGACGGCGAACCGTTGATAGGACCGGGGTGTGCTGGCCTCCCGCCGGCGGCAGGCTCGACGACGATCATTTGCGCCAAGTCGCGACTGATGCCGAGACGGACGTTGCAGACCTGGCAAATCACGTTGGTGTGTTTGCTCAGCAACCGGATGCGTTGCTGCTCGCAAAAGCCCAACTCGCGCAGGCGCATCGCGACTTCCGCGGGGGCGGAGAGTTCGCGCACTTTCAGCACCATGCCGCAGCTGGCCTGCGCCAGGGAGCAACAACCGGGCTCGCGACACAGACTGGGCACGGGCAGATCAGGATTGGGCGTTTCCGTCACGGACGGCCAAGCTTGCTGGCCTTTAGAGATCATTCAAGCGGGTTCTAACTTCTTCCGATGAAACAGGCTCGGGGGCGAAGCTGGACGACAGACCAAGCGTTCGGCAACCTGCCGCCGAGGTATGAGTCCACTCTGGCTCTCAATGGCCGTCGCGATTTTCGCGCTGGCCCTTGGGGTCGCGGTGATTTGGCGTTCTCCCCGGCACCCAGCCCACCTTTCGTTCGGAGTTGGCATGTTGATCCTGGCGGGAGAGACGGTAACCGCGAGCCTGGCCGTGACCTCCTTCACTGCCGCAGAGGCGCTGCCCTACGAGCGTCTTAGGCTTGCTTTGGCCGCACTGCTGCCGGTCCCGTGGATCGTCTTCAGCCGCTGCTATTCCCGCGGAGATGCCCTGCTCGCCCTGCGCCAACGCTGGCGGCAGGCCGTGATTGGCACGCTCGCCGCGGGCGCCTTCGTCGGCGCCTTTTACGGTGCCCTCGCCTATGTCTCGCGGAACCCCACGTCGCGCCTCGAGTTTGTCGCGCTCGGTTGGGCCGGCCTGACAGTTGAGATTGGCATTCTGCTGACCTCCGTCCTGGTGCTCATGAACCTGGAACGCACCTTTCGTGGTTCGGTGGGTGTCATGCGCTGGCGGATCAAGTACATGGTGCTCGGCGTCGGTGCGCTATTTGGCTTCCGACTTTACGCTGCCAGCCAGGCCCTTCTTTTCCAAATCCCCGAGGAACCGATCAGCCGTGCCGGGGCCGCAGCCCTCGGCGTTGCCTGTGTCCTGATGTCGGTGTCCCTCAGCCGGGGAACGGTCTTCGATGTCGATGTCTACCCGTCCCAAAGCCTGGTCTACCGGTCGCTCACGGTCGTGCTCGCCGGTCTCTACCTGCTGATCGTCGGCGTGTTGTCCCACCTGGTGACGGTATTCGGAGGCACCACGGCGTTTCCCATCAAAGCCCTGCTGGTGCTGGTGGCTCTGACCGGTCTCGCAGCCATGATGCTTTCGGAGCGGCTCCGGCGTCAGCTGCGACAGTTTGTCAGCCGCCATCTCCGACGCCCGGTCTACGATTATCGGGGGGTGTGGAGCACGTTCACCGCCCAGACCACCTCCCTCGTCGAGGAAGGGGCATTCTCCCGCAAAGTGGCGTCGTGGATTTCCGACACCTTCCAAGCGCTCTCGTCTAGTGTCTGGTTGGTCGAGGAATCCGGAGAGCGCCTGCGACTCGGTGGCTCCACGGTGCTCGTGGATGCAACGGCGGATCGACTCGATCAACCGGCTGCCGAATTACGCGAAGCGCTGGCCGGCATCGCCCAACTCAAAGAACCGACGGTAATTGATCCGGACTTGTATCCCTGGGCGGCGACTTTGATCCGGCTGCATCCCGGGGTCTTTCCCGCCGGGGGGAGCCGCATTTGCCAGCCATTGATCGCCGGTGGGCGCCTCCTCGGCTTGCTGACTCTCGGCGATCGCGTCGCGGGTGCGCCGTTTACGACGGAGGATTTCGACCTCCTGAAGTGTGTCGCAGACCAGATTGCCGCGAGCCTTCTCGGCCTCCAGTTGTCAGCCCAACAAGTGCGGTCCAAGGAAATGGAGGCCTTCCAGACCATGTCGGCGTTTTTTGTCCATGACCTCAAGAACACCGCGTCGACGCTTTCGCTGACTCTGCAGAACCTTCACCAGCACTTCAGTGACCCGGCCTTTCGGGATGATGCGTTGCGAGCGGTTGGCAAGAGCGTTCAGCACCTCAACACGCTCATCGCGCGTCTCACGCGACTCCGGCAGGAGCTCCGGGTTCAACCCGTGCCCACGGATCTGCCAGCGATGGTCGAGGCCTGCATCCAGACACTGGGGCCGACCCCGAACCTTCAGATCCGGCGCGAGTTCAGCCCGCTGCCGCCCGTTCAGCTCGATTCCGAGCAGTTTCAGAAAGTGATTCTCAACCTGCTGCTCAACTCACGGGAGGCGATTTCTCATGACGGGGAAATCCGGGTCGCCACCGAGTCTTTCGGCGGATGGGCCGTCGTGTCCGTCTCCGACAATGGATGCGGCATGAGTCCCGAGTTCATCCAGAAGTCCCTATTCCGGCCGTTCCAAACCACGAAAAAGAATGGTTTGGGCATTGGCATGTTCCACAGCAAAATGATCGTCGAGGCCCATCGCGGGCGACTGGAAGTTCAGAGCACCCAAGGTAAAGGCACGACGGTGCGAGTGCTTCTCCCGCTCACGAGTACTGTATGAAACCAACCCTGCTCATTGTAGATGACGACGAGGAAATCCGTTCGCAGCTTCGTTGGGCGCTAACCGCAGAATACGATGTTGTTCAGGCCGGCGACCGTGCCGAAGCTCTCGCCAAATTCCGCGAGCATCGCCCGGCGGTTGTCCTTCTCGATCTCGGCCTGCCTCCGTCCCCCGCGTCGCCCGTCGAAGGCCTCAGCACCCTTTCCGAGATCATCACCGAGGAGCGCCTCGCCAAAGTCGTCATCGTCAGCGGCCAGGGCGAACGCGCCAACGCCATGCAGGCGATCGGACAAGGCGCCTGGGACTTCGTCGGAAAGCCCGTCGATATGGCGGAGCTCCAGGCCATCCTGCGACGCGCCTTTCACGTCGCCCAGCTCGAGCGCGACTTCCAGGCGATGCAGCGCGAGTTCCAGGAGGACGCCTTCGAAGGCATCCTTGGGAAGAGCCCCGGCATGCAGGAGGTTTTCCGCCTCATCCAGCGTGTCGCGTCGACCGACGCTTCGGTGCTGATCCTGGGCGAAAGTGGCACGGGCAAGGAAATGGTCGCTCAGGCCATCCATTCGCGAAGTCGGCGCGCCAAAGGCCCCTTTGTGGCGATCAATTGCGGCGCCATTCCGGAAAATCTCATCGAAAGCGAACTGTTCGGTCATGAGAAGGGTGCCTTCACGGGGGCGGTCAGCCAGCGTCCCGGTCGCATCGAGACCGCCCAGGATGGAACGCTCTTTCTCGACGAGATCGGTGAACTTCCAGCTCCTCTCCAGGTCCGACTTCTCCGATTCCTCCAGGAACAACGCATCGAACGCGTCGGAGGTCGCGAATCCATTCGCGTTGATGTCCGTGTCCTCGCCGCCACGCACGTGGACCTCAAACAAGCCATGGCCACCGCGCGATTTCGCGAGGACCTGTTCTACCGGCTTGCGGTCGTGACGTTGCGTCTTCCCGCGTTGCGCGAGCGCAGTTCCGATATCGCCCTTCTCTCCCAGGCGTTCTTACGCCGCTTTGCGGCGCACTTTGAGCGCAACAACCTCACGTTCGACGCCGCCGCCCTCCGGGCCATCGAACGCCACCCCTGGCCAGGCAACGTTCGCGAACTCGAAAACCGCATCAAACGCGCGGTGATCATGGCTGACGGCCGGCAAGTGACCACGCGCGACCTGGAACTCGAGTCAACCGAGGCCCCCTCGGCCACCACCCTCAAGGAAGCCCGCGAGCAATTGGAGCGGGAGCTTGTGGTGCAGGCGCTGCGCCGCAACGGCGGCAAGATAACCGGCGCCGCCAACGAGTTGGGTATCAGCCGCCCGACGCTCTACGAGTTGATGGATAAGCTGGGCATCCAGCGCGAAAACTGAGCGGTCGGCACCCGACCCAGGGCCGCGCCTGGACCGACCCGATTCCGGCGAAGTCCGTGATCCGTTTCAGTAGAACGCAAACCGTTCGGGGACGTAGACCACATCCGACGGACGCAGGTAAAACGGCTCACCCGCCTCGCCCTTCAGGCTCTTCTTGAGATCCAGCACATAGGTGCGGGTCGTGCCGTCCGGATTCTGCCGCACCACCTTCACACTCTTCAGGTCGGCCCGACCTTCGGCGAAGCCACCCGCTTCGACCACAGCCTCCAATACCGTCATCGATTGCCGGCATTGTACCCTGCCTGGACGCCCTACCGCTCCCGATACGAAGACCGGGAACCCGGCCGATTCCACACTGACGGAGATTTCCTGGACCACGATCTGGGACGAATACTTCTCCAAAACCAGCTTCTGGATGTCGTCGGGACTCTTGCCCTTCACCTGTAATGTGCCGCCCAGCGGGAGCGCGATAGCCCCATCGCTCTGAACCTGCTGGACGGTGTTCATGGTCGGTGCCGCCGGAAAGACGATGCGCACGGTGTCACCCGGTTGAACTCCAATCTGGGTGAAAGGCACCTTGTCTTGCTCGGTCAACGTGGTCGGGCCGCCGGACTTGCATCCCGCGGCGCTGAGCCCAAGGCCCGCCAGCATCAGCGCGCCGAGCCAACCGCGCATCGACGCCAACGCCTTCCACCAGCCACGCCACGCCACTTCCGTCAGGTTTGGTGCGTTCATCAGAATCCTCAATCGGTAGTAACGCAAAAGACTGTAGCGAAATTCCTCAGCCCTCGTAAGGAGAAAAACGACGGATCTCCAAGGGCGAGTTTCTCCGAGTCGCCTGGTTTGGATTCCTACCACCGGAATCGCGGGCGCGGGCTCCGTAGCCCAGGTCAGCGCCCTGACAATTGGCGGCGCAAATCGGCCGCCGGTCCGAACGCCGGCTGGATCTCCAAGGCGCGGGCCACCGCGTCGCGCGCCTCGGCCACCTGTCCCTGTTGGGCCAATACGGTGGCCCGCGCATACGGGATGCGGGGATCCCGTGGGTTCACTTGCTCAGCCCGGGCCAACGTCTCGATCGCCGCTTCCGGCCGACCCAACGCCGCGTGAGCCAATCCCAGGTTGTACAGTGCCCGGTCGTGTCTTGGATCCAGGCGAACGGCCTCCTCCAAGGACCTCGAGGCTTGCACGACGTCCCCAACCTCACTCCACCCCAAACCCAAACGAAAGTGGTTTTCCGCGCCGCCCGGCTCGAGTCGCACGGCTTCCCGGAGCTGTTCCACTGCCTCCTTCGATTTTCCAAGCATGCTCAGAGCCACTGCATAATCGTGTCGAAACGGTGGGGAACCCGGATCCCAAGCGACCGCTTTGGAATAGTGCCCCGCCGCTGCCTCGACCGACCCGCGCGCCATCGCCCAGGTTCCCAATTGAGCCTGGCCCACCGGCTGATCCGAATTCAGCCGCAGGGCGTGCACGAGTTCCGCCGCCGCCCGCCCGCCGGGTTCCAAAGCATCCCGCAGGGCCCATGCCGCCGAGAACCGCACGGCCCTGGATTCATCCTCGAGACGGGCGCGCAGGACTTCGGTGACCCTCGGCTCCCGCGCTTCCGCCAGCGGTGCCAAAGCCTGAACGGCGCGGTAGCGCACCAACGGATGCGCGTCGGCGCACCGGGCGAGCAAGGCATCGCGGACCCGGGATTGAGCGATCCAAGGTTCCAAGAGGGCCATCGCCGACGCTTTCCAATAGGGAACCTCGGGTGTTTCCAACAACGCCAAGAGCGCGGGGACGGCCTCCTCGCGTCCCGCCCGCGCCGCCGCCATTGCCTGGGTTCGGCGACGCGACGGCCGATCCATCTTCGCCCCATACCATTGGTCACACGCCGCCTCGGCCCAGGCCGCGTCCTTGTCGGCATGACACCGGTTGCAGGCGTTGGGAATCCCGTACTCCCGGGTCATTCGTGGATCCGGCACCGTAAATCCATGGTCGTGCCGCGAATGCCGCTGCATGTAGACCGTCTGCGGCATGTGGCAGTTCACGCACTGATTGCCGGTGCTCTCGGCGGCATGAAAGCTGTGCACCGTGGGAACGATGATGGGAGTGTTCTGCCGGCTTCCATTGTGGCACTGCATGCACAAATCGTTGCCGGTCATTTTCGGACGCGCGGCGTGGGGATCATGGCAATCCAGGCAGGTCACGCCCGCCGCGTGCATCCGACTCCCCAGGAACGGAGCATATTCATAGTCCTCATCCCAGATCTGGCCATCCGGGTAAAAGGTCCGCCCTCCATCCACGGTCGCGATCAGGAATTGATCCCAAAACGAACTGCCGGGCGTGGTGTCGCCCGTCAATTCGCTGCGGCGCGCGTGACATGGCGCGCAGGTTTCCATGTGCTGCGCAGGGGTCTTCTTGCGCACGGTAGGGTCGACCTTGCCCTGGCCTTCCCAGGCCCGTTGCCAGCTGACATGGTCCTTCATGGGGCCATGACACGCCTCACACCCGACCGACATCTCCGCCATAGCCGTGGCAAACTGGTCGGTGGCCGGGTCGTAGTTCTTCCGGTAACGGGTGTTGTGGCAGGTTCCGCACATTGAGTTCCAGTTCATGCCGCGTCCCGTCCAATGGCCCCACTCCCCCGGCTTCCGATCTTCGCTGCCATAGACATTGAACCAGGCATTGCTTCGCGGATCCCAGGACGCCTCCAAAGTCTGGAGCCGTCCACCCGGGGCTGAAACGAGATACTGCCGCAGAGGCGTGTGCCCGATGACACGCTCCACCTGGAAGGCCGTCGCACCCCCAGCCAACCCGGGTGTCACCACCTCGAACGCTCCACCCTGCCGTCGCACTTCGGTCGACTGGGTGCCATGCGAAAATCGCCGCGCCGGCTCGAAGGCGGTCGCGTCCATAGCCTCGGATGGCAGCCGCTCAGCCAGAGCATGGTTTGACACCACCCAGGCGGCAGTTTCCTTCGCGTGACAGTCCTTGCAGGAAGCGGACCCCGCGTACTGTCCGAAGACGGAATCCTGTGGGGGCACCACGTCTCCCGGGGTGACCGTCTGCGGCGAACCCGGGCGCGGTTCTGCAGGGGCGCCACGCTTTGCGGCAGGCCACCATATCCACAGACCCATCGCCAAGGTCGCCACCACCGCCGTTGCCAACCAAAAGAATCCCATTCTCCCCGCCGCCTTGGCGGGCGGTGACGAAGGTCGGTGTTGGCGTTGGGGTTGGGGACGCGGCATGTCGGACCGTTCCGGGCGTCGGCAGCGTGCCGAGGACTCCACGTCTCCCGCAACTGCCTTCCGCGTTGCAGCGGGGTGCCTTCCTGACGCTCGGTCCGATCCCACTCAAGCCGGCTTGGCGATCCGCAGCAAAACCGCCATGCTTCGCCGCGTCATGGCGCTCCACCCCTTAGCCGGCAAGACAGCACCCTCGGAACTGCTCGTGGACCTCGCCAAACTCGAGCGCGATTACTACGGCATCAAACCCGACGCTGGCGACCCAGCGCAGGCGGTGACGTTCGGCACATCCGGACATCGTGGAACCTCCACGAACGGCACCTTCAACGAGCCTCACATCCTGGCGATCACACAGGCCGTCTGTGACTACCGTCGCAGCCAGGGGATCGATGGACCGGTCTTCATGGGAATGGATACCCATGCGCTATCCGCCCACGCCCAGCGCACCGCGCTCGAAGTCCTCGCGGCGAATGAAATCGATGTCTACGTCCAGCGTTGGGACGGATTCACGCCCACCCCTGCTATTTCCCACGCCATCCTTTCCCACAACCGCGACCGCCAGCTCGGCCTGGCTGACGGAATCATCATAACGCCTTCCCATAATCCGCCGACGGATGGGGGTCTGAAATACAACCCACCCCAAGGCGGACCGGCCGACAGCGACGCCACCGGTTGGATCCAGGAACGCGCCAATGAACTGCTTCGCGATCGGAATGCGCGCGTTCGCCGCATGCTTTATGAGCAGGCTCGTCGCGCTTCCACCACCCACGCGCACGATTTCGTGACCCCGTACGTCGCCGATTTAGGCTCCGTGCTTCAACTCACCGCCATTCGCGACGCTCAGGTCCGCATCGGCGTCGATCCGCTCGGCGGCGCCGCGCTGGGCTACTGGGAACCCATTCAGACCCAGTACGGTCTCGACCTCACCATCGTCAACACCACCGTCGATCCCCGCTTCGGATTCATGACCGTCGATCACGACGGCAAGATCCGGATGGACTGTTCGAGTCCCCACGCGATGGCGAGTCTGATTGGTCTCAAAGACAACTTCCGCGTCGCATTTGGCAATGATCCGGATGCCGATCGCCATGGCATCGTCACGCCGTCCGGCCTGATGAATCCGAATCACTACCTCGCCGTGGCGATCCGTTATCTCCTGCGCCATCGTCCGCTCTGGAAACGCACCGCCTGCATCGGCAAAACGGTCGTCAGTTCGCGGCTCATCGATTTGGTCGTGGAATCGCTCGACCGGCCTCTGCTTGAGGTTCCGGTCGGATTTAAATGGTTCGCCCCCGGTCTCTTTGACGGTGGCCTGCTTTTCGGCGGCGAGGAGAGCGCGGGCGCCAGTTTTCAGCGTCTCGACGGCACGGCGTGGAGCACCGACAAAGATGGTTTGATTCTCGGTTTGCTCGCCGCGGAAATCACGGCGGTCACTGGACGCGATCCCAGTCAACACTACGAGGAGATCACCGCGGAGTTTGGCGCTCCGCACTACACCCGCATCGACGCCCCGGTCACTCCGGCGCAAAAGCAGGCGTTCAAGCGACTCACGGCGGAATCGGTCACAGCCACCTCGCTTGCCGGCGAAACCATCACCCGAAAACTCACCCGTGCCCCTGGCAACAACGCCTCCATCGGCGGACTCAAGGTGGAAACCTCCAGCGGATGGTTTGCGGCCCGGCCGTCCGGCACCGAGAATCTCTACAAACTCTACGCCGAGAGTTTTCGCGATGCCAACCACCTCGGGGCTATTGTCGCCGAAGCCCAGGAACTGCTCGATCGGACGTTGTCCGCCTAGCCCGCCTTCTCGATCCATGAGCCCCGCCTCCCGATCCATGCTGCGCCGGTGGGTGCTCCTCCTGGCCATACTGGCGATCCGCGCTCATCCCGCAGTCGCCGCGGAACCGGAGACACCGCCGCGTCAGGGTGCCGCGATGCTAAAGACGGACCTGCTCGGCGTTTTCGCTCATCCCGATGACGAAACGGGCATGGCCGCCACGCTGGCACGTTATGCTCTCGGTTCGGGTAAATCCGTCGCCCACGTGTATGCCACCCGTGGGGAGGGTGGCGGCAACATGGTCGGCACCCAGTCCGGCCGCGCCCTTGGCATTCTCCGCGAAGCCGAACTTCGGGCCTGCTTGCGGATCCTCGGTGTCCGCCATTGCTACTTCCTCGATCAAACCGACTTCTTCTACACGGAAAGCGCCGCTGCCACCCTGCGCGTTTGGAATCGTGCTGAAGCCCTGGCCCATCTCGTTCGCCTCATCCGCACCCTTCGACCGGAAATCATCGTCACGATGAACCCGGCGCCAAACCCGGGACAACACGGTCATCATCAGGCGGCCGGCATCCTCGCCACGGAAGCCTTCGGCGCCGCCGCTGATCCCACCCGCTTTCCAGACCAACTGCACGTCGAAGGTCTCGGTACCTGGCAGGCTCGAAAACTGTTCTATGGCGGTGCCGCCGGCTCCCACGTCACCACGATCGCCACCACGGACCCGCTTCCCGACGGCCGGGTCCCCGCCGACATCGCCGGTCTGGCGCTCAGTGAACATCGGTCCCAGGCGTTCGGAGGCATGGCTCGATCGCCCTGGATGCGACGCCCCCAGGCCTTCACCCTGGTTCATTCTGCCGCCCCCCCAGTGCCAGCCGGTGACGACCTTTTCCTTGGCCTTCCGATTCCAGAGAACTCCGGGAACCCACCCCTGATAGCCGTCGCGCCCGAACCACCGGAACCCTCCCTGACCTTCGTTCCCCGACCTGCCATCGAGCGTTATCAGCGTTGGGCTCAGGCGCAGGGAATTCGCCATCTCTCCGCCGAGTTCCTCGCCGACCTGCCGGTGGTCGCCGGTGAACCTAATGCCGTGGTGCTCCAACTCAGCCCGTCCATCAGCGGGACTCGCGTCGAGGTTCCTGTGGTCGAACTGCCCAGCGGCTGGAATCTGCACGGCCCCGTGGAACGTGTGCGGCCGCCGGGCAACGCGGCACCCCGTTTTCGTTTCTCCGTCATTCCGCCAACCGACGCTTCTCAGGATGCGGAGATCACGGCCCGCCTGGGACAGATTCCCGCCGCGCCCGCCAAAGCACGGCTCCATCCGGTGCCTCTCTTGAAAGTTCCCCGCACCCGCGTGGATCCGGAATTCCCTTGGGATAACGCCCTCTGGACCGGTGTCCCAACACAGGTGCTGGGCGCCCGAAATTTGTGGCAGGGGCGTGTCACCGACACCAACGACGCCTCCGCCGAGATCCGCGTGGTTCGGTCGGGCAACGTCCTGCTCATCGATACCCTCGTTCATGACGACGTCGTCGTTTCGAACATTGAACCCAACGACATCCGCGGCCACTGGCGCAGCGATTCGATCGAAATCTGCCTCGATCCCGACGCCGGGGCAGAGGACACCCTGGGCTGCTTCAAGATAGGAATTTTCCCCTTCGATACTTCCGGCAAAGTCCGCGCCGCGCGCGATGCCGATGCCCGCCCGGGACCGATCGAGGAAACCGCCCCCGGTCTGCGGCTCCAATCCCAACGCACGCCGGACGGCTATCGCATCCAGGCCGCCATTCCCCTCGAACTCGTGGTCGGCTCGCGTCGACCGCGACCCGGCATGCGATTGGGCTTCAATGTGCTGGTTTACGACGGAGACAAGGCGGATGCCGCCCCGGGAGAGAACATCAATGAAGCCCGGCTTGCCTGGTCGCCGCGTTCCGGCATCCAAGGGCGTCCCGAAGATTGGGGCCGGATGGAACTGGAGTAACCACGGCGACCGGTCGCTTCGACACGCCAAGAGTCACCACTCCCCCAGAAGCACCAAGCGGACCGAATCCAACCGCAACCGCGCCGAACTCACATGCTCCTTGAGTTGCGAAAAATGGTTCTCCCAACCGGTGATCTCGGCGGATCGCACATTGGGATTCACCGCGGCAAGCGCGCGCAAACGCTCCAACTCGTGGTGGAAAAACCGGTGCAACGCCTGCGACGCCGACTGGATCACCTCCGCCTTTCGTGACTCGGCGTGGCCGGCGGCGGCCCGCATCAGTCCCGCCAGCAATTCACGGATGGCCCGTCGATCCGTCACTTCGTGCGCAGGAACGTCTTCCAGCCCCCCTTTGGCCAGGATTCCCGCCGCCTTCTCAGTCACGTCATTCTGCCGTGCATCGACAATGACGTGTATCGGTGTCGTCGGTAGGAATCGGTCCGCGTGCAGCGCCGATGGCGCGATGCATTCCAGCACCTGCACCGTTTCCAGCCACAAGCCGGGCGCCTTGCCCCCTGCCAATCGGACACAGGCCGTACTGCCTTCCGGCGAGCCCAGCAACAAATCGAGCGCCCCCGAAACCATGGGATGATCCCAGGTCATGAACGCCAAATCCTCGCGCGCCAGCGCGGCCTGTCGATCGAAGGTCAAAACCAAACCGTCGGCCGGCATCCCGGGAAAGGCATCCGCGAAGACGCCGTCCGATCCCAATTTGAAACGGTGCGGACCCAAGTCCTCCACCGCCACGCCGTAGTGATCGAAAATGCGCAGCAGGAAATCCTCCAGCGCCAAATCCCGGTCGCACGCCGCGACCGCGTCCACCACCTCGCGGGCCGCGTCCGCACGAAACGAATTCAGTTCGAGCAATCGGTCACGCCCTTGCTCCAACCGATGCTCCAACTCGCGGCGTGCCGCCTGCGTTTCGCCCACCAGGCTCTGCAAATCATCCCGCCGGGTGGCATGGGTTTCGTGAAAATCCATGGCCAGGTCCCGCACCTGCGCGCCAAACCTCTCCCGCAGTTCCCGGCCGGCAATCAGATTGTGCCCGAACGCCGCCAACCCATCGTGATACCAACGGAACAACACTTCCTGTGGGCTGCCCACGATGTACGGCACATGGATCTCTATGTTGGACGTTTGCCCAATGCGGTCCAATCGCCCAATTCGTTGCTCGATCAGTTCGGGATCCAGTGGCAGGTCGAACAGCACGAGGTGATGCGAGAACTGAAAATTGCGCCCTTCGCTGCCGATCTCTGACGCCATCAGAATCTGCGCACCGTCCGGTTCCGCAAACCACGCGGCATTCCGATCGCGCTGCACCAAGTCGAGGTCTTCATGAAACAGCGCCGTCGGCACCGTGAGGTGCCCTCGTAACGCCCGGTCAATCGCCAGCACTTTCTCCTTCGACCGACAGATCAGCAGCACTTTCTTCCCGGACAGGCGTCGTAATAATCCGGCCAGCCATTCGACTCGCGGATCCTTGCTGAAATCATATGCCGGTACCGCCCGCCCCTTTCGCCCGGTCTCCATCGAGTCCCATTCGAACTCCCTCGCCCAGGCATCGAAGGCATCTGGCGGCAACCCCTCCGATACCAGGGACACGGGGCGCGGAACGCGGCGAGGGAAGCCGCGAATGGCCGCACGCGTGTTACGAAACATCACCCGTCCCGTGCCGTGCCGATCCAGCAGGTCCATCACCAACTCACGGCGTGCCTCGGCGTCGCCTCTTGCCAACGCCTCCAGGCGCTGCTGGATGACACCCGGTTCCGCTCCCAGGATTTCATGGAGTTGACGCGATTCGGAAATCGCCAGGCGTCCCGTCAGGCTCAGCTTGTTGGCGACCGCCGCCACTTCCGAGTACCGCCCCATCTCCTCCTCGAACTTTCCGAGATCAAAGTATCGGTCCGGATCCAGCAGCCGCAGACGCCCGTAGTGACTCGCCACCCCCAACTGCTCGGGAGTCGCCGTCAGCAGCAGCAGGCTCTCCGCCCGTCGGCTCAGTCTTTCCACCGCCTCGTACTCCGGGCTCGGCTGTTGCGGCGTCCACCCCAGATGGTGAGCCTCGTCGACCACGAGCAGGTCCCAGCCCGCCTCCGCCGCCTGGGCACAGCGCTTGGGATTCAGCAGGAACGGCAGCGCGCACAAGACCAACTGATCGTCCAAGAATGGATTGGCGTCGGGGTGCACCGCCTGGATCGCCTCGCAACGTTCCTCGTCGAAGATGTGAAACCAGAGATTGAAGCGCCGCAGCAACTCAACAAACCACTGGTGAACCAGGGGCTCCGGCACGATCACCAGCGCCCGTGACGCCCGCCCCGTCGCCAGCAGCCGATGCAGGATCAAACAAGCCTCCACCGTCTTTCCCAATCCCACTTCGTCGGCCAGCAACACCCGGGGTGCCAGCCTCCCCGTCACCTCCCGCGCGATGTACAACTGGTGCGGGATGAGATCCATCCGGCCACCCACAAACCCGCGCACCGGCGAACTTCGCCGTCGGTGTTGATGCACCAAAGCCTCCCAGCGCAATTCAAAGGTCCGCGAAGGATCACACCGTCCCGCCAGCAACCGATCCTCCGGCGTTCCGAACCCCAACGTATCCCGCAGGTCGACCTCGGGAAACTCGCGCCCGTCGACCAGTCGGTAGCGCACCAGGCCCGCCGACTCCCGCACCTCCGACACGACCCCCGGTTCCCCGGAACGCATGGCCACGGTTTCGCCCGGTCGAAACGCCACTCGACGCAACGGCGCACTCTCAATGGAATACTGACGCTCTTCGCCCGCAGCAGCAAAACGGACCCACACGCGCCCGCTCTCGGTCCGGACAATCACGCCCAAGCCAAGTTCCGGCTCCGCTTCACTGATCCATCGTTGCCCGGCAAGATACGGCTTCATTTTGGGGCGCGGAACTTACCGGGACGCTGCGGCGGATTCTAGAACCGGCTTCAATACCGCCCAAACATTGCTCGCCAAAACCTGGTGTCCCGCCGGTGTGGGATGAATCAGGTCCGGCTGGTTCATTTCTGGCCTGCCACCCACCCCTTCCAACAGGTGCGGCACCAATTCCGACTTGGTCTCTCGCGACACCGCTGGAAAAACCTCCTGAAACTGCCGCGTGTACTCGGGACCCATGTTGGGAGGCATCTGCATCCCGGCCACCACCACCCGGATCCCAGGCTGCTTCGTGCGCGCCACTTCCACGATCCTCACCAAATTGGTGCGCGTCGCTTCCGGCGAAATCCCGCGCAATCCGTCGTTGCCCCCCAAGGCCACCAGCAGAACGTCCATGGGACGTCGCAGCAGCCAGTTCATGCGTCTCAATCCCCCGGCAGTCGTGTCCCCGCTGACCCCGGCGTTCACCACTTCAAAGGGCAGTTTCTCACGCTCAATCCAACGCTGCAGAACCGAAGGGTACGCTTCGCCCGGATCGACCCCGTAACCCGCTGCCAGACTGTCACCCAACACCACCAAGGTCCGCCGACCGACCGTCGCCTCGACCGACACTTCGGCCCCAACCAGCCCACCGGTCCAACTCGGGACCAGCCAGAGCAACCAGATCGCCATTCGCCATGCCACGCATCGCATGGACCCAAGATGCCGCCACCCCACCCTCGCGCCAATCTTCGTTGCGCAGCCCGCTATCCCTAAGTCGTACTCCCAAGCGCCAGATGGGCGCGAAGCGTCTTGGAACATCTGCGGCAGTCCTCTACCGCTTTCCATCCCGACGCCACACGCCCCACCAACGCGCCTGCCACGCCACAGCGCCAGAGGCACGGTCCCTCCGTCATTCGGCTCGCCTTTCCGATTTGAAACGGCGATGACGCTTGCACCATGGATCCCACCGCCGCCCCGCTCGTCCCTGGAGTCGCGGTCTCCCGCCGAACCTGGCTGCGCGCCACAACCGCCGCCGCTGGTTTGAGCGTGGCCGGCATCCAGGCCGCCCCCTCGGCCGACAGGCCCGCGGGATCCGCCCCGACCCGCCCGAAGCCATCGGCACGCGTCAACCTCGGCTTCATCGGAACCGGTCGACAAGCCACCTACGCCAACCTGCCGGGATTCCTCTCGGAATCCGATGCCCAAGTGGTTGCGGTCTGTGACGTGGACGCCTGGCGACTGGAACAGGCCCAGCGCCAGGTCGAGGCGCATTACGCCAGGAGCGCGAAATCCGGGGAGTTCAAGGGCTGCCTTGCCTTTCGGGATTGGCGGGAACTCGTGGCTCGACCCGACATCGATGCGGTGATGATCTCCACCCCGGATCATTGGCATGTGCCGATGGCCGTTGCCGCACTCAAGGCAGGCAAGGACGTCGCCTGCGAAAAACCTCTGACGCGCAGCATCGCCGAAGGCCGCCTTCTCAGCCGGCTCGCCACCAGCCGCGGCAGGGTGTTTCGCACCGATAGCGAATTCAGATCCAACCGCGCGATGCATCGGGCCGTGGAATGGGTTCGCAACGGGCGCATTGGCAAGCTCCGCCAGATCACCACCGCCACTCCCAAGGACTCGACTCTCCCTTCCCAACCCCAAATGCCAGTACCGCCGGAGTTGGATTATGACCTTTGGCTTGGGCCTGCCCCCGAGGCCCCTTATACCGAGCAACGCGTCCATCCACGCCACGACCGCAAAGGGCGGCCGGGCTGGATCTGCATTCGGTCCTATGCCGACGGCATGCTCGCGAATTGGGGCGCTCACCTGAATGACATCGCACTATGGGCCATGGATGCCGACCGCACCGGTCCCGTCGCCGTCGAAGGCGTCGGTCAATATCCGCCAAAGGGCCACCTTTGGGACGTCATCCAGGAATTCGATGTCCGCTTCACGTTCGCCACCGGCATCCAGCTCACCTGCAAAACCGATCAGCCCTACATCCGCTTTGAAGGCGACGGCGGATGGATCCGCGTCGGGTACCCGAATGATGTCACCGCCAGCGATTCGTCTTTGCTCGATTGGAAGCCGGGGACCACTGATCTCGCGCTGCCTTTCAAGACCTCCGAAAAACGGGACTTTCTGGACGCCGTCCACAGCCGAGGCGCCACTCAAGGTGACGCTGAAGTCGGCCATCGGGTCACCTCCCTCTGCCACCTCGGCCTCATTGCTATCGACCTCGGCCGCAAACTGCATTGGGATCCCATACAAGAAGCGTTTCCAGATGATCCCGAGGCGAACCGCCGACTGCGTCCGATCCAATGGCGTGCCCCCTGGGACCGGTTGCTCGAAGGGATTTCCTGACTCGCCGCCAACCCGGCAGACTCGACCTCGATGAATTGCGTCGAACTCAGCGACGTCACCAAGAACTTCGGCTCCACCACCGCCGTCGCGAACCTCTCACTCGCCGTCCCCGTCGGATCCGTCTACGGCTTTATCGGTCCCAACGGCTCCGGCAAAACCACCACGCTCCGGATGATCACCAACATCCTCTCACCAGATCGTGGCACGATCCGCGTCTTCGGCGAAGCCTTGCGGGGATCGCGGTCGAACCGCCTGGGATACCTGCCCGAGGAACGAGGCCTTTACCGACGCATGAAGGTGCGCCCATTTCTTCGCTTCTACGGCGAACTCAAAGCAGGACGCCGCGTCGATGCCGACGTCGAACGCTGGATCGAACGGCTGCAATTGTCGGAACATGCCGACAAACGGATCGAAGCCCTGAGCAAAGGCACCAGCCAGCGGGTTCAGTTCCTCGCCGCCGTCGTGGCGGAACCGGAATTGGTGATCCTCGACGAACCCTTCAGCGGCCTCGATCCCATCCATGCCGAGCTCTTGCGCAAGGTCATCCTCGACCTCCGGCACTCCGGCAAAACGGTCATTCTCAGCACCCACGACATGCGCGTAGCCGAGACGATGTGCGATTTCATCTTCATGATCTTCCGCGGATGCAAGGTTCTCGACGGCACGCTTGCCGACATTAAGAACCGCTACGGGGCGGATACGCTGAGGTTTCGTACCGGATCCGGTGAGGCGAGTCGCCTGGCAGGCTTGAAGGGGGTCGAATCGGTGCGCGATCTCGGTCGGGTACAGGAACTCCGCCTCACGCCGGGCGCCGATCCCCAGGAGATCCTCCGCCAAGCCTTGGCGATCGACACCGTGCACAGCTTCGAAATTGCCCAGCCTTCGCTCCACGACATCTTCGTTGGCATCGCTGGCGCATCGCCACGGGGAGACGTTCAAGATGCATAGGATCTGGCGCATCGCCCGGCGCGAGTATGTTTCGGCCGTCTGCTCGAAGGGTTTCCTGATCGGCCTGATCCTTGCCCCGCTGTTGATGAGTGGCGGATTCATCGGCCTCGCCCTCCTGCAACGCCAACGCGGGCCGGCCGAGAGCCGCATTGTCGTCATCGATCGCACCCACCGCTTTGCCGAGACCATCCGGTCCGCTGCTGACGCCCGGAACTCCTCGGACCAGGGCGCCGCCAGCCCGGGCCGAACCTCCTATCGCATCGAATCGCCGCCCACCCACCTCTCCGACACCGACGCACGTCGATTGGCTTTGTCCGAAGAGGTCCGCACCGGCCGGCTGCATGCTTTTCTCGAGATTGGAGCCGATATCACCCAACCGGCACCCGGATCCAGCGACGCCCGCATTCTCTATTTCTCGAAGAATCCGGCGTTCGACGACGCGCGCAATTGGCTTTCGGGCGTCATCAATGAACGCCTGCGCCAACTGCGCCTGGAAGCGGCCGGCATCGACCCACGGACGGTGACGAATTTATTCAATCGGGCGTCGCTGGAACCGATGGAGCTGGTGGCGCGGGATCGGCGTACCGGCGACGTCACCATCCCGAAGCGGACCAACGAAATCCAGGCCGTCGGATTGCCGGTCGGGATCATGGTTCTCTCCATGATGCTGATCCTGATGGGCGCGACGCCCATGCTGCAGGGAGTCATGGAGGAAAAGACCCAACGCATCGCCGAGGTGCTGCTCGGGGCTGCTTCCGCCACCGAGATCCTGGCAGGCAAACTCATCGGCAACACCCTGGTGACCCTCACGGCCTTGGCCTTCTACCTCACCACGGCCATCACTTCTCTCGCCGTCCTCGCCGTCAATACCACCCTTCCATGGGCCCTGGTGGCTTGGTTTGCCGCCTTCACCGTGCTTGGCCTCCTGATGTACGGCGCCATCGCGGCAGCCCTGGGCGCCGCCTGCGGCGATGCCCGCGACGCCCAACAATTGCAGCTGCCGGTCATGCTGCCCCTGATCATTCCGAACTTCCTGATGTTCCCGATCATCAAGGATCCCACGGGCACCCTGGCGACCGGCTTGTCCTTCCTCCCTCCGTTTACACCCCTGGTCATGCTCCTGCGCCTGGCCGCACCCGGCGGCATCCCGGCCTGGCAACCCTGGGTGGGCCTGCTGGGTGTCCTCCTCTTCGTCGCGGCTTCCATTTGGGTCGCCAGCCGCGTCTTCCGCGTCGGGATCCTCTCCCAAGGCAAGCTTCCCAAGTTCCGCGAACTCATCCACTGGACGATCCGGGGTTGATCCCCTGACAACATCGGACTGGCCAAAGGGTGCGCACTTGCGTAATCCATCGGACGGCATGCCGTACTTCCTCCTGGACGCCCAGGGCCGTCCGGTTGGCCCTTATACGCGCGAAGAACTCGAGTTCTTCGCTCAACGGGGTGTCGTCGGCCAGGATACCCTCGTCGTTCTCGATCAGGTCGAGAACACGGTTCCCCTCGAAAAAATCCTCTCGCTACCAGCGCCGGAAGGCGATGTCGCCTCCAACCCGGGCTTGCACCCGGAGACCCAAAACCTGCGGGACGCGGCATATCGTGACCGGGAGCCCGGGGGGCGTAACGCTTCGACCGCGGGCGGCGATTTCTTGCGACTCGCCCCCCACCTCATGCTGCCGTTGGAGGATCTGGTGCGGCTGCGCTGGCTCGATAACCGGAGGATCCTGGCGTTGGCTGGAGTCGGTCTGCTGCCCCTGTTTCTGCTGCAGTATTTGCAGACCACTTCCGATCTGAGCGGCGCCATTTGGGGGGTGGCTCTCTACAGTTCCCTGCTCTGGGCGTTGTTCTTTTACGGCATGTTTTCCCAGCCGGAAGTCACCCTCCTGCGTTGTGTCTCCGCCTATCTGGGTTCAGCGGTCTTCTCTATCGGTCTGGTTGCCCTGGCACGCTACATCATTCCTTTCGAATGGGTCGTCATGTGGATCAGCGACCAAAACCTCGCCACCCGCTGGGCGGGCCATCTTGTCGGGGTCGCCTGGATCGAGGAACTCGCCAAGCTGTTCACCCTCTATTTCCTTTGGGCCCGACGCCCCCATCCGCGCACGATGATGTTCTACGGCCTCATGGCCGGCCTAGGCTTCGGCATCTACGAAGGCGTCGCCTATCAAAGCTCCCAGAATCTCCGCATCTCCTTTCCCACCGGACGCCCCACCGCCGACGGCGCCGGCATTTATTACATGCTCAATATCCTGCGCCTGACCTCGCTGCCGTTTCTTCACGCCATGTGGACGGGCATCGCCGGGTACTTCATTGGATTTGCCTCCCAATACCCCTCCCGCCGCGGCGGCCTCCTCCTCACCGCCATCACCGTGCCTTCCCTGCTCCACGCCACTTACAATACCTTCAGCGATTCGCCCATCGGACTCACGGTCGCCGTCGTCACCGTCCTCGCCCTCAACCTCTACCTGGTCAAGGATCGTGACTTCGAAGCCGTCCTCAACCGGCGACGCCAATCCTCCCGCTAGCCGAGGGTTCCCGCCAGCCGGGCCATGCCCGAAGGTCTCAACCGTCATCTGCAGGATGGACGCAGCGCGGCGCCTTCGAACAGATTCAGAGCATGAACATTCGCGTGACCTGCGTCCTGGCCGCCGCGCTCATTGCCTTTCTCGGATGCGCCCATCAGCACGGGCCGGCTCACGCCGGGATCGCGGCCCCAGCCCCAAAAGATTCCGGCCCAGAGTTCCGTCCGCTGTTCCCTGATGACGGTACGCCCACCGGCTGGGTGGTTCGCAACTGGACCGACGTCTCGCAATTAGCACCCACCAACACCACCTGGGCCGTCCAGGATGGCATCCTGCGCAGCGGCATCCCGCGGGGCACCTGGCTGATTGCCGAACCAGAATATGGCGACTTTACACTGGAGTTCGATTTCCGCCTCGGCGAACGCGGCCACGGCGCCGTCGGACTTCGCCTGCCAGCCAGCGGGAATCCCACGTTCGACGCCCTCGAGATCCGACTCGTTGACCCAGCCTACTTCGGCACCAACTACGCGGCACCGGCCCAGGAACTCACGGGCGCCCTCAACAAATGGATCGCTCCCTCCCAAACTAATCTCTTTCGCCGCGCCGATTGGAATCGGCTCTCCGTCACCTGCAAAGGTGCTCAACTCGTCGCGGACCTGAACCAGGTCCGGATCCTCGACGTCGACCTCGCCAGCAAAACCGAGGCGCCACCTCGCGGTCGACCCTTGGCGGAGCGCCCGCGACGCGGACGCATCGGTTTTCAAGAACTCAGCCGAGGCACCGCACAACTCGAGGTGCGTAATGCGCGCCTGAAGTCCCTCGACTGATTCTTTCCCGTCTGCCCCAATCAAAAGGAACTCCCATGAATTCTCGACTGCCGGTCCTTTTCAGTCTTGGTTGCCTCCTCACCTTCGCCACCCGGGCGGACCCGGTCCTTGATTGGAATGACTTGATGATCGATGGCATTCGCGTCGACAACAGCGGTCCCACGCTCAGCACGCGCAACCTCGCCATCCTGCACACGGCGATCTACGACGCTGTCAATTCCGTCGCCCAAACCCATCAACCTTATCGCTTTCGGCTCACACCGCCGCCCAACACCTCGGCCGCCGCTGCCGCGGTCGGCGCGGCCTACCAGATCACCACGATCCTCTATCCCACGCTGCGCGCCCACGCCGACGATCTCTACGAAAACTTCGTCGCCACCGCCCCCGACCCCGTCGCCCTCACGAATGGACTGAATCTGGGACGCGACATCGCACAGAAAGTCCTGGCGTCACGCGCGGCGGATGGTTCGCAAACCGAGGTGCCCTACATTCCCAGCGATGAACCCGGCCAATGGCGGCGAACCCCGCCATTCTTTCGACCGCCCCTCACGCCTCAGTGGCGATTCGTTGAGCCGTTCTGCATTCCTTCGTTAGACCCTTTCCTTCCGCCACCGCCACCGGCGTTGAATAGCGCCGAATACGCGGAGTCATTGAATCAGGTAAAAGCCCTCGGCAGCGCGAACAGCACCGTGCGTACCGAGGAACAAAGTCTCATCGCCCGGTTCTGGTCCGACTTCAGTTATACCTCGATGCCCCCGGGTCACTGGCACCTCATCGCGACAACCATCGCCATCGACCAAGGCAATACGCTCGAGGAGAACGCGCGCCTCTTCGCGCTTCTCAGCCTCGCCCAGGCTGATGGCGCCATCCTCTGCTGGGAGGTGAAGTTCCTCTACAACCTTTGGCGCCCCGTCACCGCCATCCAACGCGCGGATGAGGACAACAACCCGCTCACTGAGGCCGACCCGACTTGGACCCAATTCCTGCCGTCGCCTCCTTTCCCAGCCTATACCAGCGGTCACAGCACCTTCAGCAAAGCCAGTTCCCAGGTGCTCACCCATTTTTACGGCACCGATGCGATCACGTTCACCGCCAGTTCTGATACCTTGCCCGGCGTGTTCCGGACCTTTGACAGCCTCGCCGTCTGCGCCGACGAGGTCGGCATGAGCCGCATTTACGGCGGATTTCACTTCATGTTCGACAACGTTCAGGGCAAGGCCACCGGCGGCGCCATTGGGGATTACGTGTTCGCGAACTTCCTGCTCCCGGACACCTCACTTCCTGTCGTCCGCATCGAAGGCATGACTAACGGAGCCCCGATTCTTCGAATCCATGGCCACGTGGGTGCGGCCTGCGAGGTTCAGGCCTCCGACAATCTTGGGCATTCCTGGACGACGATCTCCACCGGCACCGCAGTGCCAGGAGGTATCACCGTCGTCGACTCCTCCGCGGTCGACAGGCCGCAACGTTTCTTCCGCGTCATCGAACGCTAGTATCGCCGACCACCTTGAGGTCCATGCGCCGCCGTCGCTTCGCCTGCCTCTGAGCCTCACGGCTGGCGCACTCGGAAAAAGCGCGCGTCCTGTCGGGTCGCTGGATCAATGACCTCCAATGGCAAGGTGGCCGTGTTCGTCGATAAAATCTGTGACCAGTTTCCTCCCGCACCGAGCCGGTCCGTTGCCTCAATCGTGAACGGCAGGGCCAAATCGCCCTCCGTCACCTGCAGAGCGGTGCGACCACCAGGAAACGACGGAAATGCGCTCAGTCCATATCGCCCGATGGCCGCCAAAGGCGTGCCGTTCGCAATCACTAGCGCTCGCGGAATCCAATAGCCCCGGGGATCGACAGAAAAACCCAGGGACCGGCCAGATGCCCGCAAATCCAATAGTTCCAAACCGCCAGAGCCCAACACATAGAGCAAGGTCTCATCGGCCAACGCGACCTCCCAGGCTGCATCCGCTACGGGGTATTCTCCCAGCTTCGCCGGTTGCGCTGGGTCTGAAATGTCCACCACGAGGACACGCGACGTGCCGTTGGCCACATAGGCACGACTGCCCTGAAGAGCGACGCCGCTGACCACCCCGCCGACATCGACAGAACCGCGCACCCGAGGATTCGTTGCCTCCGCCACCTCCAGAACCTGGAGGGTCGGTCCGTAACCCAGACACGCCCGACCCGCGTCCACCGCCAGATCGCCCAGCGGATAGCGGGCCGCACCGGCAGCCGTGTCGCCGACAAAGTCCAGCCCCGCCACGACCGCCTCTTCTCCCGCGGTCGAGATAGTCACGATATCCAATCGATTGGTCGTTGGGCCGGCCGCCGATGTCCCTCGCAAGTATCCCACGTACACGTGGCCCTGTTCGGCCTCGAGCACGGGATAAATCACACCCACCGCGGATCCCAGATCGACCCGTCGCAATTCCTTGGGTTGGTTCGGCTCCGTGGTATCAATAATGACCAACTCCCCCTTGCCGCGTCCGGCCTCAACACTCACGAACGCCCGCCCTTCCGATGCCGCGACGGCGACCGCACGCCCTCCCACCTCCACGTGCGCTGCGTAACGCGGCGCCGACGGATGCGACATATCCATCAGGTGGAATCCGGTCGTGGGATCCACCACGAACGCCAAATGCCCCTGAACCGCCAGCCCTTGCGCCGATCGGATCGGTTCGGCAATCGACACCCGCTTCGGTGCCGCCGGCGTCGACACATCATACGTCACCAACCCCAGATTCACGTCGCAAACATAAGCTCGACCAACTCCCACCGATGCGGTGCGCGCCGCTCCGGAGATCGTCGCCACCGCCACCGGCGCCGATACCGTCGTCACGTCCACCACCTGAACGCCCGTGTCGGTGCTGACGTAAGCAAATCCGCCATCCACGCTGACTGCGCTGGCGCGGGCCCCTGGAAACCGCAGGCGCGCCAACTCGCGCGGGGCTGGCGCGGATGCGACATCCAGGATGATCAATCCTTCCGTGCCACCGGCTCCAAGAACCTCGCTGCCCGATGAGGCCAATCCCCCAAAAACCAGCAGTCCCAAATCCAAACCTCCGCGAGCCAACAGCCGATCCGGGTTCGATATGTCGACCACTCGAAAACTTCCGTCGACGGCCAGACACGCGCGATTGCTGGAGATGGTCACGCTCCACGCCGTGCCCCCCAGCCCAAGATTGGCGCGCAGGCGCGGGGCTTCGGGGTTCGACACATCGACCACGTGTAGTCCATCGATGCCGGCGGCCAGGTACGCATTGCCCCGATGAATCACCACATCCGAATTAAACCAATTGGTGCGTTCGAGAATTCCTGCCACGCGTGGCACCGAGGGCGCCCGGTTGTCGATGACGTAAAACTGCCCGATATACTGACTCCCCCGCGTGCCGCCGGTCAGGAGATAAGTGAAGCCGTTGGTCGCCGCCACCGCCCGCATCGGCAATTCGAACCGTAAGGAGGCCAGGTAGTCGGGGCGATCCACGGCCGCGAGATTCTTCCATTGCAGGTCGAATTCCCCCATCACCGCGGCCACGTCACCATCCACCACGACATCGTCGACTCGTCCCGCCGGATGCGACGGCACGGCCGCGAATCGTATGGGGGCGAGCGCCGGTGTCGCAGCAGCCGTAGCGGTGGCTGTAGGAACCAGCCACGAGGCGATCATCATCTGGAACCAAATGGTCCCGAGCCACCCGAAGAACCCGCGTTGTTGAATGCTTCGCATGTGAGAAACCGCTTCTACCGGCCAGGCCAGCCCGGATCCGGGTGGAGGATCCCGTGCCAGCTCGAAGGGGATTGCGGCGCGGCATGGAACCCGATTCCCGAGGGATGATCAAGCCGCGCGAACAAATCGGTCGCCAGAACCGATCTCATCCCTGACTCCAATTCCGCATTTCCTCCGCAACCCGACGGGAACTCCATCAAACCGACGCCAATTGCACCGAGCGCTCCTGCACCTGCTCGGTCCATCGGGCGGCATAACTCAATACCCTGTATATCTCCTCCAACCGGGTGAGCGGCAGAGAGGATCGCCGCTTTTCCACGTCGTCGGCGGCGGCGTTCTCCCAGAGGGGATTCATGCTGCGGAGTTCCTCATCCAACGTCGCTACAAGTGCGTTCACTTTGCCCTGCAGCGCCTGCAGCTTCTCGGTCCATTCCAAGCCCTGGGCGAACCATCGCACTTTCAGCATGGGAGAGGTCACGGCCCGCCGGCGCTCCAAGAATCCATCCACGTCGCGACACAACTGCCCGACTTCGACGAAGAGATCCATCGTTCCGGCCGGCAGTCGCTGTATGTCCTTGGGCCTGCTGCCGAGTTCCAGTTCCAACAGATGAAGAAGTCGCGACCGCGGCTCGCGTAATCCTTGATAGGCGGCGTTCAACTCGGCGTAGCGCTGACTCGCCGACTCCCGGTCGGCCTCGGAACCGGAATGAAAGCGATCAGGATGCGCGGTACCCGACCGCTCCAGAAACTTGGCTTTCAATGCCGCGGCGTCGAGCCAAGGCCGTCTCGACTCTGCCAACAGCGCGTAGAAATCGGTCATGAGACGCGGTGCCAATCGAAAACCCGCCGCCGGCCCTCACGCACTAAAACTCTCACCGCAGGAACAGCTCGTCGCGGCGTTGGGATTCTTGACTTTGAACCCGCCCCCCTGAAGCGCCTCCACATAGTCGAGTTCTGAACCGGTCACATACAGTGCGCTCTTGGGATCCACCACCACCTGAACACCAGCCGATTCCACCAGGATGTCCCGGTTCTGCGGGCGGTCCTGCAAATCCATCTTGTACTGAAGTCCTGAACAACCGCCTCCGATTACGGCCACTCGCAGCACCCCCGTTGGGCGCCCCTGCTTGCCGAGCAACGATCGTACCTTTTCTGCCGCCGGCACCGTCAGGCGTATCAGACGTTCATCCCCGCGCCGAACCGTCGAGGCGGCGGGGGGCGTGGTTCCAGGGGCGGGAGCTGCAGCCGTTCCGGCAATCATGTGGCCAGCAACCTAGTGAGCGAACCCGTCACCGTCAACGGGACCGTCTATTTGAGGGAAGAGGGGTTGGGGAAGTGGGAAGCGCGGGCGGGCATGGGGCACGGAGAATAGCGATGCGCCGGCAACTTTGCCCAGAATCGGTCGAAGTCTCCCGCCTCCCTGCCAACCCTTCCGGGGTAGCCCCGGAGTCCGTGAAGACTCCGGGGCCGTGCCCCTCGCTGCGCACCGTGGGCCCCTCCACGGTTAGAGCGCGCAGCGCCCAAATCCGGATCCCGTCCTCACTCAGTTGCGGTGGGAGGGGCCACTTCTGCGGATCCTTCATTCCCACCGGCTCCTTTGTCTCCCGGCTACCCCATGATCGTCAACGGGAAGGGCTGACCGTCGGTTGGGAACGACTTCGCAACCAAGGGTCTGCCTCCCGGGTGCCCGGCCTGCGGTCGACCACATTTCCCGCGCCAATCGCGCAAGTCCCATGTAACCCGCTCCCCATGGGTCGCGTCGACCCTAGCAGCCTGTGCCGTTCCACCCATTGAGTTCCAGCCGCCGCCCGGCCGGTCGGCCTGTTTTTACCCTCGGCTTCATCCTTGCGTTGTCGGCCTTTTTCACGGGCTGCGCCCCGCGTCGATACGAGCGGGCCGCCGACCGTGAAGTTTACCGCATCATCCAGCAGGCCGAGCAGACCGTCTTCGGTGCCACCAACACCTTCACGATCGCCACGCCCTATTCGGCACGGGATCCCAAGGAAATCCCCGCCGCCGAGATCATCGAGAACCGCAGCCAGACCAATCGCCGCGTCTTGCGCCTCGAAGACGCCCTCCAACTGGGGATCCAGCACAGCCGCGAATACCAAACCCAGAAGGAACGGCTCTACCTCTCCGCCCTCAGCCTCACCGGCTCCCGGTACGAGTTCTCGCCCCAGTTCTTCGCCGAGTCCGAAGGCACCCTCGCGGGCACCACCGGCGGACCAGACACCGGCTCGCTCAAGACCCAAATCGGTGTGTCACAACTTCTTCGCACGGGCGGTCGGCTCAGCGTCTCTCTCGCCAATGACCTCCTCCGCTGGTTCACCGGCTGGTCACCTTCCGGTGGTAACAATACGCGCGACACCGCCGTCAATGTCCTCTCGGTGAATCTCAGCCAACCCATCCTTCGCGGCTTCGGACGGATGAATCCCCAGGTCGAAGCCCTCACGCAAAGCGAACGCAATGTCATCTATGCCGTTCGCACCTTCAGCCAGTACCAACGCCAATTCGCCGTCGACATTGTCAACGCCTACTTCGGCCTCCTCCGACAGAAGGACACCGTTCGTAACAACTACACCAACTACCTCCGGCGCGCCGACTTCACCGTCTACAACGAGGCCAGGGCTGTCGACCGCGCCAGCCGCCTCCAGGTCGACGAAGCCCGCTCCCAGGAACTCAACGCCCGCATCAGCTACGTCAATTCCCTCGCCGCCTACCTCAACGCTGCCGCCGCTTTCAAACTGCGCCTCGGCCTCCCCCAGTCCGAAGAGGTCTTCTTTGACGACACCGACCTCCGCGACCTTGCCAAGGCCGGGTTGCTGCCAGTCGAAATCGATCGCCATGCCGCCTTCCGCCTCTCCACCGCCAAGCACTTGGATATTCTCACCGCCATCGACCGGTTCGAGGACACCAAACGCAAACTCCGCCTCGCCGCCGACCAACTCAAACCCGGCCTCATCTTCAACGGCGGCGCCAGCGTCCAGTCCGAGGAACCCTATGACTACGCCAACTTCGACCTCGACAGAGTGCGGTATGACGCCGGGCTGAAACTCGATCTGCCTCTCGATCGGCTGCGGGAACGCAATAATTACCGCGCGGCCCGGGTTGATTTCGAAGCCGAAATCCGAAGCCTGGCCAACACCCTCGACACCTTTCGGCGGGATATCGACGACGGCCTGCGCAACCTCGAACAGCAGCGTCTCAACCTGCTCAGCCGCCAGGAAGCCCTCGCCGTCGCCACCAGCCGCGAAGAAAATAGCCGCCTCTCCTTCGAAGCCGGCCGGGCCACCATCCGCGATGTGCGCGATTCGCAGGACGCCCTCATCGAAGCCCAGAACGAAGTCACCTTCACTCTCGTCAATTACCTTCAAGCCCGGCTGTTCCTGCTCCTCGACATGGGCGTGCTCAAGACGGACGAAACCGCCTTTTGGCTGAAGGACCCGCTCCAAGACGTCGTCACCCCGGAAATGCGCGGCCCGTCCCCACTGCAAATGCCCCGCGACACTCTCATCCCGCCCAACCAGTTCATCGAGCCTCCCCAATGAATCCGCCCGACCTTCTCGAACGCGTGCCCCCCACCTTCCGACGGCGGCCCGTCCTCCTGGCCATGGGCGCCCTCATCGCCCTCGTCCTCTTCACCTGGCTTTTCCGCCCTCGATCCAATGGGTCGTCGACCGCCTATCATGAAGTGCGCAAAGGCGATTTCACCGTGTCCATTGTCGAAGGCGGCACCCTCACCGCCGTCAGCGAAGTCAGCATCCGCAACGAGGTCGAAGGCACCGCCCGCATCATCTACATCGTCCCCGAAGGCTCTTACGTGAAGAAGGGCGACCTGCTGGTCGAACTCGATTCGGCCCAGGCTCAGGACCAGATCAATCAACAGAACATCAACGTCGAAAAAGCCCAGTTCGCCCTCATCCAGGCCCAGGCGCAACTCGACATCCAACGCAGCACCACCAACAGCGATATCCGCGCCGCGGCACTCAAACTCCGCTTTGCCCAGCTCGACCTCGAAAAATTCGACCAGGGCCAGCAGGTCGTTGATCTCGTCGAAGCCAGTAACAAACTCGTCCAGGCCGAGGCCCAACTGTCCGTCAATCTCGATAACTTTCTCAATTCCTCCAACCTCGCCACCAAAGGCTACGAAACCAAACAGCGCCTCGACAGCGACCGGTTGTCGGTCATGAACACCCGCAACTCGCTCATCGTCGCCAGCAACCAACTCTGGATGCTGAAGAAGTTCGACCTCGCCAAACTTCGCGAAAAATACGAGTCCGACGTCCGCGAAGCCGAACAGGAACTCACCCGCGTCATCGCCCAAAGCACCCGCCGCATCGCCCAATACGAGGCCGATCTCATCACCCAGTCCAATACCCTGGCCCTCAGCCAACGCAAACTCGACCGCGACCGCAAGAACCTCGACGCGTGTAAAGTCCAAGCACCCCAGGATGGCCTCGTCGTCTATCCCGTCGGCGAAAACCGCTTCTCCCAGGAATCCCTCATCGAGGAAGGCGCCGTAGTGCGCAATCGCCAGGAACTTATCAAGCTCCCCGATACCTCGCGCATGAAGGTCACCGTCAAGGTCCATGAATCCCACGTCAACATGGTCCGCCCCGGCCTGCCTGCCTTCGTCGTCCTCGATTCCATGCCCGATACCCGCTTCGCCGCCGTCGTTGAAAAGGTCGGACTGCTCCCCGACACCTCGTCCCGATGGGGCAACCCCAATCTCAAGGTCTACAACACCGACGTTCACATCACCGACGGGCTCCCGGACATCAAGCCGGGTGTCTCCGCCAAGGCCGAAATCATCATCACCAACATCTCCGACAGCCTCTCCGTTCCAATTCAGGCGGTCACCACCCTCAAGGGACGCCAGGTGGTCTACCTCGCCAACGGAGAACAGGGCGAGGCCAAGCCCGTCGAGGTCGGTATGTACAACACCAAGTTCATCCAGATCCTCTCCGGTATTTCCGCCGGTGACCGCGTCCTGCTCGCCCCACCCTTCGACAGCGAGGAACGCGACATCGAGGGCGCGGTGCTCGCCGAAAACGAGAAATCCGCGGTCGCCCGTACCAACCAAGCCCGCCCATCCGCCTCGTCCACGAACAACGCCGTCGCTACGCCACGCACCCCAGGCGGCCCAGCCAACGGCATCGCCCCCGCCCGCGAGGATCGCAATGCCCTCGGTGGACCGCCCGCCCCGGGCGCCCCTCCGGGCGCCACAGCCCCGCCCGGAGGCAATGCCGAGGGGGCTCCCGGCGGCACCCGCCAGGGCCGGTCCGGATTCAATCCCGAGGAAATGGTCAAACAGTTCGACAAGGACGGCGACGGACAACTCAACGATGAGGAACGCCAGGCCATGCGCGCCGCCATGGGAGCCCGTTTCGGCCAGGGTGGCCCCGGCGGTCAAGGCGGCGGCCGCGGCGGATTCAATCGCGAAGAGATGCTCAAGCAGTACGATAAGGACGGTGACGGACAGTTGAGCGAGGAGGAGCGCGCGGCCATGCGCCAAGCCTTCGGCGGATCCCGCACCAACCGATCCGATCGCCCCAGGGGCAACCGGCAAAACGGGGAAAATGGCGACGGTGAAAATCGACAGCCTCCGCGCAATCGCAGCGAAAACTCCGAAACCCGACCTGCCCCGCCCACCCCGCCTACCCCCTGACGGCATGCCCAGACCGTCCGCTATCATTCGCATCGAAGGCGTCAAAAAGCGCTACGTCCTCGGCGGTGAAAACGAGGTGCTCGCCCTCCGCCATGTCGACCTCGCCGTCGAGGCCGGCACCTACCTCGCCATCATGGGACCCTCCGGTTCCGGAAAATCCACGATGCTCAACATTCTCGGCTGTCTCGACCGACCCAGCGCCGGCAGTTACTGGCTCGGCGGCGAAGACGTCTCGCGAATGCCCGATGACCAACTTTCCGAGGCTCGCGGACGCAAGATCGGCTTTATTTTCCAGTCCTACAATCTCATCGCCCAACTCACCGTCCTCGAAAACATCCAGGTGCCGTTGCTCTACCAGGGCAAGGATGTGCGCCTCTTCCATGACCGTTGCCTGGATCTCGCGCGCTTGGTGGGCCTGGGCGACCGTCTCGGGCATCGCCCGAACCAACTTTCCGGCGGGCAGCAGCAGCGCGTCGCCATTGCCCGGTCCCTCGTCAATGACCCGCTCATGCTCCTCGCCGACGAGCCCACCGGCAATCTCGACTCCCGAACGGGCACGGAGGTGCTCGACCTCATCGATCGCCTCAATCAGGCCGGCAAGACCATCATTCTTGTCACCCACGATGAACGCGTCGCCGCGCGCGCCCACCGCGTCGTCCATATGAAGGACGGCGTCATCGATCGCGAAGTCGTGAACCGCCCTCCTCCAGCCCCGAGCCGATGAACCACCGCTTCCGAGCCCGTCCATGATCAGTTACCAGCTCGCCAGCACCATCCGCCTCGGCGTCAAAAGCCTGCTGCTGCACAAGCTGCGCTCGGCGCTCACCATGCTGGGCATCATCTTTGGCGTCTGCTCGGTCATCGCCATGCTCGCCATCGGTGAAGGCGCATCTTACGAAGCTCAGGAAGCCATCAAGAAGCTCGGCAGCAACAACATCCTCCTCCGCAGCGTCAAACCGCCTGAACAGGCACGGCAACAAGGCGGCGGGGGAGGAGGCGGTGGGGGCGGACCCCGGGGCATGCAGCTCAAGTACGGCCTCACCTACCAGGATGGTTCCCGCCTCCAAACCACCATCCCAGGCGTCAAACGCGTCCTGCCCATGCGCATCATCCGCGAAAATGTCCGGTTCGATCGCAATGAGGTCCCCTGCCAGGTCATCGGCACGTTGCCGTTCTATCCCGAGGTCGCCGGCGCCGCCATCGTGCGCGGCCGTTTCCTGGCTCATATCGACGAGGTCCACCAGGACAACGTGTGCATCATCACCACCGGCCTCGCCCGCCGCCTCTTCCCTCACCAGGATCCCCTCGAGCACTCCGTCAAGATTGACGCCTTCTATTACCGCGTCGTGGGCGTTCTCCAGGAACGCAGCCAGCCCGAACAACGCTCCCAGTCGGGCAAGATGGAGGGCCAACCGCTCGACAACAACGTCTACATTCCCCTCGGCGCGTCGCGCACCCGCTTTGGAGAAGTCCTGATTCGTCGCGCCGCCGGGAGTTTCGAAGCCGAGGAGGTCCAATTGCACCAAATCACCGTGCAAATGGAGAATACGGCCGCAGTCGAAACCGCTGATCCCCAAATCAAAACCCTCCTCGACAAATTCCATGATCAGCAGGATTTCGAAATCATCGTCCCCCTCCAACTCCTTCGCCAGGCCGAACAAACCAAACGCATCTTCAATATCGTCCTCGGCTCCATCGCCGCTATCTCCCTGCTCGTCGGCGGTATCGGCATCATGAACATCATGCTCGCGACCGTCACCGAGCGTACCCGGGAAATCGGCGTCCGCCGCGCCCTCGGCGCCAAACGCCGGGATATCACCCGCCAATTCCTCGTCGAGACCGTGGTGCTCTCCGTCGGCGGAGGCCTCATCGGCGTCGTCGTCGGCGTCCTCACCCCCATTGTCGTCTCCCAGCTGACGACCATGAAAACCATCGTCACCGTCTGGTCCGTCCTTCTCGCCTTCGGCATCTCCGGCGCCGTCGGTATCGTCTTTGGTCTCTACCCCGCCAAAGCTGCCGCTCGACTCGATCCCATCGACGCCCTCCGCCACGAATAACCATTCCCCTTCCCTCATTCCCCCGAAGGCGTCGGCATGACCGTCCCCGGCGCCACCGGAATCCCAAACCGCGGGGAACCATCGGGGTTCCATCCAAAATTCTGCATCAGGATCATCCGGTTCCACCCCGCTCCGGAATGCTTCGCCGCATGGTAGATCAGCCAGTCTTCCTTCCCATCCCTCGACTTCACAAAACTCCCATGCCCCGGACCAAACACCTCTCCCGTTTTGGCGAACACCGGATGCGCCGATTTACTCCAGCTATCCCGATTCATCGGATCCCCTCCCGTCCATCGCAATTGGCCGAAACAGTAATCGTCCGTCCAACTCCCCGACGCCGAGTAAATCACGAAAAGTTGGTCTCCGTTCCACAACACCTGGGGACCCTCGTTGACCCAGGGTTTGCCCCGGCGCTCCCAATCGTGGTCGGGACGGGACAATCGCACGCGCGCCCCGACGACCGTCCAGGGGTTCTCCATGCGCGCGATGTAGAGATCCTGAGCCACGTTCTCCGTTCCCTCCCAACCCGACCATAGAAAGTACAACTGACCTCCCGGAAGCCGTAGCACGGTACCGTCGATAGCCCATCGATCGGGTGTCGCCGCCATCTTCCCTCGAAACTTGAACGGGTCCCGAGGATCCGCTGTCGTGCCCTCCAGCACGTACATCCGGTGGTTCGCGTTGTCCCCATCATCCGCTGCGACGTAGATATACCATCGGTCGGCCAGCCAATGCAGTTCCGGTGCCCAGAGTTCCTTGGAATACGCCGTCCCTGGCGGTGGTCGCCAGACCTCCGTCCACTCGTTGGACCCCAAATCCTGCAAGCGCGACGCCCGCAGAACTCCAATGCCGCCGGCACGCGATTGGCAGAAGTAATAGTCGTCGCCTCTCCGTACCACCCAAGGATCCGCTCCCGTCGGTACGATCGGATTCACAAACGTGCCGGCCGCCCATCCTCGCCAACCCATCACGGCGACCCCCAACACCATCACCAACCTCCACAGGGTTGTCCCATGGCTCCAACCGGGGTCGCATCGCAAGCGCTGCATTCATCCCATCATGTAGCGCGGGAACACCAGGAGCGAGTGCACTTCCTAAAATGCCAAACAGAACTCCCCCATCGTTGCCCTTCACCACCCCGGCATGGTATCTCCGCCGCCCCTGATGCTTGAACCGATCACCCTCCAACCCGGCGACCGCGCCCGGTTGACCATCGACAACATCGCCTACGGTGGTGCCGGCGTCGGTCGGATCCGCGATTTCGTGGTGTTTGTTCCATTCACCGCCCCAGGTGAAGAACTCGAAGTCGAATTCGTGGAGGTGAAGAAGAACTTCGCCCGCGCACGAGTCGTCGAGGTCCTGAAACCTTCCCCGGAACGTGCCACCCCCCCATGCCGGTTCTACGGCGATTGCGGCGGTTGCCAATACCAGCACCTGACCTACGAAGCCCAAATCCGACTGAAACAACGCCAAATCACGGACCTCATCCAGCGCCTCGGCGGCTTCGTCAACCCGCCCGTCCATCCGATCATCCCTTGTCCGACACCCTACGCCTACCGGAACCGGATCATGGTTCGTAGCCAGTGGGACAAGTTTGCCCGCCGACTCGTCGTCGGCTTTATCCGCCACGACAACCGACTCGTCGTCGATGTCGATCATTGCCCCATCGCCGAACCCGTCCTCAACGAGCAACTTCTCGCCGTCCGCGCTCAACCCCCTCCCAAGGGTGGCATCAAAGTTACCCTCCGCCTGCCTCCGCTCGACTGGGATGTCCCTGCCGATTCCTTTTTCCAAAACAACTTCCACCTGCTTCCGCGCCTCATCGAAACCGTCCGCCAACGGGTGCAATCCAGCGGGGCGCGATTCCTGATCGACGCCTACTGCGGCGTCGGCTTCTTTGCCTTGGAATGCGCGCCAGTCATCGAACGATTCAGCGGCGTCGAAATCGACAAGACGGCGATCAAAGCCGCGCGTCGCAATCTTGAAAAGCGGGGCATCAGCAATGGCGATTTCATCGCCGGCCCGGCCGAAGAATGGATTCCCGCCCTGCTCCAGCGATTCCCGGCCGACCGCACCGTCGTCGTCACTGATCCCCCACGCGTCGGCTGCGCTCCGCCCTTCATCGAGTCGCTTCGTAAATCACGTCCGCACCAGGTCATCTACGTCAGTTGTCACCCAGCTACGCTGGCGCGCGATTTAAAGGCGCTCTGCGCCGATGGGGTTTACCGCCTCGAAAGTGTCACCCCTCTGGACATGTTCCCCCAAACTCAGCACGTCGAGTGCGTGGCGGATCTGCGATGGACGGGAAATTCATGAGGCACGGCCAGCGTCGCGCCATCCGTCACTTTGGGAATCCCATCGACCGTGAACCCGTACGGGTCCTGCAACCCGTCGTGGCGAGAGCTTCATTGTTGGGACCCCAAAAAAAGACTCGAACGGTGGTCGCTTTCGCAACCACCGCCCGGAATGACTAGGGAACCGACGAATCCGGGAACAAACGCATCCCTGGATATCGTTCCCGACCCCCACATTTAAACCATCGGGCAGGCCGGCCCCCCCGGGGCTTGCCTTTGATCCTCGCTCAGGCGACCGCAAAGCGCCGGTAAACACCAAGGCCCAGAACGCCCGTTCCAAGCAGGGCCAAGGCCCAACCATTGTCGCTCACGCCATAGGTATTCACGTATGAGTCGCTGCCACCTTGAGGCTGGATCGATTGAACGTGGAGACCGATGCGGAGGCCACCCGTGATGTCAGTGGTCGGATCGGTGGCCGCCAGCGCCAGGGCCGCGAGGGTATCGGCATAGGTCTTGCCGCCGATCAGATTGAAGAAAATGCTCACCGTTTCGCCCGGATTCACGCCGTTGGACGACGTCGGAGCATCCGAATCAGCCGCGAAATCTCCGACCGAAGTATTGAAGTCGACGGCATTGCCACCCGGAAGGTCGCCAGGGCTCGCCCCTTGGCTGAACGAAACGCCCGCGCTATTGCCCACGCTGGCGATGCCCAGAAGGCTGCCGTCGTCGAAATAAATGTCCGTGATGGACGATCCGACCGAACCGGTATTCTTGAACTTGAACTCGACCTTGCCGCCACCTGCGTCGAGGACATCGACAGACAGTTGGCTGGCAACATCGGTATTGCCGTTGTTGGTGATCTTGGTGAAACCGATGGTCAGCGCTGACGCGGACCCGGCCGACAAAAGTCCACACACGGCGGCGATCGCCAGGGTGGACGGGGAGGTGGTGTGTTTCATGGATGTTGTGTGGACGATGCGTCCAGAAGACTACGGAATTCTCCTACCGTTCACCCCCCACCAAGCAACCCGCGTGCCAACGCCTCACCAAACATCCCGACTCCATTTCAAAAACTTAAAGCCTTGGTTATCAGTACAATAGTTCCAGCTGGCTTTCTCACAACGCCCCCTCTTACCTCCCCATAGGCGATTAATGTAATCACCTCCTGCACTCCATTTGGACTAGAAGATTTCCTTAAAAAGGTTGCAGGAGCGTTTCGGCAAGGGATTTCTTGAAAACCAGCATTTCGTAGCCGTCGGTTTCTACACCATGCCCGAAGCTCATCCCGTTAATCATTCCGACGATCCGATTGGCTCTACAGCGGGTCGCTTTGAGCAATGAGGGATCATCCGAACAAGCGGCCTCGCCCCAAACCTTGGGATTCCTCTGATTCTCCAATCAGGATTCGCAGGCACCGCGCCGGGTCCGCTCAAGTCTCGCCACCCTCAGGCGTCGGAAGCGCTTACAGATCCCAGAGTCCATCCATATGCTGCGCGTGATCGACGACGCGCCAGTCCCCACCGGCGATGGAGGAATCGATCTCTCTCGAATCTCCCTTTGACGTTGGGAGGACATCCACTCGAACGGCCATCGACTCCCGACGACCTCGCCCGACCTTGTGCGGATGCCTGCTCTTGCTACATTGAGGCCCACGTCTGCAGCCCAAGCCGCCGCGGATGTCCTCCTGAGGAAACCAAGCAAACACGGTATGCCACACGAACTCGCACCCCTTCCCTACCCGAAAGAAGCCCTGGAACCGGCCATCGACGCCACCACCATGGAAATTCACCATGGTCGCCATCATAAGGCCTACGTCGACAATCTAAACAAGGCCATCGCCGGCCACGAGGCCCTCGAACGCATGTCCCTCGATCATCTGATCGCTGACGTTCTGGCCCTCCCGGAGGCCGTCCGCGGTCCCGTCCGCAACAACGGCGGCGGCCATTGGAACCACACCTTCTTCTGGCGCCTCATGGGCCCGAATGCCGGTGGCGCACCCTCCGGCAATCTCGGTGATGAGATCAAAGCCACCTTCGGCAGCTTCGACGATTTCAAAGCCAAGTTCGAAGCCGCCGGCTTGGGACGCTTCGGCAGCGGCTGGGTCTGGCTGCTGCGCAATCCCGCCGGCAAACTCGAAATCGCCAGCACCGCCAACCAGGATAATCCCCTCATGGGCAAAGGCGTCTCCGGCACCGAAGGCAAACCCATCCTGGGATGCGACGTCTGGGAACACGCCTACTACCTCAAATACCAAAACAAACGCGCCGACTACCTCAAGGCCTGGTGGAGCGTTGTGAATTGGGCCGAGGTCGCCAAAAACGCCTGAGCGATCCGTCGCT
>JAEUHG010000248.1 GCA_016795425.1 Verrucomicrobiales bacterium
ATGCTGTTGACGGGGGTTGCCGTGGCGGGTGTCACGGGCAATGTCCGGGCTGCGGTCGATGCCTCGATCAAGGCCGCGGAGACCGCGGTCACCCTTGCCATCGGACTGATCGGGGTGATGTCGCTGTGGCTGGGAGTGATGCGGTTGGCCGAGAAATCGGGATTGGTTGCCACCCTTGCCCGCGGACTGCGCCCGATCATGACGCGGTTGTTCCCGGAAGTGCCTGCCGATCACCCGGCCATGGCGTCGATGATGCTGAACATCGCCGCCAACATGCTGGGATTGACCAACGCGGCGACACCGTTCGGTCTTCGGGCGATGCGCGATCTCGAGACGCTCAACCCGCATCCTGGGACGGCGACCAACGCGATGTGCACCTTTCTCGCGATCAACACGGGATCGGTGCAGTTGATTCCCGCCAGTGCCATCGCTTTGCTGGCCGCCGCCGGGTCGTCCAATCCGACGGCAATTGTGGGGGCCACCCTGGTGGCCACGTGTTTTTCGTCGGCCGCTGGATTGATCGTCGTGAAGGCGCTGCAGGGATGGCGTGTGTTCCGGGTGCCGTCGCCGAGCGACGCGAGAACCGTAAGTGCGAGAAGTCAGTCCGAAGCGAAGACAACGGGTGTCGACGTCGAGGGCGACAAGACCGCACCGACTCCTGCGACACCACCTCCGCTGACGCCATGGCGTCGAGGCCTGCTGGGCTTGGTTTTGCTGGGGTTCGCGGTCCTTATCGGCGTGACGGCATTTCCGCATTGGGTGGGGCGAAGCCAGGACGCGTCAATGATGGGGCGACCCGATTGGGTGCTGGTGTTGGACGCCGTGTCGCTGCTGGCGATTCCGTTTTTGCTGGCCTTCTTTCCACTGTACGCCGCGCTGCGGAGAGTGCCGGTGTACGAGGAATTCGTGGAGGGCGCGAAGGAGGGCTTCCAGGTGGCGGTGCGGATCATTCCCTATCTGGTGGGCATGCTCGTGGCGATCGGTTTGCTGCGCGGCTCCGGGACCATGGAATGGCTGACCGGGATCCTGCGGAGTCCGTTGGAGTGGGTTGGGTTCCCGCCCGAGTTGGTGCCGATCTCGCTGATCCGCCCGTTGAGCGGGAGCGCATCGTTGGCGGCGTTCAGCGACGTGGTGAAGACATTCGGTCCGGACCATTTGCTGGCGCGAACGGCCGGAACCTTGTTCGGAAGCACGGAAACCACGTTCTACGTGGTCGCGGTGTATTTCGGCGCGGTGGCGGTGCGACGGGTGCGCCACGCCGTGTGGGCGGGACTCGCCGCCGATATCACGGGCTGTGTGGCCGCGGTCGTGGTGTGCCGAATGATGTTCGGCTGAGCGTCGCGCGTTGGGCCCATGAATCTCGCGGAAGCCGGATCGCGATGGACCGCGCCGTGTCCTCACGGCGCAGCAAGGTGACTTGGACGCAAGGCGACATGGGACGTGCTGGGACAGCCCGCGGTCCGGAGTTCAGGCAGTGGACGCCGATCGATCGGGTCCACTGGGCTCGGTTCAAGGGTAGCCTCCCGTTCCTTTCAGAACGGCACACCGACGATGAACCAGGACGGGCAGGTAGGGCGGTCGCTCCGTCGGCCGCGGGAGTGGGGAAGGAGGCCAATGCGGCGCTCGGCGGAGCGATCGCCCTACCAAAAAAGGCAGAGGTTCATGGGTAGGTCGGGCCACCGCTCCCGCCTTCGCGGAGCTTCGGCGGGGCAGGCCGTCGGGCGCCGCGATTTGGTTGTGCCTGGAACGGCCCAGTGCACTGCGGAGAGCATGGCCTACCGTTGCCGGCGGTATCACCTCCGTGCGCAGAGAGACCAAGGCGGGCTAACGGAAGGCCTTGGGCGCGCGACGCGGGGTGCCCGATTCGCGGCGGAAGTCGAGGAACAGATCGACCGCTTCATCGACGGAATCGGTGAGGCGATAAAGCTGGTTGTCGCCCGGGGAGATGAGGCCGCTTTCCAGCAGCACCTGGTCGATCCACTGCGCGAAACCTTCCCAGTGTTTCTTGCCGAACATCACCATCGGGTACTGCGGAATGCGGTGAGTTTGGACGAGGGTGATCAACTCGGCGAACTCATCCAGGGTGCCGAAGCCACCCGGGAAGAAAATGAAACCCATGCTGTATTTCGCCAGGCAGACCTTGCGGGCGAAGAAGTACCGGAAGTCGACTTGGACGCCAGCGTACGGGTTGGGAGCCTGTTCGTGGGGCAGTTCAATGTTGAGACCCACGCTGAGGTTGCGATCGACTTCGGCGGCGCCCCGATTGGCTGCCTCCATGATCCCCGGGCCGCCCCCCGTGATCACCGAGAACCCTTGCTTGGCCAGTTTGCGTCCGAGAGCGACCGCCGCCTGGTAATTGGGATTGTCCTCCGGCGTCCGCGCGGATCCAAAGACCGTGATCCCGGGCGGGACCTGCGACATCTCTTCGAAGGAATCGACAAACTCCGACATGATCCGCAGCACCCGCCAAGGATCCTCCTCCCAGAAGCGGTGGTGGCCGTTCTGGTTCAGGCATCCATTCGTGTTCACCATAGGGAATGTATCGACCGGTGGATGGGAAACTCAACGGGCGTGAGTCGTCCCGAGAGGTCGCGGACCGCGGTCCGCGACCGGTTTAACCTCAAGCGGTTGAGGCAGATGCATGCTACTGATTGTCGCCGTCCAGGAGCCGGCCCAGGCCACCCAGAATCGAGCCTTCGCCGCGCCCGCCGCCGCCGGTCTGGGGGGCTGCCGCATAGATGCGATCGGCCAAACGACTGAAAGGCAGCGATTGCAGCCAGACACGGCCGGGACCACGCAGGGTGGCAAAGAACAGACCTTCGCCGCCGAACAACGCCGATTTGATCTTGCCGACGTATTGGATGTCGAAATTCACAAACGACTGAAACGCGACGACACAGCCGGTGTCGACGCGGATGGTTTCGCCCGGACCGAGGTCGCGTTGAACCAGAGTGCCGCCGGCGTGGATGAAGGCCCATCCGTCGCCCTGGAGGCGTTGCATAATGAAGCCTTCACCGCCGAACAGACCGGCACCGATCTTTCGTTGGAGGGCGATGCCGACGTTGACTCCCTTGGCGGCGCAAAGGAATGAGTCTTTTTGGCAGATGACCTCACCGCCGACCTCCTGGAGGTGGACCGGGACAATCTTACCAGGGTAGGGAGCGCCGAAGGCCACGCGTCGTTTGCCGGTGGCGCGGTTGAAGAAGATGGTCATGAACAAGGACTCGCCGGTGAGCAGGCGCTTGCCGGCGCCGAGCAGCGATCCGAGGAAACCGGAGTTCTGCTGCGAGCCATCGCCGAAGATGGTTTCCATCTCGATCCCGTCGTCCATGTACATCATGCCGCCCGCCTCGGCGACGACGGCCTCCTGGGGATCCAGTTCCACCGCCACAAACTGCATTTCGCTGCCAAAAATCTCGTAATCCACTTCGTGCATGGAGCCCATAAGCAATTTCTTCGTTGGTTTGAATTCCGGTCCCGCCGAACTAGCTGGCCCGGAAGGCAAAGTCAAACAGGCTCCGCGGACGATGTCGGTTCATGGCCGACTTGATGAAGTGCAGCCGCAGGTGTCGACATCAGGGTTCCGCAACTGAGTTCTGGTCCGCGACCGGAATCGATGTCGCCTTGTCACCACCGTCTCGCCGGGGACCGCTTGGTATCGGCAGTTGGCGCCGGCGCAAAGGTCAGACGACCCGTCTGATTAGGGATCGATCCTGATCCTCAGATATCGAGAGAACGTGGAGATTGGGACTCGAGCGACGACGCGTCCGCCGTCTTGGACCCTCAGCGAGACGGGAAGAGGGGACCATTGCACGAGGGCGTCCCCAGCGCTTTCTTCGAGGTCCCAACCGCTACCCACGGGGAAATCGGGATTCGCCTCGAATTCCAACACCCATTCGTTGCCATGTTCACCGGTCACGATTCGACCCGGCGGCAATCGGCCGTCCCCGGGGCGCGCCACTTCGGGATTATCCAATAGGACGAATTCGATGGCGTTGACCGCTCCGTCCCCGTCGGGGTCCTGCGTGGGTTGGCGTTGGTCTTGCGGGACGCTCGCATGCGAACGGGCGAACCAGTCTGCAAGTTGCGTGGCGAGTCCGGTGGGTTCAACGAAGAGCCGACGTTCCGCGACGGCCGACCACCACTCGTCATCTCCTTCTTGCGAAACACGCACCAACACTTCGCCCGGTCCGGTCAATTCAAGGTCATTGCCGGATCCGCGCGCCGGACCGCGGACGACGGAAACCGTCACGGGCAACGGGCTATCCGACGTGGTATTGACCCGGATCTTCCCGACAGCCAGAGCGACGCGATCGGGCACGGTGACCTGGAGGCGAGGTTCCTGTGGCCCGACCACTTCGAGCAAATGAACGCCGTTGGTACCGGCGGCCGCAAAGATCAGGCGGTCATCCGTCGTCAGGCTGCGAACCCCGTCGAGATCTGCGAGTCGACCGAGGAGTTGAGGAGCCGGTGAGTAGCTGACGTCGTAGGCTTCCAATCCATAATCAGAGGTCGCCAGGAAGGCGATGGTACCGCGGACTGTCACAGCCGTGCCGTTGGTGCCGATGGAGCCCACCCACCGTGGGAATGTCGGTTCACGGCAGTCGGTGATGCTGAGGCCACCGGTAGAGCTCGCCAGAAAGACGTTGGTTCCGTCGAAATGAAGGTCGGAAGCGAATCCCGACGGGCTGAGTCGGCTCACGGGGCGAGGGACGATCCCGTCCATGAAGGGGATCAAGACCGAGCCCGAAAGACTTTGTGAGGGTGAGTTGGCCATGGCCACCCATCCTCGACCCGCCATGGCTTTGTACGGACGCTGGGAGACGAACGACTCGTGCAAGGAGTGCAAGCTCAGGGGATCACCGAGGTCGAAGATCTCGTAAGTGCCGGATCGTCCCGAACTTCCCAGGCCGACAGCGAACAGCCGTGTTCCTTCAGCGGTGAGGCTTCGGTAGCTCACTTGATTTCTTGAAAGGCGTGACAGGCGCGAAGGTTGTCGTGGGTCAGTCAGATCCACGACATCGATGACCCCTTGAGGCGGGGTCGATACCTTCAGTTTTCCGGCGATCAACACCCGCCCGCCCAGGGGAAGAGCGTCCGCGCAGGCCACTCCTTCGTCGTAACGGCCGAGGACTGTCGGATTCCCCGGATCGGCGATGTCGACAAGGGTCATCCCGGCATTTTCGCCGGCGATAAAGAGTCGGGAGTCTTGCGGCCGGGCGAGCGCGGCAATTTCGGAAACCAGGGATCGTCGGACCCACCGAAGCACCGGCACATTCACCGCGACGTGCGCGCGGGCCGGCGCGAAGCGCTCATCGCCGACCTGCTCGGCGACGAGGTGAACTGGTCCGACGTGGGGGACGGTCAGAAATGTGCCGGAGATCGAACCGGGACCGGCGGCGACGCGGATCGTCACCGGCAGGCCGCTGCTGGCCACGGCCTCGATATCGATCCTATCTCCAAGGGCCAGTCGGCGTGGCGGGGGCTTCGACCAGGTAATGGACTGAACCAGCGGCAGGATTTCGAGACTCACCGTGGTTTCTGCGGGTAGAGTCTGCGGATCACCGGGCTGAAACGCTCGGAGCGTCACCCGGCCCGCGCGGTCGGCGTGGAGTTGTTGGCCTTCAATTCGAGCCGTGCCCTCGACAACGGCGAATTCAACGGGAAGCCCCTTGCTGCTGGTCGCTTCGAGCGTTAGTGGAAGTTGGTCCAAAGGGATGGACGCCGGGGGGGTGAAGGTCAGCGTCTGATTGGAGCGGGTGGTAAGTTCGACGATCTGGATGCCCCATCCACCCTCCGCCAGGTAGATTCGATCCTGATCGACCGCCAAATCTTCAATGTTGCCACGCGCCGACCATGGAAGGGCAAGCGATTTGAGTGAGGCCTTTGAAGTAGAAGTTGGTGGCGTCCATAACCGGGCATCTAAGTTGCGACCTCGGTCGCTCGTCAGGAGTCGATCGCCCATGATTCGGACTCGCCATGCTCTTGAACCAAAGGTCCCGACGTCAGTCAGCCGTCTGGGGTTCTTCGGGTCTCGGAGGTCTTCAATCCGAGAGCCGTTGGTGCCGAGGGCGACGAACGCGAACGCCCCATGCACGTCAAGGTCGTGGACTACCCTTGCTCCTGTATCAGCTCCGCGCCATTGCGGCGACGAAGGTTGGCTGATATCGAGGATCTCCAGTCCGGCATCGCCCCCCAACACTGCGATGCCGTTGGTGACATACAAGGCACGGTAAACAGAGCTCGAGCGGCCCCACTGCGACACCTTACGAGGATTCGACGGGTCGACGAGGTCGAGAATATGAAGTCCTCTGCTCGTCGCCACGAAGAGGTGGTTGGAGTCCTGGCGGATGGCGTAGGCCAAACCGAGACTCAGATCATTCGGTAACACTTTGGGTTGGGCGGGATCGCTGAGGTCAAACGTCCTCAGAATGCCGGCGCGATCGCCGACATAGGCTCGGTTCCCATGCACCAACATTGCGTTAACACCCATGCCAGACCGGGTCGCCTCCCCTAGCGGTTCCGCTTTGCCTGCATCGTCGGTCTGCAGGATCTGCAGATCCGGCGCTCGTCCTCCGAGGTAATACCGATGCTCCCGGACGGCGATGGCGCTCGTTTGTCCGCCGTTGCTCCAGTGACCAACTTCGATGGGCCGCTTAGCGTCGGAGATATCGACAATCCTCAGGCCGGCGGCTCCGGCGGCGACGAAAGCCGTTGTTCCGATGACCGCGCAGTCCCGGACGGTGTCGGGAGGTGAGAATCTGCCCAAGATGGTGGGAGTCGCCGGGGAAGAAGCATCCACCAAGGCGAGTTGGATGCCGCAGACGGTCGCGAGACGATCGAAGACGCGGACGCGCCGGGGGGCGATTTCATAGAGCGAGGGCAATTTTCCCACTAACACGGGAAGGTCCGCGTTGGAGAGATCGAAGATCTCCAAGCCCTCAGGATCGCGTGAGATGAAGGCGAGGGAGTCTCCGAGGGCTGCACCCGCGACGAAGCCGCCTGGGATGGGCAAGGACCTCGATGGCAACGTTGCATAGGGATCATTTCGGGGTCGCCGATGAACGAGGGCTCCGAAGTTCCACTCGGCGGAAATCATCCATTCGCCCTGGACGTCCACGGCCGGCGTCGATCTCGGGGTGCGGGAAGTGACTGGTTCGATGGTCGGAATCCGATCACGGCTCACGTCGGCCTTGAGCAAGCCTCTTTCGATGGTGGCTAGGAAGACATAGCCGGATTCAATATCGAGATCCACAACGTCGGCTTCCGCAGAGACCTGGGAAAGGGAGACGGGTCGGGTGGGATCGGTGACATCGACAATCGCCAGCCCACCATGCCGGGAAGCCAGGTACGCCCGTCCTACCTCGACGCGCACCGCCACGAACTCGTTGGTCTCGACGACCACGCCCTGGACTCGGTCCGCAACCTGGTGACGACCGATCAGGCGCGGCTGCCGAAGATCGCTGACGTCGAAGATGAACAGCCCTCCCTGCCCTCCGGCGACGTACGCCGTGGTGTCAACCACATCGATGCCCCATGCATTTAATCGCGGCGATTCGGGCCAGTGGGCGATCTCATGGATCCGATGGGTGGGGCCGGTGACGGCCGGCGATGGCACGGATGAGACGAGGAGCGCGAGCAGGACAAGATGACGCATAGATTCTTGGGGGATTCCCAACGAGGACGACCTCGCGCATCGGGGTCAGGAACCGAGACTGGGCTGACCACGACGCAGACCGCGAACAGTCCATGGCAGCGTCATCCATTCTTCCCAAAGGCCCGCAGCACGTCAGACCGACAAACGACAAAGGCTTAAGGCCTAGGGTTTACATGAAATGCAGTGTTACGGTCGCCGGCCTTCGAAACTGACGCGTTCGGAGGGAGAGGGACTGCTGCAGTCTGTCCGATGAACGACCTCCGCCGATAGTCATAGGAAGTAGGTAGGCGTTGGCTGCAGTCGGCCAAAACGAACGGATCAGGCGGAGCCGCATTCCTTCGCCCGAATCATCGCTTGGTGGCGGCTGTGGACGTGCAGCTTTTCGTAAATGTGGCGGATGTGGGTGTTCACAGTGCCCAAGGCGACTCCCAACTCCGCGGCGATCTCCTTGTAGAGCATGCCTGCCGACAGACGGTCGAGGATTTGCCGCTCGCGATCGGTGAGATCGGCGTCGGAAACCGGGCCGGCGGCGGCTTTCTTGGTCGCCGTGGAGTGCTGGATGGACTGGACTACTCGACGGGCGATGCCGCTGCTCATCGGGGACCCGCCCTCGTGAAGCTCGTGAATGGCGTCCGCCAGGCGGCGTTGGATGTCCTTTTTGAGCAGGTATCCCGTCGCTCCTGCCTCCAGGGCTGCGACAATGCGCGGGGTATCGTCGATAACCGTCAGCATCATGAACTGGGTATTCGGCAGGAGAGGCTTGAGGTGCCGGACCAGTTCCGTTCCCGACATGCCCGGAAGTCCGATGTCGACCAGGACGACATCGGGTCGGAGGCTTGCCAACTCGGGCAGAGCGGTTTCCGAGGAGAGGAAGGAACCGACGCAATCCAAAGATGGATAATGCGAGATCAGGTGAACCAGGAAACCAAGCTGCTCGGGGTCATCCTCGATGGCCGCGACGCGAAGTCGCGGCGAGCCGGGATGACCGTGGACCGACGAGGTCCCTGCCGCCTGCGCTTGGGACGGTTCGTTCATGCTCGTGGAAGGGCGCAGAGCCCGGTGGTTCCGGTTGAGTGAGGATCGGGAAAGCGGTTCGGACCCGCCAGTCATAGGAACTAGGTAGGGAGGGGAAGGGCCAGGGTGACGTGGGTACCCTGGCCGATCTGCGATTCGATCGTTGCGTGCCCCCCCACGCTGTCCAAGCGGTGTCGCATGCCTGCCAGTCCGTGGCCACCGCCTTTCGAAGGAGTGGATCGCCTCGCCGGGTCGAAGCCTCTGCCGTTGTCGATAACGCTGATGGTCAGCCAGGCGTGGTCGTGGTCGAGGTCGCAGCGGACATCGACGCGCGACGCCTCGGCGTGTTTGACGGCATTGCAGAGCGCCTCTTTGAAGGCCAACGCCAGGTTGCGTCGGGCGAATCCAGAGAGTTTGAGATGGGTGGTCCGCAAGTCGGGGAAGACCAGATCGCCTTCGAGGCAGGCGTCCTGAACGTAGAGAGCGGCGTATTCCCGGAGCCGGGCGAGGACTTGGTCGAGGGAATCGTTTTCCGGGTTGATGGCCCAGATGAGGTCGCCCAATTGATCGACCAGTCGATGTGCCTCGCCGCGGACTCGATCGAGATCGGCGACGCTGGCATTCGGGTCGCGGCGGTCTTGGGCCTTTTCTCCGAGGATCGCCAGTCGCAGCAGGCCGGAGCCGACTTCATCATGTACGTCCCTGGCGATTCGATGACGCTCCTCGGTGAGGGCCATCTGGCGGCGGAGTTCGGCGACGCGATGTTGGCTGTGTTCACGCCAACGAATGGTACCGAAGGTGGCCGCCAGCAGGGATCCGACCAGGCACGTTCGGAACCAAAGGGTTTGGTAAAACCAGGGTCGGATGACGATATGGCAGCGGACGGAGTGATCACTCCAGGCGGAGTGGTTGGCTGCGGATTGAACCTCGAACTGATAAGCACCGGGTTTCAGGTTGGTAAAGATCGCGAATTGGCGTTCCCCGGCTTGCACCCAACGATCGTCGAACCCAATGAGGCGATGGCGGAACCGCGGGGGCGGCCCTTCGCGGAATTCCGGGTTGGCGTAGGCAATTTCAAGCAATCGCGCCCGGCCGGGTTCGAATTCGAAGCGGTGTTCTCCCGGTTGCGGGATGCCGGGCCGGAACTGGTAGACGGTTTCGTGATCCACCCGGATTTGATCCAGGAGTGGCGCGGGAGCGCGGATCCGGGCGCTGATGTTGGTGGGGTTGAAATGGCAAATCCCGCGAGGAGTGGCGAACCAAAGGCGGCCATCGCGAGTCTTTATCCCGGCCGGCTGGCTCTTTTGTCCGTTCGACTCGCCAGTGAGAAGTCCGTCGGCCTCGGTAAAGGCCAGGCAATCGAGTTGAGGGGCGCGCCCATCGGCGACCGCATGGGCCTGGTCGAGGTCGATGCGGCCGAAGCCGCGTTCGGTGCTCAACCATAGTGCGCCGGAATCGTCCGCCAGAATTTCGTTGATGGCCTCCTCGAACAATCCGTGCGCCTGGGTGATGGCGGAGACCTCAAAACGCGGGGCGGGGTGGACCCGGGCCAGGCCACGATCGGTGCCGAGCCAGCAGGATCCCCGGGCGTCCTCGTGGATTGCCCAAACGTAATCGCTCGGGAGTCCGTTGGTTCTGGACCGCACGGCGAGAATTTCGAGGCGGGGCGGCGGCGCCAGGGAGGCACGGGGATTATGGAGGCCAATGTCGGCCACGGCCAACCCGCCGCCAAAGGTCCCTATCCAGAGGTTCCCGGCGCGATCGAAGCGCAGGGCGCGGACATCATCATGAGGAAGACCGTCCGCCACTCGGAATTGGCGCCAGACGTCCCCGGCGCGGCACATCAGACCGCGCTCGCGCCCGACCCAAAGTCGGCCCGCTGCATCGGAGGTGACCACACGCACCTTGTTGTGAGTTTCCGGCGCTTCCCAATGGTGGACGTTCAGCTTCGCATCGCGCCAGAATTCAAGGGAGTCCATGGTGCCGATCCAGAGGGTGCCCTGTTGGTCCAGGTGAAGGGAACGAATGCGATGATCGGAGAGGCTGCGTATAGGGGTATCGATGCGACCCGACGGGTCGCGCCGAAAAACGCCTCGATCCGTGCCGATCCAGGCGACGCCCTCCGAGTCCTCGGTCATGGTCCAGACCGCTTCTTTGGGCAGAAGATCGCCGCCGATGACTCTGGGAAAGCGGCGCGGCAACCAGCGACAGAGACCGGACGGAGTGCCGAACCACAGTGCTCCGAGTCGGTCGATGACCAGCGTTTGGATCGGCATATCCGGAACGCCCTCGAGGGTACTGAAGATGCGGGTTCGACCGGCTCGATAGGCTACCAAACCGGTATCCCATTCGCGGAGCCAGAACGTGCCGTCGGCATCGAGGCCGAGAAAGCTGCCGCACCCGCGCCCGAGAGGATCGTCGGGTGGAGGCCGATGCCAGCCGGTCGAATCCAAGTAGAACGACGGGGTGCCGGAGATCCAGATTCGGCCCGCGGCATCCTCGAGAATACCATGGCCGGCCACGAAAGCGGATTGGAGCGCATTCGTGAAGTTGCCCTGGATCGACACGGGGGAGAATCGATCGCTGGACGCATCGAGGAGTTGCGCGGGCGTCCCAGGCCCCGTGACCCAGAATCTTCCGGCACGATCCTCGATCATGGAGAAGACGGCTGGTCGGGCCGTCGACGAGTTCGTAAAGACGTTGGGAAACGCCGTGACCTTCCCATTTGCCAATCGATGCAGGCCCCGATAGGTGCCGAACCAGAGCTCTCCGTTTCGCCGGGCTTTCAGGACCTCGATCTGATTGTCGACCAAGCCCTCGGCGGTGGTGTGGCGTCGTGTGGCCTTGGCATTGAACTCGAGCAATCCATCCAGGGTGCCCACCCACAGGGTGCCGTCGGTGCCTTCCTCGATGGCGGTTACGGTGTCATGTCGAAAGATCGGATCGGACGCGTGGTTGAAGGTCTGAAAACCGCCGTTGGCCAAACGCGAGAGCCCCCGATCCGTTCCTATCCAGAGCGTGCCGTCGCGAGAGACATGCAAGGCACGGACGTTATCAGACGGCAAGCCGTCGGCGCGGGTGAAGACACGGCGTTGAAACAGCAGATCGACCTCCATCGTGGGGTCGGTCGGATCGAAGCCCGGATCCGTGGCCGGGATGGGAAGGACCGGAAAAGCGAGCCCGGCGGCACACATCAGCGCGCGCCATTTTCTGGGAAAGAGGGGGGAACCGGGGATCGCCCGGTGGGTGCGCAGACCAGTTGGGATTCCCTCACCGGCCTTTGCCAGGGCTTCGTTGGGCTGTCCTTGACCCTCTCCCGGTGGGAGAGGGAACAGCGAGGTGACCTCGCTATGGTCACGTCGAGGTTCTCGGCGCGTTCGATGGCAGTCCACACAGTTCATGGGGACGAGGGCAGGATGCCGAGAGGTTTGGCGTTGACCGATTCCGCTGGCAAGAGTCCTGCCGCGGTCAGCGAAAACAAAAAGGCCCGCGAACCGGGGGCGGTTCGCGGGCCGTTGAGAGAGAAAAGCAGGATCAGGATTTCCAGATCATGTCCGCGACGGTACGGCCGGCGGGGATGAACGGGAGAACGTGTTCGGTGTAGGGCGTGATGACATCGAGCACGTACGGCGTCTTGGCCTCGAGCATGCGCTGGAGTGCGGCGCGAAGATCCTTGCGGTACACGACGCGTTCGCACGGCACGTTGAAACTGGTGCAGACCTTGACGTAATCCGGGTAGATGGCGGCGCGATCCTGCGGATTGCCGAGATAGGTGTGACCGCGGTTGCCTCCGTAGAAGTTGTCCTCCCATTGCACCACCATGCCGAGGTGCTGGTTGTTGAGGATGATCGCCTTGGCGGCAATCTGCTCAACCTGGGCGGTGGCGAGTTCCTGGATGTTCATCAGGAACGAGCCGTCCCCATCAATGTCGATCACTTCCTTGTCCGGGAACGCGACTTTGACCCCGAGGGCGGCGGGAAAGCCGAAGCCCATGGATCCTAGGCCGGCGGAGGTGATGAACTGGCGGGCGCGCTTGTACTTGTACCATTGTCCGGCCCACATCTGGTGCTGGCCGACGCCGGTGGTGATGAAGGCGTCGCCCTTGGTCAGCTTGAAGAGCTCCTCGATGGCCATCTGCGGCAGGATGTACTCCTCGCCGCCGCGGGCGAACGGCTTGATATGGGCGGAGTCGATGATCTCCGCCTTGTTCGTGTATTGGAACGGCGCCTTCGCCTTCCATTCGTCGACCTGCTTCTGCCAAGGCTCGAACTTCTTTCGAATGCCACCGCGCTTGGCGATCAACGCGTTAAGCCGGACCAGTGCATCCTTGAGATCGCCGTGCACCGTGAGGTTGGCACGGCGGTTCTTGTTGTGCTCCGACGCGTCGATGTCCAGGTGCACGATGGTGGCGTGCTTGGCGAATTCGTCGAACTTGCCGGTGACGCGGTCATCAAAACGGACACCAAAGGCAAGAAGCAGGTCGGCGCCATCCTTGAGTTTGACCGGGGTCTCGGTCGGGGATGTGCGAAGCGCATACTCTCCATTGACCGCCCAGTTCGCGAAGGCGGCGCCGTGCATACCGAGCCAACGCAGGGACAGCGGATGTTCCTCGGGAAATCCGCCGATGCCCATCAGCGTGGTGGTGATAGGAATCTGGGTGGCCTCGACGAACTTGCGCAGTTCCTCGGCGGCCCCGGCAGTTATGATGCCGCCGCCGGTGTAGAGGACCGGGCGTTCCGATTTCTCGATCAGGCCGATGATTTCGTTCAGTTCGAGGTCGCCGGCGAAAATATCGGGCGTGTAGCCGCGGAGCCGTTGCTTGACCTGTTCGAGGGTGGGCCAGACGGGCTGGGTTTTCGCCTGTTGGACGTTCTTCGGGACATCGATAACCACGGGACCGGGACGGCCCGATTGGGCGATGTAGAACGCCTCTTTGACGATCCAGGGGATGTCATTGATGTCGGTGACCAGATAAGAGTGCTTCACGATCGGCAGGGTGACGCCGATCATGTCCGTTTCCTGGAACGCTCCGCGGCCGATCATGGCTTGGGACACCTGGCCGGTGATAGCGACGATCGGGCAGGAGTCCATGTAGGCGTCGGCGATCGCGGTAACCAGGTTGGTGGCGCCGGGACCGCTGGTGCTCATGCAGACGCCGGCCTTGCCGGTGGCCCGGGCATAGCCTTCCGCGGCGAAACTGCCGCCCTGCTCGTGCCGCGGCAGGATGGTGCGGATCTTGGAGCGGGTCAGCGACTGGTGAAGCTCCATGCTGGCGCCGCCGGGATAGGCAAAAATCACTTCGACACCTTCACGCTCAAGGGCTTCGACGAAGATATCGCGTCCGAACATGGACGGGCCGAGTTTCGGTGCCGCGGGAGGGGCGGAACGTTTACGGGCGGTTTTGGACTTGCTGCTCATCGTATCAAGGTTGGGCCGGGCGTTTCGCGGTAGGTAAAAAAAAACCACGACCGGTGCCGGCCGTGGTGGTGGTTGCGAACACTTTCACGCGCAACACATGCCCCCGGCCAAGCGGGTCGGTACTACGACCAGCTCCAGCGGGAAGACGTGTTGACGCCGATCCAACATCGGCCGGCAGCTTAGGAACCCGTCCGTGCCGGGGTCAAGGTCGTGGTTGCGAAATGTCCGGAAATGGGCACCTTGCCGCCGCCATGAGCGAACTCGATTGCACGAGTAGGGAAATGCAACATTCATTGCCGGGTTTTGAGCGGCGTCGATTTCTGCGAACCCTCCTTTGGGGGAGTGCGGTTTCCATGGTGGCACGATTCCCATGGCAAGGAACCGCCGTCGCCGGGGTCACCCCCCTGGCCCCCGGGGAGCCCGGACTCCTGCGATTGCGCCTCGCGGATTTTCCCTCGCTCTCCGGCGCCTTTGGCTCGGTCCGACTGGGCTTTACCAATCTAAACGTGGGCGGACCGCTGCGGCCCTTCATCGTTTCCAAGGATGGGGATGCCATCTTTGTCGTCAGTGCGGTGTGCACCCATGCGAGCTGTGTGATTCCTGCGTTCTCAAGCACCAAGACCTCGACCTGCTCGTGCCATGGATCCCGGTTTTCCGCCAACGGCTCGGTTCTGCGCGGACCGGCGACGGAGCCCCTGACTGAATACGAAGCGACCCTCGAAGAGTCGGGTCTTTTGACGATCGTGATTCCCGAGTTCACCGGGTTCCAGGTCGCGGTTTCACAAGTGATGTCGGCCAGCGTGAACCGGGTTGGGGTGACATTTACGGGTGTGCGCGGAGTGGAGTACGAAATCCGGTCGCGAACCCATCTCGCCGATCCCGGGACGGTACGGTCGTTTGCCGTGGTGGAGGCCGGAGCCGCCAACCAAACCATCCACCGAGGCACCGGGGCCGAGGTGACGCTCTTTGTCGATCGCGATGGCGGGTCGGGATTTCTGACCGTGGCGGCCAAGGCGCGAACCGTCTGAGAACGTCTCGTGCGTCCACGATGGGAACGGACGGCTTGTCCCAATCCGGCGATCGGGGGTAGCAAGGGCGTAGCATGCATCCGAGGTCGATAATCCCGGGGCGGCCGTGGGCGGGGCACGCCTTCCGGATCGCCGCGGTCCTGCTCGCGGTGGCCTTCCGCGCTTCCGGTGCGTATCAGGCCGTCGACTACACCTACCCTCTGCGCGCGGGGCTGCGTTGGGAATATGACGTTGCGAATGTCGGCACAGTGGTGCGAGAGGTCGGATCGTCGACGGAGTGGTTTCCCGGGCGCACCGCCTGGAGTGTACGCACCAGCCTTGCCGGCACATTGTTGAGCGTTCTCTGGCAGAGCACCGATGCCGGGCTTCAGTTGCATCGGATCGAGTACCCATTGGACGACGCGAGCCTGGTGTTGGCTCAGCCGCTGACTTTTCTGCCGGCCACGTTTGATGTGGGACAAACCTACCAAGCGTCGGTTAAAGCCGGCATCGCCGTCTCCGGGCAAGCGGGCGGGTTAACCGGGGATTTTGGCGTCAGTGTGTCGGTGGAAGCCGTCGAACGTGTGACCGTTCCGGCGGGCACCTATGATGCGGTGAAGGTTCGTGTTCAGGATACGGAAGGAACCGTCGAGACATGGTGGCTGGCACGTGGCGTCGGCACGGTGAAGTTGGATTCCAATCTCGACGGGCGCTGGGAGCTGCGATCGACCACGGCGACACCGGCGCTCCTGCCGCAGATTCTGCAGCAGCCCCAGAGTCAGTCGGTGGCGGCCGGGTCGGACGTGGTGTTCTCGGTGCAGGCGACCGGAGGCGGTTCGCTGGACTATCGCTGGCAGAAGGGCGAGGCAGATTTGGCCGGACAGAATGGCGCAACCCTGCGACTCACGTCGGTGACCACGGCAGATGCCGGACGGTACCGGGTGCTGGTTTCCAACGCGGACGGTTCGGTGACCAGCGCCGAAGCGGTGCTCACGGTACAGGCCGTCACGCCGCCCGCGGAATTGCGGCTGACGTCCGTGCGTGCAGCGGCGGCGGACCGGCTCGAGATGCGTTACGCATCCGAGGCGGGGCGCGATTACCGCATCGAAGCGAGCGAGGATCTGCGTGTCTGGGCCGAGGTGGGACAGTCGGTGGGACAGGACGGCGAGACCCTGGCCTCGGTGATCCTGTCGAAAACCGAGGCGCGCCGGTTTTTCCGGGTTCGCCTGGGAGCCGCCGGTGGCGGGACTGCAGAAACGGTGTCGCCGGTTCCCGGGCAGATTTATCCGGGCGGGACGCGCATGGGCGGAGCGCTTTTCGGGATAGAGTTCACCATTCCGGACGCCTGGAAGGGCGGCATGCGAGTCAACACACCGACTTTGGTTTTTGGCTCGGACACCTTGCCCGGGCTGATTCTGGGGACGTTGGGATTGGCCTGGACCCGCGAGGACATTCTGGCCGACGAGGCAATGAGGACGGGATTCGAGATGGATGTGGGGCAGGGAGGCGCAGTCCGGTTCCAGCCCATCGCCGCGATGCAGGATTTGGGGAACAACCGGTTGCGCCATGCCTTCAGCGGATTCGACCAGGCTGGGCAGGGCTATTGGCTTGGCATCGAGTTCGTGATGCATCCGGACGGTGGTTTCATGATGTTCGTGGGGGCCACCACCACGGGCCAGTCGGACACGCTGAAAGCTGAACTGATCCGATTCGCCGATACCGTGAAGACGACACATCGACCGACGAACCGTGCCATGATTGAGACGCTAAGCGGTCGGTCGTATCAGTGGGCCGGGGAGAGCAGCGATTGGTACAACGGCAACCTGAACGGCAGCGCCTCGTTGAGTTCGTGGAGCGAAAAGTTCGCGTTCTTCTGCTCGCGGGGAACAATCGAGATCAACACCAAGTCGACGGGTTACGCCTCGACCTCGCAGTCGGGCGGTTGGAGTTCGACCTACATGTCGCTCAGCTATGATTCGAGCACGACCGAGTATGGGCAGTTCACGATTGTTACGGACCCGCAATACGGAGACGTGATGATCCTGGCGACGATGAAGGGGTATCAAGTGAGTCCTGTCCGACTTGAACCGAACGGGACCCTGCTGGTGGGCAACCAGCGGTTGGTGCCGCACGGATTCTTCCAATGCGCCGGACGCTAGGGGAGCTCAGCCCTTTTCGATGCAAGCGTAGGCGTTGTGGTTGTGGATGCTTTCGTGGTTTTCGGCTTCGACTTTGTACCAGGTGATATCCGGATGTTCGCGCAGCTTGAGGGCGACGTTGCGGACCAGGTCCTCCACGAACACCGGGTTGTCATAAGCCCGTTCGGTCACGGCCTTCTCGTCCGGCCGCTTGAGCAGCGAATAGAGCTCGCTGCTACCGCAGCTTTCCACCAAGGCGATAAGGTCCTCGATCCAAACGATCTCTTCGGAGCGAATGCTCACCGTGACGTAGCCGCGCTGATTGTGGGCGCTGGCCCGGCTGATCGCCTTGGAGCAGGGGCATAGCGTGGTGAGCCCGACGACCACCGTGAGCACGAAGTCGATATCCGGGCCGCACGCCGTGGCTTCGAAGCGCGCCGTGTAATCAAGCACTCCCTCCTGGCCGGTGACCGGAGCCTTCTTGGTGAGAAAGAAGGGGAACTCCATGTCGAGATGGGCGGTTTGCGCGTGGAGCTTGCTTTGCATCGCCTTGAGAATATCGGGGATATTCTCGACATGGACGACCGACCCGTGGGCGTTGAGCACTTCGATGAACCGGCTCATGTGGGTGCCCTTAAATTCCTTCGGCAAATCCACGTACATGCCAATGGTCGCCACGGTGTTCTGGAAGACGTGGGCCTTGTCCCGGATTTGAATGGGAAATCGCAGACTGCGTACCCCGACCTTGTCGATCGGCAGGTTGCGGTGGTCGAGTTCGCTTTGCTTGTCGTGAAGCGGGACGCGGGGGCTTTCGGGACGAGCCATGGTGGAGATGGGGGCGGCGGCGCCGGCATCGATCATGGGCGAAGCTAGCAGCCTTCTGCGGCCATGCAAAAGCATCGGCCGGTTCCGGGCAAATCCCTTGTGGCGGCCGAACGGTTGGGCGAGCGTTTTCGCCCATGACGAGAGCTTGCTGGTTTTGGCTGGTTACGACCTGCCTGGTGGTCCGTGCGGTGCCCGGCGCGGACACGATTCGGGTGGCGACGTACAACGTGGAGAACTACATCCTCGCGGCCACCGAATCGCGCCCGGCGAAAACCGAGGCGTCGAAGGACAAGGTCGCCGCGGTGCTGCAAGGGCTGTCACCGGACCTGGTGGGGTTGCAGGAGGTGGGCGGCAAGCCGGCCCTGATGGATATTCAGTCGCGCCTCAAAGCCCGCGGCCTGGCTCTGCCCCATGCGGAGATCGTCCATGGATTCGATACCAACATTCAGGTGGCGCTTCTGAGCCGTTTTCCGATCACCGCGCTTCGGCCCCATGTGGACGACACCTACCTGCTGTCGGGCCGCCGATTTCGGGTGAGTCGTGGAATCCTGGAGGCGGACGTGCAGGTGTCGCCCGGGTATCGGTTGACGGTCTTCGTGGTGCATCTCAAGTCGCGGCGGGCGGTGCCGGAGGCGGACGAAGGGGAGATGCGCCGGCAGGAGGCGCGTATTCTGCGGGAGAAGGTTGTCGAACGCCTGAAACTGCAGCCCAAGGCCAACGTGGTGGTGTTGGGCGACTTCAATGACACGAAAGACAGTGAATCGGTGCGCACCCTCGTCGGGCGAGGGGCGGATCAATGGGTCGACACCCGACCGTCGGAACGCAATGGCGACACCGGCTTTTCTCCCAATCCCCGATGGCAGCCCCGGACGGTGTCCTGGACGCACTATTACGGAGTGGAGGACTCCTACAGCCGGATCGACTACGTGCTATTGCATCCGAATGCGGCGTCGGAATGGGATGCCACGGCGTCCTTTCTACCGACGGTGCCGGATTGGGGATTGGCGTCCGATCATCGGCCGGTGGTCGTCACGCTGCGGGCGGCGGATCGATGAAAAGAAAGATGGCGGTCGGACCATGGCGCGGCTTGACGGTCCTGCGCGGCGCGCCAATGGTTCGCACCGTCCACCTGCTGTCCCTTATGCCGTGATGCGGTGTACCGAGCCGTGGAGAGTTCTCCGTGGCCGGGATGGGAGAGCGAAGGAGAAACCCAGAAAACCGTAAGCACCATGGAAGTCCCTGGAATTGTTGGCGCCGTTCTCGAGGCAAAGGGCCGTGACGTCTACTCGATCTCGCCGGAGGCCACGGTCTTCGAGGCGATTCAGCAACTCGCCCAACGGAACATCGGTGCCTTGCTGGTGATGGAGGGAGGGCGGTTGATCGGCGTGTTCTCGGAACGCGATTATACGCGCAAAGTGGCCCTGCAGGGCCGTTCGTCGAAGGAAACTCATGTCCGTGAGGTGATCACCGGTCGAATCGTTGCCGTGTGCCCCACGACGCCGGTGGCCGAATGCCTGCGCATGATGACCGGAAACCGCATCCGCCACCTGCCGGTTGTCGATGGCGAGACCGTCATCGGCGTGATTTCCATCGGGGACCTCGTGAATTTCATCATCAGTGCCCAGCGCGCCACCATCGAACAATTGCACAGCTATATCGCTGGCGGTTACCCGGGGTGAACCCGGATGAGTTGGTGCCGCGGGAACTCCGCTGGGGCGCGGGCTCGGATTCGCCAGCGCGGGGTCGCGGAACCACCCGGCGCCCTTTCGCCATCGCAGCGTGGCTGTGGGCAGGGATGGTTTTTCTAGGGGCGCTGCTTGACTCAGGCGCGGCGGCTGCTTCGACCGTGTACACGCTGGACGGGGGCGGGTGGCGCAGGATCAACGCGAAGGACCCCGGCGCCGTCCATCGAGTCTGGGATGAGATGCACCTGCTGGCCGCGTTGCAGGGATTGGTCAATCGCGATGCGCCGCGCTTCTATCTCTTCTTCTGCTCCGAGTGGGGCGTGGAGACAGATCGTTTCTGGTGGGACTGGATGCGAGGCGAGGGGGAATGGTTGCGAAACGTCGAGGAGCGGCCGTTGAGCGGTGTGGGCGGAGCCCTCGACACGTTCGCCGATGCCTATGACGGTTTGGTCGTCTACGATGAGCAGGTTCCAGCCACTTCGGCTCTGGCCTCGACAGCGGCGGGCATCGAGCGCTGTCTGCCGGTCCGGTATGATTCCTCGCCGGGCTCCTTGTACTCGGAGTTGGTGGTCAGAAGAAAAATGCCGGTGCGCCTGTGGCTGGTGAAGGAGGACGGTTCGCCGCGGTTTACCGGGCCAAGTCCCAAGAACGCGGCGTACCGTTGGGCGGTGGAACGATGGTTAGGCAAAGAGGGAGGGACCCGCTGTGATGCCGTTGGAGCCTTTTATCTGGACGCCTACTGGTTGCGGAAACCCGAGGCTGCCGGCATCGAGATGAACACGCTGGTGAATCACGATTGGTTCATTGCGCGGCGGGCGTTCTTTTTTGATCTTGCTCCCTGGGCCGACGAGGCGCCGGTGGATGAACCTGGGCAACCCGTCGGCCAGGATCGAGGCACGCTGTTATCCATTCTGGGTGCGCTGCGGGAACGTGCGGCGGGCGGAATGGTGAAGATCGGGGGATTTCCGCCGTGGCCGTTCAAATACACCACGCACGCCGGGGCGGGTCGCCATGAGCCGGTGGCCACCGAATGGGAATTCACCCGCCTGATTTCCCAATTCGATGCTTACCACGAAGCCGACGCGGCCGGATTGGGCGGCATGGCGAATGCCTCGTTCTTTGCTCATTTTCCTTTGAAAGCGAGGTATCGACAGCCTAACGCGCGACCTGCCGCGAACGATTGGAAGGCCAGAGGTTGGATCACCGAGGCAGGGCGTGTGGCCCCCAAGTTCTTCGTGGGACATTACGTGGGGGATTACGACGCACCCTCGTGGCTCTACAAATCAGTGCCGGCCTTCTTCCGTGACCCGAATCTCGGAAAGGTTCCACTAGGCTGGGCCTTCGATCCCAACCTCGCCGACCGCGCGCCGCAGGCCATGGTCTACGCGTACCTGCACGCGTCGACCAACGACTACTTCATCGCCGGCGATTCGGGTGCCGGTTATCTCAATGCGCGGGCCCTCACGGTGCGTCCCGAATCCCAATTGCCATCGGGCCTCGAGGCGTGGACACGGTATTGCCAAGCCATGATGGGTCGATGGGACATGACGATCACCGGGTTTGTCCTGGATGGTTCGGCGGGAGCATCCACGGATTTGGAATTTGCCGCGTATCGGCGATTCAGTCCGGACGGCCTGGGCACACACTTCGAGAAACGGCCGGGAATGCGGGCCGGAGTTCCGACATGTCCCGAGCGTGATCTGCCCGACGGGGAGGACGACGCGGTGCGGGTGATCGCCGACCTGGCGCGGCGATCGGGCGGGCGTCCGGGATTCCTGTGGGCGCGCAGCATCCTCAAGTCGCCGACATGGTATGCCGCGATTTCACGGCGATTGCAGGAGAGGTATCCGGACCTGCCGGTGGAAGTGGTGGATCCTTATAGCTTCTTTGGTTTGATCCGGCATGAGTTCAGCCGGACCGAAACCGACGCGGCGCGGTGAGTCGGCGGCGGCGCCGGGCCGGCGGACGCCTGAGAAAGTTGAGGGTAGCGGTCTTATGAAAACAACGGGCGAAAAGTCCGAGCCACAAGGCGCTGAAGACGCTGAGACTCGGATTCGCCGAGCACACCCAAGATGGTATCGACCAAGCTTGCCGGAGCGACGGGTTTTTCGAAGACGGCGTCGAATCCCATTCGCCGAGCGCGGATGATCTGATCAGGCTGTGCGGTGATTAAAATGAACGGCACGAAAGGTCGGTTCATTTCAAGGTTTTCGAACAGCTTCCAACCGTCCTGATCCGGCAATCCGAGATCGAGCAACACCAGGCTCGGTGTCCAGGAGATGAAGCGGCAGTAGGCCTCGCGCGCGCTGGAGGCGGTTTCAACCGTCAGTCGGTGGCCGGAACCCACCTCAAGCGCCTCGACCAACGAAGCCCGGACCGAGGCATCGTCGTCGACGAGCAGGACCCGACGCAGGTAACGGCGTTCGGGGGGTTCTGGCGACGTGTGGACTCCGTCCGCGGCTAGGAGAGATTTGATGTGCAGGTCCGGCTCCATGAGGTCGGTCCGGGCTTGGCGCCAGGCTTGGTTGTTGAATATCCGGGAAGTCATTGGACGGGATGCTTTTTGGGATCCGCCTTGTCATTGGGCTTCGATGAAGTGCTGGAGACGCCAGTCCTGGAGGTGGTTTTCGATTGGGACTTCTGCCGGTGCGCGCGATGTCGAGTAGAATGGCCGGCGGTGTTGGTGCTGGTGGAGGTCGAGCGATTTGATGCGGAGGTTTTGCCGGTGGAACCACTTTGAGAGGGGGTGGTCTCCGTTGGTTTTGGACGGCCGGTATCGGCTCGGCCGGCCAGGCTGAGGCAAAGAAGGGCAGCGGTGGAAAGTGATGCGATGGAATGGCTCAAGGACATGAAAGTTCTGGTTGAGGTTCGTTAATGGTTCTCTGGTTTCGATCGTGCGCCGGGACCTCTCCCACCGGGAGAGGGGGAAAGGTGGCGGCTGCCACTTCACCCCCGGGTGTCCTCGGAGTATTCGTTAGCCAAAGACACGATTCAGTGAGAGGCAGGAATGGTGCCACTACCGGATTGAGCTCAGTTGCCGTTCGGTAAGTCAGAGGGACGATCAGCGATTATCCACCGGGCGGTCGGAATTCGACCGGCAGCGCCATCGGCGGAAACCACTCTTGGCAGCCAGGACTGATCGGACAGGTTCGTCCGGGCGATCTTCCTGGCCATCCACTTCCCTCACCCGCATGTCCGACGTCAGGGACACCCCTCGGTTGACAGCGAGGCTGGCGAGGCCTGAGAAGTGCTTCCTTTCGAGCATGAGGGCCGCACTCCACGTCCGATTGGGTTGGTTCATCCTGCTGTTGGCGGCAGCGTTGTCGACCATGGCCTGGGCGGCTTATACCTCATGGTCCAGTGGCCAGCGGTTGAGGGAGCGCCTTGATGAGGTCGACACCGAGAGTTTTCGACTGGCGGAGCGATTCCAGGAGCGCTTGTTGGAGTTGAATGAGGATCTGCCGCGCTTTCCGAGTCCCGATACCGCGGCACGGCGTGCGACCTTCGAACAGGCTGCCCGTGGATTGGATGAATGGCTGGCCGGACAGCGAGAGAAGCTCGGGTCCGAGGATGAATTGCGGGTGCTGCAGCATTTGGATTCCGCTCTGGACGGCTATTTGGGCGCGGCTCGTGAAATGTTGAAACAGGCGGAGGTCGCCGGCGGGAGCGGGGTCGATTTGGCGTCCTTGGTGGTGGTCGACCGAGAACTCAGCCGGTTGCTGGGGCTGGGACTGAAATTGGCGGCGGCGCATCGGGAAGCACGCGGGATGTTGCTTCAGGAATCGCGTGAATCACTAAGGCAGCTGCGAAATCTGTTGCTGGGCTCGCTTGGCGCGTTGGTCCTGGCGGGTGCTGCCCTGGCGGTCTTGGTCTACCGCGATATGATCCAACCCTTGCAGACGCGTTTGGTAGAGGCCCAGGCGCAAGCGGAGCGCCACGAAAAACTGGCGGCCTTGGGCGCGCTGGGAGCGGGCGTTGCCCACGAATTGCGCAATCCGCTCACCGCTATCAAGGCGCGCGTCTATACACTGCAAAAGCGACTGGCCGACGGCTCAGCCGAGAAGCTGGCCGCCGATGTGATCGACGTGGAAATCGAACGGCTTGAAAGGATTGTCCGCGACTTTCTGCAATTTGCCCGACCTTCGGATCCCGAGTTCCTCAATGTGTCGGTGCGCGACGAACTGAACGCTTGTGCGGGATTGTTGGCGCCTCAACTGCAGCGCGCCGGTGTGGAGTTGACGGTCGATGCCGAAACTTCGGCGACTATTCTTGCCGATCCCCAGCAATTGCGGCAGGTCTTGATCAACCTGGTGCAGAATGGGTCGCAGGCGTGTTCGACGGGGGGGCGGGTGCGTCTCGAGGCGCGCGAGAGCGTGGCGCGTTGGGACGGGCGGGAGCAGCGGGCGGTGGTGATCGACGTGGCGGACAACGGATGTGGCATCACACCCGAGGTTCAACGGAAGTTGTTCGATCCGTTCTTCACAACCAAACCGACCGGCACGGGCCTTGGGTTGCCGATTGCGGCGCGCATCATTGAAAAGCACGGCGGCCGGATCCAATTTCGCACGGCGCCTGGACGCGGATCGGTGTTTTCGGTGCTGTTGCCTCGGGCGGCCGGGAGGTGAGAATGGCGCCGGCGTATGACGTCAGGCCGCATTCTCCTTATCGAAGACGATGTGTCAGTGGCTTCCGCCCTGTCGCCCGTGTTGAGCGAGGAAGGGTTCACCGTCCAACACGCGGGGCGCGGCGACGAGGGGTTGGCGCGTGCGTTGGGGGAGACCTTTGACGCGGTGCTCACAGACCTGAGGTTGCCCGGGCTCGATGGATTGACCCTGGTGGAACAACTCCACCGGGCGCGGCCGCGCCTGCCCATCATCCTGATCACCGCTCATGGCACAACCGAGACGGCGATTCAGGCGATGAAACAGGGAGCTTTCGATTACCTGCTCAAACCTTGCGACATGCGGGAGTTGCTGGACTTGCTCACGCGCGCGGTGGCGGCCGGGCGACGCATGGTCGAACCAGTGGCGATAGGCACGGCCGACCCCGCGGAGGTGGCATTGGTCGGGAGCAGTCGGGTGATGCAGGCGGTCTACAAGGAGATCGGACGATTTGCATCGCAAAACGTCGGGGTATTGATCCGCGGCGAGACCGGTACCGGGAAGGAATTGATCGCCCGCGCACTTTACCAGCATAGCGAGCGGAATCAGGCGCCGTTCATCGCCGTGAATTGTTCGGCGATCCCGGAGGCCTTGCTCGAAAGCGAGATGTTCGGTCATGAGCGCGGCGCCTTTACCGGTGCGGTGAACCGTCGGATCGGGCGCTTCGAACAGGCCGATGGTGGAACCTTGTTTCTCGACGAAATCGGCGACCTCTCTGCTTCGACCCAGGCCAAGCTGCTGCGAGCCTTGCAGGAGCGCTGCGTCGCCCGGTTGGGTGGTGCGGAGAATGTGAACGTGGATGTGCGAGTCGTGGCGGCGACCCACCGGGACCTGGAATCGATGATTTCCTCCGGGGCGTTCCGCGAGGATTTGTATTATCGGCTGGCGGTCGCGGTTATTCGGCTTCCACCGCTCCGTGATCGTTTGGAGGACCTGCCCGAGTTGGTAAATTATTTCGCGCGCCGCTTTGGTGCAACGATGGGATTGGGCGCGGCGGAATTCACCGTCGACGCACTGGACTTGCTCCGACGGCATCCCTGGCCTGGTAACGTGCGCGAATTGGAGAATGTCGTGCGCCAAGCCTTGGTTCAGGCGCAGAGCTACGGCGTCACGGCCAACGTGCTTGAGCCGATCCTTCGCGCTGCTCCGGCGGGGCGCCGCACCGAGGCTCCGGCGCCGCTTGCAGCCGTGGTTAGCCAGGTGCTGGATCGGGCGACCGGCGCTCCGGAGCCGGCTGCGCGTGACGAATTGCTGCGGATCGTTGACCGTGAGTTGCTGGTTCAAGCCATGAATCGAACCCAGGGAAACCTGGCCCAGGCGGCACGGCTGCTGGGCGTGTCCCGAATCACATTGCGAGAGCGTTTGCGCCAGTTGGGGCTCCGTCATGGCGAATCCGCAGAGACTTGAGTGTCAGGCTGTCGGTGTGTCCCGATTTGCATGATCGGGAACGCCCGACAGGCCGGTTCGATAGCTTCCCATTGGATGGCCGGGCTGAAGGGACGGTAGAGGCACCCTTCAGGCGCCATGCAAACCGAATGCCGAAAACCCAGGCCGATGGACTGGGCTCAGGAATGCTGGCCCGTTGGGCCGGGAAGGACATCACCTGACAAAGCGATGGTCCGCCCTCGATGGTTTCAGTAGTTCATGAGACGGGAAGACCTCCGAAACTCGGGCGGGAGTTTGGGGCAAGAACAAAGGCGGGATTGCCCTGTCGCAGCCCGACAGGGCCCAACTGAGTTGGAAATGGGCTGAGTCAGGCAGCCCTCGTCGCGCTGCGACGAGGGGTGATAGCCCGCCTCGGGTGGAGGGGAAAGATGCGGTGTCCGGCGTTCTTCATCCTGCCGGCCACAAGCCGCGAAACCTTCAACCGGCGTTCCTTCTTAGATGGGGTGTAGCAACCAACTAACCCGCATGCAGACCCTCCTCGAAACCCCACTCCTCAACGGTTTTTTGACTCCCGACGCTTCGATCGCCTCTCCGGCCGCCCATGGTCTTTCCCGTTGGGGCTCGGCCCACACTCGAACCGATCGATTCCCCCCATTCGCGAGAGGACAGACGTCGGAGGATGTCGACTTGGTCCCTGCCGTTGGCCAGTCCGGGACGGTTCAAAACTGTCCGGAATTCGATGTGGAGGGGACGGACCGTACCCGGCGGCGGCGGACCTGTTCGACGGCTCCGGCTCTCCACTGGCTGCGCGCGGCCGTCACCGTGGCGAGGTATTCTGTGCGCTTCCTGCCAGCGGTGTTGCGACGTCATTCCTTTGTGGCCCCGACGCCTTTACCGAGTTATCGGATGACCACTTTGCTCCCGGCCTGTCGTATCGGAGAATGGAAGGACTTCTTCCACCTCCGTGACCAATCGATCCCGCCCTTTACCTATTTCACGACTGAAAACAGCCGGCTGCTCTTTCAATTGCTGAGCGAATTCGGTCCCAACTTCCGGCACCTGCTGCTCGTGCAGCATGAGTTGGTGGCTGGGACCGGTGCGGGAGGTTTGGTCCCCAATGCGGAATACGCGATCGAGGTGATGGTCGAAGATCTGCGGGTTTGGCCCCGCCAACGCGTGACCTTCACGTGCCGCTGCGTGGCCCGTCGCACGGGACATTCCACGCCCGTGTTCGAGACCATCGACCGCTTCCTGGTTAAGAATGTGCCGGTGCGCGACTGCCAGGCGCTTGCCGGTCGGGACTGTGGTTCTGGTTCTGCCAGCGGAGAGCAGCCGACGCCGCGCCTGGATCCGGCCTCGCCCACCGTCAGGGGGCACCGACTGCGAGTTCCGCTGGAAGCGGGGATCGACTTTGGCGTCCTGTCGGGTGATCTGAACCTGGCGCATGCCCATGCAGGGCTGGCGCGTTGGTTCGGTCACCGCCGGCCGTTTGCCCAGGGCCTCTACACATCGAATCGGGTGATGGCGGCGCTCGCCCGGTTGACGGGCCGGTTGCCGACGCGGTTCTCCGTTCATTTCTGTCGACCTCTTTTCCTCGGTCAGGATGCCACGTTACGCCACACGGATGAGGCCTTCGAGGTCGTGGATGCCACGGGAAGGCTGGTGGCCTCGGGCAACTACGACTGCTGAGTTTGTATCCTGGAGACTCCAATACCGGATCCCACCATGAAGTCGCCGCATCCCAATCCTTACCGCCCGACTCCATCCGCCCGTGTCCGCTGGGTGAGTGCCCTGGCCGGGTGGATTCTCGTCCTGACCCTGCCACCCCTCCTCGCGCATCGTGCGGGGTGGTGGCTACTCGTGCTGTCGCCGGTCATCGGCGCTTACTTCGTTTCCTGGCTCGGCATGCTCCGCCACGAGCTCTGGCACGGATACGTCGATGGCTTGAACAACCGGCTGTTCTATCGAGTGACCTGCTTTGCCCTGTGTGTGGACCCGGAAACGTACCGGCTCTCCCATGCCTCCCATCATTTGCATGCGAATACCGACCGCGATATGCAGATGTACCCGGAAGGATTCCTGCGGCATCCGGGTCGGGCGCGACTTCAGTTCGTCATGGAACTGGTCCTGGGCAACATCGCGTGGGAGGTCGCCACCACGGCCAGACTGCGCCGGCGGGGTTTGCTCACGGGTGCGACGATTGCCGCCAACCTTCCTGGGCGGCTGGTCCTGCCAGGCTTTCTCGCCTTGTTTTTCGCAGGGTTGGCTCCCGAGGCCGCCGGCCTCGCCGCCGCCAATTTCATCCTCATGTGTGGGTCCGGTTCGATCATGACCCGGCACAATCAGTGGCTGCAGCACCTTGGGATTTTTGCGACCGGCGACGATGACGCGCGGAATTGCCTGACGCGCAATCTGCGCAATCAGACGATACTCGAGCGCGTCGTCAATTTTCTGAATCACGACGACTCGGTGGCCCACACGTACCATCACACCGAGCCGGGAACGTATACGCGGCTCGAGCCGGGGCTGCAGCCGGCGTCGAACCACGTGCAGATTACGCTTCCTGAATATTGGGAGGTGCTCTGGGCGTTCTATCGGGAGCTCTTCGGAAAGTCTCCGAACTTCCGTGTGCTCCACCTCGATGGGTCGAAGAGCAGGCCGGAGGAATACGCTGGTTCGGGTAAGGCCGATCGTCCCATCCCCGCGGTGCGGTCCGGAATTCGGGTCCATACGATCACGAACACCGGGCACAGAGCGATGCCGACTCTGATTCCGCTTCCGATGGCGACCCCGGCCATCGATTTCCGTCCCGTCGCCCGTCCTCCGAAGTCGAGCGGCTGAATGTTGAAGACCCGGCCGCGGCGCTTGGGAGGCTGCGTGGGTGAGGAAGGATGGCGAGGGCTCCGACCTTTTGGTTGAATGACCTCAGCCTATGCGCCGCCTTTGCTGCTTGCTGCTTTGCTTGATGGTTTCGATCGTCACCCAGGCCGACCGTGCGCGCGTCTTGGTTCTGACTGATATATCCAACGAACCGGACGACGAGGAATCCATGGTGCGCTTTCTCGTCTATGCCAACGAATACGATGTCGAAGGATTGGTGGCAACCACCTCAACCTGGTTGCGGACCAAGACCCGGGAAGATCTGATCCGACGGCAAATCGATGCTTACGGTCAGGTGCATCCCAACCTGTCCAGGCACGCGCCAGGGTTTCCCGCGCGGGAGGATCTGCTCGCGGTAACCTTCGCCGGACAACCCCATTACGGCATGGCTTCGGTTGGCGAGGGCCAATCGACACCTGGTTCTCGCCACCTTCTCCGCGCAGCCGACAAACCCGACCCGCGCCCGCTCTGGGTCAGCGTCTGGGGCGGAGCCAATACGCTGGCTCAGGCGCTGCTGGACGCGCGACGCGAACGCTCCGCCAGCGACCTCGCCGCGTTGATCGCGAAACTTCGGGTTTACACCATCTCCGACCAAGACGACGCCGGCCCCTGGCTTCGACGGGAATTCACCAACCTTTTTTATATCGTCAGTCCAAGCACCACCGACTCGAAGGAGTATTGGAGAGCCACGTGGACCGGAATCAGCGGAGATCGTCATTACAGGAATGGGCCGGGCCACAAGTTTGCTCTGGTGGACAACCCCTGGTTGGAGGCGAACATCATCCGCCATCACGGCCCGCTCGGCGCCCTGTACCCGCGGCTGGAGTACATCATGGAGGGCGATACGCCTTCGTTCCTTGGGCTTGTCGACCATGGCCTTGGCTGGGCCGAGAGCCCGGCCTACGGGGGATGGGGCGGGCGTTACGCGCTCTATCAAGCCTATGGCGAAACGCGTCCCATCTGGACCAACAACCGGGACAGCCGCGATACGGCTACGGCCGACAACGGTCAGACGGAATGCAGCGACATGGCCACGGTCTGGCGGTGGCGCGAGCACTTTCAGCACGACTTCGCCGCGCGCATGGATTGGTGTGTCTCCGGCGATTTCAATAAGGCCAATCACAATCCCGTCGTCGTTCTGAACCGCGACCGGTCGAAGCGGATCGTCGAAATCTCCGCCAAGTCCGGGGAGACCGTGCGACTGACCGCTGAAGGCACGAGCGATCCCGACGGCGATTCGGTGGAGGTTCGCTGGTGGATCTATCCGGAAGCGAGCACGCTCCGCGACACGAAGGGGCGGGCGTTCCCGGAGGATGTGAAGTTGAGCGGTGGAACGGGACTGGAGACTTCGTTGGTTGCACCCATGGTCAAGAAGGCGGAGACGCTTCACGTCATTTGTGAGGTGAAAGACACTGGCGCACCCGCGCTCTGGTCCTATCGGCGCGCCATTCTCAGGATCGAACCATGAATGGCACAGCCAGGAGGCTCTCGCAGGGGCCGTGATTTCTCGCGAACGAAGACCCTTTATGAAATGAAGACCCTGTCCGGACTCCGGTTAAACCTGGTCCTGGCGGGCGTTCACCAACCGGGACTGGCCCAGTTAGAGTTTCCGGCGCCGGTGGGTGGCGCGTTGAGGGAGTCTTGGTCCGGAGATCGAGACGCGTTGAAGCGTCGACTCCCGCCCGGTGTCACGGTTCGAGGTAGTCGGCCGCCCCCGGCAGCGCGGCGAACGTCGAGAAGCCGTCCGAGACATTGAGAATATCCAGGAACCCCAGCTTCTGCATGGCTGTCGATGCCCGGCGACTCCGGCCTCCTGAGGCGCAATAGACCAGGTACGTCCGTTTCCGGTCCAGTTTGCCCAGCATCTGCTCGAAGGACTTGGAATAGAAATCCACGTTGAGGGCCGCCTTCAAATGTTGGATGCCGAACTCCGTGGGTGTTCGCACGTCCAACACCACGAAGGCCGGTTCTCGCAGACGGGCTTCCACCACCGGCAACGCCGCCGCGGCGGTCACGTCGGTGATTTGCGGCGTTGGGGGCGGGTAGGTCACCACGCGGTACAGCATCGGGACCGGTCGAGTGGTCCACTGATTGGTCGATGGGATGTCCACCAGGGTTTCCCATGAACCCGACCACGGACCGTCGCTCGAGGGAGCCCATTCCACCCGGCAGACCCAGCCTGGCTGCGCGTTGGTCCAGGTGAGGACACCCTGGCGGGACAACGATTCGATCCGCAGCTCCTGTCCCATGGCTTGCGCAATTTGCAGGACAAGCAGCAGCGGGACGAGCACTGCGGGTCCCCACCAGTCGCGGCACCCTCCGTCCGCGCACGACCAGGTCGACCTGGAGACTTCGGTGGCTCGCCCGTCTTCGGTGAACGTCTGCTTCATGACCGACCCTAAGTTTCACCTTCGCTGCCAAGCCACTGATTTGCCGGGAATGAAAGCGATCTGGAAGATTGCGGAGTTGACCCCGGCGACTGCGAGCGGAGCATCGCAGCGTCGTGCCCAACTTCAATATTCACCCGGTTCGCGTGGGATCCGATCGTTCGATCATACGGTTCCTCGGTGCTGCGCTGCTGGCGCTCGTTTTCGGAGTGGCAATGGGCGCAGACGCGGGTGAGTTGGTGCTGCGTCCCGTCACGGGCGGAGCATTGACCAATCTGGCGCGAAATCCCGGCTTTGAGGTGACCAACAGATCGGGAACCACTTTCACCGGATGGTCCGGTGCGCCCCAGGGTTATCGCGTCGCCGCGGGGGAAGGGAGATCGGGGTCCATCGCCATGGCCTGTGAGGCTACGGCAGCCGCGGGTTGGCGCGGAGCCAGCCAGACCTTGACCCTCAATCGATCGTCGATCGTGCCGTTGACGATTCGTGGCTGGAGCCGGGCAGAGAACGTGACGGGTGGCGCCGACAACGACTACGCGCTGTACGTCGACGTGGTTTATGCCGACGGCACGCCATTGTGGGGGCAGACGGCGAATTTCTCGACGGGCACTCATGACTGGGAACGGCAGGAGTTCACCGTGGTGCCGGCCAAACCGATCCGCACCTTGTCTCTCTACTGCCTTTTCCGCGGCAATCACTCGGGCAAGGTGTGGTTCGATGACATTGAAGTCGAGGAACAGCGAACCACTGGAACCGCGCTTCTGTTCCAGGGGGTCGTGATGGAGACGGTCCCGACGACCCATCCGCCGCCTCCGCTGACCTCGACGGTTACGACGGACGATGGGTTGCGCCTGGAATGGGCCGGACAACGGATCGTCTCGCTCCGCGTGGATGGCCAAGAGGTGACATCGCCCGGCGCTGGTGGTTTCCTGGCGCGAGACGTGGCAGCGGGATCGGGCGTTTATCGCTTCGAGAACGGGGTGTGCGCGGAACTCGGGTTGCGACTGGAGGCCTCGGTCGTGGCGCGACCGGATCATGTCGTGTTGGAAGGACGGGTCATCGACACCACCGGACTGGATCGGGCGATTCAGCTGTACGCCGCGGTGCCGGTGGATGCAACGGGGTGGCAGTGGTGGCAGGATATTCGTGGTGCGACGAAAATTGAGGGGCGTGACGAGTTCGCCAACGTCACGTCGGTTCGGGCGGGTGGCACCGGCACGATGTCGGTGTATCCCTTGGCCGCGGTCACCCAGGAGGCGAAGGGACTCGGGCTGGGGTTGGATATGGGTCGACCCAGCCTGTACCGATTGGCGTATCATGCCGGCACCCGGCAATTGTTCGCGGTATGCGACTTCGGATTGGTTCGCGAGACGGAGCGGTTTCCCGGGGGGGCGGACTTTCGGTTCGTGCTGTTTCGCTTCGATGGACGGTGGGGATTTCGCGCGGCGTGGGCCAAGTACCAGCAGCTATTCCCCGATCATTTTGTGGTTCGCTCGCGGTCGCAGGGCATCTGGATGCCGTTTACGGATATCTCGACGGTCGCCGGTTGGCAGGACTTTGGATTTCGCTACCAGGAGGGTGCGCCCAACATTCCTTTCGATGATCGGAACGGCATCCTGAGTTTTCGTTATACCGAACCGATGACGTGGTGGATGCCGATGTCGCCGGAGCGACCACGGACCATCGATGAAGCGTTGAAAGCGCGTGACGAGTACGCCCAGGGCGCGGACGGAACTCATCAACGCATGGCGGTGATTTCGCGAACGGCATCGATGGACGACGCCCGGAATCAGCCGGCCATGATCTTTCGCAACGAACCGTGGGCCAACGGCGCGGTGTGGAGTCTGAATCCAAATCCCAACCTGCCCGCCAATCCCAACGCCGCCACGGTTTACTGGAACGAACCGTATCGGACGAAGACCTACAGCAACGCGCCACCGGCGGGTCTCGACGGCGAGTACCTGGATTCGTTGGAAGGCTACGTGACGGCAGAACTGAATTTCCGACGGGACCATTTTCGTTGGAGCACGGTCCCATTGACGTTCTCCAGCGATACGAAGCAGCCGGCGTTGTTCAAGGGGCTGGCGGTATACGAATTCACCCGATGGATCGGAGAGGAGGTGCATCGGTTGGGCCGCCTGATGTTCGCCAACGGCGTGCCGTATCGGTTCGGCTATTTGTGTCCCTGGCTGGACGTGATGGGGACGGAAACGGACTGGCTGTCGGGCGGCGCGTACCAGCCGTCGACCCATGCCCAGATGGCCTATTGGCGGACGCTGTCGGGTGCCAAGCCGTACTTGCTGCTGATGAACACCGACTACAACGCGTTTTCGCCGCATGTGGAGCGGTACTTCCGGCGGTGCCTCCTCTACGGATTCTACCCATCGATGTTCAGCCACAACGCCTCGGAGAACCCCTATTGGCGCAATCCCGCGTGGTACAATCGCGACCGGCCCTTGTTCCTGAAGTATCTGCCCCTGATCCGGACTGTCGCCGAAGCGGGTTGGCAGCCGGTCACGGGTGCGACCTGCGACAATCCGGCCATCGCGGTCGAACGATTCGGTTCGGATGCGGGGGGCACCCGCTATTACACGCTGTATTCCGATTCGGCGCGTGTGGAGTCGGGATGGCTGGTTGAGGAGGGCGGGGCGGGCGAAATCGCCACGGAGGTTCTCTCCGGTACGGCACTGCGTCGGGAGGCGGCGGGATGGCGGATCTCGCTCGAGGCGCACGGCGTGGGGGTGGTGAAGGTTCAACCCGGGCCGCGGTTTCGCTCGGCCGCGCGAATGGTCGACGACCGGATTCGTTTCACGATCGAGTCGCCCGTGCGGTGGGCACAGGTGTTGGAGTCGACCCCGGACCTGAAGGATTGGCAGCCCCGCCTGACGAACGAACCGTCGGAATCTCCGTATGTAGTCGACGTTCCGCGGTCCACGGGGACCGGGGTCGAAGCGTTTCGGCTGCGGTATTGAGGGGTGATGGCGTGCGTTTTCTGAAGGGACGGTATGGGCGCCCATCAGGCGCCATGAAAACCGAATGCCGAAAACCCAGGCCGATGGCCTGGGCTAAGGTATGCCGGCCCATTGGGCCGGGAAGGAGATCACCTGAAAAGAAGATGATCCGCCCTCGCTGGGTTCGGTGGTTCATGGAAAGGAACCGCACTTGGTCCGGGGTACCAAGGGCCTCAGGGACCACTCCTCTCCCTGCTGAGCATCGAACCAGTCTGGCGTTATCGGCGTGCGCTTCTCAAGATGCCGCCCATGGGAATGGCTGCCCAGGCTCTCCACGCGATGCGCGTTTCCCGGCTCGGAAGCGTTTCCCGCTTACCTCTATCAGATCACGCGTCGTCTCCGCGGTTGGCATGCTCTGCCGTTTGGCCATGGGCGTCGGGCAGGCAATCAAGGCGAAGGCCGACATGAAGATCGAAGCAGGCCAGATCACCTCGCACTCCCAGGGATTGCACGGGTCCGTAGGGTCCGGGCACGAGAAACTCCAGAGCTAGCCCTATGATGCATGCCGCTCTCTTGCTTTGCCTGGTGTTGGCAGGCGTTCACAGGTCAGCGCTGGCTCAGGTCGAATCGGCCATCTCCCAGTCTGCGGAACTGACGGAACGCGCACCCGCTCCTGCCTGGGAACGTCGAGAGATCGAAGGCTGGATCGTCCCGATCCGCCCAGCGTTGATCGAAGGCACGGAAGCCCAGGTCACGGAACGGGCGCTCACCTTGCTGCGCCAGCAGTTGAAAGAAATTCTCCGCGTGGTACCAGCCTCTGCCGCGAAAGAATTGCAGCGAGTGCCGCTCTTCTTCTCCCCGCCTTATCCCGGGCGGCAGCCCACCGCGGAGTATCATCCGGATGCCGGTTGGTTGCGCGCCAATGGGCGGGACGTTGCCATGGCGAAGGCTGTCGAGTTCAGCAATGTTCGGCAGTTTGAAGCCGAGATGAATCGGATGCCGAACTTCACCCTGCACGAATTGGCGCACGCGTATCATGACAGGGTGTTGCCGCAGGGATTTGCCAACGCGGAAATCAAGGCCGCCTACGAACGGGCCAGAACAAATGGGACGTATGACCGCGTCGAGCGCTGGTTTGGCAACGGCCGGCCCAACTCCTTTGAGCGTGCCTATGCGATGACGGATCCAATGGAGTACTTCGCGGAGACCAGCGAAGCCTTCTTCAGTCGGAACGACTTCTTTCCCTTCCGACACGACGAACTCAAGACACACGATCCGGTGATGTTCGCGCTGGTGGCTAGGTTGTGGGGCGCGACGACACCAATCGCCCGCGTCGCGGGATCGGAGGCGAGGTCCACTGCAGCGACCTCCGACGGTTTGATGGCGGATTCACTCGTCCCGCGTCTGCGCGTCGGTGACAACCGTCGTTTCCTCGTCACGGAGGATGGAAATCCGTTCTTCTGGCTGGGCGACACGGCATGGGAGTTGTTTCATCGTCTCGACCGCACCGAAGCCGAACTCTACCTGGCCGACCGCGCCGCCAAAGGCTTCACCGTCATCCAGGCCGTCGCGCTTGCCGAGTTGGACGGGCTCAGTGAGCCCAATCGCCAGGGCGACCGTCCCCTGGTGGATGACGATCCCTCGCGTCCCTCGGTAAAGCCTGGCCCTGCCAACGACTACTGGGACTTCGTGGATGAGGTGATCGACTTGGCCGCCACGAAGGGTCTTCGCATCGGCTTTCTCCCCACGTGGGGCAAGTATGTCACTTCCTCGCCGTTCGACGGAAAGGTGGATGGCATTTTCAACGTGACGAACGCGGTGGCGTACGGACGCTTTCTCGGCCAGCGGTATCGCGACCGATCCAACCTGATTTGGATTCTGGGCGGCGACAAAGCGCCCTCCACGCCGGGTGCGGTGGCCGTGTGGCGCGCACTGGCACGAGGTATCACGGAGGGTGTCGCCGGTGGCAACGATGACGCGGTGCTGATGACCTACCACACCGCCGGTCCTGGCCATGTGTCGGACTACCTGCATGACGAGCCGTGGCTGGATTTCACGTCGGTCCAATCGAGCCATGGCGATCTGGTGGAGAGCTGGCGGTTCATTGAGAAACACTGGGATCGGCAACCCGTCAAACCGGTCATCGACCTGGAATCGAGTTACCCGGACGCACTGATTCTCGCCGCCTGGCTGCCCGAATCCCTGCGCGCCCTCCATAAATCCACCCGGCCGTCCAATGACGACCACGCGCGGCGCGCGGCTTACTGGGCGGTGTTCGCGGGTGCCGCCGGCCACACCTATGGCCACAACTCGATCTGGCAGATGTACGCCCCGCCGCGAAAGCCGATCCTGTCGGCGCGGCTGACCTGGAAGGAGGCGCTCGACGCGCCCAGTGCGCGTCAGATGGGTTTGTTGCGGAGCCTCATGGAGTCGCGTCCATTCCTGAGCCAGGCGCCCGACCAGGCACTGATTGCCAGTCCGGTCGGTGAGGGAACGGATCATCTGCGCGCCTTGCGCGGTGATGGTTACGCGCTGATCTACACGCCAGTGGGCCAACCCTTTCGTGTGCACCTGGACCGATTCACCGGCAGGGAAGTGAAGGCGGGATGGTTTGACCCGCGAACAGGCCAAGTCACTGCCGCTGGACAGTTCGCGAACGATGGCAGCCGCGAGTTCGCGCCCCCCGGACCTCCCGGCGCCGGCCGCGACTGGGTGCTGGTGCTGGAGGATCCGCAACTCGACTTCAGACCGACAAGAGCCCCGTTCCGCCAATGAAAATCGCCCGCATCTGGCAGTTCTCCATGGCGCCAAGGGCCAGGCATACCGACCGGCCCCCTTCGTGGGAATGCAGTTCAAATCCTGCCCCTTGATCATGAAACGCTACCTTGCCGTCATCTTGATGTGGCCCGGATTGGCCTTCGCTCAGTCGGCTGACTGGCAGCAAGTCATCTGGCGCGAGCCCCAGGTGCGGTATCTGATGGCGGATATGACCCTAGGCGGGAACGTGGCGCTTTACCGAGACTACGCCACCCGGGAGAAGGACCCCGATTCCATCGAAGCCCTTCGGCTTTGGGATGCCGGGGCGCGTGTGGTGAATACGAACGAGTTCGAGCGCCGCTGGCTGACGAACAAGTTCGGCCGGGACGGGCGCGTGATGCGTATCGTCCATCGGGGCACGGATCGCACCATCACCGGAAACGAAGTGCTGCTGTCGAGTGACTTCCTGATTCACCAGGCCTCCGTGCGCATCGCGTTGGCCGAACTGACCTTGGGTCGACCCGTCGCCACGTTGCAGGGGGCGATGGCAAATCCCGAAGTTGCCGAAGCGGTGCGGCGCTGGACGTCGGGGTGCCGGGTTGTGAACACGAATCTGTTCGAGGCCCGCGGCTCCGGCTCCGATCGCCGACTTTACTTCCGCAACACCGACCGTCTCCTGGATCCATTCTTCATCCGGTTGAATTCGGACGTTCCCTACCCGGAAACCAATGTGCGCTACTTCATGACTGACATCGCGCTGGGAGGCAGCATCGAGTTCGACCGCGCCGCGGCCGAGCGCGACCACGAAATGGGCTGCCTGGAAGCCGTTCGTCGCACGGAGGAGGGATTCAAGGTCCTCAACCTCGACCAATTCGAGCGCCAGCGAGTCGACGGCAAGACACTCATCACCCGCAAAGGTTCCAGTCGACGAATCAGCGGCATGGAGGTCCAACTCAGTTCCGATCTCGTTCCGTAGATTTCTTCCTCCCATTCGCCTCCCAATTTCCAGGCATTCTGACGAACCTCGCCGAAGACGACGGGGCGTGGGTGCTCGAAAGCGGTTTCCCATGATGAATTCAACTCATCGATCGTTCTTCCCGGCTGTGCCAGTCGGGTTTCTGGCGATGATCCTCGCCTGGGCTTCCCCGGTTTCCGCCCTCGCGAAGGAGTATCCACCCACGCAATTCCCTGACTCCAGCGGTTGGGGGCGCCACCTCCAACGCACCCTGCGGCTCCTGGCCACCAGCACGCCGGAAAGACGAAACACCGTTCGCATCCTGTTCTATGGCCAGAGCATCACCGAGCAACGGTGGACGAAGCTGGTGGAGGATGACTTGCGACGCCGATTTCCGCACGCGCATCTCGTGGTTGAAAATCGCGCGCTCGGCGGCTTCGCCTCGCAGATGCTCGTGAAGACGGCGGAGACGGACCTGTATCCGTTTCAACCCGACCTGCTGATCTTCCACGTCTACGGCGCCCATGACAAATACGAGGACATCCTTCGTCGCGTGCGCGAGCGCACCACGGCGGAAATCCTGATGCAGAACGATCACGTCACCAAACCGGAGCATCTCACCGAGGAAACCGATCCCGCCAAACTACCTCCAGCCGGCAAACATTGGGACCAGTTCATGAACCACAACTGGCTGCCGACGCTGGCCCGGAAGTACGACGCTGAACTGTGCGACCAGCGCTCCTTGTGGAAGGACTACCTCGCGGCGAACCGTCTCGAGCCGAAGTCGCTGCTGAGCGACGGGGTGCACCTCAACGAGCACGGCGAATGGCTGATGGCGGAATGTGTCAAAGCCTACCTGCGCTACGATCCGAAATTGGGCCCGTCGCCCGCCGACGCCTGGGTGAAGACCTGGGAGGTGGGTAAAGACGTTCATTGGCGGGATGGCCGGTTGCGGCTCGAGTTCGAGGGCAGCCGCGTGGACGTGGTGCGTCGCGCGGGCGCCGCTTCCGCAGCGATCGTTCGCCTGGATGGATCCAAGCCTTCCGAGTTTTCTGAACTCTATGCCTTCACCCGCGCCGTCACGAAACCCGAAGGCAAGTGGCCGGTGAAATGGCCGGTCATCGCGCCGATCACTTCCAAGGCCCCCTTGCTCATCGAGGATTGGACGCTCGCCGTGACGAAGGATGCCACGAGCGATCAGGCCTTCAGCTTCACACTCGCGGGCTCGAAGACAGGCCCGGACGGCGCGGGTCGCAGCGTGGAGCGATTCGTCTCCGAATCCGGCCGGGTCGTCATCGAGACCAACGATTGGAACGTGCCTTACGCGCTCGGTCTGGCTGGCATCAAACCCATTCCGGAGAAGTTCGAGGTGCGATGGAACGTCGAGCCGCGCTTTGTGGATGAGATCACGCCGACCGCCATCGATGATCCCGCGACGGAGGGCGTCCTGACGCTCGCGCACGGGCTTCCCAACACCCGGCACACTCTCGAGATCCTCAGCACCGACGGAGCCTCGGTGGCGGCCATTCGGGTGTATCGTCCGCCGTTGGGACGTAAGGATGCTCAGTGATCCCGCGCCAGGTCTGAATTCAGGAGAGAGGCGGCACGGAAGAGGCCCGCACCGGTGGTCGAATCCAACTCCATCCAATCCAACCAATAGACTCGCCATGAAGACTCTCCATCGTCGCCGGTTCATCCAGACCAGGGCACTGGCTGGAGCGGCTGGAATGGGAGGTTTGGTCGCCAGCCTCGGGTTGGCTTGGGCTCTGGTTGCGCAGGCTTCCCACGTTGCCATTGAACGGCGGGGCGAAGGCTGGCGGTTGTACCGCGATGAGGAGCCCATTCTCCTTCGGGGCGCGGTGGGTTGGTCCCGTTTTGACGCCCTGGCTGCCGCCGGCGCCAACGCGGTTCGGGTTGGGGCACAGCGCCAGCACCTCGACCAGGCCGGCCGTTTCGGCCTGGGTGCCCTGGTGGGATTGCCTCTGGGCCTCCCGCGGGTGGGCTTCGATTACACCGACGCTGCCAAGGTTGCGAACCAGCGAGAACGGATTCGTCAGTTGGTGCTCGAGTTGAAGGACCACTCGTCCGTGTGGCTCTGGGCCATCGGCAACGAACCGACGATCTTCGCCACACCTCAACAACGGGAGACGCTGTGGAAGGAAGTCAACCGCATCGCCGAGATGATCCATTCGCTCGATGCGCATCACCCCGTCATCACCGTCGTGGGCGGAGAACAATGGAAGGAGCACCTTGGAGAATTGGACGCGTTCTGCCCCGACCTCGACGCCGTGGGGATCAACGCCTACGCCGATATGCTGTCGTTGCCCGAGGCGCTCGCGCGCCAGGGCTGGAAGCGGCCCTACCTCATTACCGAGTTCGGCCCGCGAGGACACTGGCAGGTGGAACGGAACGCCTGGAAGGCGCGGTTGGAAGACCACAGTACCGCCAAAGCGGACTTCTACCGTCAGGCCTACGAACATGCCGTTAAGGATCGCCCGCAGTGTCTCGGCTCGTTCGCCTTTCTCTGGGGCTGGAAGATGGAAAAGACCCACACCTGGTACGGAATGTTCCTCGAGGACGGAAGTCGCACCGCCGCCGTGGACGTGATGACACACCTGTGGCAGGGACGTTGGCCCACCAATCGGTGCCCGTTGCTGGCGCCGGTCGCCGTCACCATCGCCGCCACGGAAGGCGGCGCCCGCGGCGACGTCGGTACATTCCGGCCGGGCGAGATCCTGCAGGTCCGCGTTTCCGTCTCGGATCCCGAAGCCGACGCCCTGAACGTGACCTGGGATTTGCGCCGTGATGTGGCGGATGATCCGCGCGTGGGCGGCGATCATGAACCCCTCGAACCACCCATCGCCGGTGCGGTGCTGGAATCCTCCGGGGAGCGCGCGCGCCTGCGACTGCCCTCGTCGCCCGGCCGATATCGCGTGTTTGTCTATGTCCGTGACCCGCACGGCGGCGCCGCCACTGCCAACGTTCCATTGTTGTGTCAATGAAACCGAGCCCGGTACTAAGGCGCGCAGACTCTCCATGAACAGTTGGACCCCGCACACCTCGTCGCAGCGCGACGAGGGCTACCTGACTGAATCTCATTCCAATCCAGGTAGGCCCTGTCGCGCTGCGACAGGGCAATCCCGTCATGGTTCATCGTCCCGATACGTGTCCAAATTCTGGAGAACGCTCCTCTCCATGAAACACCCGCTGTTCCTCGCCCTACTGGCCTTCATCCAGGCTCACGGAAGTGTCGCGCAGACGGTACCGCGCTTCGACCAGTCCGCGCGCGTGGTGGATCGCTTCGACTTCCTCGAAATCACCCTCACCCTCCCTGAGCCGCCGCCCGGAAATCCATTTCTGGACGCGAGCATGCAAGGAGTCTTCCAGCAGGTCGCGAATCCGGAACCATCGACGTCAATGACCCCGTGGACGGTGGACGGCTTCTGCGACGACGAGGGCGGACGGGTATTTCGACTCCGATTCATGCCCATGGTGGCCGGGAAGCACACCTATAGCGTCTCGTTTCGCAGCGGCGCCACTGAATGGAAGCACGTGGGCAAGTTCACCGCGCGCACCGGCAGGCGCCGCGGCCTAGTCGTGCGCGATCCCGAGTATCCGACTCACTTCAAGTGGTCCGGTGATGGTCGGCATTTCTTCTACCATTCGACCACCGCTTACTGGCTGCTCGGATTCCGTGACGACAGCGTGATTCGCGAGAGTCTGGACCGTCTGGACCTTCTTGGCGTCAACCGCATCCGCGTCGCCCTAAGCGGACGCACACGGTCGGGGATGCGTTGGAAGGAGCCCATGATCGTCAGCAACGATGACTTTCAATACCGACTCGAACCCTGGCCGGCGGCCCGCCCCCACGACATCGAAGACCCGGGGTACGATGTGACGCGGTTCAAC
>JAEUHG010000251.1 GCA_016795425.1 Verrucomicrobiales bacterium
CTCGACGAGCTTCGGCATCTCGGTCGCCGATTTTGACGGCGATGGCCACGAGGACCTGTTCCTGGCCCAGAACTTCTTCGGCGTCGATCACGAGACATCCCGGCAGGATGCTGGACGCGGTCTCCTACTCCTGGGCGACGGCCATGGATCCTTTCAGGCCTTGCGCACCACGGAATCGGGCATCTCCCTGATCGGGGAACAGCGCGCCTGCGCCGTCGCGGACTTCGACCGAGACGGGCGCCCGGATCTGGCGGTGGGACAGCACCAGGGGCCACTCCGCCTTCTCCACAACCGCCGCGGCCATCCAGGTGTTCGCGTTCGACTGCGCGGTGCCGCGGTCAACCCGGCTGGCATTGGGGCCAGGCTTCGCCTCCGTTTTGCCGAAGGCTTTGGCAATCTTCGAGAGGTCCGGGCGGGTACAGGGTATAGATCGCAGGACGCCTTCACCCAGGTCCTGCCAACACCGCGGCCCCCCATCACCGTCCAAGTTCGTTGGCCAAACGGGACCCTCCACGAATGGGCCTGGCCCAATTCGGCACTCTCCATTTCCATCTCGGAGATGGCGGGTCCAAGGGTTGAATCCACCAGCGCGCGATAATTGCCGATCATTGCCGCCCGTCTCCGGAAAGATGCGGGGTCATCGCCAATCGGAGACGTGGTCCTCGTTATCCCGGTTCCACCGGCGCGTGATCTCTGCTCGTGGCTGAAAGAGTCGGTTGGTCGCCAAGACCTCCACGTGCCCATCACAAAAGACCACATTGTAGCGGCTGGAGTGACGTCGGCGCTCGAGGTCGCGCCGGAGCATATTCGGGTTCGTTTGAAATGCCCTGAAATTGAACTGGGAGAAGGTGTAGACGATCCCCTGTGCAATCAGAGAGTCGCCGACCAGCATCAGATCCGAAGGTGCCGAAACCTCCGCGGCGGATACGCCCCTCACAAGATCGGAAGGCACTCCATTCCACCGTAAGCCGGGACCTAGCGGTTGGATCGGACTGCCGGTACCAAAGGCATTAATGTCATAGCTTCCCGTCGCCATACGAAACGCTCCCTTAATCTCGGCGTAGGGAGCATTCGAGGTAGGATAGCCAGGGCATCGGTAAAGGGGCTGGAACCAAGTTTGAGAGCTGAATCTCTCCAGAAATTCCACCCAAGAACGTTGCGTCCGGGGCCCCGGTCCAGGGTCAAAAGCAAGGGGAAAGAATTGCTCCTCCTCAAGGTATAGCTGCGACGCCAATCCAATTTGGCGAAGATTGCCAATGCACTTTGCCGAATGCGCCGCCGATTTGGCTCCGCCCAGCGACGGAAACAGCAAACTGGCCAGGATGGCGATGATCGCGATGACCACCAACGCTTCGATGAGGGTAAACGCACCCCGCATGGATCCTGCGATCTTCATGGGTCCGCCGGCTTCAAGATATAGGTCTAATCAAGAATTCATAATTCAGGAATCCGACATCCGCGGGCACAGCCCCGTCCCGCAATCTCAACTTGACGATTCCATGAGCCCCGCTTCTTCTCCACGCCATGGATCAACCTTGCCGTGAGGCCCGCGCCTCGGCGTCGCCATTACCGATCCGCGGTTTCACGCTGATCGAACTCCTGGTGGTGATCGCCATCATCGCGATTCTCGCGAGCATGCTTCTCCCTGCCCTCGGTCAGGCCAAAGCCAAGGGCGCCGGCGTCAAATGCATCAATAATCTCCGCCAACTCGGCATCGCGATGTTCACCTTCTCGGATGACCACGGCCACTATCCCGTCGGCATCAACGGGAGCCGCGGTTCCTCGTGGATCTGGCCGTCGTTGCTGCGCGAACATATCGGGATGGGACGCAGTGCCGAGCTCTTCAAGTGTCCCTCCGCGCCAGCCAAGGCACAGTGGAAGGTGGAGTTTGGTTCAGGTCTGCCGGCCGAGGACGGATACCTCACCAACGAAATCCGCCTGGTCCCAGGCGGAAAGAGCTTCATGAGCTACGGGTACAACGTCTGGGGTGCCTATGCCGGACTCGTGCCCAATCAGGGATTGGGGGTCTACAAGGGCGACCCTCAGTACGGGGAAACGAAGCCCTCGGAGATCGTGGCACCCACGGAAATGATCGCGATCGGCGACAGCAACTGGGACCTCAAGCGCAAGGGCGACCCGGATTGGAGCGGTTTCATCGGCATGTACGAGGAACGCCAATGGCCCCTCGATATCCACAATCGCCGCGCCAACATTCTCTTCTGCGACGGCCACGTGACGCCCGAACGACGCCTCGACCTCGCCGCTCAACTTCACCGCGACAAGGGCAATAAGGAACGCGTCGCGCGCCGCTGGAACCGCGATCACACACCTCACCTGCAATAACCCTGCCCCGACAGGCTTTGAATCGCGGCTCTTCACGCCCCCCAAACCCAGCCCACCCCGTCGCAGCGCGACAAGGGCCACCTGACTCGGTCCATTTCCCATTCTGGTGGACCCTGTCGCGCTGCGCCAAGGTCATCCCATCCTGGTGCATGGCCCGTCTCCCTTCCGGACCGAAGCCAACCTCGCCTGAACTCAAACGAACTTCAGTACGCTCGCTCCTTCGTCCGCATCCCAGTTCCTCGGGGGCTTGCTGTTGATGCTGGCGACGTCCTTGATGGATACCTGGTTGCCACGCGCCTTGGCGTTCTTCACCGCCAATTCCGCGGGCTTGGCGGTCTGCTGACTCACCCTTTGGTAGGGCGCCGGTTTGTACTTGATGTACACCTGCTCCGGGGTGTCCGCCTCGAAAAAGAGCACCTTCGACTTCGGGTCCGGACAAAGCTGGTATTCCTTGTCGAGGATGGTGCCGCCAAAGGTGAATCGCTTGATCCAGGTCGCCTCGCGAGTGGCGTAGGCCATGGTAAAAATGCGGTCACGGTCGGGGGCGCCGCAGAAGATGAGGTCCTGTCCTACGAACAACTTCTCCGGAAGCTCGATGACCTTGTAGCGGCCGTCTTTGAAGACGAGAAGCAGTTTGTCGAACTTCGAGCACATGGCGGTGAATTCGTCGCCGCCAGCCTTGTAACCGATGTACCCCCCGTCGCGGTCATACGTCACCTTGAAGGTCTTGAACGCCACATCCTTGGCCTCCACTTCGTCAAAGCGGCCCGACCTGGTCAGACGCGGGAACTGCGGCCCGTATTTTGAGATCAACCCCTTCAGGCGTTGGATGGCGTAGGCCTTGACGTTCTTCAGGCTCTTCAGCACCTGAGCCAACTCCGCCAGCACCTTCTCCATGTCGTCGCGGTGCTGCTGCAGGTCGAACAAGGAGATTCGACGAATCGGCACTCGAAGGAGCATGTCGACGTCGGGATCGGTCAATTCGCGGCGAAGCTGCTTCTTGAGCGGTTTGAAGCCCTCATAGATTTCCCGAACCACCGCCTCGGCCGTCTTCGCGGTTTCGATGCGTTTGTAGATGCGGTTCTCGATGAAGAGCTGGATCAACGTTTTGTGGTGGAGATCCAGTTCGAGATGATCGCGCTTCAGCTCCAATTCGCGCTTCAGCAGCGATACGAGTTGTTCGGTGTTGGCCCGCAGCACCTCCGAAACCGTCATCTCCACCGGACGATTCTCGGAGATGACGACGATGCGGCTGCTGATCGAGGATTCGCACTGGGTAAACGCGAACAAGGCATCAATCAATTGCTCAGGATCCACCCCCTTGGGCACCTCCACCGCGATCTCCACCTTCTCGGCGGTGTAATCGTTGATCGAGCGCACCTTGAGCTTGCCCTTCTTGGCCGCATCCTCGATCGAGCCAATCAACGAGTCGGTCGTCGTGCCCGGCGGGATTTCCGAGATCACCACCGTATCCTCATCCTTGATCTTCACGCGCGCCCGCACCCGAACGGACCCCCGGCCGTCGTCGTACTCCTTGGCGTCCATCAACCCGCCCGTCGGAAAATCAGGCACCAGCTTGAAACTCTTGCCTTCGAGGATGGCCACCTGAGCTTCGAGCAACTCGGTGAAATTATGCGGCAGGATCCGCGCGGACAGCCCGACGGCGATGCCTTCGGTGCCGAGCATCAACAAAAGAGGCAGCTTGCACGGCAGCGCCACCGGCTCCTGGTTGCGCCCGTCATAGGTCGGCACGAACTCCGTCAGCTCGTCATTGAAAAGCTCGGTGCGCGCCAGCTCGGTGAGTCGCGCCTCGATGTAACGCGGCGCAGCGGGCGGATCCCCGGTGAAGATGTTTCCAAAATTGCCCTGTCCTTCGATCAAGGCCCGTTTGTTGGCCAACACGACCAGCGCATCGCCTATCGAAGCGTCACCATGTGGGTGGTACTTCATGGCGTCGCCGACAATGCTCGCCACCTTGTGCAACTTGCCGTCATCCAGCCGGTGCATCACCCAAAGGATGCGGCGCTGCACCGGCTTCAACCCGTCGACCAAATTGGGGATGGCCCGGTCGCGAATCACATAGCTGGCATATTCCAGGAAGCTCTGGTCCATCCGCCGATGCAGGGGATGGGCTGGACGATGATGAGCCGGGGTG
>JAEUHG010000271.1 GCA_016795425.1 Verrucomicrobiales bacterium
TCCGCGGGATTGATCAAAGCGGTGCTACGAGATCAGGGGTGAACCGGACCAGACAGTGAGAGCCCAAACAGATCCATCAGCAGCCCCGGAGGGACGACAGCGACCTAGAAGGAGGTCTGGTCACAACTCCCGCAGGGAAGCGTTCCTGATATACAGGTGGTGGATGCCATCTCGAAAGGTGAGCTCATAGGAACCTTCGAGGAGCCCTCCAAAACCGGAGTCGTCACTCGTGCTGCGAAGGAGAATCAGCTCGGGCATCTTCGTCCTAACCTCATCGACGATGGCCGCCCGGGTCAGGCTTCCGCTCCACATCCGCTTCAGACTGACGACGGCCAGCCTCGGAGGCAGGGGGATGCCCGCGTGAAACGAATACACAGGATCGTCCGTGAAGAGCCATTGGACGCGATCCGCCCGTGCGCGGATCTCCTGCAATGCCAGCGATGAGTCGATCCTTGGCAGCCGTCCCAAATCTCGGATTTCCAGGCAAACGCGGGCGCTCATCCAGGTCAGGATCGCCAGTGAACCGACCCGGAGAATTCCTCTGAACCGGCGTTGGGTGTTCGTCATGGCCCAGGCGCCCGTCAGCCCCCGGGCAGCACACCAGCACAGGGGCATGGCCACATGAACGTAATAATAGGACCACCAAGGACGATGCCAGGCGAAGAGAATCAACGCGTAACCGAGCCAAGCGGCGCCGGGATTCCAGGTTCTGCGGCCTTTCCTTGGAATGGCCAACGCCAGCAACGCACAAGCCGCCGGCAACGCTTGATCCCAATTCTTCAGCAGCGCGTTCCAGTCGAAGCCATGCTGCTCCGGCCCGCCGAACTCCGAACTGACGCCGTTCGCGAAGTGCGCCTCCCGAATCTGCTGGAATGCGCTGACCATGGATTCGGTGGGTAGGAAGACGGCGATCAGCGCCAACGTGCATCCGACCGACACCGCGAATCCTGGCAGGACCTTGATGAACCTCGCCAACGTCTGTCGGTGATCGCCCCCCCATGACAGGAGGAGCATCATCACGGGCAACAAGTAGAGGGTGATCAACTTCATGGCCACACTGGCCCCAAACAGAAACCCACCTGCGACGATCCAGCGCGGATGAAGCTCCGCCTTCCTGAGATGGATGACCGACAGCGCCGCGATTCCCAGGGAGAGCGCTGGAATTTCCTGCATACATGAGACGCTGAGCTCCAGGAATCCCGGAGAAGCAATCAACAGCGCAATGGTCACCAGCGCCGTGGTCCTTCCCTCGATCGCCTTGACCAGTTCGAATAACGCCACCAACAGGACCAGGGTCAGGAAGACCGACAGGAGGCGGCACGGCAAGATGGCACCTGGGAACCCGCTCTGCAGTCCCACGAGGGCCAACGTGTACAGCGGGGGCTGGTCACTCCAAACGTCCGTGTAGAGGCGGAAACCACGCTCGACCAACAGCGTCTTCGCCAGTTCGAAGCCCTCGTCGGCCCCGATCTGAATCGCCGCGGCCAAGGGCATCAGACTCACCAGCAGGAGGTAGACACCGAGCAGAATCGGGAGGCCCCACACCTGGAGACGCACCGCCGCCGGAGCATGCGAACTTGCTGAGTTCACTTCTCCCTGGGCTGTCGAATCGGCGGCGTCGATGATTCGATGTCTACGAGGGAGAAATTGGTGCGCGGAAACGATTCGCGTCGCAGGAATTTTGCATCCTCGACCCGCAGTTGCCGCAGGGAGGCGGTCGGTTCAAACAACTCTACCGATGCGAGGTTGGTTTCGCCCTGGCGCCACACCACCCAGTACAACGGCACCAGGGACTTTCCAGGGGTCCAGGCACGCACTTCCAACACCCCGTTGCGATCCAGCAGCGCCAGATCCACCGACACGACATCCAGCCATTTTCGTGCGAGTTCCGTCGCCCGGTTGGTATCCAACTTGGTGAGCGGCCACGTGTAAGCAGACTGCAGTTCGTCATAGTCACGCGTGGTGTTGGCGGGTCCGTCGCCGAAGTTCTTCAGGACATAGGACAATTTGTGGCCGCGGGCGACACAGTAGATATACTTTCGCGTTTTCAGGTTGCCAATGGCTCCGGTCGATTTCGCGAGCCTGGGCGGGGAGAGATAAACCTCCACCACGTTGGTGTCCGTGATGGGAATCGTTTCGTCAAGCTGCAGGCGGCGAGCGGCTTCGTTGGCTTCGCTGAGCAGGAACTTGTAGGCGGCGTCGCGGTAGGCAGGGGTGGTTTCCGTCAGTTTCTCGTAGGAGACAGCCTCCTGGGATTTCGCCTGCGCAACGGCGCTTGGCATCACCCCATGGAGAAGGGCAAAGGCGCCCAGCAAGCCGACGGCGCCGATGACGCCAATGGCCTCAATGAGCTTCCTCCTGCGCATAGGTTGACTCGCGTTGCGGCCGTGCCACCGGGAACGATCAGGGGGCAAACCCGCCCCGGGTGATTCTCGGGTAGCCGTGTATCTTGAGGCTGAAATTGTTGGAATACTTGCCGATCTTGTTCTGGATGAACGTGTACTTCTTGCCCAGCGGAAAATCCAGAATGGGAAATCCGGTGCCGGTGGGATCCCTGGAGGAGGCCAACGCCACGCAACCGATCAAGGGCGTCTCGTTCATCCAGGCATCGAAGAAGACGGCGTAAGTCTTCATCAGTTCGTTGAAATCGGCGACCGATTCCGCGGCCCGAGGCTTGCCCTGCCAGCCCAGAAATCCCTGAACGCCTCTTGGATCGTCGGAAAGATTGGCGGAGGTAATGGCCTCGATGATTCCGAAGGCTGTGGTCCAACCACTCAGATCCGCCGTGTTGCAGGCGTTCAGGAAGACGAATCGATAGGGATGTCCCCGAGTGAATCCACCCTTGGTCGTCTTACGATTGCCCAGGGCCTCCTTCACGGAGTTCGCCAAAATGGCCACGACCTGCGGATCGTTCTGCGCGCGCTCATTGCCGAGTTCCGTCTCGGACCCGTGCCCGTCAAAATAGAAATTACGGGTGGCTGCCAGGGCCAGGTTCTGAAGCAAGAGTGGAACCTGGGCTTGGGCATTCAGATAGCCGGGGGTGCCGCCCAGCCCGCCGCTGCTCGCGACGTTGTAAGTGGAAGCATAGGGAACCGGCGTTAAGCCACCGCCCGCTGATGTCGGGGTCAGGAGCTTGTCCACCACACTGAACTGGATCGCATTGCGCAGCTTGTTGAGGATCTGGGTGTCGTTCGAGTCCCAGGCATAACAGGTGGTGAATGTCCCATCCGGAACGACACTGGCAGGATTCTGCGCCTTGTTGAGGGGTTGGCTGTGCGTTCCGGAGGTGGGTGAGTTCAGTCCGCTCGGACTCGTCAAGGTGACCACAAAGGTGGCCTTTGCCGAGGTGCCGCTGTAGGTACTCCCGCTGCTGGTCTTGCCGTCCCAATACTCCAGGATTTCGGAGGAATCCGTGGATCCAGTGAAGGTCCGGAAGAGGTTGCCGGATGGATCCCGAAGCTGAATCGTGTAGTTGGCGCCAGCCTCGAACGGGGGGAGCTGGGCAAACAACAGACCGCCATCCGTGTACTCGGAATAGTACTGTGCGAATTGGACCACGGTGTTCGGGCGCACCGCCGCGAGCGCGCCGTACGCGGTCACCGTCGTCGGATCCGGGACCGAAGATTTGCGGTAGCCCTCGTTCAGCACCAGGACGGGCTGAACAAAATGAAGCGCGGGCGAAGCATAGGTGGCATTCCAACTGAGTCGAGTCGTGCCGTCGGTATTGCGGGTCATCTCCTGTAGAACCGGTGAAACTCCATCGACAACCAGTTGCAATCGTCCCGCGGCCGCGACGGTGTCGTGGTTGACCGCCAGATTGTAGCTGAGGATGTCGGGCTCATCCCCGGTCGTCACCGGTATGGGTGCAAGAAAACTGTTCGCGGTGAGGGGATTGCCGCCCAGAAGTGCCTCCATGCTCCCCGTGAGCCCGTCACCGTCCAGGTCCTGGTCCGCGTAAACCGCCGAGACGGAATCCGGCTGTCCGTTCGCATCGGTGTCCGCCAGGAGGGGCGACGTCTCCGCCGTTTCCACCGTGGCGTTGCCATTGGCATCCTCTAGAAAATCCGCGACACCATCGCCGTCGGTATCCTTGGGCGTCGTGCTCGAGCTGCTTGTCGTGGCCACATAATGCAGACCGATGTTGACGTTGTTTGGCGTTCCGCCTTCGTCCCCGTCCTTCACCTGGTCCGTGCGGGTGGTGTGTTGATGGAGACCGGCCTGGCCCGGGGTACGACTGCCGGTGTTCACCAGCGGCGATGTGGAGGCGAGGTAGAATTTGCCGAGAGGTCCGGATTGATAGGCGGGGGCCGTGGCCAGAAGGACGTCGTTGACGGCGTCGGTCGAACCGTCGCTGTTGTTCGCCGTCAACCGGTCCGTTTGACCGGGCTGAAGTTCCGAGGCAATTCGCCGCCAATAACCGTTGTAGTTGTGGGCAATCGGGAGCGTTGGAGTCAGTTCGAACGCCACCTTGTCAAAGAGATTGTCCTTGAGGGTCCACGAGCCCGCGGAAGTCGGCGCGGGAACCGCCCTGAACCGGGAGCCTCTGAAGAGGTTGTTGTGAATCTGCAGGCTGAGATCGACGTTCGCTCCCAGGCCGAAATCGATCCATGTAGGGTCCAGGTTGATGTCCACTCGGTCAAAGAGGTTGTTGAACCAGTGGATGGTTCCCTGTTCCACCCGCGCCGAGGAAGCTGGCTTTCCCAGATTGATGAGCCCGCCCTGAATGGAACAATCGGACAGGTTCAAGTGCATCGTGCTGGAGGCGGACATCCGGGGATCGTCGGGTTGCTCACCCCAGCCACCCCAGAAGTGGAAATTGCCGGAGAGCGTGGACAAATTCGAAAACCGAAAATGCAGGACGGGAGGCGGCTCGAATCCGTCGGGGATGAAGGAAACGAGACCGCCGAACTCGAAAGGCCCCTCCTGCACGAGTTGCGATGCCACGAAAACGTTCGGTTTCTGGGGGGTGCCCTCGCTGAGCAGCGACGAGCTCTTCCAGAGGACGATTCCGGCAATGTAATCGTTGCGGAGACCGACGGCCGTACCTGGCAACACGGTCAAAGCTCCTCCTTCCAGGATGAGCGCTCCCACGGAGTAATCCAGAGCGTCGTAATGAAACCCTAGATCCGGAGCTCCGCTCACATACCGGGCGGCCTGCGGGCTCAAACCCAGGGTTCCTCCTACCTTCATGAGCATCGGAAACGAAACGGGCGGCTGCGTCGTCCGGGTCTTGAGTTCGTTAAGCAGCGTTGTTCCCACCGTGGTCGTTCCCTTCGCCCGAAGAGTCGAAGCGCCGGCAAGGTAGTGCATCCCGCTGTCCACTGCTTGGAAGGGCGAGCTGGCCGATACGAATTTCGACGTGCCGAATTGCGGGGCGTTGTAAAACCCGTTGTAACTTCCGGAAACGCTGGCAGGTCCCGAGAACAGCTGTGTCAGGTTCGCCAGGACGGAATTGACGAAGGTAAAGCTGGAGGAACTGGTGGCCGTCGCCAGCGCCGTTCCCTGGTCCACACTGCAATGCCTCAGGGTCGCCGCCGCTCCATTCGCATAACTCGTCAACGGCGACTGCACATTGACCATGAGGTTGTTGTGCGCGGTCAGAGAAAGCCCGCTGCCACTGCCACTGCCGCTGCCGGTGAGGACAATTCCCTTGATGCAATTCACCAATTGAGAGTGTGAAACCGTTCCGGTAGACCCGGTACCACCCTCGAGGCGAATGGCTTCCTGGCAATAGTAGAACCTCGCGTTGCTGATGACCGGGGAGCTCTGATAATAAACCCACAGCGCGGGATTGGCGTAGACCCCCGAGACCACCCCCGTATAGTTCGGATCCAACCCCGCGGCACTCTCGCCCAGCGTGTCGTCATCGGAGGCGGTGAAGATTACCGGGCGGTACTGAGAGGACTGTACGGTCACGGAATTGTTGAATTTGAGATAGGCCGCCGGCGGACCCTTGGGATATTTGAATACGGCCCCTCCCTCAATGGTGGTTGGACCATTGCAGATGACGGGTCCGGAGACGAAATAGGTAGTGTCGCCCTGGAAACGAATCGTCCCAGTCAGAGTCCCTCCGAGCGTTGCCAGATAATCAATCACCACGCCCGGGCGCTGAACGGATGCCAGCAGATTCTTGCGGTCCTGCCGCACCGGGGATGCCACCCGAGCCCCCGAAGCAGCGCCGCGCCGGGTAGGCGCCGAGGCAAACAGGCTCAGGGCAGGCGCTGTCCTCTTCTTCAACGCCGCGTTGAGGTCCATCTCGGGTAGCAAGTCCAGTTCCCCTCGAATCGAAGACATTTCGACCGATTCGACCAGAAACGTCCGCGTTCCATCCTTCAACCATTGCTTGGCCACCGGGGCAGCCGAACCGGAGGTGTCGGTGGCGTCCGGCGCCGCGATCCGCCCCGTCGCGATGACCATTTCTCCGAAACCGAGGACTTCATCGACGAAATCCGGATCCTTGTGTCTCCGCCGGAGGGTAAGATTTGTTTCGACACGGATGGGCTGGCGGATTCGCTGAGGGGCGGGATCCCCGTAAATCTCGGTCACGATCTGCAGCCGAGTCGTTTCCGGCGGCAATCCGAATGCCGCGGGATCGATGCGGTTCCGGATGATGACATCCTGCGCGAAGGAGGCGCGGTCGACGGTGTAAAGAATGTCCGCCGAGACACCTTCAAAGGCATCGAGATAGACGATCTGATGATCAGCCACCTGCAAACCTTCGACGTCCTTGAGCTCGGCGATGAATAGCGACTTGCCGCTTGCAAAGTCATACAAGGCAATTCCGAGTGGGGTGGATCGGACGGTGATTCCATCCGGAGTCCGCATCGTCACCGATCCCTCGACGTTGAGTTGACCGTGCAGGGTGACCTTGAATTGTTGATGTCCGGCCTCGAAGCCGTGGGCGACGGGTTGGAATGCCGCGGTGCTAGGCGTCCATCGGGTTCCGTCCCAGTAGTTCAGGCCCGTCGCCATTTCGACGATGCGACCACCGGTGCGACTTTGCCAGGTGGCACGGCTCCCTGGGTCCTTCGGAGAGGTTTGGCCGAGACTGGGAGCAGGATCTTCCGGGGTCAATTTCCAGGCCCTATGATGGGGCCCCATCTCATCGGGGGCTCTTTCATGGAGTGATTGGCGGCGAACATTCCCCATGGCCCCGTTGGGTGACTTTCTCTCCATCCAAGGAATAATGCGTGCCAGTTCCGACGCTTCCGCCATCCCGCGGGTCGCTGCCCTTCCTTCGCAAGAGCCTGCGATCAGCACCGCAAGAAAGAGGGGAATCCAACCACCGAAACAGGAGAAAGGTTTCATGGAATGCAGTCCCGAATTCAGTATCAGTTACTGATGGAAAACTGTCTTTTCACAGCTTAACGGACGGTAGCGGTCCAGAAGCGTCCGGACAAGGCATAAATCCGATCGAAGGAAGGTGAACCCACGGCTGATTCGTCTGGTTGAGGCCAGAAGGAGGCGGAACCGGGGCAAACGGCTCAACACGCACTCGGGACCGAAATCAGCGTGCCGAAGGTTCCTTGGATTCCTTAGGCGCCCGTCACGTCGCCCCCGGGCATTGTCTCGGCAACTGGGCGGAGGTCCCCGAACTCCGCGTCATCGACAACACCAATCTCGCCCGGTTCCCCGGCATGGGTTCCAAAGCGGTGATGGTTCCCGAGATGGAGGCCTTCGCCAAATCCCACAGCCTTGCCTTCCTCTGCCACGCGCCCAAACACCTCGATCTCACCGGGGCCCCATGAACGCCTGGCGCTAGCGCGCCCGCCGTGTGCGCGGCCTCCGCTCAGAACAACTCCGGAGCACCCCCCTTGGAATCCATCCCTCCGCGGAAGTCCCTCTTGGGAAGCTCACGCCCTGCTCGGAATCACCCGAAGCTCTTCCTTGGAAAGGAAATCCACTCCGTCCTCCCGCTGGATCCACTTCGGTGAGCGCCAACGAAGAACGGCACCAACCGATTCCAACGGAAATTTCAAGGTGCGCACAGATGTTCGTCGCGCCGAGATCGGGCAATATATTCTCATTATTTCTGTCGACCAAAACCCCAAGGTCTCGGTAGGTGCCTACGAATTCGCACGGGGTGTGGTGCCCTGATGGGGTAGTCCTGGTTCCAGTCCTCGCCCGTTCGCGCGAGTCTCCTCGGGCGCTGGGGCTTCGCAGGACAGGTTCAGTCGATGAACCGGGCCATGGTGGTTCCCTCCCCATGATTCAGCGTTCAACGATCGCTTCCGGCCAGGAGAACGATGGCTTTGGACCAGAGGGCCATGAACAGACCATCCACGAACCACCCGTCTTGGTGCCCACCATCCCGTTGATCACGAAATAGGGCTTGCTCGCCCCCTACCGCAGATAAAGTCTCCAACTCCGCCGGACCGCCGTCGAATCCGCCGTTTCAAAAAGCGATCTGCCACTCACGCGAGTCTATGATCACGATGAGAACCGGTCCAGACGACGGACGACGCCCCTATCCGTGCAGCCCGGCATCAGAACCCAATTGATACCACCCTCGGTGGCCTATCGAGAAAGTTTCCTACTTGCTCTGCGGGAATTTCGAAAGGAAGGCCTTCCCTGGTGGATCGGTGGCGATCTCGAAATTGCTGAGCAGGACTTCGCCGCATTCGTGGCCAGGAAGCTGGCTGACGCAACTCGGCGGAATGGTCTCGTCGTTCCCAAGACACATCTCTGGGCCGTGGCCGAAGAACGCTTCGTGGGGCGAATCTCCATTCACCACGAACTCACCGACGCGCTTCGTGTCGAGGGCGGGCACATCGGCTACGATACCGTGCCATCCCTTCGAGGCCGCGGGATTGCTACTCAGATGCTGCGCCAGGCTCTGCCGGTCGCTCGAACGCTCGGCTTGTCCGAGGTGCTCCTCACCTGTGACGAAACGAACGCGGCCTCCATCCGGGTCATCGAAAAGAACGGAGGTTCCTTGCGGGAGACAAAGACTCTCGATCCGACCCAACCGCGAAAACGCTACTACTGGATCTCCCTCTGATCCTAGCGGGGTCGCCGACACTCTCTTAGAATGGCCCAAACGATACGCGGTGGCGGAAAGCTTGCCTGGGCAGGGAGAAATGACCGTCGTTGGTTGATCATCACTAGCCGGGCACTGACGCAACCTCGTGAGGAGGTCCAATCGCACAGACATGGTTCACCGATGTCCCCATCCAGCAGACCCTCGCGCTGGCCCGCCGGAGCGAAGGTCGCGCGATGAAGTGCCTTCCCCACGGGAGTTGTGCGTCTTGTCTCGGCGCACTCAGACGGGCGCGACCCATCCCCCGCCGATCAGACCTGGCTCCCTATGCATTCGGCAAGGTCCTGACGCATCAGGACCATGCAATCTGCACACTTCCGACCTGATTGAGGCTGGGTGAGTCGCGCGGCCCAAGCGATCGACACCTCTCTATTCCCGGTTCATCGCCCGTCGACGCGCGTGGTCGGCGGCCATACTCCACTGTCGCATAAAGACTTCCGCCCCGGTCCCGCGCGAAGGTCCCTTCCCTGGCAAGACCGAGTCCATGCTCGGGAGGAAGGATTCGGCACGTCCCTAGCTATTGGGAGCTTCGTGGAGCGCGCACGTACTCTTCATGATCTGCTGGACCCAGGACGCCTCGTCGCAGCGCGACGAGGGCCACCTGACTGGATCCAATTCCAATCGAGTTGGGCTCTGGTTTATGCCCCCAACTCGCGCGGCCGCCCTCTTGGTGGCTACGCGAATACGCGATTGGAGACCACCGCGTCATTCGCCGAGTGCTCGGCGCCAGAGTGCCCGCAACTGATCTTGAAAGAATGTCGGCCAGAACAAAATGAAGCCGACGGTGTGTTCGCCATGCGACCGCGCATCTGGCCTAGGCGAGGACCAAAATCACCTTCCTCAACATTCCGAACCGGCCCCCGCAACCTCCCAATCCTATGCTCTACACCATCGCTCTGATCCTCATTATCGCCTGGCTGCTGGGAATGGTGTCCTCCTACACCATTGGCGGCCTCATCCACATCCTTCTCGTGGTTGCGATCATCGTTGTCTTAGTCCGGCTCATCCAGGGTCGACCGGTGAATTGAACGTGAATTGGCGTCACGCCGAGTTCCCCTTGATTCACCCCGGCTACTATTATCAGGAGCTGAGTGCGACGCGGTTCCTTCACCTGTACGCGAGCTGCCAGTACCCGCTCGATCCCGCAAAGCGGCTCCTCCTGCGGCTCGAAGCCGCCACGTCGAACATCGAATCGCTTCCCGGCTACCAACAAGCCGATGACTGGCATTCAGGAGACGGCCTGGGATTGTCATTTACACCACGCAACAAGGCCTTCCGGGTGGTGGCCCGGTATGGCTACGGTCTGAACGCTCTTCGAAACGACGGGGACGAAGGCGGCCCTAGCGTGGGACTCCTGTTCCAGTACGACTTCCACCAGGGACCGAGTGGGTGGCGCCGTCGGCCCTGAAATCCAGATGCCTTGTGAACGTCTCGTGCAGGTCCACGCCTGTTGCCAACGACTTCCCGGTCGCCAAGGAAGCCCCGACGCCGGCGGTTCGCGAACCTGCATATCCATCGGTCACCAGCCTCGCTCCGATTTTTTCGTGGGGTTGCCATGACGCCATGTTGGTTTACCCCACCCAATAATGTAGGGAACGGCGCCAGTGCCACGTAACACTTCGACAGATATTGCCCCGCATGCTGTCACAGTATCGCTGAAGAATAGGACCAACTAAGAATCCATCTGGGGAGGTCACTGGACGCTTCCATCAAGAAGCCCTAGTTTCAGGACACTCTGGGGATCCGCCCACCTTCCCGGGAGACCGACGCCCGCGTGTATCGCCAACCGAACAACTCCATATACCGGACAGTCGTCGTTGTCTGGCTCACCTTGTCGGTGGCCAGTGTCCTATTGGCGACGGTCAGTTGGTTTGACCTTTCACGAAAACTGGAGGCAGCACGTATCGCCGCGCAAATTGACGAGGAAGTGATGGAGATCCTTCACGTGGCGGTCGACGTGGAGACCGGGCAACGGGGCTTCACAATTTCCGGCAAGGAGGAGTTTCTCGCCCCGATGAAGGACGCGGAAGGCCGCGTTCACGCCCACTTCAATGCTCTATTGGAATTGGCGCGGCACGATGAATTGATGTTGCGGCGGGTGGTCGAACTGCGGGCGCAAGTCGAGGCGTGTCTGATCTACCACCGCAACGCAGTCGACCTGCGTCGAAAGAATGGGATGGAAGCCTCCGCCAGGCTGGCCTCCGCCGGGCGTGGCAAGGTCATCATGGACGACATCCGTTCGCGCGTGAAGGTCCTCCGACGCATGCGCTCCGACGTCGTTTCTGAGCAGGGAGCCATGGGGAGGTCTCGCCTGGTGCGCGCAATCCTGACCAGTCTTATTGCGGGGCTGCTGGGGGTGATCGCGGGCGTTTATGCCCTGTGGCTGGCGAAAGTCATGCTGGGGCACCAGCAGCGCGAACGTCGGCTGGTGGAGGAGCGCCTGCAAGCGGAACGAAATAGCCACGAGAAGTCCGTGTTCCTCGCCAATATGAGCCATGAGATTCGCACTCCAATGAATGCGATCCTCGGTTTTAGCGAGCTGCTCAACTGTGAGATCGCCGAACCGCGGCAGCGACAGTACCTCCGAGCCATTCGATCCAGCGCCCATTCACTGCTGCAGTTGATCAACGACATCCTCGACATGTCCAAGATCGAAGCCGGAGTCATGGAACTGCGACTCGAACCCACCGACCCGCGCGAGATCTGTGATTTTCTGCACACGCTCTTCTCAGAGCCCGCCGCCCAGAAGGGTGTGCGGCTCGAATGCCAAATCGCCGATGACCTGCCGCACGCCCTTCTCCTCGACCGGATCCGACTTCGACAAATCCTGGTCAATCTGGTCGGCAACGCCGTGAAGTTCACGGACGCCGGCGAGATCCAGGTGCGCGTTCAGTGGGAGAAACCGGCAACCAGCAGCCACATCACCCTGCTCATCGAGGTTCAGGACACTGGCGTAGGCATTCCACCTGATCGACTCGAGGCCATCTTCAATCCATTTGTGCAAGCGGGGGTGCACGTGGAAAAGGAGAAGTCCGGGACCGGTCTTGGCCTGGCCATTGTGCGACGCCTCACCGAGAACATGGGCGGGAGCGTCACGGCCGCGAGCATCCTCGGGCAGGGCTCAGCCTTCAGTCTCTGTTTCCCGAATGTTCCGATCTCGGCGCGGCTTCCCACAGCAGAGAGACTCGAGGGCGGCGAACAGGCCGACTTCAACGACTTTGCCCCCGCAACAGTGCTGGTGGTGGATGACAACGAAACCAACCGTCAACTTCTCGCCGGGTTGTTCGCCGGATCTCATCACCAACTCCATTTCGGCGTCGACGGCCGGGAGGCCATCGAGGCAGCTGAGCGGGTGCGTCCCGACCTTATCCTGCTCGACGTGCGCATGCCGGTCATGGGCGGACGCGATGCCTTGACCGAGATTCGTAAGGTCCCGGGGCTCGAGATCACTCCCATCATCGCGATTACCGCCTCCAGCCTCATGAACGAGGAGGTGGATTTGCGCCAGCGGTTTAGTGGTTACCTGCGCAAACCATTCACCCGGCGCCAGCTTTACGACGAACTATCCCATTTCCTGCCGCCGCGGGCCTCCCGCGACGCAACCGAACGGGGTGCGGCTCCCTCGAATGAGGTGACCACGGCCGCACCAGACCTGGTCGCCGAGTTGGATCGATTGCGTGAAACCGTGTGGCCCGAACTGCGTGACAGCGTGGCCGTCAACGAGAGTCGCGCCTTCGCCGAGCAATTGGCAGGCCTGGCGGCCCACTGGAAATGCGATCCCTTGGCTTTGTATGCGCAGAAACTTGCGCGACACGCCGCGGATTACTCGGTCGTTGAACTGGAACATCAACTGTCCGGCTTTGCTCGACTCGTCGAGGAATTGCGGTGCAAACCCTCACCATGAACGCCCTGGATCCGCCCTCTGCCGTCGAGTCGCCGACGGTCCCCGCGACCTCACTCCCGGACGTCAGCCAAATCCCATCGTCCACCGCTCCGGCACGCATACTCGTCGTCGACGATCAGGCGGCGAACCTCCAAATTTTAGGAGCCACCCTGGGGCGCCTCGGGCATGAGATCATTCCCGCCACGGACGGGGTTTCAGCCCTCCGCCGGCTCGCCCTGCGCCCGCCCGACCTTATCCTTCTCGACCTGCTCATGCCTGAAATGGATGGCTGCGAGGTTTGTCGAAAGGTGCGGGCAATGCCGGAGTGGAAGGACATACCGGTCATCTTTCTCTCCGCCGCCGATAACAAGGATCTCATTGTGCGGGCGCTGGAATCAGGCGGAGTGGATTACATCACCAAACCCTTCAACCACGCGGAGTTGATTTCACGCGTGAACACTCATTTGGAGCTCAAGGCGGCGCGAGACCGCCTCAAGCGGCTGGCCACCGACAAGGATGAAATGCTGGGCATCCTCACCCACGACCTGAAGAATCACCTGGGCGGCTTGGAGCTCAGCGCGCAACTCCTGGAACAGCGCGCGGCTAACACCCATCCACCTGACCCACGGATGGCCCAGCTCGCGGAAAACATCGCCCGGACCTGCAACCATCTGCTCGGCTTCCTCAAGGGGTTTCTCGCCAATTCCGCGGCGGATGCGAGCCTCGTCCTGCAACCTGGTCCCATGGATCTCGTCGCAGCGGCAAAAGCGGCGGTGGAGCGACATCGCGAAGCGGCCCGCTGGAAGGAAATCCGCTTCGAATCCCGCTTCCCCGCCCCCTCGATCCTCATTCTGGCGGATGCCTCGGCAGTCGACCACATTCTCGACAACCTCCTGTCCAATGCCCTGAAGTTCTCTCCTCCCGCGAAACGGGTTGAAGTCTGGGTTCAATCCCAACCCGACGGCGCCGAGGTCGGAATCCGCGATGAAGGTCCCGGATTCACCGCCGAGGATTGTTCGCGGATGTTTCGTCGCTATGCGAGACTCAGTGCGCGACCGACCGCTGGTGAGCCGTCCACAGGGTTGGGACTCAGCATTGTGCGCAAACTCGCCGAGAATCTCGGGGCTGGACTGGAATGCGAGAGCTCCGCCGGGGCAGGAACCACCTTTCGGATCCGCTTTCCCAGCCCACCACTTGAAGCCGCCCCCAACCACGGTGACGCTTCGTGACATCGAGTCGGACGCAACCTGCGCCAACCCTCCTTCTCAAGACGCGCCATGGAATTCCTGGTCATCGACGACAACAAGACCTTTCGCGACGCCGCCTGCCTGCTGATCGAGAACGAAGGCCACTCCGCGGAGGGCGCCAACTCCGGCGAAGACGGTCTGGTCCGACTTGGCGAGGACCCCTTTGACGTCGTGTTGTTGGATCTGAATCTGGGGGAGGAGAACGGTCTGGATGTTCTCGTCGAGATTCAAACGCGCCATCCCACCGTGGCGGTCATTTTGTTCACCGCCGAAGGCAGCGTAAAGTCGGCCGTTGAAGCCATGCGCCGAGGCGCGGTGGATTTCCTGGAGAAACCGTTTCGTCGCGAAGTCTTCCTAGGGGTGCTGGCGCGCGTGCAGAAGTTGCGGCAACTCGGACAACGGATCGCCACACTGGAACAGGAAGTCACCGAATCACGAGCCGCGCACGGGGAACCGCTCTTCGATTTCACCGTGCCAGCGATGCGTGAAGTGATGGATATCCTTCAACGCGCCGCGGAAACTCCAGCATCCGTTCTGATTCTAGGCGAGAGCGGCACTGGAAAGAGCGTGGCCGCGCGGGCATTGCACCAGCGCAGTCACCTCGCGGAAAAACCATTCGTGACCATCAGCTGCCCAAGTCTCTCCAAGGAACTCTTGGAGAGCGAACTGTTCGGCCATGTGAAAGGCTCGTTCACCGGCGCGGTGAAGGATCGCTGGGGCAAGGTGCGCGCCGCCGAAGGAGGCACGCTCTTCCTCGACGAGGTCGGCGACCTCCCCATGGAGATCCAGCCCAAGCTGCTCCGCCTCCTCCAGGAACGAGAATACGAGCGCCTCGGCGAAAACATCACCCGCCGTGCCGAGGTTCGCATTGTGGCCGCAACGAATCGCGACTTGAAAGCCCGTGTCGCCGAAGGGGCCTTCCGCGAGGATCTGTTCTTTCGCCTCAACGTCATTACCGTCGAGATGCCCCCGTTGCGGGCACGCCAAGGTGACCTCATCCGGTTCGCGGAACATTACCTCCGATTCTTCGCCACGCAGTGCCGACGTCCCGTTGAAGGTTTTGCCGAGGATGCCGTCGTATGCCTCTCCCAGTACCCGTGGCCGGGCAATCTTCGGGAACTGCGCAATGCCATAGAGCGCGCCGTCATCCTCGCGCGCGAGCCAAAGATTGGAGCGAAGGACCTGCCCAGCGACCTGCATTCCTCCACACCGGCAAACGGTCGGTCCAGTTTCAGGCCTGCAGAGAGCTCGGCGGATCCCGCAGGTGAGATGCCCAACGCAACTCTCGAAGTCCTTGAAGAACGCCACATCCGGTCCGTCCTCGCCCGGGCCGCCAGTTTGGCCGAGGCCGCCCAGCAACTTGGCATCGACCAGGCAACGCTCTATCGCAAACGCAAGAAGCTGGGGCTCGAATAGAATATCCACGGAAAGAACGAATCAGCGAAGCGACCCTGCGATTCGAACGGGTCGTCGATGTTCGAGACGATGCCAAGCCTCGTCGAAGCCGCCGATCCCGACTCATGCATTGCGCTGGATCAGCGAAACCAGGAAGAAGACAAGGAAGATAACGAAAAGGACCTTGGCGATGCTCGCGGCCGCGCCAGCTAGAGCGGCAAAGCCGAGCACACCGGCAACCAGCGCGATGATCAGAAAGATGAGGGTCCAGCGGAGCATGTGAGTGATGGGTTGGGATTCAGGGGTTGCGAGGACGATCTGACGGATCCTTGGAGGTTTCGCACTGAGTTTCCCCGATGCTCTCCCCAAGGAGCCGACTCCGATCCGAACTTGGCAGGCCAGGAGCGGCGAAATGCTACGAACGCCTCAGAACCCGGCACGCCGGTCCATCCTGTTCCTGTCGGATTAACGGCGATTGAGGAGGTATCCCAGGATCGCGCCGACACCGAAGGCCACTCCGATGGATTCATAGGGATAACGTCGGACGCATTGGTCAGTGGCCTGTATGTGGTTTGACGCTTGTTCCTGAGCGCGGTCCAGGAGGTCGCGTCCTTCGGAAAGGGCCGCTTCGAAGCGTCGCCGTGCGGACGCGACCTTCTCATCGGCGATATCGGAGGTCGCGCTGATCAGCGCGCGAGCGTCAGCAGCAAGGGTTTGGGCGTCATGCCGCAGAGCCGTCGGGGTTTCGTAGTGCGTTCTCATTTTTGCTTTCAGCGGTGAGGGTCGTTCGCTTCGACGGCCATTGCTGCACGTCCTGTGCCGCTCCTCATCATCGTTGCCGGGACCTGTACGCCATCGGTCTCCCGTTTGTGCCACAGTCGAGTCCCGCCATCGTGCCGGCTTGCCTGTTCCGATCAATCCCGTTGGAATTCAATACGTTCGCCACGCCCTTGATCCTTTCCGTCCCGTGCAGAATCCGGCGATCGTGGGATCATTTGAGCACGTTACCCACAGGCGGTCAGCGTCTCGCAGTGCATTTTGCAGATGCCGCTGAAGGACGGTCGCTCATGCAAAGTGCATACCAGCGGCGCACTTGCGTTCGATGGCTTCCGCCTCATCAACGGCGACGCCGGCCGCGATCTCATTTGCCAACTACCGCTGCCTTCAGAGTGGTCCGTTCGCCAGCCAAGAGGTCGCCGATCCAGACGTCGGAGCCGCTTTCCGAGGCCTTGGAATTCACGTGAGGTGCGGTGATGGATTCATCGAAGTCGAAGCCAAATCTCCATTCGAGAATCGACGGTCACGAGTGAGCTGAAAAGCGATGCCGCAAGGAGAGCTCATTGGGACGCCGCTGATGCAGGCGCTCAAGGAATTCGGGGAAAGCGGTTCGGATGGGTGAAGACTCCAGGTATTCGGCGGCCGTGTCGTTCTGGCCTCGTGCTTGAAGCGACGCATAGACCTGCAATTCGAGGTGAAGTCTCAACTGGGTCGCCTGAGCACCGAGGCCAAGGGATTGGTATAAGCCCATGAGTGCTTCAGCGGTCGAATGGCGGCCCTCTCCTTGCTGAGCCCGCAGCCAATAGCGACTCTCGCCGGTCAACGGCAGGTTCACCAGTCGCCCCCAACCTTCAGTCAGGGCCACCATCTTGCGGGTCTCCCCCCAGCTTCCATCCAGGAGAAGCACCTGCAGGCGATCCGGTGCGGGCTGCTCTTCGGCCGTGATGGTGTCCAGGGGCTCGCCGCGAGGATGCAGGACCCAGAGGTCCCGACCTTGAAGCGCCACATCCTCGCGGACCATCGGAACCTCCTTCCGGAAGACATGGCGACGCGCCCGGACCACCGCGCGTTGGATGAGTCTCCCCGTGCTCGAAGGCCGCCATTGCTCGCGGAAGTGCATCAGCACGTCGACCTGCAGCGGCGCATCCACTGGAGCTGGACCGGGACACAGGCACCAGCGTGGTGGGAGGAGACACCGTTCACAACGCGGTGTACCGGCTAGAACGACGCTACGTGACATGCAGAATGGAGGTGCAAGTAGTCGGCAACGGCACGCCGAGCGCAGCCCACCTTCGCGACCCGGCAATCTGATTCCCAAAGGCATTCTGGAATCCAGCCGAATCCCAGCCGCATGCACGCTCTCGCCCGCACATGGATCTGCGGGTCCAGGCGGGCCACTGCCGCCGAACGGTGCGTATCGACAGGTCCGATCACTCCAGGCCAGGCAATGCGGAGTCGCGGCCGCGTCGGAGATCGTGATTCGCCCGGCGAGAACTGAGGGCTATTGACCCAGCGCACGAAAATTTCTCCACCTATGGAAGGTGATGAAGTTCGCATCATGACAGCCGTGGGCGCCGCCATGTTCGTCATCAAAAGCCGTCCTCACGGCCGCAATGATTTCGTCTCCATCGAACTGCCAATCGGGATACTGGAACCCATGGTTAACCCGATCCGGGTGGTGGAGAAGCTGAGCCCGCACCTTCCAGGTCCGAAGGTCAGGTGAATGCAGGAGAGCGAGCGTATTGCGGGTGCGCTCAACATTGCCACCGCGTTGTGAAGGAGGAATAACATTGCTCAGGGCCCAATAGCCCCCTCCCTGCGGATCCATACGAACGGTGAACTTTTTGCATCCTCCCGGAAACCGGACAAATCCCAGGTTCGCATCAAAGGTCGCAGTGCGCCCGTCCTGGCTGATCTCGATAATAGCCGCCTTCTCATCAGGATCCCGGAAGTCGGCCCGCAAGATGTTCACGATCCTATGATCGGGCGTTACCACGGCGTTGCCTTCGAGCCACCCGCCAAACTTCCCGTCTAACCAAGTCGGATCCCGGCCGAGCCGATTGCTTTCCACCCAATTCGTGGCAACCAGGAGATCCGCATCCACTGGAACGGACATCATGAAGGCGCGGAATTGACTTCCCCAACCTGGCGGGCCCATGACGTCCTCAAACGCACGCCACAACCGACCGTCGTGCTCGACGACCGGTACCGGCGCGCAATGGTAGCGCGCATCGGCTCGAAGCAAGCCTGTGGCGGGTTCGCGGGGTTCGGTCCAGGTGTGACCTCCGTCCCTGGACCGACGGATCACGATGTTGGCGTCCTGTTTGCTGGTGCCCAAGAGATACAGCGATTCACGATGCACGAAGAGCGACGACCAGAATGCGCCGCGAATCTCGGCCCGGAGAGACCAATGTTCCCCGCGATCTCTCGAGCCGTAAACATGGACAATATCGTGGGTCGACCCCGGACCAAAGAAGTCGTGCGACACCACCAGGGAGCCGTCCGGGAGTATCGCCAGGCTCGGAGAACCGAGATAGCGCTGGGTTGACGCCGGTGAATGGGCGACTACCACACCCGGCGGCCGTGGCGAGACCGATGACTCGGACTCCGAAGCGAGGCCGTGGGCGATCGCAATAACG
>JAEUHG010000295.1 GCA_016795425.1 Verrucomicrobiales bacterium
CTGCTGGTCCTGCTCAAGCGCTTCTCCCGGGCTCCGTTGCTCGTCATCGACTAATGTTGAGTGCCCAAAAATGTGGAGAGGGATGTCCCGAAGGCTGGTGGGCGCAGCGCGGCGCGGCGCTCCAACTCCACATTATTGACGGGGCGATGTCCGATCACAGGGACTCGAGCCACCTGATCAGGTTTCGATCAGATCGCCACGAGACCGGCTTTCGACGACGCGGAAGGATCGGTTTGGCCTTGGCGAGCGCCTCCCTTTTCGCGTCGAGATCTAGGGCGAGGTACCGGTTCGTGGTGTTGACGCTGGAATGTCCCAGCCAGTGAGCGATGGTGCTGAGGTCGACTCCCGAGCGTAGCAGGTGAATGGCGGTGCTGTGTCTGAGGCTGTGGGGATGAAGCCGCTTTCCGCGGAGCGAGGGTTCGTGGACCGCTGCGTCTCGGATGCATCGGCGCAGGATGAGTCGCACGCCGAAGCGTGTGAGGGGATGCCCGCGATGGTTCAGGAAGATCGTGCGGGGTTCGTGGGGTGCGAGGGCGTGCTCTGCCAGATGATCGCGTAGGGCATTTGCGGTTTCGGGCCACAGCGGACAGACGCGTTCCTTCCGCCCCTTGCCGCGGAGGAGGACGCTCGCTGGCCCTTGCAGGCGGAGATCCGTCGCGAGCAAGCCCACGACTTCGCTCACCCGGGCACCTGTGTTGAACATGAGCATGAGCAACACGAGATCGCGACGGCCGGCAAGGGTGGAGCGATCTATGTGATCGAAGACCGCTCGCATCTCCGCGAGCTCCAGATGCTGGATCTCCCTGGTTCCCGTGCGCTTGAACGGCACGCTCAAGATCCGCTGTGCGAGGGCAAGATGTTCCGGATGTATGGCGCCAAGGTGGCGGAAGAAGCTGTGAATGGCGCTAAGCCGTACGTTGCGGGTGGAGGCCTGATTGCCTCGTGCGCCCTCAAGGTGATCCAGGAAGGCCATGACCTGGTCGACACCAAGTTGCTCGATCGTCAATTGGCTCGGATCGAGCTTCTTCCCGGCGACGAACAGCAACCACAACTTCAGGCTGTCGCGATAGCTGCTGATGGTATGGGGACTCATGGCTCGCTGGCGGGGAAGGTAGTTGGTGAAGAAGCCGTGGAGGGCGTTGGCCAAGACAGTCGACGGACTCTTCATTCGGCACCTCCGTTGCCGAGGATGCTGCCGACCTGTCGGTGGAAGCGCAGGTTGGCGGCTTCGCGGAGTTCAGGGGTGAGGTGAAGGTAAAGGTGCGTCGAGGCGGCGCAGACGTGCCCGAGGTAAGTCGCCAGGAGCGGGAGTTTGGCCTGAACGTCACGGCCTTTGGCGTACCACCGCCGCAGGGCCGCCACCGCAAAACTGTGCCTCAAATCATGTAGTCGTGGGGGACGCCCCCGTTCATCGAGAACCGCGGCGCTCAGACAGAGCAAACGCCAGTTCTGTGCAAGTGCGGGGGCGCAGTAGGTATGCTCGCCGCCAACCCCGGCGTCGCTCCAGATTAGTGGGGAATCGGGATCGCATGGCACACCGAGGCCTCGTCTTCGTTCCAGATAACTCCGGATCTCTTCATGGACCGAGTTCGAGACGGGAACCAAGCGTGACTTGTGGAACTTGGTGGCTTCGATTCGGAGCAATCTCTCTTCGACGTCGAAATGTCGGAGTTGGAGGCGGAGGAGCTCCCCTCGACGTAGTCCGCAACAGAACAACAACAGCAGAGCCAGTCGAATGGTCGGGGCTCGTAGCCGGTTCTGATGGGACTCGGGCAGGAGGTTGGCGGTGGCCAACACGCGGGCCATGTCTGCCTCGGATACGAGTTTCGGCGGACGGTGGGGACTCGGTTTCGGGAACGTCGCGACGTCCGGAACGTGGGTTCCCGGGTGGTCTCGGGCATCGAACAGGAGGAAGTTGCGAACGATGCGGAGCCGATTTCGACGAACCGTCGGGTAGAGGTGGGCCATCGTCTGGGCCCACCGGTGAAAGAGCTCCGGAGCGAGGTTCCGGGAAGCGCCACGGTGACGACGCACGAAGTCGTCCCAGCGCCGAAGAGTGGCTTCTTCGCCCGCGTATCGCCGCCCGAGGGCACGACGAGTTGAGAGGTACTTGCGAAGTGACGAGGCGAATCCACTGCGAAATCCGCCCGTGGACAGTGGCTTGGCCACAGGTCCTCGTACCCTGGGCAATCGCCGGGTCCAATCTCGACAGTCGAGTTTCGTCGCGCAGCTTTGCTCTGGCACTGGCAATCCCACTTCCCGCAGGTCATCCACCGCCATTCGGAGATAAACGGCAGTGCTCTCGGGATCGCGGTGCCCCAGAGCGTCACCGATCCCGAGCATGGGGACGCCGCGTCGTAGCAGGTGAACGGCGAAGGAGTGGCGAAGGGCATGACTATTGCACCGCGGCAGTTCCAGCCCGCTGCGTCGGATGCAAAGGTCGAGGATGTCGTGCACCGCGGTATGGGCGAGTGCTCCGGCGGGCGCTCTCCTCCGCAAGAAAAGTTCCCGGCGTGTGGTTGGTGGACGCCCTGACTTCAAGTACGTCGTGAGCACCTCGCCGGCCTCGTCCGTGAGGGGAAGCAGGAGGGTCCGGTTGGTCTTCGTCTGCACCACGTGGAGCGTGCCCTTGGCCCAGTCCAGATCATCCAAAGTGAGGCGGACCAACTCGCCACTGCGCAGGCCATAGCGAGCCGCGAGATAGAGCAGGGCGAAATCGCGTAGGCCCGCCGGTGTCGACCGATCGATCGACCGCAGAAGGGCAACCACCCGATCCCACGGTAAAGCCCGCGGCAGTTGCTCCAACCGATAGGTGCGAGGCGTATCGATGCGCCCATGAAGCGGTTGCCGAAGCACGCCGCGTGCGTGCTGGTACCTCAGAAACGCACGTACAGATGCGACGACATGCTGCAGACTGAAGCGGTTGTTCGTCCTCGCCGAGTAACGGAGAAAAGCTTCGATCTGGTCCGAACGCAGGGTGCGGATGACTCCCGGAGAACGATCAAACTTCAGGAAACGAAGAAATGTCCGCAAACGGTTCTCGTGACCCTCAACCGTCGAAGCGGCAAAGCCCCGCGTCGTTCGTAAGTATGAACTGAAGGCGTCGAGTTGACGCTGCGACGGCGTTCTGGGGGCCGTCCGACGCTCACGAATCTGTCCCTGACCACGGAGGAATCGGGCGAAGGTTCGAATGCTGCCTGCCAGCCCAGGCTCTCGGCCGCGGAAATGCTCATAGGCGGCGTCGAAGTCATCGTGGGTGAGGCGGTGAAGTCCTGGTCCTCGCCGCCTCCGGAGCCAGCGAACGAGCCTGCCGACAGACCTGAAGTAGCCACGGAGGGTGGACTCGGCATAGCCCTCCTGACGCAACCAAGCCACGGCCTTGTCGAGAATCGGTCCGAAGAGCGGCAGCTTGCGGTACCGGGATCGGGGTCCCGGCCAGGCGGAATTAGAATCAGGTTGTTTTGAATCCATCTCCGGCAGCAACCGGGGAATCGTCGGGAGACGTCAATAATGTGGAGTTGGAGCGCCGCGCCGCGCTGCGCCCACCAGCCTTCGGGACATCCCTCTCCACATTTTTGGGCACTCAACATTAGTCGATGACGAGCAACGGAGCCCGGGAGAAGCGCTTGAGCAGGACCAGCAG
>JAEUHG010000134.1 GCA_016795425.1 Verrucomicrobiales bacterium
GACCCTGCGCTGCGGTCCACATCTGCTCGTTCATGGTGACGAGTTTCGACCCCGGGATCTCGAAGCGGAACTCGATCCCACGGGTTGGCTCATTTACGGCCACGAACACCCGGCCATCAGCGTCGGCGATGGCGTGACCACCCAACTCAAAGTCCCTTGCTTTCTGGCCGGCCATCGACGCCTGGTCCTGCCCGCCTTTTCACGATGGTCGGCCGGCCAGGTCTTCGGCAGTCAGGACCTTCTGTCCGCCCTGACCCAACCCCGCGACTTCCATAGTGCCATCGCCATCCTGGGTGACCATCTCCTCCCCATGCCCCTCCGCAGGGGCGACAGCATGAGAGAATCGCCAGGGGCCGCGATGCTCGGTGCTTGAGCGGAGGCTGCGGCCCCGGCGGCTTCCCAAACGCTACGCCGTTCAGCGTTTCGACTCTAACGTACCAATTCTCGATACTTGCCAAATCGAGGTGCCCGGATTAACGGTGCCAGCGAAATGCAACGGGAGGGCTCCTCGACGGCTTTCTATGGTTTGGTGCGTCACCACGCCTTAAGCCCGACCACGGATTCGCCGATGGCCGCCATCGTGCCTCTTCCCAAGTCGAACACGTCCTCTTCCTTTCCGCACTGCCTCAGGCACAGGAATGGTACTCGCCGCTAAATCACTCCAGCGCCCGCCCTTTCCGCGCCAATTCTTTCAACCCGACAACTCCGGACCGGTCGGCCACCCACGACATGTCCGCTCCTGGACGACGTATGACCAACCCAAATTCACCGACCATTCCCGCGATCGCACCGACGCTTCCTGCCTCACCACCCGCGTCCGCCCCTTCCCGGACCTGTCCGACCGCCAGGATTCTCGGCGGTTGGTTGGTCGCCTCCCTCGTTTTGGGAGCCGCCATTCCCTTGGCCGCCCAAAGCCCATCCATCACCTCGATCCTCCGTCAGAACAATGCTTTGGTGATTTCCGTAGATGCCCCCGCCGGATTCCGCCATGCAGTGCTTGAGTCCGGTGGCGAAATCCTCCAGGCAAACCGCGAATCCCTCGCCGCGGGTGGCCTCGACGGACGCAGCGGCCTCATCACCTTCACCGTCCCCAATCCTCAAGCCACCCGTTTCCTTCGCATTCGTCTCGGCGCCGATGCCGCCATTCCTGCCGCCACCTACACCGGTTCCCAGCACTTTTCGGTCGACTACAGCGGCGGCTCATTCGGCCCCCTGACTCAAACCGAGAAAACCGGCCACCTCCTCAACCGCATCGCTTACGGTCCATCCCTGGAGGACCTGCAATCCATCCAAACCCTCGGGCTGACCGCCTTCCTCGAACAGCAATTGGCGCCGTCTGCCGTCGACGAGTCCAGCAACACCAATCTGAACTCGCGCGTCGAGGCGCTCTTTTCACTGCATCAACCCAGCGAGGAGAAGCACCTGATCAACACCGGTGACACCTGGCGATACTTCAAAGGCACACAGGCCCCGCCCGCCGCCTGGAAGGATCTCGGTTTTGCCGACAGCGCCTGGCTCGCAGGCCCCACCGGTATCGGCTATGGTGACGAGGACGATGCCACCATCCTGGCGGACATGCGCCAAGCCGGCGCCAATGCCGGTTACCTTGCCGTCTTCCTCCGCAAGTCCTTCACGCTCGATTCCCCGGCTGACATCGATGGCTTGATCCTGCGTTTCGATTTCGACGACGGCTTCGTCGCCTATCTCAACGGCACGGAAATCGCCCGCGAAAATGTCGCCGGCAATCCTCCGGCCTTCAACTCCGAGGCCACTGGCGATCGCGAGGCCGGCTCACCCACCGATTACGACGTTTCCGTCAGCAAATCTCTGCTGCGCCCCGGAGAAAATGTGCTGGCCATCGAAGTCCACAATGTCTCGCTCACCAGTAGCGATCTCAGCGCCATCCCTCAATTGCTCTCCCGCAAACTCCTGCCCATCCCGGCCCAGAAACGCATCCATGGCATCGAGGCGCTGCAACACCTCGTCCATGTCCGCGGCATCTACTCGCGCCGACAACTGCAGGCTGTCCTCGGCGAATTCTGGGAGAACCACTTCACCACCGACTACGACAAAGTCGCCGAGTACTTCGCCGAACTGCGGAATTCCGACGCCCGCGTGGCCATGACCCCCGACCAGGCCGATGCGGAGGCGGCCCAGGCCGAATACACCGAATATCAGTTCTTCTATGACAACGCGCTCGGTAACTTTGGCGACCTCCTGCTCTACAGCGCCACCAGCCCCGCCCAACTCATCTATCTGGACAACGTCCTGAACGTCAAAGGCGCCGCCAACGAAAACTACGCCCGCGAAATCCTCGAACTCTTCGCCTTCGGGGTCGATAATCGCTACACCCAAACCGACATCGAACAGCTCGCCCGCTGTTTTACCGGTTGGACCATCCGGAAAGTCTGGCCCCAGGACCACAAAGCCTTCCCCGCCTCTGCCCGAACCCCACCCACCGACTCCAGCGTCCAGTTTCAGGACGATGCGGTCCTCGATCTCGGCGCCGGTTGGAAATACTTCAAGGGCACCCGCGAACCCTCTCCAGGTGCCAACGGCACGGCCACCACGGACTGGACCAACCCTGATTTCAACGACAGCACCTGGACGACCGGAGCCACCGGTGTCGGCTATGGAGACAACGACGACGCCACGCTCCTCGCCGACATGCGAAACAGCTACGTCTCGGTCTACTTGCGTCGCGAGTTCACCGTCGCCGATCCCGAAGCTCTTTCGAATCTCCTGCTGTCGGTCGACTACGACGATGGATTCGTCGCCTACCTGAACGGTACGGAGATCGCTCGCAGCGAAACCATGCAGGACACGGGCACTCCCCCACCCTTCAACCGCGATGCCAATGGAAGCCACGAGGCCGGTGAACAGTTCGAATCCTACAGCCTCGCGGAGTTCCGCAGCCTGCTCAAACCGGCCCCTCAAAAGAATGTCCTCGCGATCCAGGCCCATAACATCTCGGTCGACAGCTCCGACCTCTCCATTCTCCCGCGCCTGGTTCACCGACGGCTTCTCCCGGGCAGTATCGAGAACGGCGACGCCACGGGCGTTTGGACCTTCCGCTTCAATCCGGATCGCCACGACACCGGCGAGAAGATCCTCTTCGCCGGCACACCTTACGAAACTCGCATTCCGGCCGGGCGCACCGGCCTCGACGGACTCAAAGACGCCATCGATGTCATCGACTCGTTCGTGAATCATCCGTCGGTCAGCGAGTTCATCTGCCTCAAACTCATCAACAAGTTCGTTTCCGACGAAATCACGCTGCGCACGTACCACGACGGCACTGCACCGGCGGAGTTGCGCGCTCTGCTCGACGAGGCCATCGCGGCGTGGAAATCGACCCAGCCTGCCGGGAACATCGCCACGGTTCTTCGCGCCATCTTCAAACCCAACACACTCGACGGCCAGTTCTGGTCGCGAGCCACCTACCGCGCCAAGGTCAAGACGCCGGTCGAGTTCATCAACTCCAGCGCACGCGCCCTGCGCGCCAGCGTCGCGGGATCCAATCTTCCCGCTGAAAACGACGCCCTCGGCATGCACCTCTTCAACCGTGACGATCCCGATGGATGGTCCGAATCGGGCATCGACTGGATCGACACCGGCACGCTGCTCGCCCGCATCCAGTTTGCCCAGGACCTCCCCGGAAACCGCGTCAACAACGTGCGCTGGGATGTCGCCGCATGGACCTCCGCCAACGGCCTCACCACCGCCGAGTCGATCGTCGATTACTTCAATCAACTTCTCTACCAGGGATCCATGTCCCCCTCCAATCGCGATCTCCTCATCCGCTTCGCCACCACGGATGACAACGGGGCGCCACTCGCCCTCGATCCCCAGAAAAACGACTACGCAGCCCGGGTTCGCGAACTCGTCGGCCTCATCTTCTCCATGCCCCAGTGGCACTACCAATGAGCCATCAAGCCGCCAAAAACTAGCGCCCAAGCCCCGCTGCCACGGACAACCCCAACCTCGCTCTCACCATGTACTTTTCACGCCGCGAATTCCTGAAAGCCAATGCCCTCGCCTGGGGCGCACTCGGCATCAATCTCTTCTCTCCAAGCCTCTTCCAGCGCCGACTGCTCGCCGCCGGGCTGCCCGCCGACAAGAAGCTGATCTTCATCTTCCAGAACGGTGGCAACGATGGCATCAACACCGTCATCCCTCGCGGAGACACTGCCTACAGCACCGATTCCCGCCCCACGCTCTTCATTCCGCAGGCGCAAGCCATCGATACCGGCAACGGCTTCGCACAACTCCATCCCGCCCTCCAGCCCATGATGGAGATCTACAACAAAACGTCCCTCAATGGACAGGAGGGCCCGGGCAATCTCGCCGTGCTTCATCGCATCGGCTACTCCGGGCAGTCGCGCTCCCATTTCGACAGCCAGCAGTACTGGCAGAACGGCGTTCCGGGCCAAGCCACCCTCGAGGAGGGTATGTTCTATCGGCACCTCAATCGCACACTCAACCTCGGTAGCGCCGAAAACGCCTTCGTCGCCGCCGCCATCTCCAGTTCCCAGATGGTCGCCCTGAAGGGCGACAAACCGTTTCCCAATTTCAACCGGGCCACCGAATTCTCCTTCGCCGGAACCGCTACCAAGAACAGGAAGTTCCTCGGCTCCTTGCCCTCCAGTGCCGGCGGCCCCAACGGGGACGGCCTGATGGGGCTGTACGGCGGGCCTCAGGATTCCCCGGACAAGATCTACCGCCCCTTGGTCCATGAAACCGGGCAATTGCTCGGCTCCACCATGAACATCCTCCAGGGCGCCGTCGGCCAAGGCACCTACACTCCCGCCAACGGCGCGGTGTACTCCAACGATTCCCTCGGCCGCAAACTCATGGAAGCCGCCATGCTCTTCAAGCGGACCCCCGTCAAAATCGTCGGTATGACCATCGGTGGTTGGGATACCCACACCGGCCAGGGCCAACTCACAGGAGGGCATCCTAATCTGCTCGGCCAACTCGCCCGCGGTTTCCAAGCGCTGTCGCGTGATCTCAGGGACCAATGGGACAAGGTACTCGTGGTTACCATGACCGAGTTCGGCCGGACCTCCGAGGAGAACGGCAGCCAGGGAACCGACCACGCCGAAGCCAGTGTCGTCTTCGTCGCCGGAGGAGGTGTGAAAGGGGGCGTCTATAACTGCGATGCCACCACCTGGAAGGCCAACGACATGTTCAGCCGCAGCGGTCGCTATCTCGAAAAGAAGACCGACTTTCGCGCTGTGTTCGGCGAGATCTTCACCAAACACTTCGGCGACGCTCCGGGCATTCTCGACGAAATCATCCCCGGCTACTCTGCCGCTGCCGCCAAGGATCCCAATGGGTTCAAGCAGCTCGGCTTCATCAACGGCTGATCGGCGCCTGGGCCCCCACCTGTCGCCGCCATTCCTCCAACTGTCGCGCCAGCGCTGCCGTGCGCGCTGGCTCCATGCCGCTGAGGTCGATCGACTCCCCGGGATCCGCCGCCAAATGATACAGCTCGCGTCGCCCGTCCTCGAAGTACTCCAGCAGCTTCCATCCCTCCGAAATCACCGCTCCCACCGGCGTCGTGGTGGTGTAGTAGTGCGGAAAATGAAAGTATAGGGAGTCCCGGGATAACCGTGTGCCGGGAGTCTTCAATACCGGCCACAGGCTCACCCCGTCCCTCCCTCCTCCGGCGTTCACTCCCGCCACCGCCAATAGGGTTGGATACAAATCCATGCTGATCACCGGTTCGTCGCAGATCGTTCCCGACGGTATCACCCCAGGTAACCGCATCATCAACGGCACCCTTATCCCACCTTCGTACAACGATCCCTTCCCCGATCTCAGCGGATGATTGTCGGTCACCGCCTGGCCGCGAAATTGGTTCGTGTACCCGCCGTTGTCTGACGCGAAGATCACCAGAGTCCGATCGACCAATCGACGCCTTTTCAGCTTCTCCAACACGCGCCCCACACTCCTGTCCAAAGACTCCACCATCGCCGCGTAAGCCGCGTTCTGATGGCGGAATCCGGGGCGAATGCGCGACTGACAGGACGCAACAGCCTTCGGCTCGGCCTCGATCGGTGTATGCGGCGAATGATGCCAAAGATTTAAGAAAAATGGCCGCTCCCCTGCCTCGTCGATGAGTCGCAGCGCTTCGTCCGTCAATCGGTCCGTCAAGTACTCCCCTTCCTTCCCAATCCCCAACCCCGGCACATACCGAAACTCCCGGGACTGCCCCGACGGTCCCCGGTACGGGTGGAAGTAAGTCGCCGGCGCTCCCCAATGGGTTGCCCCCACCGCCACGTCGAATCCGTGGGCCTCCGGGTAGTTCGCCGCGTCGCCCAAATGCCACTTCCCGACGTGCAGGGTGAGGTATCCCACCGACTTCAAAGCCTCCGCCACCGTCGCCTCGCTCGCCGGCAAATCATGAATCGTCTCCGGAGGCGCGAGGCGCCGGCCAGGACGTGACGCCTCCGACGTCCGACCCAACGATTGCTCACGCCAGGTTGTCATGTGCAGCCGCGCCGCGTGCTTGCCCGTCAGAATCGCCGCGCGTGTGGGTGAGCACAGCGACATCGCGTACGCCCGCGTAAACCGCAGGCCTTCGCCTGCCAACCGATCCAAGTTCGGCGTTCGATGCAGGTCGGCGCCGTAACAACCGAGGTCACTCCACCCGAGGTCATCCGCCAAGATCAGAACAATGTTTGGCGGGCGCGAGACCACCGACTTGGCCGCCGCCACATCCAAACCCAGGACCATCCACGCTACGACCAGCCCCAGCCACCACCTTCCGATCCACCAGCCTTCCCCGTCACTTCCCGCAGCCGGCGCCCTATCTTCCCCTTTCTCAGTCTTCCTCCTCAGCCGGAGAGCTGGCCCATCCCACCTGTCTTGGTTCATGGGCCCAATTCGCCATGCCGCCGCCGCATTGGCAACCCATGAAACTCCCGACGCTTACCTGTTGCAGGGCCTCTCATGGTCTGGTTCCACCGCGAAGGACACCGGCGCCCGACCTCACGATTCGTCGGCCAGGTTCCTAGCCGCCATTCCCACGCGCTCCAGTTGCTCAGGGTCCAGTGCCGACAGGAACGGACACAATGGCCCGGTCTCCGCCACCCCCGACAACGAAACCGCGTGGTGCAGAACTTTCGCCGGATTCCAAGCGTCCCTGAGGTCCTCGAGAACAAGAAATTTCTCCCGCACCGCTTCGGCTTTGTCCCATAGCCCCTCCATTGCCAGGCAATAGAGTCGTTGCGTCAGTGTCGGAGCCACGCATCCGCTCCCCGTCGTGTACCCCGGCAGCCCCCACCGCTGCAGATGAACCACCGCGGGTCGTTCGCCGATCCCGCTGGCCACCCGCGACCGATCCACTCTCGACAATAACCGTTCAAGGTAGGGATCCACCCGCGGATCCTCGCGCACGACCGCGTATTTGATGCCGACGCAGATCCCTTCCTCCAACAACCGCCCCGCCAATTCCACTCCCTGCTGACGGTCCGGCCCCAGCGTGTCCTCGGCTTTGAGGTAAAGAATGACCGGGGTGGCTGATGCCTCGGCGAATTCCCGAATGCCACGACCCAACCCGGCGGCATCCCGCGGGTCGGCACAAGGAAGGAGCATCACCGCCGGAAACCGTCGCGCCCGAAGCAACGAGGCCTGGTCCATCAACCGGCCGTAACTCGGACCCGCCGACGGCAACACCCACCAGTCATCCGGCAATCCCGTCATCCAATCCAACGCCGCCGCGTAGTCATGGAGGGTCACATGATAAAAGAATGCGTTGCCGCCAAACATGAACCGCGTGATGCCGGCCGCGTTCAAGTGACGTACCAAACGGTCGGCCTCGCCGAAATTCGGAGTGCGCGAAGGATCGTCGTGGCGCGGCAATGGCGGCACCGCAATCACCCCTCTGAAATCCTCGGGACCCACGGGCGTGCGCTTCATCGGTCGTTGGGTTTAATGGATCTCAGGCTCCGGCGTCGACCCTTGTCCACCAAGGAATCGGAAGTCACAACCCTCGTCCGCCTGGGTCACTTCGCGATGCGCCAACAGTCCATAGCCGCGAACAAACCGTGGCGGCGCCGGTTTCCACGACGCGCGTCGACGCGCCGCTTCCTCCTCCGAAACGTGCCAGTGAATCCGGCGCTCGGGCACGTTGACTTCGATCTCATCGCCCTCACGCACCAATGCCAACGGCCCGCCCACCGCCGATTCCGGAGCGACATGCAACACACACGCGCCATAGGCCGTCCCGCTCATGCGGGCATCCGAAATCCTCAGCATGTCGCGTACGCCCTGCTTCAAGAGCTTCTTTGGGATCGGCAACATGCCCCATTCGGGCATGCCCGGTCCACCCACCGGCCCGGCATTCTTCAGAACCAACACCGAGTCCGCCGTCACTTCGAGATCGTCAGCGTGGATGCGGCGCTTGAGATCCGAGTAATCCTCGAACACCACTGCCTTGCCCCGGTGCACGCACCATCGCGGCTCCGCCGCCGTGTGCTTCATCACACAGCCCTGCGGCGCCAGATTCCCGCGCAGCACCGCGACCCCGCCTTCCGTCGCCAAAGGTTTGTCGCGCGGCCGGATCACCGCCGGATTCAAGGGAGGCAAGGTCTCAGCCATCACCCACTCTTCCAAGGTGGTCCCCCCGACTCCACGAGCTTCGGCGCACAGCAAATCTCGAATCTCGCGCAAAAGCACCCGGACCCCGCCCGCGTCATGAAAATCCTCCATCAGGAACTCCCCGGTCGGGCGCAGATTCAGCAGCAGCGGCACCTTTCGCGAAATCCGATCGAAGTCATCCAGGGTCAATGCCACCCCCGCTCGCCGCGCCATGGCCAGCAAATGCACCACGGCGTTGGTGGAACCACCGATGGCCATCAAGGTCGTCACCGCGTTCTCGAAGGTGGCACGGGATACCAGTTTCGAAGGTCGCAGATCCTCACGCACCAACTCCACCGCGCGCCGCCCACAAGCCACCGCCATGCGTGCATGCGCCGAGTGCACCGCCGGGATGGTCGACGCGCCCGGCAAGGTAAACCCCATCACATCCGCCAGCACCGCCATCGTCGACGCCGTGCCCATGGTCATGCATGTGCCCGGCGACCGTGCGATGCCGTCCTCCAATTCCTCCCAGGCCGTGTCATCCAGGTTCCCGGCGCAGCGTTCGTTCCAGTATTTCCACACATCGCTTCCGCTCCCCAGCACCTGGTCGCGCCAGCGCCCTTTCAGCATGGGACCCGCCGGCAGGAACACACACGGCAGGTCCATGGAGAAAGCCCCCATCAGCAAGGCCGGGACTGTCTTGTCACAACCGCCCATCAGCACCGCGCCATCCACGGGATGACAGCGCAGGACCTCCTCCGCCTCCATCGCCAGGAGATTCCGGTAAAACATCGTCGTGGGCTTCATCAGCATTTCGCCCAACGACATCACCGGCAGTTCCACCGGGAATCCGCCCGCCTGCCACACCCCGCGCTTCACCTCCTCGGCTCTCTCCCGGAAGTGAGTATGGCAGGTATTGAGATCACTCCACGTGTTCAGGATCGCAATGACCGGGCGCCCGGTGAACTCACTGCGATCATACCCCATCTGCTTCGCCCGCGACCGATGGCCGAAGCTGCGAAGGTCATCCGGACCGAACCATCGGTGGCTGCGAAGTTGATCTGGTCTCATCGGCTTGGGCTTCCCTCGGCGCGCCCGCACCGACGCGGAGTTCAATAAGTCCCTCGAACCCCGATCTGAATATACGGCGCACCGTCACTCTCGAGTTCGATGTCGCGCTCGTCATAGACGAACTCCCGCTGCCCCGTCCAGCCGCCGTCGATCGAAATCGACACCGAGTCGGTCGCCTGCCAACGCACTCCCAGCCCCACGCGCCACTCGTTGTAGCTGAGATCTTCCCCGTTCAATTCAGGACGCCCGAACGCGTCTCCATAATCCTCCGCCACCCGATAGGCGCTGCGCACAATCTCGGCCCCGGCAAACACCGTCCACGCCTCGTCAACCGCGTACTCGATGCGCGGTGCCGGATACACCGCCAGTAACGTCCAATCGTCCGCAAACTGCCACCGCGCACCCAGGGCGGGAATCACCGGCACGTCGTTCCGAAAATTCACCGCCAAGCCGCCGATGAGCTGCAGCCGCGGACGAAGTTGCCACGTCGCCAGCACCAATCCCGTGGCATTGAAATCCCCGCTATCGATGTCCTTCATGTCGCTGTACAACCCCGGACTCGCCATGAATTGCAGCCGCCAGTCGTCCGAAATCCGCCACAACGCACCCAAACGGATCGAAGTCTCGTAGAGTCCGTCCGGCACCGGGGCTCCCGACGGCACGTCGAACCAGATTCCCTTCAGTTCGACGCCCGCAATCCAGGAGACGCTCTCCGACCCTCGAATCATGGCCTGGTAGGAGACCTGAGCCGCTGAAGTGTCGATGTCACCGAATTCCGTTGAACCGAGCTCCAGGGATGACGGAGCCACATAGCTGAACTCAGCGTACGATTGCCCTTTCCCTCCCTTGTCAGAAACCACCCCGGCCCGCGGCGCCGCTTGCCCATGGGCGTTGAGGCCCAACCCACCCATTACCATAAAGATCCCAACCCTCTGATTCCATTTCATGCGGCCGAATGGCTAGCGCGAATCGAGAGCCGCGCAAGGGTCTTGGGAGGAATTTCCGGCTACCCATGAACCTGCCAACCCAGCCCCCCTCCTCGCAGCGCGACAAGGGCCACCTGACTGGATCCATTTCGAACTCAGTTAAACCCTGTCGCGCTGCGACGGGGTGATCCCGCCGGAGCCTCCGTTGGATTAGGCCCGGCGTTCGGAGCAGGAGCGAGAGGCTTCGCGCATCCGGCCCTACTGACGCGTCAACACGCTGACCTTACCAGATTTCTTCGCCCCCAACCAACTTTCCATTGATCCAGCCCAGCCAGCCGCTTGAATGCAGTCCCATGATCCGGTTGGCCAAGCTGTCATTCGATCCTGTGGCCAGGGGCCCGCGAACTCGATAGTCTTGGATCTCCTTTCATCGCCATGTCGAGGCGCACGTCCAACACCATCGCCGGCCTATTCAGCCTTCTGATCGTGGGCGGCATGGCCCTGGGCATGACCGCCTTGTTCGGACTCGGACTCAAGAACATCTGGCGCGGCATCGCCAGTTCGGGTTGGCCGACCACCGAAGCCGTGGTGGCCAAGGTCGAGATGACCTCGAACACCACCCGCGACACGCGCAGTCAACGCTCGACCACCACCTACAACGCCGACCTCGAGTTCCGCTACCAGGCGGGTCGCCGCACGTTCACCACGGACCAAGTGCGGTGGGGTCAGACCCTCGGCAGCGGTGACCCGGCGGAAGCCGTCGTTCAGGCTCTCAACTACCCCGAAGGACGCCGCGTCATGGTCCGTTACAACCCCGCCAAACCCGAGGAAGCCGTCGTCCGACCCGGCCTCACCGGCAGTGCCTTCCTGCTGCCCGGAGCCGCGATCGCCTTCCTGATGTTCCTCCTGCCGGCCTGCATCATGATCTGGCGCATGTTCCTGGGGCCCGGTGTGAATTCCCCTTCCCTCGGGTTTCCCGACATGACCCGCGTCATGCGCGTCTTTCTCGGAGTTCCCATCCTCATGGGCGCCGCCATGGCCATAGTCGGAACACAGAACCTCCGGCGCGCCGCGGCCAGCCGAACCTGGCCGTCCACTTCAGGCGCCTGGCTGCGCGATCTCCCCACCAACCAGGTGGCCGGCATCGACGCGGTCCGCGACCACCGCGGATTCGACTACGTCTATCAATACACCAGGCCCAGCGGACCCCGTTACGAATGCACACGCTGGTTCGGACAGGGGACGGCCTCTGGGAACAATTCCGACGCCGAGATCGAGACCGAGTTTCCCCGCGGCAAGCCGCTCACCGTCTATTACCATCCCGAGGAACCGGACACCGCCGTGTTGAGTCCGGGAATTCGGCGATTTGCCTGGATCCTGCCCGGCGCCGGCCTGGGATTCATGCTCTTCGGCGTGGCGGGCATTTGGACCATCGGCCACCGAGGCGACCGCCAAAACGTCCGGCGCGCGGCTGTCGCGCGGGAGCCCAGGGATCCGCGGGCAACTCGCCATGACCCAAAGAATCGCCGCGGACGCTCGCCATGAACCCGATCCATCTCCGACTCAGGTAGAGCCAATCGCGCTGCGACAGGGGTAAGCCCGCCCTTGATCCTCGTTCCTGTGCAGTTCTGAAGAGAGCTGTCGGCCTTCGATGTCCCCAAAGCCTTCGGGATAATACATTCCAATTGCCGAGCTTGGCTTCGTGGTGCTCTCCACGAGTTTGGTGCGCACGAGAGGACTCGAACCTCCACTCCTTTCGGAACCAGATCCTAAGTCTGGCGCGTCTGCCAATTCCGCCACGCGCGCACGTTGATTATCAGCCGTTTGGACCGCCACAGACCCCTGCCCATTCTTTTGCGACACCGCCTCGGACACTCGGTCTGATTGAACCCAGGCGCCATTCCATCCAAACGTCCACGGCCTTGGTACCCAAAGGACCCCGGTTCGTCAAAGTCTTGGATGAGTGATGCCTTGCCAAGTCGAGGCTCGGACTTTGACGCCGCCAAACCAGGACGGTTGGAGACTTCACACTCGATGCGACACGCGGCTCCTCGCGGTCGATCCAATCACGAGCAAGACGCACGTCTGGGGGTCTGTCGATTCATCGTCACCCGTGATTCCAGCGCTGGCGACGACTTCGCTCAACGGCTCTCGCCCTCGCCCCGAAGGCCTTGTCGAATCGCCAAGAAAGGCGTCGCATCGGGACCATGATCCCGTCTCTCCTGCATTCCTGCCTCGCGATGGCTCTCGTTTCGGTCGTCTGGGGATCGGCCAACGCCAATGGTCAGGTTTATGTCACACGCCGTACCACCGCAGATCTGCCATTCGCGCCGGATGTATTTCGATACGACCTCGGCGGACAGCTCGTCGCCACCGGCCCGAACTGCTGCTCCTCGACGTGGTACGAAGGGGTGACGGTCGCCGATCAACGCGTCTTCGTCGCCGACTGGACCATGGGCATAGGCCGGATCTTTCAATTCGACCTCGAACTCCAGACTGTCGCAGAGCTGGTCGGCTTCGATCGCCAGCTGGGATACACGCTGCCCACGGGTTTGGCGACAGGACCGGACGGATCTCTGTTCGCGGCGGGCATGGCTTATCCTTCACCATCTCCCAGAGGACAGATCTTCCGATTCGATGCGGACACGGGTCAATCCATCGGATCGGAGCCCTTCGTTGCCTTGGGCGCCGGCGGATTGAGGGTGCCGTTTGATCTGGAGTTCGGTCCCGACGGAAATCTCTATGTCTCGGATCGTGGATTCGATTCGAGCCTCTTCACCGAGGACCCAGGACCCGGTCGAGTGCTGCGATTCGACGGACAAACGGGCGCCTTCATCGACGAGTTCATTCGGTTTGTGGATCGAAGTCCGACCGGCCTCGCCTTCTTACCGACCGGAGTGCTTTTGGTCGCCAGCGGCAACCAGGTGCTGAGATTCGATCCCGACGGCAGTTTCCTCGGAAATTTAGTCGATGATCCCAGCCCGGTGGCACTCGACCTGCGCGACATCGAGCTCGGCCCGGGCGGCGACCTGCTGGCGGCAAGCCCAGGCTTTCACACCGTCCTGCGGTACCGGGCGACCGACGGCTCGCGGGTCGGGGAGTTCACCCGCGGGGGGCGGGCAGAATTTGGCTTCAGTTCACCCCAGTACCTGTGGGCGCAATCGACTTCAATTCCCGAACCCGCTGACGGCGGTCGAATTGTCGGAACCACGCTTGCGCTCTTGGTTATCGGCACCTGTTCTGTGGTCGGTCGTCGCAGCCGAGGACGGACGGTTGCTACCGTCCTGTCATAGTCTTGGCTCCATCCAAAGCGCGATCGAGAACAGCGGGGCGCAGGCCAGCGGTGAAGCGAATTTTGAGCCCGACCGCGGTCGCGCGCCGCAGAGGAGGGCGTCACGTCCGCGACTTGGGCGACTTCACTGTCACCGACCAGCCCCCCTTGGACCGTGACACTCGCCCCGGAGTCGTGGGGCGATAAATCGACGCGCGCGAGTTCTACGAACTGGGCCATCGACCCAACGAGATCTTCGACTGATCCAACGGCGAGGGATCCGGACGCAGCCTCATGGATGGAGTTGCGGAGGTCGACCCGGTGGTACGGCGCGACTGGTCAATCTGAAATGGAACACGGGACAGAGCCTTCGGCTTCTACCAAGGCAAGGCCAGGCTGGCAGCCCTGATTTCCATGCTTACGGCTTTGAAGGTCCGGCCGGGAGGACCAACACCTTGTCGATTCGGTGACCATCCATATCCAGGACCTCGAACACGTACCCTTGTGATGTCAGCGTCTGTCCCTCTTTTGGCACGCTGCCGAGGTGCTTCAGCAGAAAGCCAGCGAGGGTTTGGTAGTCCGACGATCCCCTTTCCCCAAGTTTCAACCCAGGGATGGCGCGTTCCACGGATTCGATATCAATGGAGGCATCGATGAGCCAGGTGCCGTCGTCGCGTTTTCTGGCTTCAGGCTTCGCCCGTTCATCCGAAGTCGCGAATTCCCCCACCAGGGCCTCGACCACGTCATTCAAGGTGACCAGACCGACGATGCCTCCAAACTCGTCCGTGACCAGCGCGATGTGCTTCCCGGACTGCTTGAACGTCTCCACAAGTTGGAGCACGAGTTGCGTCTCCGGCACCACCAGTGGGCTGACCGCGAGGTCCTTGAGTTTGATAGGCAATCCCGCCGCCACGTGCGCGTAGATCGCCTTCACCGACACCGTTCCAATGACCCGATCCCGATGCTCGAAGTAAACCGGGAAATGGGAGTGCCGGCTGACCACGATCTTGTGCCAGATCATTTCATGCGGATCCTCCTGGTTGAGCCAGATAATCTTCGGCCGCGGGGTCATGATCTCGCGGACAGGCAGCCGATCGAGTTCGAGCGCGCCATGGACGATCTGGCTTTCGATTCGATTGAAGGCCCCTGCGCGCACTCCCTCCTGCATCATCACGCGTACTTCCTCCTCGGATACGGCGACTTCCTTTTCCGGCTTGAATCCCAGGAGTCGGAGCAGCGTTTCGGTGGACACACTCAAGAACCCGACCAGTGGGGCCGCCAACTTCGAAAGCCAGGCCATGGGCCGCGCCACGTACATCGCGATCGATTCCGGCGCACTCAGGCCAAAACGTTTCGGCACCAATTCACCCAGCACCAGGGAGAAGTAGGCGATCACAGCCACGACGATTCCAAAGGCCAGTTTGTCGGCGTAGGGTGCCAACGGATCGGCCTTGGCGATCCATGGCGCCAGTTTGGCAGAAAAGGTCGAACCGCCGTATGCACCGGAAATGATTCCCACCAGTGAGATGCCAATCTGGACCGTCGATAAAAACCGGTTGGGCGACTCGGCCAGTTCCAAAGCGACCCGCGCCTTACCATGGCCCTGCTCGGCCAATCGGCGAAGGCGCGCCTTGCGCGCCGATACCACCGCGATCTCGGCCATGGCAAAAACGCCGTTGGCCAGAAATAGCGCGAAAATGATGAAAATCTCCCAAAAGATCTGGTTCATTAGGGGTGGCCCGCTCGTCGGTCGGAGCCGGAGCCGCCGGCATTATGGGTCGATATCTTCTCAATGCCAATGTGCCGACGCCCGTCGTTGGAAGACGAAGGTAGCTCTCAACCACCAAGCAAGCCCCCAACGACGCGTGTCGCCCCTTCCATCCGATCAAGGCTTCTCTCTCAGTCTGCGCAACCCAGCCACCACGAAGCTCCCTCCGAGCAGAAACGCAACGAGGTGCAAGCCCATATACCCCCCGGAGATGGTGAGCCAAAGGAAACCGCCACCCACCAAAACGATCCCGACCAGCAGAAACAGAATACCTTCCGTTCGTTTCAGGAGAGGCGCCTCCTTGCGATTCGGTTGAGACCTGAACTGATGGTGAAACCAGATCGACGCCATCGCCGAGACGAGCGAGATCAAACCAGGAACCACCAAACGCACATAGCGTGTGGCGCCGTTCTGGGGACCCTCGATCGAATAGAACCTCGAGAGCCCATCGAGGAGGAATACCGCTGCCACGATGCTGACGCCGCCCGCGATGCCGGACAATAGATACATGCGTGGTTTGCCCCCGGGTTACCAGCTCATATCACCGCGCCCAGCGCAATGCCGCAAGTGATCTTCCCGTCCTTTCCCTCGATCGAGGGGCCCAATCCCGCCACTGAGGATGCCGGCCCGCATGTCACCCGCCCCGTCCCCCTTGACAAAGAGTACCACTGTACTAATACTGCACACACTTTATGCAGCTCCGTATCCATCCGTCGTCCGGGGTTCCCATTTATCGCCAGGTCGTCGACCAGATCCGCTACCTGATCACTTCCGGTCGTCTGGCTCCCGGCGCGGAGCTTCCCGGGATTCGAGCGTTGGCGGAGCAATTGCTCGTAAATCCTAACACGATAGCTCGCGCTTATCTGGAACTGGAACGCGCTGAAATGCTCATGAAACGTCATGGAGCCGGCACTTATGTGGCCGAAAGTCCGCGGAAACTGACGCGTAATCAACGCGCCAGCGCCTTAACGGAATCTGTCGACGCGTTACTTATGCAAGCGGCGCAGTTGGGAGTGGGCTACGAGGAGGTCGTGGAACTCCTGGAGGAACGACACGCGCGAGTAACCTCCAACACCCCGTGACCTCCCTGCTGCCTTCACCCTCGTCCGCGGATTCGGTCGTCAGCGTCAATGGTTTGACGCGACGGTTTGGCAGCCGAATCGCCTTGGACGAAGTGTCCTTGCATGTCCCGCGAGGATCGATCTTTGGACTGGTCGGCGAAAATGGCGCCGGGAAGACGACCCTGCTTCGGCATGTGCTGGGTTTGCTGCGGCCCGAGGCGGGAATAGTCCGCGTCCTGGGTCTGGATCCCGTCGCCGAACCGGTGGAGGTCTTGAGCCGAACGGGATACCTTTCGGAAACGCGCGATCTTCCAGATTGGATGCGAGTTGACGAATTGCTCCGGTACACCCGGGCATTCTATCGCACCTGGGACGCGAATTACGCGGAGGAGCTTCGCCGACAATTCGAGCTTCCGCCCGACCAACGCATTCGATCTTTATCGCAAGGTCAGTTAGCCAAAGCCGGACTGCTGGTTGCGCTGGCATTCCGACCGGAATTGCTGGTGCTCGACGAGCCGAGTTCGGGACTCGACCCGGTGGTTCGACGTGACATTTTGGAGGCGATCATTCGGACGGTCGCCGAAGAACGACGAACCGTGCTGTTCTCGTCCCACTTGCTCGATGAGATCGAGCGCGTCTGTGATTATGTCGCCATGATACGCGCGGGCCGAGTCCTCCTCGCCGGACGCTTGGACGACATCAAAGCAGCGCATCACCGGCTTCACCTCCGATTCGGTGCGACCCCACATCGTCCACCCCGTATCGAACGCGCCCTCAGTCTTTGCGGCGGCGGCCGTGAATGGTCTGGAGTCTTTTACGGTGACAGGCCGTTGCTCACGCGCAGCGTCGAGGCGGTTGGCGCCGAGATCCTCGAGGAGGAACCGGTGTCACTCGACGAGATCTTTGTTGCCCGGTCTTCGTCTGGTTGGTCGGAGGCGCCTTACCAAGAATCATGATTCCCGCGACGTTGAGCCTGGCGTGGGACTTCTTCGGTCGGCGGCGATCGCGGTGGCTTCTCGTCGCCACCGCCCTGGTCTTGGGCTGGCTCGGAATCCAATGGCTGAAGTTCAACCACCGCGAGGCATGGATGGCTCCGCTGCTGGCCCGGACGATCACCGTACTTGTCCTTGTGTTGTCGATCTCTGCGATGGACTTCACCGAAGGCCATCGACGCGGCGGATTTGGGACTTTTCCGACGCGTATGTTTCGCCTCCCGGTAGCGACCGCCATGTTGGTGGTGGTTCCGATGTTGGGAGCAGCCCTTGCGATGGTTTCGGCCTATCTTCTCTGCGCCCTTTTTCTTCTGGCGGCCGCGGGAGATTCACCACCGCTGCTGTGGCCGTGCCTTTATCTAGCGGGCGGCGTGACGGCCTACCAAGCGACGATCTGGGCTTTGGCCGAGCAACCGTGGTGCCGAACCGCAGCCCTGGGAGTCGGCACGACGATTCTGGCCTTTGGTTGGATGTTCTTATGGCCCGACATTTACCTCGGGACCCTGAGTGACGCTGGATACGGTGGAAATCCCGATCAATTCATGACTCGATACCTCGTGGTCCTTTCGCTGATCGGGCCAGCTTCCTATCTGGTCGCGTGGAATCGAGTCCGGGCCTGTCGCCACCCCCCGGTTGGCCGACGCTCCCCAGCCTGGAGCAGACCCGTTCATTGGACGGCCGCCAGCGAATCGAGCGAGCGTCCGTTTCGTTCTCCTGGGTGCGCCCTTTACTGGATGGAGATGCGTCGATCCGGATGGGTTCTACCCGGAGTTATCGCCGTTGTGCTCGGGATCACCAGCCTGCCGACAGCAATCGTGGCCCTCGATGGAGGAAACGTCACCGCCGGAGTTGTGACTGCGATGCTGATCGCTCCGGCAATCATGGCCGCCATAGTGGGTTGCGCCTTTCGTCGACCCGATTTCTGGAAGGAAACTCACCAACTATCGTCGTATCAGTCCGTTCTGCCAGTCCCAGCCGGATCCAGAATCCTCGCCAAACTCATCTGCGCACTGACGAGTTCGGCCATGACTTGGGCGGTGACGTTGGTGGCCATCGTTCTCTGGGTAATCTATTTCGGCGATTTTCGAGTCCTCGAAGCGTGGCAGGAGTCGATGCGCGCGGTGTACAGCCCTTTCGAATGCCTACTCTTGGCGATTGGGGCCACGATGACCTTAATACTCCTTACCTGGCGGTTCCTGATCGCCAGCCTCCCATTTGGTCCGGGAGCCCATCCTTGGCTTCGTCGAGCCTCAGACGCGAGCGTGGCCGTCGGCCTGTGCGGGCTTCTAGGGTTCGTGATCCAACGCACCGACACCGACCGGTTGATTCTCGATCTCCAAGAGGCGGGTCCGCTCCTTCGAAACCTGCCCTGGTTGCTATTGATCGTGGTCGCGACCAAGATTTTTTTGGCATGGGCGGCCTGGCGGCGAGTCGAACGCCGAAGCCTGCTGGCATCTCGGTGGATCGGGGTCTATTGGGCAGGTTGGCTCGCGATGACTCTGATCCCAGGAGCGACCGCCTACCTCGCGTTTTCAAAGACCACCTGGCTTTGGCCAATCCTTGGACTCGCCAGTGTTTTGGCAGTGCCGCTGGCCAGAATCGCGGTGGCGATTCTAGTCTTGTCACGATCCGACGCCAAATGATGAAGCTCTCGTCAAGACCATCTGTCGGCGATCTGATTTCACTGGCTTCGGTGATGGCGGTCGTTGGGTCCGCGATACTGGCATCGGTAAGCGCACGTGAGATGCCTGCATACCTCGATCTGGGGACCCACCAACTGCGCACAAAGATCCGGGGCCAGGGTTCGCCGACCGTGGTGTTCGAGACGTTTGGCCCGGCGCCGCTCGAGATCTGGAACAGCGTGCAATCGAGCATTTCGCAGTTCTGCCGGACATTCGCCTACGACCATGCCGGCTATTGGGGATCGCCCAATGGACCCCGGCCACGGGACGCCCTGCGAATTGCCACTGAACTCCACACCGCCCTCGAGAACGCTGGCCTTCCGCCCCCTTACCTGTTGGTCGGCTACTCTTTTGGCGGACCCTACGCTCGCGTCTTTGGCGATCTCTACCCAGACGAAGTCGCCGGCTTAATCCTGGTCGACCCAACCCAGGAGCGATTCATCCAATGGCTTCGGCGTGCGTTGCCAGGCGTCAACGTCGTGTCGGCCTCTGATCAAGCACGGGAGGATGAGTGGGGTTGCCAGAAGGAATCCATGCAACAGGCAGCCGCATCGCGATTGCCCAAAGTGCCGATAACACTGATTTCCGCCTCGCCCCCAGCCAGCCACCCCTACCGGGCTCTCGTCACACGACTTCAAACCGAGCACGCGCGCTGGCTGAAGGATTACCCGCAGGCGCGGCACGTGATTGCCGACAACACCGATCACGGTCTCGTCGTGAGTCGACCTGAGGTCGTGGCGAACGAGATTCGACGGATGCTCGAAAAAATTCGGAGAGGCCATCCGTCAGCGGACCTGCCTTCAACTCCGGGTGCCCCAAGAACGGCGTCGGTTCCGTGAGGCACCAACGCTAGGAGAGCCCAACCGCTTGAAGCCGTCGGAGCGTCGCGATTCATCCACCACCAAAGGGATCCGTCCGATACTCGCGCCCGATGTACTCGAACCAGCGAAAATCCGCTGGTTTGCCGGAACCCGACATATCCTCACACGCCATGCCAACAAAGGCGCCCGTGAAATTCGGCTGGCCAGGCGCGGTGCATTCATCCGAGAGAATGCTGGCATCGAACAATTCGGGTAGGCGTTGCCAGTCGGCGTGCACCCCTTCCACCCGGTAGGCAAAGAGCAATCGCTCCTCATCCACCTCCACGCGCAGGTGGACCGGTTGTCCGGGGGGAACTGGGATCGGCGCCGTAAACGCGTCGGCCATCAGCGCATCCGGGACACAGGACATCACGCGCAAATGCTTGCCGATGGTGTCGTCGTGAGTGAGATGGAAGTAGTGAAGCTTGGTGCTGTTGTAGTAACAGACCAAACCGGCCATCTGCTGAAAATGGTCCGGTTCAAACTCGATCACCGTCGAGGCGCTGTAGCAATGCGACTGCTGGCGTCGGGCAACCAAGGAATGCCGAAACAGACTGCCCATGGACTCTCGACCATGAAGTCGAAGAAACCCGGGACGCGCCGTCAGACTGAAAAGCTCCTCCGGAAAGGGCGACCTCAGCCACTGGAAATCCAAGGGCAGCTGGCCGGAGTCAAAAACGTACCGCTGACTGGCCGATGTCAGTCCCTTCCCCTTTTCCCCCGTCCCCTGTCCCATCTCCCTCTTCTCTTGTTCCTCTCGCCCTCCCAAGTCTGGCGCCGGGGTCTCCAAGGTGGGGATTCCCTGTCCATCCAAGGTGCGCAACCATCCGTCCTCCCCCCAGACCATTTTCTGAATCGCCGTCTCACGGCCCAACGTGCAACGGCCGCGGTTTCGCAGCGGGCGCCCCACCAAGTACACCATGTAGGTTTCGCCGCTGGGCGTTTCAACAAGGTCGGCATGACCGGCGCGTTGCAGCGGGGCATCAGGACGATGGCGGGCGCTCATGATGTGGATGTCCGGATGCCGTTCGTAGGGACCAAGCAGGTTCCGGGAACGCGCCATGGCGACCGCATGGTTCCAATTGGTGCCGCCCTCGGCCGTGAGCAGGTAGTACCAGCCATCGCGTTTGTAGAGGTGCGGCGCCTCGGTGAGTCCCAAGGAGGTGCCCTGGTAGATGAGCTGTCGCCGTCCCAACAACCGTCGCTCTCGAACCGAGTATTCCTGCAGGACGATGCCGGCGAATCGATTCCGCCCTGCGCGATAATCCCACAGCATATTCACCAGATACTTCCGACCGTCATCGTCATGGAACAGCGACGGATCGAACCCGCTGCTGTTGAGATAGACCGGGTCCGACCACTCGCCGTCGATGGTCGGACAGGTGACGAGGTAGTTGTGGAAATCACGCAACGAGGCGCCACTGGCACCGGCCATCGACGATCGTCCGAATCGCTTCACGTCGGTGTAGATCAACCAGAATTGACCGTCGGCATGAGTCAGACACGGGGCCCAGACACCGCAGGAATCGGCCTCACCGAGCAGGTTGAGTTGGTTTGGCCGACGAAGAGGACGGGTGAGAAGCCGCCAGTTCGCCAAGTCCCGCGAATGATGAATCTGCACCCCGGGGTACCACTCGAAAGTGGAGGTCGCGAGGTAGTAATCGTGTCCGACCCGGACGATGGAAGGGTCCGGATTGAACCCGGCAAGAATGGGATTCCGGATGCTCATGGCGACGGTGTTAGCGCGGATTCGTGGGCCGACCGGAATTCTCCAGGGTCTTTTCCCACCCCTTCTTCAGCGTGTAGAACTGCAAAAGAGCGAACACCAGGATCGCCGCCACCAGGGGCGCGCCGGCAAAGGCGATCTTGATGCCCAGCAACGAGGACGCGGATTGTTCCACGTTGGCCTGGTAGCCGAACATTCCGAGGATCCGGCCGCTCAAACCGCCCCCGACCGAGATTCCCATCTTCAAGGCGAACAACTGCCCGGCGAAGAACAGGCCGAGCGCGCCCTTGCCGATCGTCCTGAGCCCGTAGTCGACGGTATCGGGAACCGCCGAGAAGAGCAGCGGAAGGAACATCATGTGGAAGAAGTTCCCCAGCATGATGAGAACCAGGGAAGCTTCCCACCACGACCGTGGCACCATCAGGAGAAGAGTGTTGGGAACGAGTGAACCCGCCAACGCCATCTTCATCACCGTAACCTTGCACCACTGCAGCTTCAGGAAGAGCCGATTCGCCACCACGACTCCCGCGACGCCCGCCAACATGGTGAGCCCCATGTAGAGTGCCATGAAATTCTCGGTGATCGCGAAGACTCCCGTCAGGTCGTGCTCGATATAGTACTTGATGAAGTAGGGCTTCACGTTGCCCTGCAATCCGCCGCGAATCTGGATGATGAACATCGCCAGCGACACAATCAGCCACTGGCTGTTGCCAAACATTCCCCGAAGGTCGTCCATCACCTTGGACTTGGCCCCAACAGGCCCGGTCGTCGCTTCGCCGGGATACGAACGTTCCCGGGTCCAGGCGAAGCATCCAAACAAAGCCACCACCCCGACCACTGCCAGCAGCCCCACGGCAAAAGGAAAACCCAATTGGAGATCCGCCGGCTTGCCTCCGCCGCCCAGCAGCCTTGAGAGCGGCCAGATCGAGACGGTCACCAGAAAGCCACCCACCATAGCCATTCCGAAACGCCACGATTGCAGCCCCGATCGCTCGTCCTGGTCCGAGGTCATGGTGCCGGCGAGGGCCGAGTAAGGAATGTTCACGACCGTGTAGGCGGTCATCAGCAGGGCATAGGAAATGTACGCGTAAACCAATTTGGTACCGGCGTCGACATTCGGGGTAATGAACGCGGCGACGGCCAGAATGCCGTACGGGATCGCGCCCCAAAGCAGCCAGGGCCGGTACCGCCCCCATCGCGACCGGGTGCGATCCGCGATTCCTCCCATGATCGGGTCGGTGATCGCGTCGAAGATCCGCACGACAATCATGAGAGTTCCGGCGGCGGCGGCCTCAATGCCGTACACGTCCGTGTAGAAGTACATCAGGACGTTGATCACCGCCTGGTAGACGATGTTGCTCGCCATGTCACCCAGGCCGTAGCCGAACTTCTCCTGCAAACTGAGTTTCTGCTTTTCCATGCGCGTTGCGCGTTGCTTCCGACTTCGCCCGAGCCAAACCCAGAATCACCTGAAGAACGACTGCAATGTCTCGGCGAGATAATGCCGGGCGTTCATCCAAGTGTGCCCTCCCTCGGTGATGAGCTCGACATGCTTGATCTTCTTCTCCGTCAGGAAGGAATTGAAGGCGGTGGCTTGTGGGTAAAGAAAATCCGCCTTGCCCACACCGAGCCAAAGGAGCCTGAAGCGCGAGTTGGTCTCGTCCACCCGCGAGATCAGTTCGGGAAAATACTTCTCGCAAACTTCGGGTGTGAGGTAGGCGGCATACGATCCGATCCAGGCGAACTTGTCGGGGTTGTTGAAGGCGGTGAAAAGCGACTGGCCGCCTCCTCTGGAGAATCCGGCAATCGCGCGATGCTCGCGATCCGCGACGACGCGGAAATTGGATTCGACGTACGGAAGGATATGGTGGAGCAATTCGTCGTTGAAGACCTTGTACATCTCCGCGGCCTGCAGAGAATTCGGCATCGGTGTGCCCATCATCATGTTGCCGTAGGGCATGACGACGATCATCGGAACGGCCTTCTTCTGCGCGATGAGGTTGTCGAGAATGAAGTTCACCCGCCCGACTCGAAACCAAGTTTCTTCGGTGTCCGTGGTGCCGCTGACGAGATAAAGCACCGGATAACTCCCACCGCTGGCGCGGTACCCCGGAGGCGTATAAACCACGAGCGGCCGTGTGCGTCCGAGGACCTTCGACTGGTAAAATCCGTAAACCAGTTCGCCGTGAGGCACAGACTGCGCCGCATAGAGAGGCGCGGTTTCGCCGCGAATGTCCACCAGACTGGACTTGAAGCGTTCGTTGGGAAAGAGGTCCGGGTTCGAAGGATCGGCGACGCTCATGCCGTCCACCACGAACTGGTACGGATAAAGATTCGGCTCAATGGGTCCGACGGTCACGGACCAGACACCCGCTTCATCCTTGTCCATCATCTGATTGCCCTTCAGGAACTGGCCGCTCAACTCCACCTTTCTAGCGTCAGGTGCTCGCAACCGGAAGGTGACCGTGCGGTCGGGACGCACCACCGGCGATTCGATGGGGGGCGGGCGATTGCCTTGAGCAATCGCTGTTGCTGAAAGGACCATCGCCAGGAGACTAATGAGACGAACGGGAGCATTCATGACGTACGCTGGACGGTAGAAGGGGTCGAAGCCGGCGCGGGATGAGGAAGACGACCACTTGAAACCTCCGGTCTGCTGAACCTCTTTCAAGGAACGGCCGGAGCTTTGTTCAGGTCCTTGACCGATTCCTCGATGAGCGTGGCCACTCCTCTCGGGTCCTCCTGTTGAGCGACATGGCCGCCTGGAAAGGTGCGGATTGTCCACCCGCGAGCTACGGCGCGTTGCCAGCTTTTATCGGTCTTCGCTCGTTCCTCCGCGGATTTGTCCTTCGGCACGAAGGCCACGTACGTCACATTCAAGGCTTTGGCCGCGGGATGCTTGTAGGAAACTGGCTGGCTAAAGCATTTGATCGACTGCTTCACGTTGTGCGGGGTTTTGGCGTCAGGCTTGACCCAGGGGACCTGCATGAAGCCATCCACGAACCGTGTGGAGTCCTGGCGAGGTCCGCCAAAAAGATCCCAGAGTGACATGCCGTCCTCCGGCACGGCGGCATCCAGGAAGACGACATGGCGGATGCGCTCAGGCACTCGATCCATGACCCCGGTGATGACCATGCCGCCGTAACTATGTCCGGTCAGCACGATGTCGTGCAGATCCTCGAAGAGTATCAGATTCACCACATCATCAATGTGGGTCTGGAGGTCGACGTTGGTGCTGTTCAGGTGCATGCGTTCACCCAATCCGGTAAGCGTGGCGCGATAGACCGTGTGTCCATCCGCGGCGAGGTACTGGCCGGTGGACTTCCATTCCCATCCGCCCGCGGTCGCCCCATGGACGAGGACGAAGGTTTGTTTTTTGCCGTCGGCATCGGCGGCACGGAGGGCCCCAGAGGCCATCACGAGGCAGAACCAGCACAGAGCGCGGCGGATGAAGGTGAGGTGCCTTGAGGTCATGGTGGAAAAAGTAATGATGGTGGGTAATGAACGAAGAAATGGAACGCTAGGGAACGCTCAGGTGCTCCTCCGCCTTCGGACTCGGCGACCCGGTCGATTCACGGCGAGACACGGATCTTCACGCCCGCCAAAGGCTTTCCTGCCTTGTCGAGCAACCGCATTGCTCCCTGCCAGCTGTTCTGCTCGTTGATGATCTTGAACACGATGACGTTGACGCCCTTCTTCAAGGTGACCCTGCCCTTGTCGACGTCGAGCATCAGGGGGCGGGCCTCGGTGAACGCATAAATGTCCACCCCATTGAAGTAGATGCGTCCCTGGTCGTTGCTGGCCACAGCCATCGTCACGTCAGGCATGTCACGGTCGCACTCGACATAGGTCACCGCGAAACCCGAGGCGTGGTCATTCTGGGTCTGCAGAACGGCGTTGAAATCGAAGTAGTTGGTTGAGGCCGTGACTCGTTTCCATGTCAACTTTCGGCCATTCACGGTGACGGCGTCGCCATGCGAAGGTCTCAGTTGCGCCTCGTCCTTGAGTTGTTCTCTCAGGAGCAGGTCCGCGGCCACGCTCCCTTCGGGCAGTGCGATGGGTGCCAGCATCAACCAGTCGCGAATGTAGCCGTCGGCGTCCAGTTGCAGATCCTCGGCAGCCATGCTGCGCCATGGAAGCAACACCCCGCAGAGGAGCGCGGCGAGAAGGTGGTAGCGCGTCGTCATGCTCATTCGAAGGATTCCGTCTTCCGGACGGGCACCGTGACGCCGTCCTTCGGCGGCGTGGTCAGAGTGGACAGGAAGGTGAGAATGTCTTCGAGGTCCTGTTCCTTCAATAACACACCCAGCGGAGGCATCGGCGAGATGGTGAGTCCCTCGAATCCTTTCGCAAACCGGGCGTTGGGCTCCATCAGGCTCTCCAGGATGTACGCCCGGTCGCCTCGAACGGCGATCCCGTCCAGGATAGGTCCGACGTCACCGCCCTTTCCGTTTACCTGATGGCATGCCGCGCACGCCGCGGTGGGGCTGTTAAAGAACAGATCCTCGCCGCGCTTCGCATCGCCTGCCGTCAATTTCACCTCGTTCTGCCCTGCACCCGCCACCTTATGAATGCGTCCGAGGAGCGTGATGGTGTCGTTCAAGAAGGGATCGCTCTGGTTCACGGCAACGCGGGACAACTGGGCAACAACCGTCTGAATCTCCGGGATGGTTGGGAACTCCAGCAACTTCACCAGGGCCGACTGGCGGGTAATCAAGTCAGGATCCTGGATCACCGGGCTGCTGAAGAACAACTGCCGTCCCGCTTCATTCGCTGGCAACGCCCGGATGGCATTGCGGCGGAGGGCGGCATCCTTGTTCTGCAGCGCCGACTGGTGCGTATCCCGATCGAGGACGCCCAGGCCCTCCAGCGCCCAGAGCGCGTGTATCGCACCTTTGCCACCGGCGGCCGACCTCACGCGCTTCCTCAGCGAGGAGGCCGCCTGGGTCATCCGACCATCAACGAGCAGACGCTGGGCGGTGAGGCTCCAGAACTGGTTGCCACTGTCCAGCGCCGACACCAGGTCAACAGGCCCGGCTTTCGCCAGGGATCCGAGAGGGCTCCCCGGACCGTCCTTCCACACGACCCGATAGATTCGTCCGTGAGTTTGGTCGCGCAGATCGTTCTCCGTCCGGTAGGCCCCACCCGGCCCGGTCGTGGCCTGGATCCCGGCGGACGCGAGGTTCGGTGTGGGATTGTGCTGGATGACGAAGCTGTAGAAATCGATCACCCAAATGGCACCGTCGGGCCCCACATCCGCGAAGATCGGCGACATCCATTCGTCGGTGCTGGCGAGTAGGTTGAAACCATCGGTTGCCTGGTAGCCGGCCCCGTCCGGCTGGATATCCATGATGCCGATCAGCTTGGCTGTCGGTTCGGTGACCAGGGCTTTGCCCTGCAACCTCGGAGGCAAAGCATCACTGACCATGAACGCGTGCCCGGAGGCGGCGGTGTAGCCTCCAAAATTGTCCACCATGCGGACATTCGGCGTGTTGGGATGCATCCGCAGGCCGGGAGCCAACGACTTGGCGGACGGCAGCCGGCGGACGTTCGCCGGTGTCGTATCGACGGAATTGTCGGGGCCGAGTCGATAGCCAGGACGAAATCCACCGCCCCCCCGACGTCCAAAGCCGGGTTGCGTCGGATTCAGAAGGTGGGCCGGAAGGTAGCCGTAGAAAGTTGGATTGCCGTTGGCCGTCGAACCGAAAGTGTCGCCGTGGGCGTTCTGACCGAATCCCCAGGTGTTGTTGTTGAATTGGTGGAGAAATTCCAGGGCCGATCCGTCCGCCTTGAAGCGAAAGACCCCTTGGCCAAACTGGAGGTCTTTCCCTGCCACGGTTCCACGAAAATTGGAGTACCCCACCGCGCCGTACAGCCAGTTGTCGAAACCTCGGCCCAGGCTGCTCTGCATGGCGTGCGAGTCGGCGGTTCCCCAGCCGGGAAGCAGGGGCTGGCGCACATCCGCGCGATCATCCCCGTCGGTGTCCTTGAGGAAAAGCATGTGGCGGGCTTCGGCAACGAGAATGCCGCCGTTAGCGAACACCAGCGATGTCGCAAGGTTCAGTCCTTCGGCGAACGTGACAAACTTGTCAGCCTGCCCATCGCCGTCGGTATCTTCGCAGATCTTGATGGTGGCCTTTCCCAATTCGCCCTCATTCACGAGGCCATGAGGATAGTCGCGCGCCTCCACCACCCAGGCACGACCTCGCTCGTCCCAAGCGACCCAGATCGGCTTCGTCACGTCGGGTTCGGACGCGAAAAGCCGAAGCTCAAAGTCCGCCGGGACCTGCGTGTATCGCATGCTGTCCCGGGGCGACAAGGGCGCCTGGTATTGAATCGCCGCCGGCCGACGCTCGTAGTTGGGCACGTCCCCGGGCTGGCGTTGCAGCGCGGGACGCGCCGCCAGGGAAGCCTGCCACGCGACCTTGGTCTCCGGATGCACCGCCGCCAGCACCGCTTCACGCAGGACCGCGTCGGGTGGCCGACGATTGTCCGAATAGGGGATCCATCCGCGGCCCTGCTTCTTGAAATCCTCCAACCATCGCTGCCGATCTGTGCCCAACTCAGAAGGACTGATCCCCTGCACGACCGCGTCAAAGTGGCTGAGGTAGGCCGTTGTGAGTTGGGTGGGATCCTTCAGATAATCGAAATAAATCGCCTCGGGTGCCAGGGTCTGTCCCGGCAAATAGACATAGTTCGTCCGCGAACCGCCACCTCCGAGACCGGCAGCACCGGCTTCGACGCTGCCAAGATAGAGCACTCGCAAAGGACGGTCGGGAGCGTCGGCGGCGGACGCATGGAGTGCCACCGAAGCGACCGCGATCCATACCGGGATCGATCCAGAAATCTTCATGAGTTACCGGGCGGTCGGCTGAAAAGCCTTTTGGCTAAAGTGGTAGAGCGCCTTCTTCCAGTGGTTGAAATCATGGGCGTGTTCGTCCACATGCCAGATATGCGGCACCTGGTGCTCTTTCAAGTAGCCGTGCACTCCTTGGCTGATCCGGATCAGGCCGTCCTTGTTGCCGCATGACAGGTAGAGCAATCGCAATTGATCGGACGCCGCCTTGGGGTCCGGCACCAACTCCGCGGCCGGCTTGGTGTTGGGAGCGGAGGAGAATCCTCCCACCCAGGCGAAGGTGCCGAGATTACCCAAGCCAAAGTTGAGCGATTGTCCGCCACCCATGGACAAACCGGCCAGTGCCCGGCTGCCCCGATCCTTGATCACCGAGTACTTTGTTTCGATGAATGGGATAAGACTGCCCAGCAGGTCCTGGTCGAAACGGCCAAACGCCGGGGCGGTCGCCATCGGATTGGACCCGGCCCGATCGTCTGCCTGCGCACGACCATTAGGCATGACGATAATCATCGGCACAGCCTTTCGATCGGCGATCAGGTTATCGAGGATGACCTCAGGACGGCCGCCGCGACGCCACTCCTCCTCATCGCCTCCAATTCCATGCAGGAGGTACAGAACGGGGTATTTCGTCTCCGGAGAGTATCCCGGTGGCGTGTAGACGATTGCCTTGCGCCGAGTGCCCACCGACTTGGAGTCGTATTCGACCATCTCGAGTTTGCCGTGCGGCACACCCTCTCGTACCTGGTCAAAGCCCTCCGGCACCGGAGGAAACGCTGGTTTGTCGTCGTCGTTGAGCACGATCGGCCCGCCGAATCCACCACGCCGGCCGGGTGGATTCTCTCCCGCCCGGGCATTGCCGGTCGCGGCAGAACCAGGCGCAACCGCTGCCACGCGCGTGGCCTCGAACTCCTGGGTCGCGAAGTCGCCGACCTTGCGGGTGAAGCGGATGCTGGGTTCGCTCAATTTGCCGGTGTACTCGATCCGGATCTCGTTATTCTGGATGGTTCGCATTTCGACGAAGGTGACCGTGTCGCCAACGACTTTGGCCTCGGTGAATTCCACGTCGCGCTTCTGGTCGTTGGCCTCAGCCTTGGCCTTGGCGATCAACGTCCCGTCCTTAACCTGAAAATCGAAAAGATACTTCTGGCGTCCGATCTGGGAGTCGAATTCCCCTTGCCATTGACCTGACACGCCGGCCGCCGCTGTCTTCTCCCGTCGAGCGACGAGTTCCTCGGTGGCGAACTGCCCCACCTGCCGGGTGAACTTGATCTCATCGCCGGCGAGCTTGCCGGTGTACCGGATGATCACCTCGTTCCCCTGGAACTCGAACTTCTCCACAAAGGTGATCGTCTCACCGTTCAACCGGCCGTCCGTGATGTCGACCGTGCGCCGGTTGGCGCCATCGATGTCGCCGGTGGCCTTGCCCGTGACCTTTTCGCCGTCGGCCTTCAATTCATAGACGTAGGACTGCTTGCCGACCTGGGTGTCGAAGACCGCCTTCCATTGGCCGGTGAGATCAGCGGCGTGGAGGGTGGCGGAGCAAGCGAGGATCGCCAGGAGGTTGAGATGCCGTTTCATGACCGTGAATCAGGGTGGGTGAAGTGGATTCTCGCACGTTTTGTCGAAAGCGTCATTCCTTGAACAGCAAGGGCGCAAACTCGCGCAAACTGCGGCGCCAGGACTGCCACTCATGCGCCGTATCCGGAGAAACATAGAAATGGCTGTTGATGCCTGCCTGTCGAAGCGCCTCGACATTCGCCTTGGGATCGCCGCCGCGGTTCCCGCCGAGCTCACGACTTCCGTAGCTGACAAACACCAGTTTGTTCTTGGCCTTGAATGCCGCCAGATCGGTGATGTTGGTCATCGCAATGCTCCCGCCGCTGAAGAGCCCGATATGCGAAAACGTATCGAGGTTCCGCAGGGTGATGGTCTTTGTCTCCATGGCGCCCATCGAGAGGCCTGCCATCGCTCGATGAGGTTGATCGGAGAGCGTGCGAAAATGGGAGTCGACGAAAGGAATCACCTCCTGGATCAGCACGGTCTCGAAGGGCCGGATGTCGAAGTCCCGAAGTCCCCCCATGCGGGTTTCGTTCGTCATACCGTAAATCATGACGATGATGAAGGGCCTGGCTTTGTTCGCCGCGATCAGATTGTCCATGATCTCACGGGCGCGTCCCTGGGCTCCCCACCCGTATTCGTTCTCGCCCCAGCCGTGCTGGAGATAAAGCACCGGATACCGCTGGTCCGAATTCTGGTCGTACCCAGGGGGCGTATAGATGAACGCGCGGCGCATGGAATCGGTGCTCTTCGAATAGATGAAGACCTCCCGCAGTTGCCCTTGAGGCACGTTCTTCAGCGCGTAGAAATCCTGGTCGTGCGCGGGGATTTCGACGGCGCTGCCCCAACGCTGCGCCCCGAAGTACATGAGGCTATTGGGATCCGGAACCTCGGCCCCGTTCATCTTCAATAAGTAGTAATGAAATCCCTCATCCAAGGGCCGTGTGTAGCCATACCAGGCGCCATCCTCGCCCTTCTCAAAGACGCTGCTGTCCCGGAACGTCACGCCCACGTTCGTCGCCCCGGGCGCCACAATGCGGAATTTCACCCGCCGCTCCGAGTTCACCTTCGGGTATTCCTTGCCAGGTTGGTTGGACGTTGCCGGCTTCCAGTCGTCGGCGGGCAGGTTGGTCTGGCCACAGCAAAGCCGCGCCGTCAGGAAAGATCCGATCAAGATCGGGAGTATACCGGGTTTCATGGACGATTCGGAAAGGCGATTGGGAGGCGTTGCCATTACTTCCGGCCATCCTCGTCTTTTGGACAAGGAAACTTGCGCTGGGCACCGTCCTGCGGATTTGCGGAGGGATACCGCCGATTCGCCCGGTACTCGCAAGCCGAACCCGAGACTCCTCTCGCGGCAGGAGGCAGCCGTTGAGCCTGCGCTTGTGTCGGAACGCTCCCCTGGCACACGCTGCCTTATGTCCCTCTTGCGCTGGTTGGTCCTGGTCCTGGCTTATGCCGCCGCCCTGCGTTGCCGGGGTGTGGATTTTGCGCTCCGCGATGGCGATCGGGTCGTCTTCCTTGGCGACAGCATCACCGAGCAACGTCTTTACACAACCTACGTGGAGGCCTACGCCCTCACCCGATACCCCGCCTGGCGACTCTCCTTCCGCAACGTCGGCTGGGGCGGTGACACATCGTGGCTGCGCCAACGCGCGCACCCTGACGAAGGCCAGCTCTTCGCCGCGGAAGGCCCGACACTGGATGCCATGGTGGAGAAATCTGTCGGTCGAGGCTTGGGCCGCGACGTCCTGCCGCTAAAGCCGACCTTCGTCACCGTGAAGTTCGGGATGAACGATCATTCCTACCAAGCCTTTCGCCCCGACATCTTCCGCGCCTACAGTCGCAGCCAGTCCGAGATCGCGAAGGTACTCAAAGGAGCCGGAGCCAGAGTCGCCTTCCTGACCCCGCAACCGATCGAGGACAAACGTCCGGACCCGGACAACGACGCGCGCAACCTGTCGCTGCGTCAGTTCTCCGACGGCCTCAAGGAGGTGGCGGACCGTTCCGAAGCGGCATTCGTCGATCAGTTTGCGCCCTATATGAACCTGATGCTCGCGGCTCGGGCGCATGACCCCAAGGCCGTGATTGGGGGCGGCGATGCCGTGCATCCCGGGCCCGCTGGACAGACCATCATGGCTTGGTCGGTGCTCAAGGGCCTGGGCGCCACGCCCGCGGTGTCCAAAGCCGATATTCAAATCCCCACAAAAGGCGCCAACACGGAGTCCTGCCGCATCGACAACCTCTCGGTCACCGAACACGGGTTGGCCTTCGACCGACTCGATGACGCTTTACCTATGCCGATCGATGCGAGGGCGGAGGGCGCGTTGAAGCTGGCGCCGATCCTCGATGAACTCAGCCGGTATGGGTTGCGCGTCACGGGTTTGCCAGAAGGCACCTATGAAGTCTCCGTCGACGGTGAATCCATCGCCAGGCTGGACAGTTCCCAACTTGCCCAGGGCATCAACCTATCCCAATTCGGTGGACCCGTGACCCAGCAAGCGCGGGAGGTTTTGGCGTTGGTATTTAGGAAGAACGACCGCTACTTCGACCGTTGGCGGAATGTGCAACTGTACTCACCACCTGGCTGGGCGAAGGGCCCTGAGATCGAGACCCGCCGGGAAGCCGAACTGAAGCGGATCGACGACGAGATTCGGGAACTCGAGTCTCAAATCGATGCGAAGCGCAAGCCGCGCCAACGCCACTTCGAGATAAAGCGAGTGGTATCCTGACCCACCTCTATGTGGAAGGATCTGAGGAACGGGAGTCCTTGGGCCCGGACGGCCAGAGAAAAAGGGGCGCCTTGAGGCGGGAGGATGTGATGAAGGTCCTGGCTCGCCAAGGGCGGCTGTCTTGCCTGAGGGACCTGCGGTTACGGGTCTTCAACTGAAGCCGAACAAGGTCGATCGATCGCCGCTGATCCCTCGCTAATTTTTTAAGCGGCCTGCGGCCCAAAGAACCCCGCGACTCACGTAATCGAGAAAGACCGGGTCCGAAAACGTGTCGTCGGAATGGCCATAGGTCGTGCCGAAGACACGCCCCTTGCCGTAGCGATGGGTCCAGATCACCGGATATTCTTTGCCGTCCCGCTCGCTTCTGGAGACCGCCAGGGCCTTCGCATTCGGCCACAGCTTTTCAATGATGTAGAGTTCATCCATGGGTGTGATCCACCCGTCGGGGATGTCGCGAACCAACGGATGGGTGGGATCAACCTTTCGAACCGGGTACCGGCTCATGTGGTCATGGCGACGGCTGGTGACCCCAAGGAATTCCCGCCAATCATCGATGTCGGTGGCGCGATAGGTGTGCATGGCGCAGTGGATGACCACCGCAGGCGCGCCCGCCGCATGTGCCGCGGTAATACGGCGGATGTAATCAGGTCGGGTCGTGTCGGCAAAACACTCGTTGTGAATCACCACGTCGTATCCCCGGCTCCAATCCGTCCGATCGTACAGGCTGATTTCCGCCCGGGTTCCCGTACCGCCCTGGTTGATGATGGTCCATTCCACACCCGCGTGACGCTGGACGGCGTTGGTCAGCTGCGCGGTCTGGTAAGGGTAATTATGGCAGCAGCCGCCGGTGACCAGCAGGACCTTTATCGGCTTCTTCCCCGCGGACCGACCGGTGCCGGTCGCACAGCCCAGGCCCGAGCCAACGATCACCAAGACAGCCAGCGCTCCGGCAAGAATCTTGAACATCGGCGAACGGTAATGAGCCCCCAACCGCATCGTCAACGACCGCGAAGTGGTCTCGCCCGAGCGGGTACACCAATCACCCGGAATTCGAATTGTCGCGGCGATTCGCGTATCCGGCGCCCCGAAAAGATTCGGATTTGGTGGTTGCACCGGCGCCCCCCGACCCTCAGCTTGCGCCCGTTAGTCCGGTAGCTTACCGCTCCACGGCCTGGTAGATCCTCAGGTGAACGTCGTTCATTGATGATTCGAAACCCGGTTCTCGGGAACAGTGTGGCAGAAGGTCAGTGTTTTTCCGGGTCTACGAATGATCGAAATGAACAACAAACTCTACGTCGGCAATCTCTCCTTCAATACCACCGAGAACGACCTGCACGACGCTTTCGCCGCCCACGGCACGGTCACGGAAGCGAACCTGATGGTGGACCGCGAAAGCGGCCGCCCGCGCGGATTCGGCTTCGTCACCATGAGTTCCGAGGCGGAAGCACAGGCTGCAATCACCGCCCTCAACGGCGCCCAATTGGATGGCCGTCCCTTGACGGTCAACATCGCCAAGCCTCGTGAAGAGCGTTCCGGCGGTGGCCGCGGCTTCGGTGGCGGCGGCGGCGGCGGTGGACGTGGTTACGGCGGCGGCGGTGGCGGTGGTGGTGGCCGCGGTCGTTACTAATTCATTCTCTCCGTCGCCCGGCGGTTCCATTCGTCGGGCTCGTACCTACTCCGCTGTTTCCGGCATTCGCATGCCGCGGACCAGCGGAGTCTGCTTTCTTGGGTCGAGGCGACTTCTCGGCCTTGGCCTGGCCTGGCGCCATCCCGATTGATTCATGCTGCAACCAGCAGCCACTACTGCTCCGCCCCCAGGACCATGGGATGTTGGCCTGCCTGACCTGCGGTTCTGCCGATCATCGGGTTCGGGGCTGAGTCGGAAAACCAACCTCAGCGAATCCGAGAACGACCTGCGGATGGCCAGAACCGGTAACTCGAGTCGCGAACCCATCGAGATGCATCGCGATCGAGGCCACATTCGAAAGCCATCGTGTTCCCCACCCCAACCTCAAAATCGTCTATTTGTTCGCCGCGTCCGCCGTTATCGCCGCGTCCGTGGAAGGTCCAACTCGCACGGTCCGGTAGAACCGGTGATCCGCTCCCATGCCCTGGGGATCGATGAGTTGGGATTCCGGCCCAGTTCCCACTCCCGAGGCGGCCCGCAGCCAATCCACGAGGTTGGTCGAAGTCTCCAGGACGTATTCCACACCGGGATCCCCGTCAAAAGTAACGAAGACGCCTTTTGAGCGATCGAAACTCAGCTGCAACGGACTTGGAAGGCGAGGATTCGAAGCCAGAGCTTGATCGGAGTCCCAGTCCAACAAGGCGCCGTCGGCGATGACGTAACCATCGGTGCCGGTGTTGCGAATGATCACGCGGCTCCTGGTGCCCTTCGGAAACCAATACTTTCCGATGCGCACCCATTTGCCGCCGTTGATGCGCTGGTTGACCCGGACCGTCGTCGATCCGTTGCCATGGCGAATCTCCACCGGCACGTTGCTCGCCCGGTTGGCGGCCGCCGTATAGAAGACATAGACGTCATACCAACCCGCTGTCGGTACCGTGGGGATATACTCCACGCTCTTGGTTCCCTTGCCGCTGTTCTGATCATGCAGGTAGTCGGAACCCCAGAAGCCCGGAGTGGTTGTGGAGGCGGTCCATCCCGCGCTCTTGATCACTCGCAAGGGGCCGTCCGCATTATCGACTTTAAGGTAGGAGACCGGATCATTGTCGGAGAGATACAGGTGTGCCTCGTAGTCAGGGAAAGCGGAGTAACCGGGCCCTGACTCCAGAGTAACTTGGATATCCTCGGTCGACTCCGCCTCGATGTCGTCGATGGGGGTCACTGTCAGCAACGCCGTCGAGGCGCCTGCTGGGATCGTAATGCTGCGTCCAGGATGGGAATAATCCACCCCAGGGATTGCCGATCCATCGATGTCGAAGAAAACGGTCAGCGGTGTCCTCAAGTCCCCCGTGCGGGTGAACGCGAAGGAGTCCGTGACCGACGGCTCGGCAGCACCGGTACCGAGGTGTCGGACGCTGACGGTGACCTCTGGGATGGGGACCAATTGCACCGCATCGACGACGACAAAACCGTCCGTTCCGGTGGTGCGCACGACGATCTTTCCGTTGGACCCAGGGTCGAAGAGGAAAACTCCGAGCGAGACCCAGGCCCCGTTGTTGATCCTCTGGTTGACCAAGACGGTTTGTGTGCCGCCAGAGTAGTAGATATCGACAGGCACATTGCTGGCCCGATTCGCCGCCGCAGTATGCCGAATGAGCACCTCATACCTGGCCTGTGACGTCAAATAGGGATAGAAGGCGACGCTCTTGGTGCCCTTTCCCGCGTTCTGATCATGCCAGTAGTCTGCTCCCTGGTATCCCGGGGTCGTCGTGGATCTGGACCACGTGCCTATCGGCACGACCCGACCCACGCCGTCTGAATTATCCACCGTCAGGAATGGGCCCCAGTCATTGTCGTCAATCGTCACCGTCGCGCCGGACGGAGTTCCCACCCTGTACCCGGGGCCAATGGCCATGGTCAGGTTCACATATTCACTCGGACCTTCCGGCTCCAAGTCGGCCACTGGCTTGATGATGACGGAGGCGGTCGACGAACCCACTGCGAAGGTGACCGAAGAACCAACGACTTCGAAATCACGCCGCTCGCTCGCAGTACCGACAAGAGAGTAGTTCACCGTCAACGGCAGATCGGTCGCACCGCTTCGACTCAAGGTGAACGTTCCATAATCCCAGGCCTGCCACGGCACCATCGGCTCGGTGGCTACGCTATCCGACGCGACAACCGTCACAACAGGGGAATCTGTTAGCACCAGTTGAACCGCGTCCGCGCAGACAATTCCATCGGTTCCCGAGGTGCGGATCACAATCGACCCTGAGGAGCCTTGCCTGAAGGAGTGCACCCCCAGCCTCACCCAACTTCCTCCATTCACCCGTTGGTTGACCGTGTACGTCCGGCTTCCGCTCGCATGGATGACGTCCACCGGGACATTGCTGGCGCGATTGGCGGCGGAGGGATAGCGGAGGAACACCTCATAAGACCCGGGGATGGTCACATTCGGAATGAAGTGGAACTCCTTGGTGCCTTTGGAGGTGTTGCCGTCGTGACGGTAATCCATGGCCCAATACCCCGGCGTGTCCGATGCCGGAATCCAACTGCCCGACATCCTGATCTGGGAGCTACGGTCGGCATTGTCGACAATGATCGTGGTCGGTATCTGGGCCACCGCCGGGAAGCCCATCAGCAGGATGACAAGTCTCCACAGGAGCCTTTGGCAAGGGAGGCGGCTCAAGGAAAATAAACGGGCGGAATTCATGACGAGTTCAGGTCAAAATTGACTTCAGTTCGTACTACTAAGAAGCCTTCGGTTCCCAAGGTTGCGCGGATTCTCCATGAACTGGCTCGAACCCTTGGCGCAGCGTACCCGGCCGCAGGACCGCGGGCTGCCCCGGGGCGCCGCCACGCGATCGGGAGCGAGGCATGGCACAGGCTCCATACGCCCGCCAGGAATGGAGAAGCCCAAGGACTGCAGCGCCAGGGCTCGTCGAAAGCTGTGATGGGTCCGTCCATCCTTCCTGGTATCGAGAAGCGGTTCAGGTTCGTCCCGCGTTCGGGAACTCGGAATCCCGCAAGCGAACAACCCGCTGCCGAACCCTTCGTCCGGACTCGCCGCAACCGACTATACCGGTGGAGTTGACCCGAGTTCACCCGATGGCATGCAGGATGCTGAATCAACGTGCCCCGGTCGTGCCGGTCCGCCATTTTCCATCCAGCACCCGACGATGATGACCGACCTGAGATTCGCCTTCCGCCAACTGCTCGGAAACCCGGGATTCTCCGCCGTGGCTGTGCTTACCCTGGCCCTGGGTATTGGTGCCAACACCGCGATTTTCAGCGTCATCAATGCGGTCCTCCTACGTCCGCCGCCGTTCCGGGAACCCGACCAGCTCGTCTACATTTCGGAGAAATCCAAGGACCTCGACGGCATGTCCGTGGCCTATCCCAATTTCCTGGATTGGCAGCGCCAGCAGGATGCCTTCGTCAGCCTGGCGGCGTTTCGATCCGAACAATGGAATCTCACCGGCGATGGTCATCCCGAACGCATCACTGGCCTGCAGGTTTCCGCCAGTTTCTTCGCCACCCTCGGGATTCAACCTCTGCGCGGCCGAGCCTTCCATGACGACGAAGATCGCATTGGTGGCGAACGAGTCGTCGTGCTCGGCGAAGGCCTTTGGCGACGGCGTTTCGGCGGCGACCCTTCGATACTGAACCGCACGGTCACCCTCAACGGGGACCCCTACACCGTCATTGGCATTCTCCCGGCGTCCTTTCAATTCCCGAGACGCGTTGAACTCTGGACTCCCATCGGGCACAAGGCCGAGTGGACGGACCAACGCGGCTGGCACCCCGGCATGTACGTTCTCGGCCGGCTCAAACCCGGCATGAACCTGCCCGAGGCGCGCCGCAGCCTGGAGACGGTGGCGGCCCGTCTGGCCAAGGAATATCCCGACACCAACACGGGAAACAGCGTCACCGTCATGGCTCTGCAGGAGCGACTCGCCGGACCGAGTATTCGCACCGCGCTGCTGACGCTTCTTGGCGCGGTGACGATTGTCCTCCTGATCGCGTGCACCAACGTCACCAACCTCCTTCTCGCCCGTGCCACGCGCCGACGAAAGGAAATGGTGGTCCGGTTGGCCCTGGGCGCCAGCCGCTGGCAGCTGCTTCGCCAGTTGCTGGTTGAAAGTCTGCTGCTGGCGGGGATCGGCGGTCTCGCCGGACTCCTGCTCGCCTACTGGGGGACCGCCGGCTTGACCCACTTGCTGCCCGCCCAGGCCCAAGAGATGGTCACCATCAACCTTGATCGCACGGTCCTGCTCTTCTCGTTTGCCGTGGCAATCACCACCGGCTTTCTCTTCGGGCTCGCCCCCGCTTGGAAACTCTCCCATGGCGAATCCACCGAGGCCTTGAACGAAGGCGGCCGATGCGAAATCGAAGGGACAGGCCGAGGCTTGGGTCGTCGATTGCTCATCGTCGGCGAAGTCGCTTTCGCCCTGATCCTCCTGGTCGCCGCCGGACTTCTACTTCGCAGCTTCAGCCGACTCCAAGCCGTACCGGTCGGCCTCGATCCGAAAAACGTTCTGACCCTGCAACTCAGCCTGCCGAAGTACAAATATCCCGACACCGCTCGACAGTCTCAGTTCTTTCAGCGAGCACTCGAAGAGGTCCGTTCCATCCCTGGTGTGCTTTCGGCCGCTTTCATCGCTCCGTTGCCGCTCGGCTTCGGCGGCTGGCAATCCGGGATCCGCATCGAAGGTCAACCCGAGCCCAAACCCGGTCAGGGGCTCATGAGCGATTTCGCGGTCGCAACTCCCGAGTACTTCAAAACCATGGGCGTACCGCTCCTGAAAGGGCGCGCCTTCAGGGACTCCGATGACGGCCAGTTCCCCGTGTGCATCATCGACGAAACCTTCGAGCGACGACACTTCGCCGGGGATGCCGTCGGCAAACGCCTGGCTCGCGGCAGCACCAACTCCCCCTGGATGACCATTGTCGGTGTCGCGGGTCATGTGAAAAACTACGGCGCCGGCGAGGAATCGCGCATCGAAACGTACGTGCCCGTCGCTCAGAGCGGGGCTAGCGAAATGTCACTGGTCCTCAAAACCGCCGTGGCTCCCCAGGCCCTGGCAGAGACAGCTCGCCACCGGATCCTGTCGGTCGATCCCGATCAACCTGTCGCCGAGATTCTGACGATGGACCAGGTGCTGGCACGAACCGTCGCGGAACGTCGGCTTGCCATGCTGCTTCTGAGCTTGTTTGCCATGCTGGCGCTGGTGCTGGCGGCGATCGGGCTCTATGGAGTCATGGCATTCAATGTCGCCCATCGTACGCGCGAGATCGGCATTCGCATGGCCCTGGGCGCCCAAGCCGGCGACGTGCTTGGCCTGGTCCTTCGCCAGGGAGGAAAACTGGTGGGATTCGGCGTCGTGGCTGGACTCGTAGGCGCCTTTGCGGCGACCCAACTCATGCGAACACTTCTCTTTCAGGTCCGACCGACCGACGCCGTCACCTACGCCGCAACCCCGCTTCTCCTCGGATTGGTGGCGCTGTTGGCCTGCTGGCTTCCGGCTCATCGCGCCTCCCGTTTGGATCCCATCGCCGCTCTTCGCAAAGACTAGCCCACCTTCCTCCCTGCGTACCGCAGGCAATACCGCCGCCAGCGGGAGGGCACGCTTGGCTCAACTGCTCGGGCTTGGATACGCGAAGCCCCATCGCCGCGCCGTCAAACAGGCAACCAGGGCTGTCGCCCCGCCTCCCTGGCTTTTGGGTGCCGCTTGCGACACCCTCGAACCATGACTCGTTCGAAAGGACACACTCCTTGTCGCTGGGGCCATTCCCTCAAGCACGATCGAGAAGGCATCGGGTTCACCTCGAGCAAAGACGCACCCGCGCAGCGTGGACCTTCCCGCCCCTTTCCTACCCGGCGCCTGGGCGCGGCACCACGTGCCGGTCTGTGGCTCTCTTTCGTCCTAGTCGTGACATTCTCCCGGATCCCACCGGCACAGTCCTCGACGCCTCGCCTTCCGCTTTGGTCGGAGGCGGCGCCCGCCGCCCAGGGTCCTGCCCCGAGCGGCACCGCCTCGCTGACCGTCTACCGACCACCCAAGCCGAACGGCGCCATCGTCGTCATCTGCCCCGGCGGGGGTTATGGTGGCCTCGCCAGGGAACCCGAAGGCGACGGCATTGCACGCTGGCTCAACCGCCACAACCTCACCGGCGTCGTCCTCGAATACCGAATGCCCGCAGGCAACCATGCCGTCCCATTACTCGACGCTCAGCGGGCACTCCGTTGGACCCGATCCCAGGCCAAGGATTGGGGCTGCGATCCGGACCGCATCGGTATCATCGGCTTTTCGGCTGGCGGCCATCTGGCCTCCACCGCCGCCACCCATTTCGATGCCGGCAACCCACAAGCCAACGACCCCGTCGAGCGCTTCGGGTGCCGACCCAATTTCGCGATCCTGGTCTACCCGGTGATTACCATGGGCGCTTGGACCCACAACGGGTCCAAACAAAACCTCATGGGATCAAATCCGAGTCCGGAGGTTGTAAAATGGTTCTCCAACGAACTTCAGGTCACCGAGCAGACTCCGCCCACTTTTCTTGCCCACCCGCGCGATGACCGGGTGGTGCCACCCGAGAACAGCCGACAGTTCTATCGTGCACTGGGAGACCATGGAGTCCCGTCGCGCTATCTCGAACTTCCCCGTGGTGACCACGGTTTAAACGGGTACCAGGGTCCGATGTGGGACGCCTGGCAGACTGGCGCGTTGCGCTGGTTGGCGGAACTCAAGTTCATCCCTGCCGACGATGCCGAGACCGTCCCGACGCAACCCCACTCACCTCCGTTTCCCGACTTCGCATCTCTGGCGACCGGACCACAACAAATCCGACTTCTTCCCGGCGTCGGTCAGTTTGTCTTTAGCCTCTACGGCGTTCCCGGGGATCCCGCCACCGTTCGACAATTGGTTGACGTCCTGCGCGATCGCGGCCTCGGCAACGGCTTCGATCCCGGCCCCGGTCCAGGCCCGGGAACCGCCACGATTCTGGATGAACTCGCCGCGAATGGCTGGCCCGTCGTCTTCTACTCGGGCGGTGAGATGCAGATCAAAGGTGGCCGCGCCGTTTTTGGTCCGGAACACGAGGCGGCACTTGCCGGCATGGATCGTGCCGGGATCTTCTGTGCCTACCAATTGGGCGAGTGGGGTTATTACTTCCACAATCTCTCCCACCACGAAGCCTGGTGGCGCGACGTCTACGGCGCCGATTACGAGACCTTCAAGCATCTCAAGAAGCCTGCCGGACTCGCCGGCTACGATCGCCGACCCGCCTCGCGCCAAGAGTGCCATGCGGTCCTCAAAGACTACTTTGAGAGCCGCAGTCGCGATTTACTCGGACGCGTCATCAGTGTCACCGGTCATTCCCACTATGAGGCCTACGCCGGGGAATGGGGCGCCCGGTGTATCGGACTCGAACTCGGGGAGAACATCGCTTTCACCCAATCGAAAATCGCCTTTGCGCGAGGTGCCGCCCGGTCGTGGTCCAAGCCATGGTCGGTTCAGGTCAGTCCTTGGTTTGGACCGAGTTGCACCACGCGAGGCGAGTTGCGCACCGAAGGCGGCATTGTGCGCGGACTCGACGCCGGTCACTCACTCAGTTTTTACGAGCGCATGTGGCTCCACGGTTGGTTCGCCGGCACGGCCATGGTCACTCCGGAGAACAGCATCGCCATCTTCTTTGAAAAAGACGCTGCGCCATGGCCCCTGACCGAGCACGGACACAAAGCCGCCGAGATTTTTCGGTTGATGACCTCCCACACCCGCGGCATTCCCTACACGCCGGTGGCCGTCGTCCTCGATCGCTTCGCGGGCTACAACGGTTACATGGACAAGCCCTGGGGCATCCTGGAACCCACCCCGGGCGACCGCGAATGCCGCGATCTGTTCGATCACCAACTCTTTCCCGGCAGCGACCACATTCACAACAAGCCTGATCCCAACAATCCAGAGGCCAGTTACCTGCGAGCCACACCTTACGGCGAGATCTTCGACGTCCTCTTGTCCAGTGCGCCCCCTGAAATCCTGAGTTCCTATCCGGTGATCCTGCTGGCCGGTGATCATGAGTTTCACCCGGCGTTTCTTGGCGAATTGGAAAAGGCCCTGCGCCGCGGCCGCCGGGTGCTGATGTCGCAGCGCCATCGCGACGCGCTGGGTGCTGAATTCGAACGGCTTTCGCGGCAAGGCGTGGTGGAGGTGCTGGAGGCATGGACCCACCCCGCAACCGGTCGCGCGACGGCCATCGGCAACCCGCGTCTTCAGGCCCTTGCTCGAGACTTGCTGCCGTTCGATCTCACCGGCGACCCGGTGCATTACGCCATCAACCGAACCCCGACAGGTTGGGTCATCGAGCTCATCAATAACACCGGGGTCACCAAGCGCGGCCATCAACCGGCCGTCGTCGATTCGCAAGCCAACATCCGCGTCGGCGTGCATAGCAAGTTCGACACCGCGCAGGTCAAGGCGTGGCGCGCCGGGAGGGATTTTGGCGTCACGAATCGCGTGGACCTCGTATTGGGACCTGGGGCTGTCGAATTTCTCGAGTGGATGGACCCCCGCCCCTGACCGCTCATCGACCGGGTGTACCCACCCTTCCCCCTTCCCCTTTTCCCTCCCCCCCTTCTCCAGGCTGGAATCGCTCCACTGACGCAGGCACCGTCTCGCCCATCACTCATGCGATCCATCATTCAAACTTTTGTCGCGGGCGTGGCGTTGCTTTCGATTTCCGCGTTTAGCGCCGAGCTCAAGTTCTCCAACGTCCCTGGGTTCTTCGAAAAAGACCCCGACCAGAAGCCCCTTGGCCCGTGCCACGGCGGGTTGGTCATCGACAAGAATGGCGACATTTACGTCACCACGGATACAGCCCGCGGCATTGTCGTCTTCTCGCCGGCTGGAAAATTCCTCCGTTCCCTCGGTCCCACGCGCATCCACGCCCTGGAAATTCGCGAGGAGAATGGCACCGAGTTCATTTATGCGGCGCGTCCGACCGACCACGAGGTCGTGAAACTGAAGATGAATGGCGAGGTCGTCTGGGTCATCGGCGCACCGGGTGGAACCGGACTCTACAAGGACGGCGCCGGCTTTAATCCCTGCGCGGTCACGGTTGCCCCGGATGGCTCCATCTTCGTCGCCGACGGCTACGGTTCGAACCACGTGCTCAAATTCGACGCGGACCGGAAGTTCGTGAAGGCGTTCGGCGGGATGGGCAGCGAGGAAGGCAAATTCATGACCTGCCACGGCATCGCCGTGGATCGGCGCTTCGAGAAGCCCCTGCTCCTCGTCTGCAACCGTAACAACGACCGCATCGAGCACTGGGACCTCGACGGCAATTTCATCAAGGTCATCCAAAAAGATCTTCGCATGCCCGCCGCGGTACATATCCGCGGCGATTACGCCGTGTTCCCCGAGCTAAAAGGGCGTGTCACCGTCGTCGACAAATCCGGCGCCATCGTCGCCCAACTCGGCGATAACCCGGTTGTTCCCCAACGCGCCAACTTCGGCCTGACGCCCGACAAATGGACCGAAGGCATTTTCAATTCCCCTCACGGCGCTTCCATCGACAAAGACGGCAACGTTCTCGTGTCCGAGTGGAGCCAGTTCGGGCGCGTTCACAAGTTCGCCCTCACCAAGTAAGTAAGTCGCCCCGGTCGTACCCCAACAGCCCCCCGGGAATCGGGGGTGGCAGACGAGGTGCGCAACGTTCGGTGTCTCACGGCCAGACCCGGGAGAGGTAAGCTCGCGCGTCGAGACTTTGATCTGCGGAACGTCTTTACCACGGAGGCACCGAGGCACGGAGATAAAGACCCTGCGCCTTTTCTCTCTGTGCCTCCGTGCCTCGGTGGTGAACACAGGTTCCAGAGAAGTGTGGACGAACAGAATTTCGCGAGCTGTGGCCAGAAACCGAGCTGGTGCAGCCCCTCTCCCGCGGGGAGAGGGAATACAGGGGGCGGACCATGGGTAGAACCCGACACCTTCCTGCTTCTCACAAATCCCTGACAAATCCCCATCAAGAGCGCGATAAGAAGGGCGCGTGAAAACGCTCCTGCTTTTCGTGCTCCTGGTCCTCCTGGCCGCGCCGGCCCCACGCGCCCGCGCGGCCGCCAGCGAGCCTCTCGACCAAACCTTCCAAGCCGCCATCCTCGCCGAGGAAGCCCGCCGCGACTTGACCGCCGCCATTCGTGGCTACGAAGAGGTCGTGGCCAAGGTCGACGCCCAACGCACCCTCGCCGCCACCGCCGTTTTCCGACTCGGCGAATGTTACCGCAAGGTCGGTCGCACCAACGACGCCGTCAGCCAGTACCAACGGTTGATCCGCGATTTCCCGACCGAAGAAACGCTGGCGCGGCTCGCGCGAGAGAATCTTACCGCTTTGGGAGCGGTGGGCTCCGAGCCACCGTCCCAACTTGCTATCGATGGCGTCGATGCGGGCGTGACGCCACCGCCGGGTTCGGAAGCCGGGGAGATCCGACGCCTTCGCACCCTCTTGGACCGTAGCCCTGACCTACTCAACGCTGCTGCGCCACCCGATGCGAAGACGCCGCTCATCCTGGCCGCCGAACGCGGGCAGTTGACCGTCGTGCGGGCCCTGATCGGTTGGGGCGCGGATATCAACCGAAGGGCCAATCGGGGCGACACGGCCCTCATCGCTGCCGCCCGCTCCGGACACAAAGCGATCGTCGAGGCTTTGCTCGACGCCAAAGCGGATCCGGATCTCACCAATCGGGACGGCACCACCGCACTCGCCGCCGCCGTCGAGCGTCGTTATGACGTTGTCGTCGACACCCTGCTCAGTCGCGGCGCGAATCCAGGCCAAGAGTCCGAAAACTCCGCCCTGTTCGCCGCCATCGAATCGGTCCAGACGAACATGATCGAGCGCCTCGTTCGGGCCGGTGCCAAGGTCAGCGGCGACCGACCAGGAACCATCAACGGGGGCAGTCGTTCCGCCAGCCCGCTCGAGGCGGCCGTCAGACTCTCCAGTGGCGATGTTGCGCCGGTCGTTCGAACCCTGTTGCGGCTCGGCGCAATACCCAGCGGCACCGCCCAGAACCACCCCGTCAACGTCTACTGGCGCGGCTCGCCGGATCCTAGTTTGATGCGTGAACTCATCCAGGCTTCACCCCAGGAAAGTCGACCGGAATACCAACTCGATCGGCTGCTGGCTGATTCCGTGCGAAACGCCAGCCGGCAGGACATCGTTCCGGTGCTGCTCGAGGCGGGCGCCTCCGTGGACAGTCCTTACTTCGCGACGACCCTTGGGATTCCTCTCCTTTGTCTGGCTGCCGAGATGGCCACCCCAAGCGCGTTCGAAAGCCTGCTTCGCTCGAAACCCAACCTCGAGGTCGTGAATGATCGCGGCCAGTCCCCTCTGCATCTCGCAGCCCTCCGCGGCCAGGCAAAGAACGCCGAGCTACTCCTGAAGGCGGGCATCGACCCGAATCGTCTCGATACCCTGGATGAGACTCCCTTGACCTATGTCCGGCAACTGATCGCCCAACAACAACCAAACCCGCAACGGTCGGGAAATCCCGTGAGCGCTCCTCAAGCCATGCCAGGTCCGGTCGCTGGACCCGCGCTGAGACCGGGCGCGGCCAGTGCGCCCCCGTCGCTGAAAGACTTTCAAGCCATCGAGACCCTCCTGCTGGCGCATGGCGCCCGTGAGGATGTGGTTCGGCGCCTTCACATCACTGCGTATCGCGGCACCGCACAGGAGCGCCTTCTGCGCCGCTCCGGCGATGATCCTGCTCCCCGGCTTTCGGATGCGCTGCTCCTGGCGTTCAGCAAGGGCAACTCATGGTCCTGGCCCCAACTTACCGCGTTGCGGATCGACCGCATCGCACCGGACGGCAAGAGCGAAACGCGGATCGAGATTCCATCCGACTGGATGAACCAGCAGGACTGCGCCTGGAACATTGCCCTCGAATGGGGCGACGCCCTCCAAATTCCTGAGGATGACCATGTTCAGGGTCAGGCATGGCCTGGCCTTCCCAATGCCGCTGCCGCAAGTTTGGCGCGATGTTCCACCCGACGAGTCACGTTGGTGATCAAAGATGAGAGCCACGATATCAGGCTGCTCCCCGCCGGCCCCTCCCCCAGAGGGCCTGGCTTGTCGATTGCCGCGCCCGTTGGACTTTCAAGCCCCGACAGCCCCAGGATCAAAGCCCCCGAGTCATTGGCCACGTGCCAATTGTGGTCCGTCCTCGATCAGTGTCGCGTGCTCCGCCTCTCCTCCGACCTCTCGCGCGTTCGAGTCATCCGTGCCGCCACGAGCCAATCCTGGACGCTCGACGTGCCTCACGACGCCCGCGCTCGGACGTTCTGGCTGCTCGATGGCGACCGCATCGAAGTGCCCGAGAAACAACCGTAACCCGGAAGGAACGCGGTCATGCTTCCCACCCGCACGCAATCCACGCCCCGGCGGTTCCTCTTGGTCGCCGCCGGATTGATGCTCCCCGCGCTGGCGCTCGGCGCCTTTGGATTCTGGGCGCTGCGGTTGGATCGCCGCGCCGCTGAAGCCGATCAACGCTACCGGGCAGAGGACGTCGCCCGGGCGATTGCCACGCGCCTGACCAACGTCATCCAGGCTCCGATCCCCCGAGACCCACGATCGGAATTCCTGGTGATCGATAGCCAGGACCGTTTGGTCTGGCCGAAGCCAGGGCTATGGCCGCCCAAGCCAGCTCCGCTGCCACCCACCGGCGAACGCGGCTTGGAGTTAAACCAACGTACGCCCAACGACCCGAACCCCCAGGGCTCCACCCATCGACCGCCCCGCCATCTCTGGCACCTCGCCCGGTCCGTCTCGGAAACCAACGCGGAGGCCGGCGTGAGTATTTTCAATCAGGTGCTGTTCCAAGTTCCTCCCGAGGCCATCACCGAAGCCGGTCTGAATCTGCGAGCCGGCGCGGTCCACGCCATTCTCGATCTCGCACAAGATCATCTCGAACTCATCCCGCCCGAATGGGTGTCGGATCCCATGTCGCCAGTCCTTCCTCTTCTGGAAATCCCCTCCAGCCCGATCGCCGAATCGGCCATCGACCGCTACAGGCAGGCCGCGCCGAAGTTCATTTCGTCGTATCAACGATCGAATTCACTCGCCTGGGTCGACGCCTTGATTCGCCCCAGGGAGGTCGCTCTCCAAGCCTACGCGGCCCTGACCGGACCGCCGGGCGCGCGACGTCCGGTGAAGTGGAACCGGTTCCTCCACCTCGAATTCGATCGCCAGGCCTGGCTCGCCGTTCGCCGAGAGTCCCCGTTTGAAGTCATCGGCCGTTCCGGCTTGAGTGCTTCCAACCTGCCGACCGTCATCGCGCAAACCTACGCCCTCCACCCTTGGCCAAGACTCATGGATCAGGCCCGCGAAGCCGCCCGGACCATCGACCCGCGCGGGTCCTTCGGGATGTCGATTCGCATCACCGCCGCCGACTTCGAACTCTTCCAGGAGGAACCTTCGGATACCGCCAGCCGAGCCGTCACCTGGATCAATACCACGCTCGCACCCGGCGTGATGCTCACGGTGGCCACCGCCCCCGTCGATCACGCGACCTACGCGGCCGCCCAAGTGTCCAAGGAACGCCGCCTTGGCGCCGTCCTTGTCGGCGTCATCTTTCTCGCCTTGGCTGCCTCCATCGCCACCTGGCGCTTGCTCGCCTCACAACACCGCCTGGCGCTCCAAAAATCCAACTTCGTCGCCAGCGTCTCCCACGAACTCCGCGCCCCGCTCGCCAGCGTCCGACTGCTCGCCGACAACCTCGAACACGATCGCGTCTCCGATCCGGAACGCCGCTCCGAAACCCTCCGCTGGATCGGCCGCGAATGCCGCCGCCTCACCGCCCTGGTCGAAAACGTGCTCGACCTCTCCCGCATCGATCGCGGCGTCAAAAAGCTCGATCCCGAGCCCACCGATGTCCCCAGCCTCGTCCGCGAAACCTGCGCATCCGCCGCCCTCACCGGCATCGACAACCAGGTGCAACTCCTGATCGAAATCGCGGCCTCCGCCGAAAATCTCGTCGCCTCGGTCGATGCGCCCGCCCTCCAGCAGGCACTCTCGAATCTCCTCGATAACGCGCTCAAACACTCCCCCCCCGACGGCGCGATCCGGGTCGCACTCGGCGTCGAAACGGTGGGTCGATACTTCACCCTGAGCGTCTCCGACCAAGGCCCTGGGATCCCCGAATCCGAACGCCATCGCGTCTTTGAACCCTTCCACCGCCTCGGCAACGAATTGCGTCGTGAACACGCCGGCGTCGGCATCGGACTCGCCATCGTCCGCCATGTCGCCGAAGCCCACCACGGACGCGTCTGGGTTGAAGGCGTGAAACCCCAAGGAGCCCGCTTGGTCCTGCGCCTGCCCGTCGGCCTGCAAAATGCCGATCCGATCCAGGCCAACCTTCCGTGAACCTGCTTTCTCCACAGAGGCACGGAGGCACTGAGGTGGGGAGCAAATGCCTTTCCTCTCAGTGCCTCCGTGCCTCGGTGGTAAATGCCCATTCCATTTCGTCCCTTTCCTCATGAACCGCATCCTGGTCATCGAAGACGAACCCGCCATGCGCCATGCGCTGGAGGACGCCCTTACTTCGACGGGGTATCGCGTCATCACCGCCGCCGACGGCGCCATCGGACTCGAGCGCGCGCAGTCCGAGCATCCGGACCTCATCCTGCTCGATGTCATGTTGCCCAAGTTGGACGGATTCGCCCTGGCCGCCGAGCTGCGCCGACTTCGATCGACCGTGCCCATCCTCCTGCTCACCGCCAAGGGCGGCGTCGAGGATCGCGTGACCGGCCTCGATGCCGGAGCCGATGACTACCTCGCCAAACCCTTTCATCCACAGGAATTGCTGGCCCGGGTGCGCGCCCTTCTGCGTCGCCAGGAACGCGGCGCCGCTCCCGTCGACCACTTGCGCCTGGGCGACGTGGTGATCGATTTCGCCCGCCAAACGGCCTCGCGCGGCTCCCAACCGTTGCACCTCACTCCCAAGGAAATCTCGATGCTTCGACTGCTCGCCGAAGCCCGCGGCGCCGTGATCACCCGCGAGCAATTCCTCGACCTCGTCTGGGGCTACGGCGCCTTCCCCACCACCCGCACCGTCGACACCCACATCGCCGCGCTGCGCACGAAACTCGAAGCCGTGCCCGCTCAGCCGAAGTATCTCGTGACGGTCCACGGAAGCGGCTATCGCCTGGTCCTCCCCACCTGACCTTCGCCCGCTGCCCGGTTGGGGAAGGGTGGGTGGAGAAGCGGGAAGGGCGCGAACGACACCCGCGTGCGACCCTGCGGTTTGCCCTGCTTTGGCCCGCGGGCCCCTAACCCCTCTTCCTTCTTCCCCCGCCCCCTCCCCCCAAATTTCCTCTTGCTTCCATCAATCATGCGTTTCAAACATTCGTTTGAAACGTGAGTTTGAAAGCAAACCCAGCGACTGCCGATAGCGGATCGGCCGCCACCCGCGAGCAACTCCTCGCCCGGGCCACCGAGGTCTTCGCCGAACACGGGTTCCGCAACGCCACCATCCGCGATATCTGCCAGCGGGCCGAAGCCAATGTCGCCGCCGTCAATTACCACTTCGGCGGCAAGGAGGAACTCTACGGCGAGGTCCTGCGCCGCAACTTCCGCGCCGCTCTCCAACGCTTCCCGGCCGATGGCGGCGTCCGCCCCGACGCTCCGCCCACCCAACGTCTCCGCGGGTTCATCCGGTCCTTCGTACAACGCATCTTCGTCACCGGCCCGGACTCGTGCCACGGCCGCATGTTGGCCCGCGAAATGGTCGATCCCACGCCGGCACTCGACACCCTGGTGGCCACCGAGATCCGCAGTCTCGCCGCCAGCCTCGAAAGGATCGTCCGCGATCTCCTGGGCCCCAAGGTGGGCGACTGGCAGGTCCGCGTTTGCCTCGCCAGCGTGGTCAGCCAAATCGTCTTCTACCAGCACTGCCGCCCGGTCATCAGCCGGCTCTTCCCCGACCTGCAATTCGATTCTGACGACCTCGAAGCGCTCGTCGACCACATCACCACCTTTTCCCTGGCCGGCATACGCGCCACCGCGCGCCGATCTCCTTAGGACCCGCCCGTCCCCACGGTCCCTTGTCTCCATGTACCGCCTCGCCCTCAAGATGCTCTTCGCCGATCGCGGCAAGTACGTGATGCTGCTGAGTGGCCTCGTCTTCGCCACCTTGCTCATGACCCAGCAGGCGGGCGTGTTCGTGGGCATCCTGGAATGGACCAAGGGCAACCTGAAGAACATGCGCGCCCCGATCTGGGTGGTGGATCCCAAGGTCGAACAAGTCAACGAGGTGAAGGCCCTGCGCGACACCGATGTCACCCGCGTCCGATCCGTCCCGGGCGTGGCGTGGGCTGTCCCGATGTATTGGGGAATCCTCCAGGCCCGTCTCATCGACGGCACTTTCAAGCCCGTTCAACTCGTCGGCCTCGACAACGCCACCATGGTGGGCCGTCCGTCCCGGATGGTGGCCGGCCGCATCGAAGACCTGCGCCTGCCCAATGCCGTGGTCATCGACGAACTGGCCGTTGAACGTCTCAGCCGTGGCCGCCCCCACCCCATCGGAATCGGAGACATCTTCGAGATGAATGACAAGGAGGCCCGCATCGTCGGCGTCTGCCGAACCGAGAAATCGTTCTTCGGATATCCGTACATTTTCGCCACCTACGACCAGGCGCTCCAGTTCGCGCCCAAGGTCCGCAAGATGCTGAGTTACATTCTCGTTGCTCCCAAGGAAGGCCGAACGATCGAGGAGGTCGCCGCCCACATCCGATCGACCACCGGCCTCATGGCCTACTCGGAGGAGCACTTCGGCATCTCCACGGTGCGCTGGTTCTTTCGCAACACGGGCATTCCAACTTCCTTCGGCATGACCATCGCCCTCGGGTTCATCGTGGGCGTCGCGGTCGCCGGACAGACCTTCTACGCCTTCATCCTGGAGAACCTTCGCCATTTCGGGGCGCTCAAAGCGATGGGAGCGAGTGATGGTCTATTGACCCGCCTCGTGCTTCTCCAGGCCTTCGCGGTGGGCGCCATCGGCTATGGCATCGGTCTCGGCGTCACCGTCCTGATCGGAAGCCTGTTCCTCAGAAAAGGCATGCCCCCGTTCTCCCTGCCGTGGTTCATCCCCGTGGCGACCCTTGGTGCCATCCTCTTCATCTGCGCCATCGCCGCCGCCTTCGGCATCCGCAAAATCCGACAACTCGAACCCGCCATCGTCTTCCGTGGCTGAGGCCCTTCCATCGTCCCCTTTGGCACCCGCCGCCGACATCGCCGTGCATGTGCGCGGCGTCGACAAGACATTCGGCCGCGGCGAAGCCGCGGTGCAGGCGTTGAAGGGTGTCCACTTCGACGCGCGCCAGGGCGAACTCCTGATGATTGTCGGCCCTTCCGGTTGCGGAAAAACCACCCTCCTCAGCGTCATCGCCGGCACCCTGGAATTTGACACCGGCGAGGTGGATGTCTTCGGCTCCGCCCTGCACGACCTGCCGCCGTCGGAAATCACCGCCTTTCGACGCCGCAACATCGGGTTCATCTTCCAATCGTTCAACCTGGTCCCGACCCTGAACGCCCTGGAAAACGTCAGCATTCCACTTCTCATCAATGGACTCGGCCGCAAAGCCGCAGAGTCTCGATCCTGCCAAATGCTCGAAAAAGTCGGCCTCGCCGGCCGGGAACGCGACACGCCGCTCCAACTGTCCGGTGGACAACAACAGCGCGTCGCCATCGCCCGTGCCCTGGTCCACGAACCGCGCCTGGTAATCTGCGACGAACCCACCTCCGCACTCGATCGTGACAACGGACGGCGCGTCATGGAACTCATGCGCGAAGTGGCCCGGGCCCCCGGACGTTGCGTCATCGTCGTCACCCACGACAACCGCATCTTCAAATTCGCCGATCGCATGACCGAAATGGACGACGGCCGGGTCGCCCGCGTTCACGACACCCACGAAACCTACGACGGCAGCCACCATTGATTCCACGGATCCTACCGGTCCCATGATCTTCCGACGCCTCAGCTTTTACCTCGCCATCCTCGGACTCGCCGCGGGCTTCGTTCTGGTGCGCCGTCTTCGCCAGCAACCGCCGCCGCCGCCCCCCGTCGCCGAACCGACGCGCTCGCCCTACGACCACTTCGTCGCCGCAGCCGGCATCATTGAAGCCCGACGCGAAAACGTCGCCGTCGCCGCCCCGCGACCCGGCCTCGTCACCAAGGTCATGGTCGAGGTCGGCACCGACGTCGCCGACCAACAACCTCTTCTCCAACTCGACGCCCGTGAAGCCGAGGCCCGCCTTTTCACCGCCAAAGCCCAATTCGACTCCCTCAGCGCCGCACGCACGGTTGAGGAGGTCGCCATCGCCGACTGGACGGACCAGTTCGAGCGCACCCAGCGTCTTCAAGAGCAAGCCGTCGCCACCGAGGACGAACGGAAACGCAAGTGGTTCACCCTCGAGGCCGCCAAGGCCCGACTCCGACGAATCGACGCCGAGATTGCCGCCGCCCAGGCCCAGATCCACCAGGCGCAGGTCGAACTCGACGTGCTTACCATCCGCGCCCCCCGGGACGGCCGAATCCTTCAACTCAACGTGCGCGCCGGGGAGTACGCCACCACCACCACCGAACGTCCCTTGCTGATTCTCGGAGATGTCAAAGCCCTTCAAATCCGAGCCGATGTCGATGAACAGAATGCGCCCCAGGTGGTCGCCGGCCGACCCGCCACCGCGTTCCTCAAGGGAGACAACCAGCGGCCGATGCCGCTTCGCTTCGTGCGCATCGAACCCTATGTCGTTCCCAAGCGATCGCTTACCGGCGATTCTTCTGAACGCGTGGACACCCGCGTCCTTCAGATCATCTTCGAAATGACGCCGCCCGCCTTTCCCATCTACGTTGGCCAGCAGGTCGACGTCTTCATCGAATGCCCGGCTTCCCGCGACCAGGAGAGACAGCCATGACCCAATACACCGCATCCCAAGCCCTTCGGTCCCTCAGATCCTTTGCTTCCGTTGGATCGCTGACCCTCCTCCTGGGGCTCCCTTTCCCCTCTCCCGCCGCCACCAATGCACCGCCGCCCGCCTGGCCCGATCGCCCTCTTTCGGTCGCCGACTGCCTGAATCTGGCCGAAGCCCAGAACGGCACCATTGCCGCCGCGAAGAAGGACCTCGAGGCGAGCGAAGGCGTCGTCATCCAAACCCGCGCCATTCTGCTGCCCAAACTCCAGGCGAGCGGCAACTTCACCGCCATCGACGAATCCTCCATCGAGGCGGCAACCACGCCGTTTGGCACCATCGACTTCGGACAAACCGAATCCTGGGAGACTGGCATCCGGTTGGTGCAGTCCATCTACGAAGGCGGCCGTATGCGCTCCGCCACCCGCACCGCCCGCCTGACCCGCGAGAGCGCCATGCAGCAGTACCAAACCACGCTCCTCGATGCCCTGCTCTCCGTCCGCCTGGCCTACTACGACGCCCTGCTCGCGCTGGAACAGATCACGGTTCAGGAAGCCTCGGTCAACCTCCTCGAACGCGAACTCCAGGATAATCAGCGCCGCTTCGACGCCGGCAGTGTCCCGCGATTCAACGTCCTTCGCGCCGAAGTCGAACTCGCCAACGCGCGACCGCGTCTCATTCGCGCCCGCAACGCCTGGCGCAATGGCAAAACCTACCTCGCCAGCCTTCTTGGCTACCGTGTGCCCGACCAGATCACCGAGGATATTCCCCTCCAGCTCAGCGATCGACTCGAGGTCACTCCCTTTGAACTCAACCTCGGCACCGCCCTCGCCATGGCCCAGGAGAATCGCACCGAACTAAAGGCCCTGCGCGCCGCCGAAGCCCTTCGACGCGAAGGCGTGGTCGATGCCCGAGCCGGACAACTCCCCAGCCTCCAGGCATTTGCCGGCTACGGCGTCCGCCGGTCCCAGTTCGGCGAGAACCTCACCTCGGAACTCCATGGCTGGAACGCCGGTGTCCAGGCGTCCTGGAACATCTTCGACGGCCGCCTTACTCGCGGCCGCATAGTCGAAGCCACCGCCCGACAGGAACAGGCGACCCTCGACTACGACAACGCCGCCCGACAAATCTCCGTCGAGGTACGGACCGCTTACTCGAATTTCATCGAAGCCCGAGAGGTGCTCGAATCTCAGAAGAAGGTCGTCGAACAGGCCACCGAAGCGCTGCGCCTCGCCACGGCCCGCTCCGAAGCAGGCAGCGGCACGCAACTCGATGTGCTCGGCGCCCAAACCGCCCTCACCGAGGCTCGCACCACGCAGAACCTGGCCAGCCGCGACTACCTCGTCGCCCTCGCCCGCCTCCAGCGCGCCACCGGCCTTGGCGTTCAGGAAGCCAAGCCGAAGTAAGCCGTCTTCCGTCCCGCCCGGTTCCACCCGGTTTCCGCGGCTAGCCAGAGCGCCGCCGGGCAGCTAATCATCGCGGCATGTCCTGGCATCGTTTGCGTCTCTGGGCCACCACCGTAACCGGTGCTTGGGCGTCTTGGGTTCTTCTTGTCGGAGGGGCGCTCGCCGCGGAGTCAACAAATTCCCCCACCACGGATCCCGCTCCCGGGCATTCGTGGCATGGCGAGGCCTTCGATCAGGGCCCTCGTCAGAACGCTTATCTCATGGAGGGCATGCCGTCCCTGAGCTTCCCCGTCACCACCACCAACGACCTCGCCCAGCGCTTCTTTAATCAGGGCATTGGTCAACTCCACGGCTTCTGGTACTTCGAGGCCGAACGCACCTTCCGCCGCGTTCATCAACTCGACACGAACTGCGCCATGGCCTTTTGGGGCATGGCCATGGCCAATGTCCGCAATGAGTCCCGCGCCCGCGCCTTCCTTACCAACGCCGTCGCCCTAAAGACGAACTCCACCCCGCGCGAACAATCGTTCATCGAGGCCCTCGCCGATTTCTACCAGGAGGAGAAGGACGGCAAGAAGCGGGATTCGAAGTCCCGGCGCCGTGACCTGATCCGCTCCTATGAGAACATCGTGCGAACCTACCCCGATGACCTCGAGGCCAAGGCCTTCCTGATCTACCAGACCTGGGACAACAGCGGATTCGGCAACAACACCGACCTGCCCATCACCAGCCACCTCGCCGTCGATGCCTTGGCCCGCCAGATCCTGGAAAAGGCCCCGCTCCATCCCGTTCATCACTATCGCATCCATCTCTGGGATCCGGAGCGACCCACCGATGCTCTCGATTCCGCCGCCCGATGCGGCCAGGGCTCAGCGGGCATCGCGCACATGTGGCACATGCCCGGCCACACCTACGCCAAACTCTGCCGCCACCACGACGCCGCCTGGCAACAGGAAGCCAGCGCCCGCGTCGATCACGCCCACATGATCCGTGACCGCGTCCTGCCCGACCAGATCCACAACTACGCGCACAACAACGACTGGCTGGCGGAAAGCTGGTCCTATGTCGGCCGTGTTCGAGATGCCGTTGAACTCGCCAGGAACATGGTCGAATTGCCGCGCCTGTCGCGAACCAATGCCGCGCTCGCCACCAGCCCGCTCGCCTATCCTTACGATTTCTCCGGCAGCAGTTGGTCGCTCGGCCGCAGTCGCCTGCTGCTGCTCCTGCCACGCTTCGAACTTTGGGACGAGCTTCTCGCGCTCGCCGAGACTCCTTATCTCGAGTCGACCGATTCCCTTGATGAAAGCGCCCGTCTCGCCCGCGCCCTCGGCCTGGCCTGGTTCGCCCGCGGCGATACCCACCGCGCTCAACAACAACAGGATCTCCTTCAGGCGGCCCTGAAGCGACTCCGGACCGAACGACAGGCCGCAGTGGATCTCGCCGAACAAAATGCCCGCAAGGAACGAAAAGCCCAAGCAGACATCACCAGGGCCATGACCGAGGCGCTGGAGAGGTTCAATGGACGTGTCGATCGCCTGGAAGCCTTCGCCGCCGAACTCCGCGCCCATGCCGCACTCGCCGGCGGCGACACCAACGCCCTGACGACCGAACTTGAACTCGCCAAGGAGATTCCCAAGGAACAACTCGCCAACCTCCAATGGCGCGCCGGTCAGATCGAAAAAGCCCTCGAGACCGCCCGCGCCGCCGCCGACAAAGCCACCAACCAGATTCAACCCCTCGCCCATCTCGCCGACCTCCAATGGCGCAGCGGCAAAACCAACGACGCACAGGCCTCCTTCCAGCGCCTCCGCCAATTCCAGGCCCGGCCCGATCTCGACCTCCCCGTCATCCAACGCCTCCTGCCCATCGCACAGTCCCTTGGACTCCCCGAAGATTGGCGGATCCACCACCCCGAACGTGACGACATCGGACACCGGCCATCCCTCGAATCCCTGGGCCCGCTGCATTGGCATCCGGCATCCGCTCCCGGTTGGAACCTCGTTGATGCCCAAGGCAAAGAGTCTCCTATGTCCGCGCTCCGCGGCCGACCCTTTGTCGCCCTGTTCTACCTCGGCCGCGGATGCCCGCATTGCCTCGAACAACTCAACCGGTTTGCCCCAGCTTACGAAGCGTTCCAGAAGGAAGGCATCGCCGTAGTGGCCGTCAGCACCGACGCCGTTGAAGGTCTGCGGCGAACCCTCCAGCGCGGGAGTCAGAATGCTTTCCCCTTCCCATTGCTGGCCAATCCGGATCTCTCCGTCTTCAAGACCTGGCGGGCCTACGACGATTTCGAAGCCGTCCCGCTTCATGGCACCTATCTGGTGGACGCCAAAGGCCTCATCCGCTGGCAGGACATCGCCGCCGAGCCATTCATGGATGTCGATTTTCTGCTGTCCGAAGCGAAACGGCTCCTGCGATTTGCCGACCGTGTCCAGGTGGCTGGCAACCAATAATCCAAGCCCCGGTTTCCACGGACCTCGATGACCCTCCGAACCCCGCGCACCTCGTTGCGGCGCGATGAGGGCCACCTCGAAAAACTCCCGCTGGCGGGTTAGGATGATCCGCCTATAATCCGCACACGTATTAATTCGGAATGAACGCTCTGCCCCACATCCCCGCCCTTCGACTCGGTCGTGACTATGCCTCCCTCGAGCAGTCGGAGGTGAAGGATCACCGCTCCGGCGCCGTCCTTGCCAAAGTTTCGCAAGTGAACGGCGGAATCCTGAAGCGTGACCTGGCCAAGATCAGCGGATCGCGGGCGGCACTCAGGAAGTTCACGACCGCCCAGCTGATTGAACTTTCGGCCAAGGCCGGAGACCTGTTCCTCAACGGCTCCCTTCCCCTTGGCGATCAAGGGCACCTTCAATCCCCGACCGATTACATTCAGACCCTTAGTCTCACCAGCGGACTTCCCCATGTCATGGTCCGGCGCAACATGGCCAAGATCCATTATGCGCTGACCCACATGTCCGAGATTCTCAACGGACTTTCGCGCGGCCTGGATCTCTCGGTCCTCGACCGCGGCTTCGGCGAACAGTTCGGAACCAAACTCAGCTTCATGCCGGCCTGCGCGGCCTTGGGACTGGTCATGCCCAGCAATTCGCCAGCCGTGAACTCGCTGTGGCTGCCGGCGATTGCCCTCAAGACCCCCGTGGTCATCAAGCCCGGCAAAGACGAACCCTGGACGCCCTACCGCCTCATTCAGGCTTTCATCGCTGCGGGAGTGCCCGCGGAAGCCTTCGGATTCTACCCCACCGATCATGAGGGCGCCGCGACGATCCTCAACACGTGCGGTCGTGCCCTCATCTTCGGCGATAAGTCAACGACCCAACAATACGCCAGCAACCCGGCGATTCAGATCCACGGTCCGGGCTGGAGCAAATTCCTCGTCGGCGAAGATCAGATCGAGAATTGGCGCGATTACATCGATGTCATGGCGGCGTCGATCAGTGACAACGGCGGACGCTCCTGCATCAATGCCAGCGCCATCGTCGTGCCAAAGTACGCCGCCGAAATCGCCGACGCCCTGGCCCAAAAACTCGGCCCAATCCAACCCTCGCGTCCCGAGGACGAAAACGCCCGGCTCTCCGGCTTCGCCAATCCGAAGATGGCCGACTTCATCGACGCCCAGATCGATGAAGGCTTGAAAACACCGGGAGCCGAAGACGCAACGGCACGTTATCGCCAGGGCCCGCGCAAGGTGGAGTTCGAGGGTGGCACTTATCTGCGACCCGTCATCATCCGCTGCGACTCCTTCGCCCATCCACTGGCCAACCGCGAATTTCTTTGCCCCTACGCCAGCGTCGTCACGTCACCGCAGAGCGAGATGCTCAAGAACATCGGCTATACCCTCGCCTGCAGCGCCATCACCAAGGATCCAGCGTTCATTTCGGAACTCGAAGCGTTTCCCGAAATCGATCGGCTCAATATCGGTCCGGTGTCGACAATGAAGATTTCCTGGGACCAACCGCACGAGGGCAACATGTTCGAGTTCCTCTGGAAACGCCGGTCCATCGAGCGCGCCTGGTGAGGTCGTCTTTCTGCTCGCTCTTGCCGCGTCAAGGTGGTAGCGCAACCTGCCATCGTGACTCACCTGTGCTCGACTGACGTCCCGAACCAGGGTCTCCCATTCTGGAGGCTGTTGGTGGGAGCATTGGTCTTGTGTGGGGGCGGCTTACTGACGCCGTCGCGTGCCGCGGGTGCCGAGTTGGCGACACGGTCGGCCGACGCGCCGACATTCGAGCAGCACATTCGCCCCATTCTCAAAGCCCACTGCTTCGACTGCCATGGCGAAGGCGATTCCTTGCGCGGCGGTCTCGATCTGCGCCTTGTTCGCTTCATGCTCCGCGGAGGCGAATCCGGCGCCGCGCTCATCCCAGGGGATCCTGATTCCAGCCCCATCTATTCGCTGACGCACTCGGGCAAAATGCCGAAGCGCGATCGCAAACCCACCAGCGGGGAGATCGCGACGCTCCGACAATGGATCGCCTCCGGGGCCAGAACCGCCCGTCCCGAGCCTGAGTCCCTGCCGCCCGGCATGCACATCACCGCCGAGGAAGCCGCACACTGGGCCTTCCAACCCGTGCGCCGTCCCGCGGTGCCCAGCACCCAGGCGGGTGAAGCCGCCCGCAATCCCATCGACGCCTTCCTTCTCGCGTCCCTTCAGACCAAAGGCCTGTCGCTCTCTCCCGAGGCACCGCGCCGCACCCTCATCCGCCGGCTCTACTTCGATCTCTGGGGTGTTCCACCCAGCCCCGCTGAGGTCGAGGCGTTCGTCGCGGATCCTCGACCTGACGCCTACGACGACCTCGTCGAACGCCTCCTGGCATCTCCACGCTATGGTGAACGATGGGCCCGCCATTGGCTCGACATCGCTGGCTATGCCGACTCGGAGGGTTACACCGCCGACGACTCACCCCGCCCCTATGCGTATAAATACCGCGACTACGTCATCCGGGCGTTGAACAACGACCTGCCCATCGATCGATTCCTCACCGAGCAACTCGCGGGCGATGAGCTCGCGCTCATGCGGCATCGCTCCATCGACGCCGCCGTTCAGGATCCGGAATCCCGCGAATGGTTGATTGCCACCGGCTTCTTGCGCATGGCCGCGGACGGCACGGCGACCGGCGGCATCGACCAGGAGGTGGCCCGCAACCAAACCATCGCCGACACCCTCAAAATCGTGTCCACGTCGCTGCTCGGGTTGTCCGTCGGCTGTGCGCAGTGCCACGACCATCGCTACGATCCCATCCCGCAAACGGACTACTATCGGCTCCGGGCGGTTTTCGAGCCGGCCTACGATTGGAAACGATGGCGCACCCCGCCCGAACGCCGAATCTCGCTCTACACCCAGACCGACCGTGAGACCGCGGCAGCCATTGAAGCCGAAGCCATGGCGCTCGCCAAAGAGAGGGAAGCCAAGCAGACCGCCTACATCGATGAGGCCCTCCAGAAGCACCTCGAAAAGATGGAACCCGCATTGCGGGACGCACTTTGGACGGCGTTCCACACACCGGAGAAAGACCGGACCGACGAGCAACGAAAACTCCTCAAAGCCAACCCCAGCGCCAACATCCATCCCGGTGTCCTCTACCAGTACAACCCCAAAGCTGCCGAGGATCTCAAGGCAATGGATACCCGCATCGCACAGGTGCGCGGACGCAAACCCACCGAGGATTTCATCAGCGCGTTGTGGGAACCCGGCGGCGAACTCCCCGTCACCTATCGCTTTCATCGCGGCGATCCCAAACAACCCAAGGAGGCCATCGCGCCCGGCACCCTTACTGTCCTGGGCCGGGATGGCGATGCCCCCAATCTCCCGGCGTCGGCTTGCCCGCCCAATGCAACCAGCTCCGGGCGGCGGCTCGCCTTCGCCCAATGGCTCACCAGCGATCGGCAACCGCTCCTGCCACGTGTCTTCGTCAATCGCATCTGGATGCACCACTTCGGGCGTGGACTCGTCGGCACGCCATCCGATTTCGGCATGCAAGGCGAGAAACCGACGCACCCCGAGCTTCTCGATTGGCTGTCTGCGACCTTCACCACGCCAACCCATACCGAGTCGTCCACGCCCGGTCTCGGTTGGAGTCTCAAGAAACTCCACCGCCTTATCCTGACCTCCAACGCCTACCGCCAATCCTCGGTCAGACGTCCCCAACTGGATGAACTCGATCCGGAGAATCGCTGGTACGCCCGCCGCAGCCTGGTCCGTCTGGACGCCGAATCCCTCCGCGATGCCTACCTGACCGTCGGTGGCACCTTGAGCCCCCGGTTGTTTGGCACTCCCGTGCCGGTACGCGAAGACGTCGTGGGACAAATCGTCGTCGGCATCGACAAGAAGGAAGGCGACAACAAGATGCCGGTGGAGGTCCCCATCGGAGAGGAAGAGTTCCGACGGAGCGTCTATGTTGAAGCCCGGCGCAGCAAGCCATTGGCTTTCCTGAACACCTTTGACGCCCCGGTCATGGAAGTGAACTGCGAGGGACGCCAATCCTCGACCGTCGCCACCCAGTCACTGATGTTGATGAACAGCGATTTTGCTCTGCTGCAAGCCCGACGATTCGCCGATCGTTTACGAACGGAAGTTGGCACCGATCCCGAACTTCGCGTCCGGCGGGCGTGGCAACTCGCCTACAGCCGATTTCCCAGCCGGACCGAATCCGATGCCGCCCTGGCGTTCCTCGGGCGGCAATCGCGGGCAATGGCCGAAGCGCCCGCCGCCTCGGAGCCCGTCACCAACCGTCGCGGTCAGCCACAATCCACCCCGACCATGCCGCCCCCCGAAGATCGGGCTTGGGTCGGACTCTGCCAGGCCTTGCTGAGTTCGAATGAGTTCCTCTATATCGATTGAACCGAAGCCACCTTCTCATCCCTTCATTCACGGTTGTGAACTCTCGTCGCCAGTTTCTCGCTCGCCATGCCTTGGGCCTCGGTTCGGTGGCCTTGGCGTGGTTGCTCCGAGCCGATCGCCTCCTCGCAACGCCAAGCAACGTGCCGCGAAATCCGCTGGCGTTCGATCTCAAGGCGAAGACCCCGCCACGCCCGGCGCGAGCGCGGGCCATGATCTCGTTGTTCATGCACGGTGGACCAAGCCACGTGGATCTCCTTGATCCCAAGCCCGAACTGAGCCGTCGAAGCGGAGAGGACTATCCCGGAGAGATCACCTACAGTTTCGTCGATCGCGCGAGCAAGAAGCTGTTCGGCAGTCCGTGGTCCTTCAAGCGCCATGGAGAATGCGGCATGGAAGTCTCCGAACTCCTGCCGCATTTCGCCGGCATCGTGGACGACGTGTGCCTCATTCGCTCGATGCACACCGACATCAACGGTCATGAGCCGTCGATTTGGTCGATGAACACGGGCCGTGCCCAACCTGGGCGGCCGGCGCTGGGTTCCTGGATCACGTACGCACTGGGATCCGAGGCCCAAAATCTCCCGGCCTACGTCGTGCTCACCGACCCGGGAGGACACCCCGTCGATGGCGCCCGCAATTGGTCCAATGGTTGGATGCCGCCTCTCTTTCAGGGAACCGTGATTCGCCCACGAGAACCTCGCATTCTCAACCTCGACCCCCCGGCGCACCTGCGCGGCGAACCCCAGCGGCTGAATCTGGAGTTCCTGGCCGAACTCAATCGTCGTCACCTGCGGGAGCATCCGGGGGAGAATGACTTGGAAGCCCGCATCGCCAGTTACGAGTTGGCCGCAAAAATGCAATTATCGGCGAAGGAGGCCTTGGATCTTTCTGGCGAAACCGAGGCGACCAAACGCCTGTACGGCCTGGATGATCCAGTGACCCAGGAGTACGGAACTCGTTGTCTGATCGCGCGGCGCTTGGTGGAACGGGGAGTGCGGTTCGTCCAGCTCTTCGTGAATGGCCAGATTTGGGACAACCATGAGAATCTCCGCCAGAACCTGGCCACCTGTTGCCGCAAAACCGACAAACCTGCGGCGGCTCTGGTCAAGGATTTGAAAGCGCGAGGATTGCTTGAAACGACGCTCGTCCATTGGGGCGGCGAGATTGGCCGATTGCCCGTCACCGAGAACCACGGGGCGGCGGAAAAGGCCGGCCGCGATCACAATGGTCAGGGCTTCAGCTCGTGGCTCGCGGGGGGCGGCATTCGCGGCGGAACGATTTACGGAGCGACCGACGAATTTGGGCACAAGGCCGTGGAAAACCCCGTTAGCGCCCATGACTACCATGCGACGTTGCTGGAATTGTTTGGCTTCAGCCACGACCAACTCGCTTACCACAGCAATGGGCAGATGCAGCATCTCACCGACGCCAAGCCCTGCCGGGTCGTGCGTGAGATCTTCTCTTGAGATAGTCCGTCAAGGCGGCCGTTGGCGCGTGTAAGGCTCCTCCTCCCAATTGTTGACCGGCCAGAAGAAGCTGTCGACCGCCCCATCCTGGCGCAGGGCAAGATCCCGGATGTTGGTCTTCTGACTGAAAACCGCCTTCTTACCGAGCCACCCGCTGAAGAGGTGTCGGTGCCAAGGGCAGGCGGCGACGATAAATCGGGAGCCCCATCGATTGAGTTGGTTCTGAAGCCATTGTCGGCCCGCTGCATCCAACTGCTGTGGCGCCCCCATATGGTAAGCGTAGCTGGTTGTGAAGTCCCCCACCCCGCCGAAATATTCCCAACCCAAATCGATCGGGATTCGGCCGCGGGTACGGTCCGATGCACAAATGAATACATTGGTCGTACCGAGATATTGGGGACCCTCCAGGTAATTGCTGGCGATGGTCGTGATCGAATTGAAGCCGCTGTTTTTCCCGGGATAAACCAGGAAGAGCGGCGGACGGTCATTGTTGTCGTCCTGGTACATCTTAATCCCCAGCCCGACCTGCCGCATGTTGCCCGTGCAATGCGTCCGTCGACCCATCTCCTTGGAACGCGCCAATGTGGGCGTCAACAAGGATGCCAGAATCGCGATGATCGCAATGACCACGAGAAGCTCGATCAGCGTGAAGGCCGACCGATGGACTCCCTTCGGGCACGCTCCGCCAATGGCTATTCCAGGATTCACTCACCGAGAATGACCCGGTACACCGCAAATCGCGAGCCTCAAGGTAGGCTGCCCGACTCTCGGACAGCCTGGCACTCAGTGGTTGGGGGCGACCGCAGGGTGGCATCCAATCCTTCCCCAGTGACGTTGAAACGGGTGATGGACTCCGACACACCCAACCCGTGCATTGGCCATCAACCGAAACCGCACCGACGAGGTCGACGGAAGTGGTTCGGCATCGGATCCACGTGCTTCCTCATAGCACTGGTCGCGTTCTCCTGGCCGCGATCGGCTGATCTGCGCCAGTTCGACCCCTACACAGCCGCCCAAATCGAAGGGAAGTTATGGCGCAGCTATTATCAGAAAGACCGATTGGGGTTACTTGGAGGACTCTATCGATTCGGCCGCGACGTTTATGGATTCTCGCCGAGTTCGGCCGCCGGAATGGCATGGCACGCCGCCCGGGCCGCCACGGGCTTCCAGTCTTCCAAAAATCGCAGCGAAGCCCGACGCGCCCTTCCAAATCTCATCCACTACTTCAATGAACTGCAGAGGGGCTCACCTGCACGGTTCAACGCGAGCGCCGTGGCCGAAATAGAATTGGAATGGTGGCAGCAACGCCGCGAAGGAAAGCATTGGCGAGAATACGCTCCGTTGGTCGCGGAGGTGACGGCAAGGGTCTATGGTGTCGCCAACGAAAAGGTCCTGCCATTCGCCAGCGTTCGCTGTGAGATGATGGCCCGACGGGATGCCGGCAAGCTTCGCGGCCTGACCCAATCCGACTGGTCGGAAATCGAAGCTGGTTTGGTGAACGCATGGTGTGCCCTCCATGAATCCGTGAATCGTGGCGTCCGTCTGGAACCCCTGTCGACCGTCACCAAGCCTTAAACTCCGACTCCTGGCTCGGCTCTAGGCCCCGTAACGGACCACTTCAGGTTGCGTTTCAGGGCTGGATCCAGCCTTTGGCTCGGGCCAACGCACGCTCCCATCCAGCGACCATTTGATCCCGCTGCTTCGCTTTCATCGCGGGTTCAAATCGCCGATCCATATTCCATTGGGCGGCAATTTCCTTGCGGTCGCTCCAGAATCCGACCGCCAATCCGGCCAGATACGCCGCACCCAGGGCCGTCGTCTCGGCAACCTTCGGACGCACCACCGGTGTCCCGAGAATGTCCGACTGAAACTGCATCAGGAAGTTGTTCACGCTGGCGCCACCATCCACGCGCAATTCGCGCAAGCGGATGCCCGAGTCCCGTTGCATGGCGGCCAGGACGTCGCGAACCTGATAAGCGATCCCTTCCAATGCGGCTCGGGCGAGATGTCCCGCCGTGGTTCCCCGCGTCACCCCCGCCAGCAAGCCACGCGCATAGGCATCCCAGTGGGGAGCGCCCAAACCGGCAAAGGCGGGAACGAGGTAGACACCGCCGTTGTCCGGAACACTGGCCGCCACGGACTCGACTTCAGCGGAAGTCCTGAGGATTCCGAGTCCATCGCGAAGCCACTGCACCACGGCGCCGGCAATGAAGACGCTGCCTTCGAGGGCAAATTCGGTCCGGCCACCGATCTTCCACGCCACGGTGGTGAGCAGGTTGTTTCGGGACATCATCGGCCGATCCCCGGTGTGCATGAGGAGGAAACAGCCGGTGCCGTAAGTGTTCTTGACCATGCCAGGTCGATGGCAGACCTGACCAAACAGCGCTGCCTGCTGGTCGCCTGCGATCCCCGCCACCGGCACGGGCACCGAGCCAACCATGGTGTGTCCGTAGACTTCGCTCGATGACCCGATCTGGGGAAGCATGCGCCTGGGGATCTGAAACAACTCAAGCAACTCATCGTCCCAATCACCGGTGCGCAGATTATACAGCATGGTCCGGGAGGCGTTACTCGGATCGGTGATGTGTACCCGACCTCCCGTAAGGTTCCAAACCAACCAGGTATCGACCGTGCCAAAGACAAGATCGCCTCGCTTGGCCTTGGCGCGGGCACCTGGAACATTCTTCAGCAACCAACTCAACTTGGTGCCGCTGAAGTAGGCGTCCACGACCAACCCGGTCTTTTTGCGAATGAGACCAGCCGCACCTTTGCGTTTCAGGGCGTCGCACAGGGGTGCGGTGCGACGGTCCTGCCAAACGATGGCATTGTGGATGGGACGCCCGGTTTTTCGGTCCCAGACCAGCGTGGTTTCACGCTGGTTGGTAATGCCAATGGAGGCGATGTCGGTGGGCACCGCCGAGACCTGATCGAGCACCGCCTGCATGACCTCGAACTGGGAGGACCAAATCGCGTCGGGATCATGTTCGACCCAACCAGGTTTGGGAAAAATCTGGGGGAACTCCTTCTGAGCAACGGCGCAGACCGCACCGGCGCGATCGAATAGGATGGCACGCGAGCTGGTGGTGCCTTGGTCGAGAGCGAGGACGTATTTCATATCACGGGGAGCCGGTGGCCAGTTTCCAAACCCAGGCGCCTATTACACCTCCCAATAGGGGGCCGGCGATGGGCACCCAGGCATACCCCCAATCGTTCGAGCCTTTGCCGGCGATCGGAAGAATGGCATGCGCCAGTCGAGGCCCCAAATCACGGGCCGGATTGATCGCGTATCCCGTTGGCCCACCGAGCGACAATCCGATGGCCCATACCAGCAATCCCACGAGGAACGGGGCAAAACCGCGATCCCAACCCGAGTTCGGCGCCAGATTGTGCGGCGCGGCGATGGCCAGGACGCCCCCCACCAAAACGGCGGTCCCGATGACTTCGCACAAGAAATTGGCGGCCGGCTGACGGATTGCAGGCGCCGTGCAGAAGACGGCGCGCTTGGCGTCCACATCCTCGGTCGGGGCCCAATGTGGAAGGTAGGCGAGCCAGACGCCGGTCGCTCCCGCCATGGCCCCGAGCATTTGGGCGAGGACGTAGCCGGGCACGAGGGATCCATCGAATTTACCGATCGCTGCCAGCCCCAGGGTCACTGCCGGATTCAAATGGGCACCGCTCGCCGCGTTCGCGAGATAGACACCGACGGTCACGGCAAAGGCCCATCCGGCGGTGATGACGATCCAACCGCCTCCCTGTCCTTTCGAATGCCGCAGCAGGACGTTGGCCACCACTCCATCTCCCAGGAGGATCAGAATCGCTGTGCCCAGGAATTCTGCGACTAAAGGACTCATGAGTGTTTGCTAGGCTCCCCAGGCAGACGAACTCGACACCGCACCCATGCGTGGCCTGATCGCGTTCGGACCGGGAGAATGCCGCGGAGGGTACGTTGCCGTCATCACCTGTCCACGAGATTCAGGTCACCCTGCCCTCGCGCTTCCGGCGTTCCTTCGCGGGACAAGGAAGCCTCCCATCGATCGCTTCGCCGCCTGATTCACACCGGAACCGGCAAGGTCGCTGAGCAGGTCAGGACGACTCCTCGGAGCCGCTCGATTCACCGCTTGAGTTGAACCCGAATTTTGGACCCGCTCTGGCGATCCTCCGATCGGGAACTGGCGGCCGCCATGGTAAGGACGCCAAGACAACCACACACGGCTCCCAGGAGCACCGAAAGGGAGGCAAGCAACCCGCCGCCGGCATAGGAGAACCCACCGGACCGCATCACCCACACCGCGACGACGAGCAGGAGAAGGTCGAGAACAAAGAACCCCAGGCTTCCGGCGGTCATTGACATGCCCGGACCGGTTGGTGAAACGGCCCGTCGCAACACGGGCGTTCCGTCCGCCGGACGCTCAGGAGTTTCCGGAGTCTTCGACTCGCCTGCGTTGCCGTTTGACGAGGGCGCCGTGCCCGGTCCGGAGTGGGACTTGGCGGCCGCACGATCGAGAAGTCGAGCGGGCTGCGCCCGGGAGAGGAGGTCACCCAGATCCCGGCCGAGAGCTTTATTCGCCACGGATAGTTTGCCCCTTAACCGATGAACGCCTTGTGCAACGCCCGAACTGCCTGCTCGCCCTGGGCGAGTTTGACCACCACCGAGATCTTAATCTCGCTGGTTGAGATCATGTCGATGTTGATGCCTTCGAAGGCCAGGACCTCAAACATCTTTCCGGCAACACCCGTGTGGCTGCGCATGCCGACGCCAACGATGGAGACCTTGCCGATCCCTTCGTCTGCCAACACTTCGCGATGGCCGATCTCCTGGTGAGTACTCTCGAGAACCGTCCGGGCTTTGAGCAGGTCCGGCTTGTCGACCGTGAAGGAGATATCGGTGGCCGGCGAGCCACCGCCGTGGCTGGCGCTTTGCACGATCATGTCGACATTGATGGCGGCATCGCCGAGGGCACGGAAAATTCGCGCGGCACGGCCGGGCTGATCGGGGATCCCAACGATGGTGAGCTTGGCCTGGTTCTTATCGAGGGAGACGCCGCGAATGACGACGTCCTCCATGCTTCGGGTTTCTTCCTTCACGAGAGTTCCGGGATTATCGTTGAGACTGGATCGCACTTCGAAAGTCACACCGAATTTCTTTGCGAATTCGACGGAACGGAGCTGCATCACCTTGGCGCCGGCACCGGCGAGCTCGAGCATTTCGTCATAGGCGATTTCATCGAGCTTCCTGGCGCTGGTCACGATACGCGGGTCAGCGGTATAGACGCCGTCGACATCGGTGTAAATCTGGCAAAGGTCCGCGTTGAGCGCCGCCGCCAGCGCGATGGCGGTGAGGTCGGAACCGCCCCGCCCCAAAGTCGTGATTTCGCCCTCGTCGGTACGTCCTTGAAATCCGGCGACGATCACCACGTTGCCTTCATTGAGGAGGCCGTGCACCTGGCGCGGCGTGATGTTCTTGATTTTGGCTTTGGTATGGACCCCGTCGGTCACGATCCCCGCCTGGGCGCCCGTGAGGGACACCGCAGGAATCTTCATGGAGTGAAGGGCGATGGCGGCGAGGGCGATGGTTTGCTGTTCCCCGGTGGCAAGCAGCATGTCCATTTCGCGCTCGCTGGGAAGCGGCGTAATATCCTTGGCCAGCTTGATCAAGCCATCGGTCACTCCGCTCATTGCGGAAACCACCACCACGAGACGGTCGCCGCGTGCTCGATATTCGGCGACGCGGCGGGCCACATTCTTGATCCGATCGGTGGTTCCCACCGATGTGCCCCCAAATTTCTGAACGATGAGCGCCATGGACTATAGGCCCGCGGCCGGGACCCGGCGATAGCTGGGCCCCCGAATTCACGGGACCGAGACCCTGCCCTGCAAGGCTGCCGGCCGAAAAGGGGAAAAACAAGGTGCGTTCCGGCTGGCGCGGACGATCATTCCGGGCAGGATTCTCCCCATGCGCCGCCTGCACGGAGTCGCGAGCCTCATCCTTGGATGGTTGATGGCCGCCGGCTGCATGTCACCCGCCACTCCACACAAATTAACGTGGCGGACGTTGTCACGTGGACTCACCAGTGGCCTTGCCGAACCTTCCCAGCAGGTCATTCGAGACGAAGGCACCTACCTCAGGTTGTGGGCCCAACATGCCGCGGACATCCCGCGTGTGGGGCTGCCGCCTGCAGTTGATTTCCAGCGGGAAATGGTGGTTGTCGTGGCACTGGGGACCCAACCCACGGGCGGCTACCTGGTCGAGGTAGTGGATGCCGAACTTCGCAGCCGCCAACTCCGCATCCTGGTGGGCGAGACTCAACCTCAGCCGGGCACATTTCAAATCCAGCAGACCACCCAGCCTTATCAGATCATTGCGCTTCCGGCGGTGGCGGCTCACGTGGATTTTCGAACCGTGCGCCAATTGGGAGCCTTCTCCGCGGACCGGAAAGCGAGACCCGGCGAGGAGGGTCCGCTGCGCAAGACAGTCCCAAGTCCCAAGCCTTCGATTCAGCCGGCCCGACGGGCCACGCCGTAAACGGGATCCCAATTCGAACAGGCCAGCCTCCCGCTGTGGGGCGCCGAGGGTTCCGGGCTTTCGGACGAACCCCATCTCGAATCCGTGGCGTGTTCCCTGATTCTCGGCGTGACGGGTGCCGATTCCTCGGGAACACTCCGGCAACCCATTCGTTGCCAACGTCGCCGGGCGGGCGGAGCGATTCCACAGCATGGTGACAGCGGAGGCGTCGGACCATCGATTTTCAGGATGAAGACCCAATCCTCGAATCCGCAGACGCCCCGCTTTCTCAAGGTCATCGCCTGCGAAATTGCGTTCCGCGAAATCTGTCACTGTGCAGCCGCGAGCCGAAGCCTTCTGGACCTCGAGTTCCTCACCCAGGGACTTCACGACTTTCCGCGCCGCGGCGGCGGCCGAATCCAAGAACGCATCGACGCGGTGCCCGAAGGTCGGTACGACGCCATTCTCCTTGGATACGGGCTGTGCGGAAACCTCATCCGGGGTTTGACCGCGCGGCACACGCCGTTGGTGATTCCCAGAGCTCACGATTGCATTGCCCTCTTTCTGGGCAGCCGTGCAAGACACGCGGAACTGGCCCGCGAGAATCCTGGCACCTATTACTACACCTCCGGCTGGCTTGAATGCCTGAAGAAACGGGGCGACGGGGCAGGCTCCGCGGCATCGGTGTTTCTCGCCTCCCCAGCCGGCATGGATGCCGGTGTGCACGAGCAATACGAGTCGTGGGTGGAACGTTACGGAGAGGAGAAGGCGCTGTTTCTGGCCGAACAGATGGGCCAATGGACGACCCATTACGACGCGGCCACCTGGATCTCCTTCGAGTTCGCGAAGTCTCTGCCCCTCCAACAGCAGGTGCAGGCGATCTGCGCGCGGCGCGGTTGGCGTTACCGCGAGATTCCTGGTGATCTGGGTTTACTTCAGCGTTGGCTGGATGGCGAGTGGTCGGAGACCGATTTCATCACCGTCCAACCCGGCGACCGAGTCATGCCAAGCCACGATGACGGGGTGATCTCGGCGGTCCCCACGGAGGCTGGTCCGCCGTGACCACTCGTCTTGATTTCTTACGACCGACCATGCCTCCGGGGATCGTGCATACGATCGAGCTGATGGTGCGGGAGACGCCGGTCCGTCGACTAGGAACGACTCCTTATGCGGGGCGCCCAGCATGAGCCAGATCGTTGACGATTGGGTCCAACAACTGAAGGGCCGGATCACGCCCGTCGGCGAAATGTCCCACTGGGAACGGTTGGCGGGTGCGTTCCAACTCCAACGGACCGACCTCGTACCAGCGGCCCCACAGCTCGACGCGTGGCAGATTGCCTACGCGGGTCACACCCACGACGAGGTGCAGCGCGACGTCGACAAGACCACCGAGGCCTGCATCAAGACATGGGCCGAACTGCGGTCGGACGCGATTTGGATGTACGTCGATATCGCCCATCACATCGAGAGCTTCGTGTCCCCTGAAAAGCGCGCCCAACACTTCGTACGTCAGGATTCGGCCGACTATCTGCAGTACAAACCGGTGGTTCAGACCATCGATCAGGCCATCGAATTGCTCGAGAGCCGTGCCTACCTGCGGCACCTGGAGGGCACCCGACCCGTTACCCACTACACGCCGCACCTGGTTCAACTGCTCGAGTTCCAGGAGAAAATGGGACGTGTCGTGCCGGTGATTGTCGGCGCCCCCACACCGACACGCATCGCCGAGGCTCTGGCCGATGCTCATCAATTGGTGAAATGGACGCTGGTGGAGCCCGCCTCCAAGGTTCATCGCTATCTGCAATTGTGCCTGGATGAGCGGTTGCAGGCGCTGGATTTCTACCGGGCGATTCCGGCGAAGAACGGCTGCGAGTTCTTCTGCTGCTTCAGCGGTGCCAACGCCTGGGGTCCCTCCCAATTCGCTGAGTTTGGCCAGTACGACCAACAGTTCGTCGAGAAGGCGCGGACCATCTTCCCGTATATCCTGTGGCATCATTGCGGCCGCAATCTTTGGCTCGCCCTGGAGCAACTTGGAGAATGGGAGGGGATTCGGGCGGTGCAATACGACCTGCCGTATTACTCCGATGACCAGCAATGGAGCGCTTGGTGTGAACGAGTCGCCAGGCTCTATGCCGGCAAACGGTGCGCCGCGAACTCACCCACGCCCTTTGTCGCCTGTCATGGTTCCCGCGCCGAAGTCGAGTCCATGGTTTGCCGTTTCATTGAGGCCACCCTTCCCTATACCACGGCATGCGTCATGCCCGGCTGTGAGGTCGATCCGCGAACGCCGGTCGACAACGTGCGGGCGATGATCGACATCGCCCGCAGCTATCATCCACGTTAGACAGACGAGCGCTCCGCCGAGAACCAGGGCGCTCCCTCTACTTCTTCCGCGTCGTACGTTCCATCATCCAGAACATGTCCATATTGTTCGGCGATGAAACATTGAGCTGCAGTTCGACCCCTTTTTTGAGCGGAGGCATGGTCCGGCCATCCTTCCATCGCTTGATCTCGGAATGTCCGTCCGCGAAGGAAAGACCGCCAGCGGATCCGTGATAGCTGGCCGGGTAATCCACAATCTTCCACTGCCCCGGGGAATTGGGGTAACCCGTCATTCCGACAATCATCTCGCCGTCGTTGATGCTGTCCTCCCGCTCGTCGATGAACACCCAGGTCATCGTGGGTCCCGGGTCCACCAAGTCATTCATCGTCTTATAGACCTTGAAGCCGGCGCCGAAGGACTCGACATCGGTCGAGTCAAACCAGCCATTCATCGCGATACTGCGCACGCGCGGGCGAATCTCACCTACCGCGCGAACGGTGCTGCGATCCGCGGGACACTTGAAGATCCCGGGGCTGTTCCCGCAGTAGTTCCACAGCATGCTCTTCTTGATGTCCTGCTCAATGTCCCAGTTGCTTCGATTTCCACCGTTGAAATCGAGATTGCCGCTCACCCATTGATTGGTCCCAGGTCCGTAGGACGGCGGAACCCTGTCGTTGTTGTCATCAACGTATAATCTCCAGGCCAACGTCATTTGACGGCCATTGCCCAAGCACAGAATGCCTTGGGCCTTGGCTTTCGATTTGGCCAGGGCCGGAAGCAGCATACTGGCAAGAATCGCAATGATCGCGATCACCACCAACAACTCGATCAGAGTGAATCCCGCCAAGACAGCCGACGAACGGCTGCGCCCACGAAGTTCGGAGTTCATAACAGGTCAATCGTTGCAACCATTGCACCGCACACGTCTTTACCTCGGATGGCCGGCGGGTGAGGTCGCCCCTTCTCATCCCAAGATCCGCACCCAGACTACGCCTGCGGATTCGACGGGCAAGCGCGACTTGGTGAATCCGCGGTGAACTCTTGCCCGGCGGACTGTTGGCTCCTGGTGCCATTCGCCCGGCGGATGACCCACAAAAGGGGAAAGAATGCCAAAGGATGGTGAGCCGAAGGGGGGGCGCCATGTTCGAGTGCGACTGGCAAATCGCCCTCAAGGATGTCGCACAATCCCGTCTGTTCTACGACGGCCGTACCGGCCCCACACTACCCGACCATGCCACCGCCGCGCACCGAGACGTCCATAGCACCGGACTTGGCCAAAACCCGTCCAGGACCGGCTTCCATGAACGGCCGTGAACGCATCCTGGCACACCTCGAGGGCGAAGCCGTCGATCGGCTGCCGTTGATGCCGATCACGATGCAACTGGCGGCGGACCTACTCGGCGTGCGCTATCGAGATTACGAAACCGACTACCGACTCCTCACCGAGGGGCAGATCCGCACCGCGGAGGCTTTTGGCTTCGACTACGTCAATACCATGTCCGATCCAGGACGCGAGGCCGCCGACTGCGGAGCGCGCCTTGAGTTCTTCGACGATCAACCCGCCGCCATCGTCGAGGACGCACCGCTTCTGGCGGACCGTTTGGACCTGGCGCGTTTGAAGCAGCCTGACCCGCTGGGTGGGGGACGCATGCACAACGGTGTGCTGGCGGTGGCGGAACTTCGCCGGCGCGTAGGACGCGACCTGCTGGTGGAAGGTTGGGTGGAAGGGCCGTGCGCCGAAGGCGCCGACCTCCGTGGGCTCAATGCTCTGATGCTCGACTTCTTCGATGACGGCCCGTTCGTTCATGACCTTTTCGCGTTTTGCGTGGAGATGGGGCTGCGCTTTGCCAAAGCTCAAATCGAGGCGGGCGCCGATCTCATTGGCATCGGGGATGCCGCCGTTTCGCTGGTCGGCCCACGCATCTACCAGGAATTCATTTGGCCGCACGAACGGCGCCTGATTGAAGGGATCCATGCCATGGGTGGTCGCACCCGGCTGCACATCTGCGGCAACACCCGGTCCTGCCTCGCGGGCATGGGCCGCCTGGGTTGCCATATCATCGATCTCGATTCCCTGGCGCCTCTCGACGAGGCCCGACAGCGCATGGGCGAACGACAGATTCTTTTGGGCAATTTGAATCCTGTCGCCACCCTGCGGAACGCGACCCCGGAGAAAGTCCTCGAAGCCATTGAGGAATGCCACGCGATCGCCGGCCAAAGGTTCATCGTTGGGGCCGGCTGCGAGGTGCCCCGCGACACGCCGCCCGCCAATCTCCACGTGCTCCGGGACTACGCGCGAACGCATCGCCCCTAGTCTCGCGGCATCGCGTCGCGGCCCGCACCGCCTTCACCTGCCATTTCCCATGCGAACGATTCAACTCGGGTCCACACGAGTGGGTTCCAACGACCGTTGCCATCCCGATCCCCAGCCTGCCTCGCCGACGCGTTGGACCAGTGCCCTCGCCGCGATCGTCTTGCTTCTCGGATCGGCCGCCGACGCCTTCGGCGCCACGCCGTACGTCGTACGCCTCGACGCACTCGACCTCAGTCTCATGCGTCAAGGCTGGGGTCGGCCGCAGACCAATCGGTCCATGCGCCTCCAACCCCTTTCGATCGCGGGAAAAACCTTCGAGTACGGGGTTGGAACCCACGCACATAGCGCGTTGTGGCTGGACCTCGCAGGCGGCGGCCGACGTTTTCAAGCCCAAGTTGGTGTCGACGACGCCGCCGGCGGCACCGCCTCGATACAGTTTCGTATCACGGGCGACGGGAAGGTCCTGTTCCAGACCGAGATCCTCAAGGCCGGTAGTCCAGCCCAAGCAGTCGACATCGACCTAACCAACGTGCACACGCTGCTGCTCGAGGTGCTCGACGGCGGTAATGGTGTGGAATTCGATCATGGCAACTGGGCGGAGGCACGGTTCCTCATGGCGGCCGAGCAAGCCCCTCGCCCGATACGACGCCCCGGTCTCGACGAGCCCAGGATTGTTCTCACGCCCAAGCCTGCCCCGGCACCTCGGATCAACGGGCCCCTGGTGTATGGCGCACGACCGGGAAACCCGTTTCTCTACCGAATTCCCACCCAAGGAGAACGCCCCATCACCTTCTCAGCCACCGGCCTTCCCGACACCCTGGCTCTCGATACCGCATCCGGAATCATCCGTGGAACGACGCCCAAGCGGGGCGAATACGCGGTCACCCTTCGGGCACGCAATGCCAAAGGCAGCGATGCGCGATCGTTCCGGATTGTGTCGGGCGACCGTCTCGCCCTCACCCCACCGATGGGCTGGAACCATTGGTATACGCATTACGATCGCGTGACCGAAACACTGATGCGGCAGGCCGCTGATGTTATGGTGCAAAGCGGAATGGCCGACGTGGGCTACCAGTACGTGAATATCGACGACTGCTGGATGAATGCGCCCAAGCACTCCGATCCTATGCGCGTGGGCCCGGGGCGCGATGCGTCTGGAAACCTCCTTCCCAACCGCCACTTCCCCGATTTGAAAGGCCTGACCGACTACATTCATTCCAAGGGCCTCAAGGCGGGAACCTACACCTCGCCCGGACCGCTGACCTGCGCGGGATTCACCGGGGCCTGGCAGTTCGAGGCCCAGGACGCCCGACAATTCGCGGCTTGGGGATTTGATTTCCTGAAATACGATTGGTGCTCCTACGGAGACATCGCCAAGTCCTCGACCGACGAGGAGCGCTCCAAGCTCATCAAGCCCTACGCACTCATGGGGCGGCTCCTCCGTGAGCAGCCCAGGGATATTGTCTTCAACCTCTGCCAATATGGCATGGGCAACGTCTGGGAATGGGGCGCCGAAGTAGGCGGTCATTGCTGGCGCACCGCCGGAGATCTGGGCTTCGAACTCGACCGCATTTTTGAGGTGGCCCTTCGCAACGCGGAACACCGCGCCTGGTCCCGACCCGGCGAATGGAACGATCCCGACTACATTCAGATTGGGTACATCGGCGCGGCGCACGAAATGGGACAACCCGTGCCTTGCCCTCTCTCGGCCAGCGAACAATACGCCTTTATGGCGTTGTGGAGTCTCAGCGCGGCTCCCCTGTTCTTTAGTGGCGACATGGGAAACCTCGACGCGTTCACTCTCGGGGTTCTGTGCAACCCCGAGGTCATCGCGATCGACCAGGACCCTCTCGGCCAAGGCGGCCAGGTCCGGGAACTTTCCCCTGAAACGTTCCTGATGGTGAAAGACCTGGCCGACGGCACCAAGGCGGTCGGGTTGTTCAATCGGTCGTATTTCCCCTCCAAGATAACCGCCACCTGGGAACAGCTGTCCCTTCATGGACGCCAACCCGTCCGGGACGTCTGGCGGCAGAAAGATCTCGGATCCCATCGCCACTCCTTCGAAGCCACGGTTCCCGCGCGCGGGGGCGTGCTTGTGAAGATTGGAAAAGCCGCCAAAATGGCGCGGTGAACCTCCGAGCATCGCGGTTGCTTACGGGCATCAGCCTGGCCTTCGCCGCCTTGGTCACCTGCGGGGCCGCCGATCCGGCGCCTGCCAGCACTGGGCCGAATCTGCGTTTCCAGGCGCGCCCTGACGGTAGTTTCGTTTTCAACACCGGGACCCTTCGCGGCGTCGTCAGGACCCAGGGCAAAAGCGTGGGTTTGCAGGAGGTCTACTATCTGCCCACCAAACAGCGCCTGGACCGCAGCATGGGTTTGCTCGGCCATTACCGCGTCTTTTCCCAAGGCAAACGTTACGGTACGGGGGCTTGGGATTGGCCAAGCACCGCCCAGATTCTCGACGACGGCACCCTGATCACCCAATGGGCGGCCGGCGACGATCGCCCCTTCGAATTGCGGGCCGCCTACCGCTGGCGAAATCCTTCGACACTGGATGTGGAAACCATGGTCCGCGCCCAGGCCGACCTACCGGCCTTCGAGTGCTTCCTGGCCTCGTACTTCGCGCCTCACTTCTCCCAGGCATCGATTGCGGTGGGTTCGGCGCCCGGAACCGAGGGAGTCCCCCAGTGGTTGCGCGCCGATCGGGCCGCCGGCGACTGGCAGATCTTCCCTCGCGACAGCGACGTTCTGCGTCTCATCCAGGACGGACGATGGAAATTGGAGCCAAACCCGGTGGCATGGGTTGTCCGCCCTTCGTTTGACGTGCCTATGGCGCGCCGTCGATCCCCCAACACTGGCCTGAGTGCCATACTGATGGCGCCCGCCGCCGAGTGCTTCGCCCTCTCGACGCCGCATGAAACAGAGGAACACAACTCGACCTACCTGAGCCTGTTCGGAATCAACCTGAAACCGGGCGTTTCGGCACGTGCTCGGGTTCGACTCGTCATCGCCGTGGCCAAGTCCGACCCGGCCGTGCGGGCCGACTACGACAAGGCCAACGCCGATTGGGCCAAGGATTTCCAACTGCCGTGAGTTCAACCGGAAACCTTCCCCCCGCCGAATCCACAGCGAATGAGGGCTTTCGACCGCTGTTCGAACGCAGCACGGACCCGATCTTCCTCTTCGACCCGGCCCAGGGTGTCTTCGTCGATGCCAATGAAGCCGCCATTCGACTCTTGGCCTGTGAAACCAAGCAACAGGTGCTGAATCGGCGCCCGTCGGATTGGTCGCCCCTCCTGCAACCGGACGGCACGCCGTCGGCCGATGCCGCGGTCGCCATGACCCTCGAGACGGAACGGCGCGGCGGCCATCGCTTCGAATGGGTGGCCCTTCGAGTAACAGGCGAGGAAGTGCCCCTGGAGATCGTCGCCACCCCCATCCACCTCGGAGGACACCCGCTCCACGTGGTCGTGGCCCGTGACATCACCGAACGCAAACGCGTCGAAGCTGCGCTTCGCGAAAGCCAGGCATTGCTGTCCTCCATCGCCGATAACATCGCCGAGGCGATCTATCGCAGTGATGCCCATCATCGACTCATCTTCGTCAATCAAGCGTACCTGCGCCTGTTTCGCTACGAATCACTCGCCGATCTGCAAAGCGTGCCGCGAGAGAAGCTCTACGCCCAACCCGCCGACCGACAGCGCCTTCTTCAGTTGCTGACCCATGACGGGGCATTCGCTCAACAGGAAGTGGAGTACGTGCGAAAGGATGGTACCCGGTTCTGGGGGCAATCCAGCTCCCGCGTGATCCGGAATCCCGCCACCGGGTCCATCGCCTATCACGTCGGCGCAATTTCCGACATCACCGAACGGCGCCAGGCGGCCGACGAAATCCAACGACTCAATGCTACCCTTGAGCGGCGGATCGCGGAACGCACCGCAGAACTCAGCGCCAGCGAGGCGCGCCTGCGCATTCTCGTCGAACATGCCCCCGAAGCCATCGTCGTCTACGATGGCGACACCGGACGCTTCGTCACCTGCAACGACAATGCCGTGCGTCTTTTCGGTCGGACACGAGCGGAACTCAGTGCCTTGACGCCGCTCGATGTGAGTCCGCTTCGACAGCCCGACGGGCAGGCGTCCGCAGACCTTGCCCCTGTGCGCATCCGCGAAGCCCTCGCGGGTGGGACCCCGGCCTTCGAATGGGTCCATCTTCATGCGAGCGGACGCGAAGTGCCGTGCGAAGTCCGATTGGTCCGGCTGCCAGCCGATGGACGCAACCTTCTCCGCGGGAGCATCACGGACACCACCGAGCGCCGCCGGCGCGAGCGTATACAACAGGCGACCTTCCAAATTTCGGAAGCCGTTCACACCGCCGGGGACCTCGATCACCTCTACGAACGGATCCATCGCATCGTCGACGGGCTGATGCCAGCGTCGAACTTCTATATCGCCCTGCTCCATTCCGACGGCGAGACCATCTCCTTTCCCTACTACCGCGATGAATTCGCCAAAACGCCGGCCCCCCGGCAGATCACCACCGGGCTGACCGGGGTTGTGATCCGAACCGGCCAGGCGCTGCTGGTCGACGAGGCATTGACAGCGCGCAAACAGCGGATCGGAGACGGTCCCGAAGTCACCTTTGACGGCCAGGAACACTTGCGGCATGTGGAGTCCGGACGACAGGCGTCAATCTGGTTGGGTGTGCCCCTCAAGGTCGAGGAGAGGATCCTCGGCGCCATGGCCGTTCAGGATTACCACAATCCGCGTGCCTACGGCGAAGAGGAAAAACAGGTCCTCACCTATGTCGCCACCCAGATTGCGGTGGCGATTCAGCGCAAACAGTCCGAACAGGCATTGCGCGACAGCGAACAGAAATTTCGCGCACTCTTCGAAGCGACCAGCCAAGGCGTCATGTTGCATGACACGGACCAGTTTATCGAAGTCAATCCGGCCGCCATCCGGATCATGGGATACTCGAGCGCCGATGACATTGTTGGACGCCACCCCAAGGACACCTCCCCGCCCACCCAACCGGATGGACGCAACTCGGCGGACGCGGCCCGCGCCTACATCGCGGAATGCATGGAACGCGGCACTGCCCGCTTCGACTGGGTGAGCCGAACCGCAGCCGGACAGGACATTCCACTCGAAGTGATTCTGACCCGGATCACCACCGGCGGACGCCAGATCATTCAGGCGGTCATCAATGACATCAGCGAAAGAAAGCGTGCGGAGGCGGAGATCCTGCGCGCTTTGGAGCGCGAGCGGGAACTGGGTGTGCTCAAGAGCAATTTTGTCTCCATGGTCTCCCATGAATTCCGCACGCCGCTAAGCATCATCATGTCGTCGGCAGGCATTTTATCGAACTACTTCGACCGACTGCCGCCGCGCGAACGAAAGGAACACCTCGATTCCATCCAACGCGGCATTCGGCGCATGGCCGATATGATGGAGGAAGTGCTGCTGCTGGCGCGCCTGGATGCCGACCGACTCCAGTACCACCCGACCCCCCTGGACCTAAGAGCCTTCCTTGGCATCATTGTCGACGATGTGTTGTCGGCAACGGATCGCAGGTGCCCGGTCGAGGTGGTTTTTGGCGATGTTCCCGATCGCATTCTCGGAGATGAGAACCTGTTGCGGCACGTGTTTACCAACCTGTTAACCAACGCGATCAAGTACTCCGAACCTGGAAGCCCGGTTCATTTCGATGTCGGAAGCGAGGCCGGAAACGCAGTATGCCGAATCCGGGACCATGGCATCGGCATCCCCAACGATGACCTGGCATGGTTGTTTCAGGCCTTCCATCGAGGCGGCAATGTGGGTCGGCGCCAGGGCACCGGTCTCGGGTTGGTCATCGTCAAGCGCTGCCTCGATATCCATGGTGGCACCATCCACTTGGATACGGAACTTGGTGCCGGAACCACCGTCACCGTACGATTCCCGGTCGCTCTCACCGCACCTCAGAAACCTGGAATCCTGCCATCCCGGGCGTCGGAATCCTGAAGGGTTGCTCCTTTTCTTTCCAGGGTCGGGTCCCGTACCTTCCGACCCGCTTTTGGAACCATGCCCAGCGTCTTCATCAAGACCTACGGCTGCCAGATGAACGAACGCGACAGCGAGGCCGTGCTCGCACAACTCGCGGCCCGTGGCTATTCGCTGGCGGCTAATGAGTCCGACGCCGATGTCATTCTGCTCAACACCTGCAGCGTTCGGGACATGGCGGAACAAAAGGCGATCGGGAAAATGCGCGCGTTGGTCGGCAGCACTCGCCGCCACCGCCCGGGAACCGTGCTCGGATTTCTCGGGTGCATGGCCCAGGCCCGCGGCGGTGAAATCCCAAACCAAGTCCCCGGGGTGCGCCTCGTTCTCGGAACCCAAAAATTTCATCGCGCCGGAGAATACCTCGATACCCTCCTGTCCGAACCATCGAAGACCGTCGTCGACATCGCCGAGGAAGCCGGCAGCGCTTCGGCCATCCGCGAGCATCTGAGCCCCTCCGGTGCAGGATCAGGCGGAGTCACCGCCTTCGTGAGCATCATGCAGGGCTGCAATCAACACTGCACCTTCTGCATCGTGCCTCAGACCCGTGGTGAAGAACGCAGCCGCGGCATCGACGAGATTCTCGAGGAATGCCGCGAGTTGGTGGCGAACGGCGTCCGTGAAATCACGTTCCTGGGCCAAATCGTCACCAGTTTCGGGCGACGTTCGATGGCGGAGCGCGACGGGAAGTCTCCGTTCGTCCAACTCCTGGAAGCCGCCCATGAAATCGAAGGCCTGGACCGCCTCCGGTTCACGTCGCCCCACCCAAAAGGCTATGGCGACGATCTGGTCGAGGCTTACTCCCGATTCCCCAAGTTGTGTCCGCACGCCCACCTTCCCTTGCAGAGCGGCAGTGACCGCATCCTTCGGGCAATGCATCGCGGATACACCACTGAGCGCTACCTGTCCATCGTCCACAAATTGCGCCAGGCACGACCAGGCATTGGTTTGGGCACCGACCTCATCGTTGGATTCCCGGGCGAGACGGAGGAGGATTTTGAACAGACACTGGCGTTGGCCCGCGAAGTGGAGTTCGATCAGGCCTACATCTTCAAGTACTCGCCCCGGCGAGACACCAAGGCCGCGAGCATGCCTGACCAAGTCCCGGAAGAGGTTCGCAATGATCGCAACCAACGCCTTCTTACCCTCGTGAACGAGATCGGCGACAGGAAGTATCGCGCCCTGGTGAACCAGACGGTGGAGATCCTCGTGGAAGGCCCCAGCCGAAAAAACCCGGCTCGCCTCGAAGGGCGCACGGGCTGCAACAAAATCGTCATCCTGGAAGGCGACCAACGGCACATCGGAGAACGCTTGCCGGTTCGAATCGTTCGCCATGGCTCATTCACCCTTTACGGCGACCCGGCAATTCTCGGGCTCGACGAGGCCTAAACCCGCCTCGCTCCCGCCAGTCCATCCATGTCTCTCGCGTCTTTATCCCTCCTTCTCGGAGCCCTCATCGCCACCCCCCAGATCTATCAACTGGCCAACCCGACGGGATGGCGCCGGTGGTCGGCCGCCTTCCCGCGTTCTAAGCCCATAGGCTACGTGCTGGTCTTGGCCGCCACAGGCTGGTTCCTCTACCACGTCCAGAACGAGACGCTCGCCGATTTTTCGCGCTTTAAGCCGTATATGTTGGCGGGGTTCGGGGCCATTGGTGTCCTTACGTGTGTTTACGTGAGCGACTTTTTGGCTGCGCGCGGGCTGGCTTTGATTCTCCTGCTTGCTGCCAAACTGATGGTCGATACGGCGCGCTCGCATGAATCGGATTGGCGCTGGGTGATCACGAGCCTCGCCTACGCTTGGGCCATTGCCGGAATCTGGCTCACCATTTCACCCTGGCGATTGCGCGACTTCATTGCCTGGAACAATGCCAACGACGGTCGACTCAAATTCCTGGCCGCCTTCCGACTCAGCTTCGCCATCCTGCTCATCATCCTCGGCGCCACCGTCCTGCGCATGCGGTAAAGTTCGACCTCAAGGCCGGTCCCACCTTTCGCACCATCAACCCGGATCGCCCCGTACATTTTCGCCGGCATCGGCATCCTTTGGATGGACCGGACAGCGAGCTTCACCCGCTCCTTCGATCGGTCGGACGCGCAGGTGGCGGAGGCAATAGAGATGTCGGGAGGCGACGCGGCGCAGGGGTCGGGCGCCGCTGGCACGACGAGGTCCGAAGCGGTGACGACAGCGGTGGAACACCTCGTCGACGAAC
>JAEUHG010000014.1 GCA_016795425.1 Verrucomicrobiales bacterium
GGGCGGCGGTCTTTGGCTGACCTTGGGTCCCCGAACTCAGCCCGAGACCTTTGCCCAGGCATTTTTCCGCGGGGGCTCGGGCCTTTCTCCCTACGCCCTGGGATCACCGGTCGGAGATCCCGGACAGCGCGATCTCTTCACCTCCATCCGAGCGGCCTCTGACGCTCATCCCGCCACCCTGCTCCTGTCGGACTTCCAACGCCTCGATCTCGATCGCGCGCGGGTGTTTCGACGGCACGCCTTCGACGTGTCCACCGGACGTGATGTCTCCATCCTGTTGCAGGCACAAGGGGGCGACCCGGTGGCCATCGAGCGTAAACTCGGTCGCGGCCGAGTGATCGTGCAGGCCATTCCGCTCGGGATCTCGTGGAGCACGCTGCCGCTCTGCCAAGCGTACGTCGCACTGCTCCACGAGTGGCTGTGGTACCTCGGCGAGCCAAGCCTGCCTCGACGCAATCTCTCGGTCGGGGACGCGTTCTCCCAGACGATTCCAGGTCTCATCGACCGCGCCACGCTACAGACGCCCAACGGGGCGAGAACCTCGCTCACCCCGGAGCGTCTACCAGGGGGAAACTCGAGACTGCGCGCCGCCCTTCTGCGCCATCCCGGTGACTACGCGATCACCTGCACGCCGAGCACGGGCACCTCGACCACCTTTCCGTTCCAAGTGCGACGCGACGCCCGGGAGTCGGACTTCACCGGTCTGGGAGACCAGGATCTGGCCAAAATCCAGGAACAAGCAGGATTCCAGATCGGAAACGGCCTCCGCAATGTCGCCAACACCGCATCCGCACCGCCACCGCGTCATCCCTTGGAGGGTTGGTTTCTGAAGATTTTGCCATGGGTGGTTCTGGGCGAGATTCTCCTGGCGGGCTGGATGTCGCAGCGCCGCAACCGGCAATGGACCGCGGTATCGATGGGAACTTGATCCATGCTTCCCGAAACCCAAACCCAGACCCACTTTGCCTTGGAAGGCTTCCTGCCGCTGTGGCTGTTGGCCGTGTTGGGGGTGGTGCTGCTGGGGGCCATCGTGTGGCTGGCCCGTGTGGATCGAAGAGCGGTCGACCGCGCGTGGCCCGCGCGGATCTTTCCGGCTCTGCGCCTCGTGGCCGTCCTGGTGCTGCTCTGGATCCTCGCGGGTCCAACCCGCGTGACCACCACCCAGCAATACCGCACCAAGACCGTCGCTTTCCTGCTCGATCGCTCTGCCAGCATGGGATTGGTCGATATCAGCGACGGCTCCGGAAATGTCGCGCGTTGGGATGCCGTCCAACCCAATGCCGCCCCATCGCCTCTCGCCGATCTGGATGCCGCGGTCTCGGCACTGCGGGTGCATGAGAACCAACTCCGACGACTCGCAGCATCGCCCGATACTCTTTCCTCCTCGACCGAGGTCGAGTCTTCACGCGCGATCCTGAACCGAGCGGCCGCGGCGCTTCCAAAGTCCGCGTCCGCGATTTCGGACCTCGCGGCCAGGGCCCCGGCTCCTGATCCCGGTTGGCAACGTTCGATCCGGGACGCGCTGCTGACTCTGGAGTCCAACGTCACACCGACCGTGCAATCGAAAGCCACCGAATTTTCCCGGGGCAAAACCCTTGCCGCCATCGATCGTGCCGCCTGGCTTCCGGAAGTCCTCCGACATCTCGCTGACGCCACGGGCCGGCTCGAACTTCTCGCGGACCGACTGGCGAAGTCCGTCGACTCGAGCCATCGCCCGGGCGCTGCCGCGGCCTCAGCGAACTCCGAGTCGCGTCTGACCCGTTCCGAGCGCATCGAACACATGCTCGTCAACGCCGAGAAAAGCTGGCTTCAGGAACTTCGAAAGAAAGTGCGCGTCCAACGCTACGAGTTCGGGGACCGGGTCGTGCCCCAGGGCAGTTCCCTCTTCGAGACCCGTCCGGGTGCGCCGGCCAGCACCCAGCCCATGGCCGGCTCGACTCAACTGGGCTTACCACTGGAGCAACTCGCCGTGGATGCCTCAGCCCAATCGGTAGCGGCCGCCTTTATTCTGACCGACGGCGGACACAATGCCGGTCGGGATCCGCGTGAGGTAGCCCCGTCGTTGTCCGGGACTCCGACCTACTTCTTACCGATCGGGAACACCAAGATGCAGCGGGACGTTATTTTGCATCACACGCACGCCCCCAAGGCCGTTTTCCAAGGCGACCAAGTGGTCGTCGATTCGATGGTCACGGCCTATGATTGCGCCCAAGAGACGCTCCAAGCCGAACTGGTCGACAACGACCGCGTCGTTGACCGGCAGACGCTCCAGGTGTCGTCCGAGGTCTATGACACTCGTGTACAACTGCGCTGGAAAGCCGCGCGCCTCGGCAAACAGGCTCTCACGTTTCGCATTGTTCCGGTGGGCAACGAGCGGTCACAGGAAAATAACCTGGCCAAAACCGACGTCCTCGTCATGGAGGATAAGATCCGGGTGTTGGTGGCCGACAATTTTCCACGTTGGGAGACCCGGTACCTGATCAATCTTTTCAAACGCGACACCCGAGTCGTCTTCGAACAACTGTTGTTCGAACCGCAACGCACCGCCGGCGATGGAGCGCGCCACGCATTTCCCGCCACGCTCGAGGAATGGAACCAGTACCGCGTCGTGATTCTGGGCGACTTGCTCCCCTCCCAACTCACCGCCGCCGACCAGAAGAACCTGCGCGATTATGTCAGCCAATCCGGCGGCAATCTGGTCCTCGTCGCTGGCAAGGATGCGATGCCCGCCGCGTATGTGAATCAGACACTGGGTTCGTTGCTGCCGGTTCTTCCAGGGGAACGACCTCTCGGCAACGAAACCCCCTACTTCCTGCAACTTTCTGATGAAGGGACGCTATCTCTGGCCACCCAGATCGCCGAGAACCCGCAAGTCAGCGAGCGACAATGGCGGGAAATGAGCGAGCGCCTGCCCATCTACAGCTTGTCCGATTTCTCGCGACTGAAACCCACCTCACATTCCTTGATCTGGGCCACTACCAGCACCACCAGCCGGGAGGGGCGGCCAAAAGAAGGCGATCTCCGCAGCTACCTGGCCTGGCACTACGTCGGCGCCGGCCGCGTGGTCTACCTGGCCGCACCGGTTTCCTACCAATTGCGGTATCGGCAGGGAGATACCTTCCATCATCGTTTCTGGGGACAACTGCTTCGATGGACCATCGCCCGCGATCTCGGCGAGGGTTCCCAAACCATTCGAATTACCACCGACAAGTCGCGCTATGAAGCCGGCGAACGTGTGGAGTCCTGGGTCCGCCTCCGTCATCTTGACGGACGTGCACCTTCCGGAGCGACCCTCCAACTCACCGCCTCCCAGGACGGCCGGGTACTCCAGGAGATTTCCCTCCGCGAGGACAAGGAACGGCCCGGCATGTATCAGGGTGCCTTTCTGGACCTCCCGGTTGGTCCGGTCCAACTGGCCGCCTCCGGGCCCGTCGTGAAATCGTTGATGGCCGAAGAGAAGCTGTCCAAACCGGTCGAGGCAACGATTCACATGGACCCAGGTGGTTCCACCGAACTTCGCCATCCCCTCTGCAACCTGCCGCTGCTTCGTGAGATCGCTGACGCTTCCTCTGGCGCATTGCTTCCTCCCGCCGGCTTGAAAGCCGCCTTGGAACAGCTGGACCTGGACCCCCAAGTGACCGAGCTCACCTCGAAAATGCCCTTGTGGAACCGGTGGGATCTGTTTTGGGTGTTCATTGTCTGCCTAAGCTTGGAGTGGGCTGGCAGAAAATATGTGGGACTTTCCTAACCCCGTGAAACGAGCCATCCGATGAAACATGAGCAGCATTCTGGTGACGTCCCTTCCGCCGTCGCCGCCAAACTCCGCGCCATCCGGCGTCGGGCCGTGGCCGTCGGGCTTCTCCGAGGACTCGCCCTGACCTTCGCCGCCCTCATCGGTAGCACGCTTGCCGCCCTGTTGGTCGACTGGGCCGTCGGCTGGTTCTCACCGATCGGGCGCTATGGCATGACCGCCTTGGTCCTGATTTCCACCGCGGCCACCGCCTACTTCGGATGCCTCCGCCCCCTCTTCCAACGCCGATCCATCGTCGCCACGGCTAGGGAGGTCGACCAATTGCTCCCGCAACTCGAGGAACGTTGGTCCACCGTCACTGAACTCGCGCAGAACCAGGATTCGGCGGAAGTCCGAGGCTCGGAGACATTGATTCGCCAGGTGGCCCGCGAGGCGGAATCCACCCAGCGCGCCGTCCTGGAAAGCGCCATCGCGCCGATGACCCCGGTGTGGCGGGCTGCCCGTTGGCTGGGTGGAGCCATGGCGGCGCTGGCGGTTCTCTTCGCCGTCAATTTCTCCCAAGCCGGCCTGCTCTTTCGCCGTCTCCTGCTGCCAGGCCAGGACATCTCGCTGACGCAGGTCACGGCTCAACCGGCCGATGGCTGGGTCCCCAAAGGCGAACCGCTCACCTTGTCCGCCGTTCTCAAAGGCCGAATTCCGTCCACGGCTCCGATTCTGTTTCTGCGACCCGCCGGCGAATCGGTCCGCGCTGTGGCCATGCATCCGCGCGCGCAAACTGCCGGGGCCTTCGACTTCGCCATCGAGGAGGTCGCCGGCTCGTTCGAATACCGGGTTCGCGCCGGAGACGGACAAACCCGTTGGCACCGGATCACTGCCGCGGAACGTCCCAGAATCACCGAGGTTCAATTGAAGGTGGCGCCCCCTGCCTACTGCGCGCTCCCGATCCTTCAAACCAATGTTCTTCCCCCTGCCATACGTGTGTTGCAGGGCAGCGACGTCGAAATAGCCCTGCGCGCCGATCAACCCGTCGAGCGCATGTTCCTGGACCTGGGCGAGGGACGCATCCTGCCGCTGACCCGCGGTTCCGATGACTGGTATCGGATCCAAGCTCAGCCAACCAACAGCTTCAGTTTTGCCGCCGCGGTGGTGAACCAGTTCAAGATCGACAACCGCAACAAGCCCGCCTGCGCCATCAACGTCTTCGAAGACCTTCCGCCTTCTGTCCGCGTCCTCGAACCGAGTGACGACGTCGCCGTTGCCCCGGGAGAAAAGGTCGAGATCCACTTCGAGGCCAAGGACGACTTCGGCATCGCCAAAGCCGAGGTCCTGGTGAACACCACCACCGCCTCCGGGGTCACCAACGCCATCACGCTTCCCGTCGACCTCGCCTCCGACACCGGAAAAAAGCAGGTCACCAAGTCCGTTCAACTGGACTTGGCCGAACTCGGTCTCAAGCACGGCGATCAGATTTCCTATGTCGTCCAGGTTACCGATACGCGCCAATCCCGCGGTCAAGCCAGTCCCGATTCGGGCTTGGCGCCGAAATCCGAACCGGAAATGGCGGCATCCCAGCCTCCCGGAGAGAAGTCCAACCCGGAATCGCCAGCGGCCGAAGCATCGGATAACGCCGACGCCAAACAACAGGCGGCCTCCGCCAATGAGTCCAAAGCCTCTGCCTCCCCGCGTCTCGCATCGACCTCCGCCAAGCCGTCGGACTCCAAACCCAACGCCGGTGCGTCCCCTCCCCCGGATGAAATGACCCGGCGCACTCTCGACGCGGGACAATGCTCGACGTGCAAGCCGATGAATATCTCCGTCGATCAATGGGCCGGCACCTTTGATGGGGAGAAGCGCAAGAAACTGGAGATCGCCATCGAGCCGATCCTGCAGCAACTGGAAGCGCTCCTATCCGAAGCACAGACGCATGCCGATGCCCTCAAGAAGGCGGCCGCAGAACCTCGCGGCCTTCAGTCCATCCATGCCCCCCACCTCGCCACGGCCCGCGAGAAGATCGCCGATTCCATCCGGGTGATCGGTGATCTTGGTTCCCGCACCGCGGGCACTCCCTACGCCTTTATCGGCCTCCAGCTTCGCAATATCCAGCAGGCTCACATCCAACCCGCCGAACAGGAAGCCGCCCAGCTCACCCTCGCAGGAAAGGTTGAAGCTCCCAATGACATCGAGCACTCCGGCAAAGCTGTGTTTCACCTCGCGCGTGCCCGGGAGATGCTCGCCGACCTGACCCGTACCTACGAAACGGTGAAACGCGACCAGCAGATCGCCGACGCCATGCAGCGTCTCAGCAAGATGCACCAGGTCTTCCTCGAGGATACGCAAGCTTTGCTCGGCTCCGCCAAGGGCCCCATCAATACCTACCAGCGCAAGGTCGCCGAAGTTGACGATGCGTACGTCGAAAAACTGCGCGCCCTGCTCGAGGAGAAGAAGAAGGTCATGGCCGAATTGGCCAAGTTGCTGGCCGAGGATCCACGACTCCTTCGGCGGTACCTGGCCATGCAACAGCTTCAATCCACCACCTATCGCGATCAACTGACGCTCCTGGCCGAACGCCAGAAGGTGGTCGCCGCCCAGATCGCCGGCTGGAATCAAACACCCAAGGAACCCGCGGCCCGGTCGGCGTTCATCGAATCGCTCCGCCCTGCCCTCGCCATCCGTCAACGGGAGATCCTCGCCCAAGCCACTCAGCTCCGCGAGAACCTCGAAATCTGGCTGCCGCTCGACGTCAAGCCTGACGCCCCCGCGGCAAAGTCCGCCCTCACCCAAGCCGAACAGGTCATCGAGTGGACCGCCCAACCGGTGGCATCCCAACCCAACGGCGACCCGCCGGCTGCCAAGGCGCTGGCCGCTCTCCACAGCCTCCGCGATCTCATCCCCACCTTCAGCCAGGTCGCCACCACCAATTCCGAAAAGATGGCCGCGTTCATCGGAAACCGGCTCCCCGAAATCGAAGCCCTCATCACCGCACAATCCGGAACGCTGAAGATCGAGGAATCGCTCCGGACCGGCGATTTCCCGAAGGCGGCCGAGGTTCTCCAACATCAACTGACCGTCGACACGGTCACGCTAGGGGAAAAGTTGGAGGCCACCCGCGACCAGGTCGCGTCCATGTCCTCCGAGATCTCGGAAAAGGCGAATGCCGTCGTCGCCACCGTCAATGATCGCATCATCGCGCCGCAGCAACTTACGGTCAATCGGCTGGCCGAAACGAAAACGGAAGAAGCCAGCACCCAACTGGCCACCGTGGTGCCGGCCTTCGCCGACGCCGAAAAGGCCTTGGATGAGTTGATTCGAATGATCATCGAAAAACTGGACCAGGCGCCACCGCCCGGAGCGCCTGGACAAAACCAGGGCACGGAGGACCTCCTGGCGATGCTTCAGGACGAAATGAAAGCCGCCGAGTCCCTCGGGATACCCTGCCGGCCGATCAATGTCTCCATCATGCGGGATTGGATGCGCCCAAGCGCATCCCAGAATCCCGGCATGGCCCGCGCCCAGGCTAACCAGGCACGGGCCCAGGCCCAACAATCCAAGGCTCAGTCGGACCGCCTGCAACGCCAGGCTCGCGATTCGGCCAAACGCGCCCTTGCCGACGCCAAACGCCAAGGCGAAGGGAACGCCTCCCGGTCTGACGGCGAAGCCAAATCCCGCGGCCCGGCCTGGAACAAATTGGCTTCAACGTTGGACAAGGATCTTCTGCAGGGTCGCGACAATACGCCTCCCGAACAGTATCGCGATGCGATTGAGAGCTACTTCCGGACGTTATCCGGGGTTGCCTCCGACGGCAGTCGATGACCACTCCCTGGCCCGCACGGCGATGAGAATTGCAGTCACGCTGGCAACGCTCGGAGCGACCCTCGCCATAACAGCCGTCGCCGCCCCCAAGCCTGCGACTCGCAATTCCGTCGCCACCAACACCGCGCCGACCGCCGTCTCGCCAGCGTCAACCTCGGAACCGCTCTCCGCCGCCCTCTCGCCCCAGGCCTGGGCGCAGGTCGAGAAGTCGGTTGATCGCGCCCTTAAATGGTTGTCGACCCAGCAGTCGCGGGATGGTTCGTTCGAGGCACCGGAGAACGCCCAGCCTGCCGCCACCGCCCTCAGCATCATGGCCTTCCTTTCGCGGGGCCACATCGCGGGCGAAGGCCCCTACGGACGGCACCTGGATCGCGGCATCGACTTCGTTCTTCAGTGCCAGCGCTCCGATGGTTTGCTGGCCGCCGCGGGCGCTGACTCCGGTTCCAATGGAAAGACGGCCAATTACAATCACGCCATTGCTGGTTTGATGCTGACCGAGGTCTACGGAATGACGGATCGGGCGCGTGCCGCCAAACTGAAACCAGCCATCGAACGTGCCGTCCTATTCACCCGTCGAAACCAGACACTGCCCAAGCAAAACCCGGGCGCGGAAGGAGGTTGGCGCTATCTGTACTCCGACCGCCTGGGCGACTCCGATCTTTCCGTCACCGCCTGGCAACTCATGTTTCTGCGCTCGGCGAAGAATGCGGAGTTCGACATTCCCAAGCAGTTCATTGACGAAGCCATTGGCTACGTCTTGAGTTGTTGGGACGATCGCCAAGGCCTCTTCTACTACCAGCGGTCGGGTGACCAAGTCCGCTGGAGCCGCGGGATGGTGGGCGCCGGTACGCTCTCCCTCGCGATGGCAGGCCAGCACGGTACTGTCGTGGCTAGGCGCGCTGGCGACTGGTTGTTGGGACACCCGTTTCGTGGATTCGGCGATACCGTCGGAAGCGGCGATCGTTTCTTCTACAGCACCTATTACTGCAGCCAGGCGATGGCCCAATTGGGCGGTCGCCATTGGAAGTTCTTTTTCCCGACCCTCGTTAATACGCTGCTGCAAGGGCAGGAATCCTCCGGCGAATGGCCACCCGAGCCCTACGGCTCCGATTCCATGTTCGGTAATACTTATACCACCGCCATGGCCGTCCTCTCCCTCACCCCTCCCCTGCAGTTGCTTCCCGTCTACCAACGTTAGGCCGCGCGTGCCCCAACGGTGGATGACCAGGTCCACCCACCGTCGCACTGACAGCTTGATCAAACGGCCCCGCGGCCTTCGCATCCACGGATGCCGAAACACACAACGCGGCACCGACCTTCGCCAGCACCGACCGTTGATCCCAGCTCAGCGGCGGATCTTCGACTCGATTTCGACGGACTGACCTTTGGTGTTGAGGCCTTGTCGGATGACCTGATGCGGGTTCGCATCTCCCAGCACAACGCTACCCCCATTCCCCCCTCCTGGGCGGTTCGCTCCCCGTTTCCTGCGAAACCAACGGTCCCGCCGAGGGTCGGCCAACGTCGTCATGTCGCGGAGCTCGCCACTCCCGAAGCGACGCTCCGAATACGCCTCGCGGATGGATCCTGGGAGTTCAGCGATCGCTATGGATGGACGGTATTCCAATCGACCTCCAGCATCACGGGAGTGTTTTCCGACAGGGCGAGGTTGGCGCTGCGACTGGAACCGCGCGAAGCCATCTTCGGTCTCGGGGAGACGACTGGAACGTTCAACCGACGCGGGACGATTCGGGAGTTCTGGAACTCGGACGTGCTGGGCCACGCCCCGTGTATTCATCCGCACCTGCGCCAACTCTACGCCTCGATTCCATTTGCGCTTTCCCTGCGCGACGGGCGGGCCGCGGGTTTGTTCTGGGATTTTCCCGGCCGCCAGATCTGGGACATCGGCTCCACTCACCGCGACGTATGGAGCCTGCAAGCGCCTGCCGATCACGTTGACCTTTACCTTTTCGCCGGCCCGACACCCTACCGTGTGGTGCAACGGTTCACCGACTTGACCGGTCGCCATTGGCTGCTGCCGCGTTGGGCGCTTGGCTACCACCAGAGCCGCTACAGCTACGTCAACCGCGCCGAACTTGAGTCCGTCGCGCGCCAACTGCGACGGCGCCAAATCCCGTGCGACGCGGTCTATTGCGACATCCACCACCAGGACAAACATCGCGTTTTCACCTTTGGCCGATCATTTCCACGCCCCGCGGCGATGATCGCCGGTCTGGCCCGCCGGGGTTTCCGCGTCGTCGCCATTGTCAATCCGGGAGTAAAGAACGATCCGTCGTTCGGCGTGCTGCGTCGCGGCCTCCGCCACGACGCCTTCGTAAAGACCCCCAGCGGGCGTCGCGACTTCATTGGCCGCGTGTGGCCCGGCGACGCACGGTTCCCCGATTTCACCCGGTCCAAGGTGCGTGATTGGTGGTCGAGTGAACAGCGTGCCTTGCTGCGCCTGGGCATTGCCGGGATTTGGAACGACATGAACGAACCGGCCGTGTTCGATCGTGCCGACAAGACACTGGATCCCCAGTGCCTCCACCATACCGACACCGGTCCGCGACGGCATGGGGAGATCCACAATGTCTACGGACAGCTGATGGCCCAGGCATGCCATCAAGGCCTGCTCCAGGGCACGACCAACAGCACCGAACCCACCGATCAAACCCGACCCTTCGTCATCACACGCGCCGGTTATGCCGGGATGCAGCGACACGCCATTCTGTGGACCGGCGACAACTCCGCAGCCTGGTCCCACTTGGACGACGCACTCCAGATGTTGCTCAACCTCGGACTCAGCGGCGTGGGATTCTGCGGAGCCGACGTGGGCGGGTTCCTGGAGAATTGCAGCGCCGAACTCTTTGTTCGCTGGCTGCAGATGGCGATCTTCACTCCCTTCCTGCGCAATCATTCCAACCTCGACACGGCGCGCCAGGAACCCTGGGCTTTTGGTCCGGAAACCGAAGAACTCGCGCGTCGCTATCTTAACCTTCGCTATCAACTGCTGCCTTATCTTTACGGCCTGCTGGAGGAGATGGTGCGACACGGAACACCCATGATGCGCCCTCTGCTATGGCGATATCCGAACGATCCGGTGGCGGTGGCCTGCGGCGATCAATTCCTGCTGGGCGACGCGTTGCTGGTTGCCCCGGTGCTGCGACAGGGCTCCGTGGCCCGCTGTGTCTACCTGCCCCAGGGCGAATGGTTCGATTTCTGGACCGGCCAACGGCTGGTTGGTGGCGCTCACCGGGTGGCGCACGCGCCGCTCGACATCATCCCGCTGTTCATCCGCGCAGGCAGCCTACTCCCACTGGCGGCCAGGCGCTCTTTTGTCGGTCCAACCGAACCGGAGACCGTCTTCCTCCACGTCTGGCCCGGGGATGATGGGCGCCTCGACTGGTACGACGACGACGGCAGATCGAGGGCGCACGAGACTGGCGGATGGTATCGCCGGAGCATACACCATCATCAACGCTCACGAGGAGGTCGACTCGTCTTCGACGCCGCCACCGGAACTTTTCCAAGTTCCACCCGAACCTGGCGAATCGCCCTGCGAGGCCAAACCCGCCCGATCCGCGTCGCTCTGGATCGAGAGGTTGTCGGTTCCCATTTTGATGCCGAGACCGGCCTGGTGATCCTCGATATCCCCAACCGAAGACAGGCTTTCTCGGTGGATTGGCGATAACTCCCAGCTCCCCGTGCGCCCGCTCCATCCCGTCCCAACCTCAGCGGTCGTTCTGGGTCTGGTCCTGCACCTGCTGGGCCAATGCTCCAGCTCCTCGCAAACCGCGCCTGCGTCGGTGCAGCTCTTCGACGGCCGCACGCTCAATGGTTGGTACACGTGGCTGGTGGATACACGGCACGACGATCCACGCCATGTCTTTACGGTGACCAACGGATGGCTGCGCATTTCCGGCGATGGCCTGGGCTACCTCGCGACCAGGAAGGCCTGGGCTGATTACACCCTCAAACTCGAATGGCGCTGGGGAGAAACCAACACCCGTTGGGGCGACCGGATCGGCAAGGCTCGCGACTCCGGTGTCTTTCTGAATGCCACGGGTCCCGACGGCAATAGCCACGATGGCAACGGCGCCTTTATGGCGGCCATCGAATGCAATCTCTTCGAAGGCGCCTGCGGCGACATCCTGCTGATTCGAGGCGACCACTCCGACGGTACGGCGATCGAACCACGCATCACCGCCGAGGTCGCGGCAGCGAAGGACGCCGAGGGTTGGTTCACCTGGCTGTCAGGGGGACGATCCCAAACCTTGCGGCGTTGGGGACGGCTCAACTGGTTCGGGAAATCCCCCCAATGGCAGGATGCCACCGGGTTCCGAGGCCTTCATGACCTCGAAAAACCGTTCGGCGAATGGAATCACCTGGAGTGCGAAAACGTCGGCGGCCAGCTTCGCCTCAAACTCAATGGCGTCCTCGTGAACGAAGCGCGGGATATCTATCCAACCTCCGGCAAGATCCTGCTCCAATGCGAGGGATCGGAAATCTTCTTTCGCGAACTGACCCTTCATCCGCACCCCGAACCCCTCTCACCCGGCGTCCCGCAACACCCGACCCGAGAAACAACCGTCGCGCCTTAGCAGAGCCGGATTGACAGTCCGGGGGCGGCCCGGCGCATAAAGGGCTCACCCAATGGGACTCTTCGGAAGTCGACGCAAGAAGCATGGGCTCTACTACCTGTTGCCCGGTATGACGCGAGCCAACCGGGAGAAGCGCCGCCGCGTCTTCCGGTGGTCGATCCTCGTCGGTCTCCTGGCGGCCGGCGCCTTCAGTTCGCTGCTCTGGTACGTGAATCGCTAGTTGCGAGATCCGTCGCGGCGGCCTAGTCGCGAAAGATAGGCCACCAGATCGCGGAACTCCTCGCGGGTGAGGCCGGTTTCCAATCCATCGGGCATGAGCGATCCGATTTGCCGCGTGGAAATCACCGTTCGCCGATCGATCCGCCGTTCCTCTCTCGTCGTGGGTTCGAGGTAAATGACCTCGGACGGTGTTTCCGCACGCAGGTATCCCTGGTAGACCTCACCGTCCCGCGTCTCGAACTCGTGCGCGGTGAAGCCTTCCTTGACTTCGCGGTTGGGTTCGAGAATCGCCCCCAAGATGAACTCGATGTTCTGAGACGTTCCCAGCGCCCCGAGATCCGGTCCCAACTTTCCTCCGCCCCCGTCGACGGCGTGGCAGGAGGCGCAACCCAAAGCCGGCCGATCGAAGATCTGACGCCCTTTTTCGGGATCTCCATGCGCTCGAACCTCTTTGGCCCATTCCGCGATGGACTCAGCCGGCAGGGTCACCTCAGGGGATCCGTCCGACCGCGCCGATTGCATAGCGGCCGCAAGCGCCGGGTCCCGGCGGCCGGTTGATGCCAGGTAGGGTAGCACCGATCGCACCACCACGGCGCTTGGCGGCCGCTTCGACAAAGCCTCGGCCAGCCGCGCACTGCCGTCCCGGCGCCGAAGGAACGCTTCCACAATCTCGACGCCGGCTTCTCCGATTGCCTCGGTCGACAACGCATTCGCCGCGAGATCGGACGCCCGTTCATCGCCCTGACGAGCCAGGCTGCGAATAGCCTCACGTTGGAGGACTTCCGGTGCCGGCCCCGAGGCCAATGCCACGAGATAGTTCCGATCCTCGAGGGTTCCGTAAGTACCGATACTCTCCACCGCCGCCCGCCGCAGATCCATGGGTCGGGCTTGGTCCTCGATCCACCGCACGATCTCATCGCGCCACGCCGTTAATCGCCAAACGCCTGCCAAGCGGGCCACTGCCGGCAACAGCAACCCACGCGATGCGTCTTGACCACCACCGAGTACCCGCAACGCCGCCTCCAGATCGCCCGACGGCCGCACCGATCTCTCCCGGCATCGCTCGGCCAGCATATTGAGAACCTTTGCCTGTAGACCGGCATCGTAGGTCGATCCCACGGTGAAGGTGCGGGGCTCCAACAGGACGCGCAGTTCCTCCGGATTACCGGCATCCGCCACCAGCGCGGCCAGCTTGCCGATCGTCTCGAAATCGAGGGCGACCTCCCCGATGCGCCGAAGCCGTGCCACCGCCGCGGCGGCGGTGTCGCCGCTCCGATCCGCCGCGGCAAACGCCTCAAGACGATGCGCGCGTCCATCGAACCGCAATTCCCCTCGGGCGTTGGCTTCACGCCAATGCGGCTTGGTCGCATGCACCGTCTGCTGAAAGGCGTACTGCAAAGCCTCATCCATGGGCGCGTCCGCCGCCACCGCGGCAACTTCAACCGCTCGTGCATCGGCGACATAGGAACACGCCACCACGGCCTCGAGGCGCACCCGGGGTTCGGCGTCCGCCGCCAGGCGCGCCAGTAATTCAAGTGGGGACGAAACCCGATCCGCCCAATGCCCCAACAACCGCGCGGCGTAAGCTCGAACAGGCGCCAACTGGGAGGAGGACAGGCGCCGCACCAACTCCGGACGGACGATCTCGTGGCCGGCATAAACACCCGCGATTTCCATGAGCCACGCGTCGCTCATCCGGTTCCAACGGGAATCGACCGCGGTGGGGGCTCCCATCCATCGATCCAATTCCGGTATCACCACCTTGGCAGGTCGGTCGATCAGAAGGCGCTTGGCCATTTGTCGTTCCCACCGGTCCTTGGACTGCAGGCTCTCCGCCAATGCGGCGGCACTCATCGTCGGGAGATTCTTGCGCGGGACAAGGGGGCGGCCTCGGGCGGTGACCCGCCAGATCCGCCCGCGCGTCTGGTCACGATCCGGATGTCGAAAACTGGTCTGGTAATGTCCAATGACGGGATTGCACCAGTCGCAGAGATACAGTGCGCCATCCGGCCCGAACCGAACATCAACGATGCGAAAACTGGTATTGGTCGACTCAATGAGCGGGGGCAGACGCTCGGCCCGGAAGCTCGATCCGGCGTCAGTGATGCGGAATCGTTCGACCGAGTTGTGCAGGTACCCGCCGGAAATCACCTCCCCTTGATGCGCGTCGGGCCAATGCGAATTCTCCACCACATCCGCTCCGCCAAACTTCCTTCCCTGACTCCAAATCGCGGGCTGCAGCAGAAAATGATCGGTGGCGATGAGTGCCGGTGTCAGGTGGTAAATCCCGTGTCCGTTCCCGGCAAAGACAAAGGGCTGCGCCCACCTATCAAAGACCGTGCCAAATGGATTGTGCGCCCCCATGGCCCCGGTCCAAAACGCTTCCAGCTTCAGGCGTCGCGGCCACAAACGAAACATTCCCGATTGCCGCAGTTCTGTGACGCCCCAGGGCGTCTCCACCCGAGAAAGGGCGTGGAGCCCTTGCGACATCATGAGCTCGCCGCTCGGCCCCCAGGTAAACGAGTTGATGGTTTGGTGCGTGTCGCCCGTCCCAAATCCACGCAGCACCACGCGTCGATCATCCGCGCGACCATCACCGTCCGTGTCCCGCAAATGCAACAACTCGGTCCCAGCTCCCACGTACACCCCGCCATCGCCCAATTCGAGTCCGGTCGGGATCATCAAGCCGTCGGCGAAAATGGTGTGGCGATCGCAACGCCCATCGCCGTCGCGATCCTCGAGCATGGTCACCTTGTCGTTCGGTGCATCTCCGGGTTTCACCTGTGGATAGACGGTGCTTCCGACCAGCCATAATCGACCTTCGGGATCGAATCGCAGCTGAATCGGCTTCACCGCGCCGTCCAATTCGGACGCAAACAACTGCACGTCGAATCCGTCCAAGACACGAAACGAAGCTCGCTCCTCCTCGGGGTTCGAAGCCGCCCCCACCCAGGTACCGAACAGGACGAGCACCGCCGCCGTCAGCCACCCGAACGCGCGCCGGAAGAAGAGCATCAATGGGATCTCACTCATGGGTTCCGCGCGACGCTGCCGCTTGTGCCGCCAGGGATTCGATCCGCACCTCGGCCTCGGCGATCAGGGGCGGATACTGTTCCATCTCCGCCGGGAACCACCGCACCTTCGGATCCCGATGATCCCGGCTGCTCGGCTGTTCCACGCGGTCCCCGTGGAGAAATGCCCAATTGGTGGGGCGCCAGTACCGAAACCAGAGCTGATTCTTCTCCACAATCGCGGCCCTCAAGCGACGGACGTCGTCGCGATCCCAAAAACCAACAGCCGCGGCACGCTCCGCCCATTCCACCGCCCCCATCTCCCGGATCCATTGCCGTGCCAACCATCGGTGCCCCGCCTCCGAAAGTTCTCGACCATCCGTGGTCCAGGATTCGCGCGGACGTTCCCGTTCAAAAGCCGCCAGAAAATCCAGCACCCGCAATCCCCGTGCCGACGCCAACTCGCGTATCACCATCGCATAACGCCCCAAGTCGGCGTTGCGCGCACCCAGGTCCGGCATCGGCGCCTCCCGCCTTTCGAACGGCGGCGGTATCACCATCACCACTCGCGGCACGACCGACTGGATCTCATCCAAATAGGCACGGTACGCCGCTCGAAACAATTCCAACCCCTGCTCGCCCGCCAGGCACTCCGCATGGCCGAACCCGACAAAAACCATCGTCGCGCCCGACCGCTTCAACCAGTCGGCCGTCCGCGGAAAATTCACATCGCGCGGTTGCCGGTCCACGGTGTCCCCCTCCCAGGCCAGCCCGCGAAATCGGGGCTTCAAGTCGGGCCAAGCCAGTTGGGCCAGGGTTTCGAGAGCCCCGGACCTCTCGATCGCCACCATGAGGCTTCCGCCGGTAATGGCCACCCGTTCTCGGGAGCGCAGTTCGAAGGCGTCGCCGCGCGTCGCGAACGAATGCCCGAACCCGGCGAGACACCCAAGCAGAAGCATCATCGGCCACCGCCGAAAGCGGCCGACCCGGCTGCGCGCCTGACAACGCTCTGAATCCCGTCGGTGATCGATCCACCTCAGTAACAGGATCGCGCCGGGACACGCCAGAGGGATCTTCTGGGGACAGACCGAATGTCAACCTCCGCTGCGCGATTGTCGAATGAGTGCCTGCCGCTACAATACGCTCGTGATTTACGACGTTTCGCTCGACGACCTGCGCCAGCGCGTTTGGAACGGTGACCGTATCGGGGCCGCCGAGGCGCGCCGCCTTTATGCGCTGCCCCTCGAGGAACTCGGGGCCCTGGCCCACCGGCGTCGCGTGCTGGCCCGCACCACCGCCTACGGCGGACGCGGCTCCGACATCGTCACCTATATCGTCGACCGCAACGTCAATTACACCAACGTCTGCAACGTGTACTGCAAGTTCTGCGCGTTCTGGCGCTCGGAGAAGGATGCCGATGCCTACATCATCGGCCTCGATGAACTGGACCGGAAGATCGAGGAAACCCTGGCCCATGGCGGCACCCAGATTCTGCTGCAGGGCGGGCACCATCCCAAACTCACCAAGCAATGGTACCTGGACCTCCTCGGGCATGTCCGCCAGCGCTTTCCCGGTTTCAATGTCCACGGCTTCAGTCCCAGCGAATTCGTCGCCTTCTCGGAATTCTTTGGCGAGCCGGTCGAGTCCATTCTCCGGGAGTTCGTGGCCGCCGGTCTCGGCAGCGTGCCGGGCGGCGGCGGGGAAATCCTCGTCGACGACGTGCGCCGACGCATCGCGCCCCTTAAGGCCCGATCGGCCGATTGGATCGGCGTGATGGACACCGCGCATCGCCTCGGTCTCGCCACCACCGCCACCATGATGTTCGGCCACGTGGAATCGCTCGATGATCGCATTGCTCACCTCGAAGTGGTGCGCCAGCAGCAGGACCGCTCCCTGGCGCGGCTGACCGGGTTGCCAGAGGGCAGCCCGATCCAACGTTCGGCGGCCTATTCCGCCGCCCTCGAATCGGGCGCCGTCTCGGGCGGTGCGTTCACGGCGTTCATCGCCTGGACCTTCCAGCCCGAGAACGCCGTGCTTAAGGCCGCAACGGTGGGTGCCCACGATTACCTTCGCACCCAGGCGCTGGCACGCATCTACCTCGATAACATCCCCAGTATCCAAAGTTCGTGGGTGACTCAGGGCCAGGACATTGGACAGATCGCTCTCGCCTACGGCGCCAACGATCTCGGCAGCATTATGCTCGAAGAGAATGTCGTCAGCGCCGCCGGAACCACCTACCGCATGGGAGTCGCGGACATGCAACGGCTGATCGCCGACCTCGGATACGAACCCCGGCAACGCGACAATTGGTATCGCCCCGTGATCAAGCCCCAAGCGCCATGAAAGTCGCCCACCTTTTCCCGGATTCAGGATTGTCGCAGCCCAATCCCACGGGCATGCTTCGCCGTAATCACCCGAACTCCTGACCGCGCCGAGACCTGCGCATGGCGACTCAAACTTCAGCCGACGATTCCTTGCAGACGCGCGCGAGTCTTCTCAAGCGCCTCAAGGATCTCGACGACGCCGAAACATGGGACCGGTTTTACCGGACCTATGAGCGCGCCGTCCGCGGCTTGGCCCGCAAACGCGGCCTCACCGATGCCGAAGCCGAGGAAGTCGCTCAGGAGGTTTTCAAACGCATCGCCGAGACGATCCACAGCTTCGAGCCCGCCTCGCGGGTCGGATCGTTCCGTCGCTGGCTGTACCAACTCGCCCGCTGGCGGTCGGATGACAAAATGCGGGAACGCGGTCGCCTGACCGTCGAGCCGATCGCCGACCCCACCACCACGGCGGTTCGCAAGACCGTCAACCGAATCCCCGCCCCGGACGACGTGGAGGAATCCCTCGAGGCCGACGCCCGTCGGCAGCTCATCCAGGTCGCCCTTGAACGCCTCAAGCAGCGCATCAATCCGCGCGACCTCCAGATCTTCCAGCAATTGGTCGTGGAGGACTGGAGCGTGGAGAAAATCTCTGCTTTCTTCCGCATCCGCCCCGCCCTGGTTTACGTGATCCGACACCGGGTTGGCCGCCAGCTGCGGGAGGAACTCGAACGGATCCAGAAGCGCCTCCAGGGAGGGCCCCGGGAGTGACTTGCCCCAGTGACCCGTGAGCCCTCAACTCAACCGGTAATCCCGGATTACGAGCTGCTGAAGCCCATCGGGCGCGGCAGCTATGGCGAGGTCTGGCTCGCCCGCAGCGTTACCGGTGTCTTCCGCGTCATCAAAATCGTCCGTCGCGACAGCTTCGAGGACGAGCGCCCGTTCCTCCGGGAATTGGAAGGTATCAGCCGCTACCAGGCCGCCGTCTCCGGTCGGCCCCGGCAACTCGCCCTGCTCCATGTCGGTCGCAACGACGCCGCCGGCTATTTCTATTACGTCATGGAGCCGGCCGATGACGCCGAAGCCGGCTCCTCCATCGACCCCGCCCGCTACGTTCCGCTCACCCTGAAGGAACTGTTCGCCCGACGCGGGCGACTCCCCGCCATGGAATCCGTGCAGTTCGCCCTCGAACTGGCCCGAGGCCTCGCCGTGCTCCACGGCGAAAACCTCATCCATCGCGACATCAAACCTTCCAACATCATCTTCGTCCAGCGGGTCCCCAAACTCGCCGACGTCGGCCTCGTCACCGCCAATGAGGCCAGCATGACGTACGTCGGAACACCCGGTTACGTCCCACCGGAGGGCCCCGGATCGGTCGTGGCCGACATCTACAGCCTCGGCAAAGTCCTGTACGAAACGGCCACTGGCCTCGATCGCAATGAGTTCCCGCGCCTGCCCTCCGACCTCACCGAAGGCGCCGAAGCCGGCCTCTTCCGGGAAATCAACGCCATTGTCCTCAAGGCCTGCCACCCCAATCCTCTCGAACGTCACCAAAGCGCGGAGGCCTTGGTCCGCGACTTGGAACTCGTCCAGGCCGGAAAATCGGTCGCCTTCTACGAGGACGTTCGCCGCCAGTTCCGCGCCATCGCCATCGGGGCCGCCATCGTCGCCATCGCCGCCGCCTCCGTCACCGCCATGCTGTTTTGGCGTTCCGGAATCCTCGAGGCCGCCAACGAACAAACCCGCCACGCCCTCTACCGATCCGACCTCGCCGTCGCCCAACTCGCCAAAGCCAGCGGAGATCTCGGCCGCGCTCGCGCCGCCCTCCAAAGGCAGGTGCCGAAACCCGGAGACACCGACCTGCGCGGCCTGGAATGGGCCATCCTCGCCCGTGACGTGCGCGGCGAAGGCGCCCCCCTCCAACCCCTTACCAACGGCGTCGCCATTCGAAAGATCGAAATCGATCCCACCGGACGCTGGGTCGCCGCCTCCTTCATCGACGACCGCGTCGGCATCTGGGACCTCCGCAACGGCCGCGTCGTTCGCGTCCTCGACAATGCCAAAGTCCTCGGAGGATTTACCCCCGACGGCCTCCTCGTCGTCGACGAACCCATCCGCGCCCTCCGCTTCGAAAACCCAACCAACGGCGTCGTTAGAAGGGTTGAGACGGGGAAGAGGTTGTTGCAGTTGCTACCAGCACAGAGGTGTTTTGTCGTCTCGCCATCAGGAGATCTCGTTCTGGAGTTCCTGGGTAACTTTGGGACCAGCAAGGGATTCAATTTTAATGTTACCAAGGAATGCGATGGCCTCGGGATCTCGGCCCAAGGAAGCTCCCCCAATGGGAACTTCGTGGCGCTTGGATTGATGCGCGAAAGCGGCGCACGTCGAGAGCGCTGGCTTGCATCTATTGACATGCGCGGCAGTCGCGAGCTCTGGCGTCAATCCGTCGATGCGCGAATTCTTTGGATCCGATGCTCTCCTGATAATCGGCATTTCGTAGCGAACATCGGCGGTTTAACCCCCACCGTTTTTCGAGCCGACCAGAGGTCGACAGGGGTGGTTCTCGAGGGGCATGCCGCCAGAGTTCAAGACGCGGCGTTCTCCAAGGACGGCTCTTGGCTCGCTACAGCGAGTGCTGATCAAACAATTCGCGTTTGGGAGGTTCAATCCGGCCGATTGGTTTCCGTACATCACGGCCTTGGGCGGCCAGCTTCGGCCATCGCGTTTTCGAATGATTCAAGGATGATGGCAGCGGGCGACGACTCAGGGGGAATTCGGATATTCCCATTTCCACCAAGAATGGCCCCATCGGTGTTGCCCGGGCTTTACGCCGACGTTCATGGCGACGTCGTCCTTAGTGTCGACGGCAGGACCCTAGCTGTAACGGCGACGACCAACAGTATCGCGCTAATCAACGCCGAAGACCTGAGCGTAAGGTCTATAGTCACAAACCAATTTCAGCCAATCGCATTCTCGAAAGACGGCAATGAATTGTGGTCTTTCCGTAGCGACTGGTCGATCGCTCGTTCCCAGATTCCATCAGGTCAAATCTCATTCTCGGGGCGGATCCTTCCCCCTGATTTCGCAGTACTTAACTGGTCAGTTAACCCACAACAGACAAGCGTCGCGATCAGTGGTACCTCCGGCCAAATTTCGATCTTCAATCTGGCTACAACCCTAGGTGTCCACCTGATAGAGCCAAGCAGCAACCTTGTCTGGGCGCTCGCATTTTCTTACGACTCGAAGGAAATCTGGACTGGCAATGATGCAGGAGTCATTAGACGACGAAGTTCTGCAACAGGAGCGATAGTCGAGCAAGTCAGCCAGATTCAAGGCGAAGTCCAAGCGCTCGCGCTTTCGAGTGATGAAAAGTGGGCTGCAGCCGCCGTGTTTAACGATGCAAGTGTTCGAATCTGGGATCGGTCACGCCTCAAATGGAGAACAGCCCTTCTAACCCATCGGCGCTTTGTTCAAGCGCTCGCCTTCACTGCAGACAGTACAAGACTTGTCTCAGCGGGAACCGATGGAAGAATTGTCGTCTGGCGGGTTCCTGAATTCGAAGAGATCGCGGCGTTCGAAGCAGCACAAGGGCTACGACCACGTGGGGACGAAGGCATAGCCGCAATGAAACTCGCGCCGAGTGGCAGCATGCTGGCCGCCTTAATGGAAGACGGCCGGCTCCAAATCTGGCGAGCAGAATAGCGGGAATCCCACCAATGGCGGCCCCGTCCTACCTCTCAAGCCGACCATCACCCAGCCGACCAGCACCGTCCTGAACGAATTCCGCATCCACCTGTTGGGCATTTTCGGCACCGATGTCGCCATTTTCCCCGATGATCAATTCGAACCCAGACAACTGGGACATTATCGCCAAGATCAGGACCAAGATATCCATAGTGTTCAGCTTATTGGCTACCGCAATATATTGTGGGCATCAAGCTCTAACGTTTGCGCTTACTCGATACCTCATAGTCCGGTTGCTGAAAAGGGAAGTTCTTTTTTTGCGATTACGGTCGCCTCGAGCCGTCGTGCGAATGCGGACGTTCGAGGTTGGATTTCGGCTGACGGGGATCTTGCTGGCCGCCGGCTGGTCGGCGGAGGCGAAGGCTGCATCGGTGATGACGGGCATCGACGTACTGGCTGATGAAGGATTCACCCGCCTACGAGGCAAGCGCGTCGGTCTCCTCAGCAATCCCACGGGGGTGAATCGACGGGGTGAACCCACATGGAAAGTGCTCCGACAGGCGCCCGGCACGCGTTTGGTGGCTTTGTTCGGTGCCGAGCACGGCTTCGACGGCACGAAATCGGCCGGGATTGAGACTCCCGACAGCGTCGAACCTTCCACCGGGCTGCCGATCTATTCCCTTTATGGTCCTGGACCGGTACGACGCCCAACGCCGGCGATGCTCAAGGACATCGACGTTCTGGTCTACGACATCCAGGACACCGGTTGTCGCAGCTACACCTACATTAGCACCCTCGGTCTGGCGATGGAGGCCTGCGCAGCCAGCGGCGTAGCCGTGATGGTTTTGGATCGTCCCAACCCCCTCGGCGGGCGCCGGGTTGAGGGGCCAGGCCTTGATCCACGATTCCGGTCCCTCGTGGGACAATGGCCCATGCCCTACGTATACGGGCTCACTCCCGGCGAAGTGGCGCGGATGATCAACGGGGAGCTTTGGATCTCCAATCGATGTCAACTGTCCGTGGTGCCGATGAAGGGATGGCACCGCTCCATGACGTGGAAGGAAACCGGCCTGCGTTGGATCGCCAGTTCGCCCAACGTGCCCAGCGGTGAATCTCCTCTTTATTTGGTGGCCACGGGCATGCTCGGTGAAATCGGCGGTGTCAACCTGGGGACGGGCACGCCTTTATCCTTTCAGATCATCGCCTCCAGCTGGCTCGAATCCGCCACCCTGACCCGGCAACTCAACTCGTATCGACTTCCGGGAATTCAATTCTCGCCCTTTGACTTCGATTTCAACCGCAAAGCCTCGGATGGCCGGGAACTCCGCGGGTCCAGGATTCGCTTCACCCAACCCGCCACGGCACCGCTCGTCGCGGTCAATCTGTACGCCCTGGAATCCATCAAAAAGACCACCGGACGCGATCTCTTCCGCCAGGCCCAGGAACGAGGCAAGAGCTGGGGCATGTTCGATAAGGTCAGCGGCTCGGATCGACTCCGGCTGGCCCTGCAATCCGGAAAATCCGCGCGAGAGATTGCCGCGTCCTGGCGGCCCGGCGAAGACGCCTTTCGCAAACGTCGGACGCCCTATCTCCTGTACCCGGAAAGCCCGTCACCGCCGGCCAAAGGGAAAAAGCCGAAACCGTGAGAAAACGTGACGCAGGGCCGCTCCCGCCCCAATCCCAGGGGGAGCCCCCCTGCGATCAGCGATGTTCAACCACCCGACCGCGCTCGAAGCGCACCTTCGGCACGCTGGCGTAGCGATCGTCAGCGGATCGGAACCCAGCCGCACAGCAAACCACACAGGTCAACCCTCGCGGTCCCAGCTCCAGAATCTCGTCAAACTTGACGGGATCGAAGCCTTCCATGGGACAAGTGTCCACACCGAGCATGGCGGCCGCAGTCATGAAATTGCCCAGCGCGATATACGACTGACGGGCCGCCCAATCCTTGATCTCCGACTTCATCGGCCCCTTCAGGAGAGCGCCCACCATGATGTTGCGGAGGCCGGCCAAACGATCCAAAGGCGTGCCCCGCACCGTTTGGATCCGCTGCAGGTATTCGTCGATTTCCTTTTCACCGAGGTCGGTGCGGGCGCAAAACGCCACGAAATGCGAACAATCAACCACCTGTCGCTGCCCCCAGGCGTGGGCGACCAAGCGCTCACGTAACACGCGATCGGTCAGAATTAGGAATAGCCACGGCTGCAACCCGAAGGAAGACGGAGTCAAGACCAACGACTCCTCCAGAGCCTCCCAAACCCCGGGCTCGATCGTTTTCGTGGCATCGAAGGCTTTTACCGCGTAGCGCCAACGCAACGGGCCCGTCACTCCCGAGGGTGTCCAAACGTGGGCTTGGGGTGCCATGGCGTGACAAGGGGTGTTCGCTGGCAGCCTTCGACAATGTCGCCGGGCTCTTAACCGGCGGGTGCCGGCGGCGGAGTGTCGCCTTGCCCGGCGGCCGCGACGGCGCCACCCGTCGAATCGGGCTCGGTCCCGGGTTCAACCTCAGCTGCTTCGGATGCGCTCGATGGCATGCGCAGCACCTCGGCGATGGTCTCCGGCGGTGGCACCCGAATGCCTTGAATTCGATACCGGCTGCGGACCCCGTCGAATTCGAACTCCACTTCGTCACCCACCGGGTGGTTGAGAAGGCTCTGAGCGATGGGACTCAGGTAACTGATCAATCCCTTCTCATTATCGAAATCCCAAGCCCCGAGGATGATGAACTCCTCGGAATGATCGCGACCGGTTTCAACGACCGTGACCAAACACCCCGGGCTCACCACGTCGGTGCGGGGGTTGGCGAAATCCGTGCCCCGGGCGCGGCCCAGGTCGCGCTCCAACTCGGACTTCCGGCGCATCAGGACCTTTTGGGCCTCTTTCGCCGCCTTGTATTCGTGATTCTCGCGAAGATCCCCATAGCTGCGCGCCAAGGCGATATCCTTGGCATTCGCCGGGATCTTCTTTTCAACCAAGTCGTGATACTCCTGCTTCCGTCGTTCCAGGCTGGACCACGTCACCAGCAGGTTGACGTCCTGCTTCACGTGCTCCGCTGAGATCAGCGACTGCACGGACGGGAAGGCCTTGACGATGCGGGCGAGCAGCGAGCGCTTGTCCATGTCGTCAAAGCTCGGGGACAACTGCAGGGCGCGAGTCAGATCCTTGATGACGTCGATGTCCGCCTGCTCGATCAACTCGACGATCAACTGCTGGTCGTCGAGGACGAAGTCGCGAAGTTTGTTGGTCTTCTTCTCCAGGAACTGGTCGCGCTCAATGCTGGTGAGCATGGCGCGGAAGACCTCGGGCCCGAGCACATCGGCGTAGGCATCCGACCGTTCCCGGGCGAGCCACAGGAGCAAGTCGCTGTTGGCGGTATGCTGGCTGATGGCACGCACCAGCTTCTCCTTGAGATTCTGCAGCTTGCCCTCGCGGATGAGCAACCCAGCGATCTCGCCGACCACTTTGGCGGGAGCGTCGTTCATCAGCGTGAGCACCGTGTCCATCCAGGTCTCCGGGTGTGCCGCGCGGAACGAGTCCAGGATTTTGCTGTGCTTGCCCGCCGCCGCTTCCGCCAAAACGGCCAGCAACGGGGGATTCAAATTCCACACATCGACTGTCCCCAATTCCCCGTCGAAGGGAGCCACCCCGGTGGCGGCCCGGATTTCGTCGCGGACCAGAATTCCCTCCAACGCCAACCCAGGCATCGTTTTCAGGTGGCTGGCAATTTCCGTATTCAGCGCCTGGATGATCTCCCGTCCGGCGGTCGGCTTGTCGGTTAGGTCTTCCAGGCTCTTGAGGACTTCCTGAACAGCCAAAACCCTGGCCTTCAAACCCTTAGCAGCCCGGATATCGGACAACATCCGGTCCTGGGCTCCCACCGCCTGCTCCAGGAGGAGGATCGGATCGGTCTTCTTGGCCGGAATCTGGAAGTGCCCATCCTTCTTCAGCACCCGCTTGGCCATCTCCCACCACTTCTTCCAATCATCACGAATGACGTCGGGAACCAGGACGTTTTGAACCTGATCGACGGTGGCTCGTCCGTTAAAGCTAAGGAGAACGATGCGCAGAAGCTCGAGCGGATTGGTGGCCGCGATCTGCCGCAGTCCCGCCAAATCGGAAAGCTTGCGCACCAGGATGTGGTGCTCCGGAACGGACTTCAGCGACTCCGCCGCAAATGCCAAGTCCATGCCATGACCCGGCTTTCCGGCAAAATCGATCGTCAACCTTCCCAGCACAGGGTCCAGCCCGGCGACACGGCCACAGCCCCACGCCCGATGGAAGCAATATCCTGCCCCATGCAACGCCAGCAGAGGCTCCACGTGGCGTCGTTCCAATCGGCCGATCGCCACGAGTCTCTCGAGTTCATCTCTCATACTTGTCTCGCCCGTCCACAGTGACTCGGCAAACATCCGGCGTGGTCTGTCAAAAACCAAGAGAAATTGCCGCGCGAGTTTTGCTGAAGCACGCCGAGAGCCGTGTGTTTCTCGAAGACTTGCTCGCGCGTGAACTCACCTCCGCCACCCTCAAATCCGTCGACCGCGCCCTGGTTCAAGAGCTCTGCTACGGGGTCGTCCGCTGGCAACTGGCCCTCGACTGGCTGATCCAGAAACAGGCTCGCCAGCCCGAGACCAGCGTACAGGCCCGCGTTCTGCTGCGCCTCGGACTCTACCAACTCTTCTGGCTCGACCGCATCCCAGCCCATGCTGCCGTGAACGAAACGGTGGAGGCCGCGCGCACCCTCGAACTCGGGCCACTCGGCGGATTCGTCAACGCCATGCTCAGGAACTACGCGCGCAACATCGACACCACCAAAGCCGCCCTTCAAGAACTGAAGACCAAGGATCCTGCGGTCGGCTGGTCGCACCCCAAGTGGTGGATCGAACGCACGGCCAAGCGGTTGTCTCCTGGCGACCTCCAGGCGTTGCTCGCGTGGAACAACCAACCCGCTGACACGTTCGCCCGTCTGAACCGCCTCAAAACGGACGGCGGCCCCCTCATCGCCCGATGGCGGGACGAGGGTGTGGACTATGACTTCGCCAAGTATGACTGGACCTCGGAGAACCAGATTTTCCGGCTTCGGCATCATCCCTCCATTGAGCGACTCAAGACGTTCAAGGACGGCTGGTTCTACGTTCAGGATCCCAGCACCCTTCTGGCGGTTCATCTTTTGGCACCTCGGGCCGGAGAGCGCGTGCTCGACCTCTGCGCCGCCCCGGGTGGCAAGGCGACACTGATCGCCGATGCATTGGACAATGATGGCGAAGTCATCGCCGCCGAACCGGATGCCCGTCGAAGGCAGCGACTGACGGAGAACTGTGATCGCCTGGGCGCCGACGTCGTCGTGGTCGCACCCAACGATCCACGAACGGCCGGTCCTTTTGACGCCGTGCTGATCGACGCCCCCTGCTCCAATACCGGGGTACTCCGACGCCGGATCGATGCACGGTGGCGGCTGACCCCCAACGACATCACCCAATGCCACCGGATCCAGGTGGAACTCCTCTCAACCGGTCTCAAACGCCTCGGCCCCCAAGGTCGGGCCGTCTACAGCACGTGCAGCCTCGAGCCCGAGGAGAATGAGCAAGTCGTGGAGGAGGTCCTGGCCAAACTGCCCGGATTCACGGTGGCGAAGTCCCAATCGTTGCATCCGGTCCGTGACAAGACCGACGGCGCGTATGTGGCGCTCATTGTCCCAACATCGTCGGCTCACCGCTGATCGATCGATGCCTAAGGCCGCCCAAGGGTGGCCTTAGGCCCGGAAATCGAAACTCTCGTTCATCTTCCCACACTGCGGGCACCGCGACAGATCGACGTCGGGATCATCGGTGTAAACACTGCCGCATTTGAGGCACCGGAACACCCGATCCTCCGCCGGCCCGCTCAGAAAACGTCGGCGCCGCATCGAGTTGGCGATCCATAGGACGACCAACGCCAGGAGCATGACCGTCATGTAGCCCGCCAACAGCACATCCGGCCTCATGACTTCGCTCCTTGTTCGGACTTCGGTTCGGGACCCGAAGGCACGGCCCATTCAATCACCAACAATCCAGACCGCCATTCCTCGGCGCCCGCCATCCGTGGAGCGGGAGGTGTGGCCGAGGGGAGGAACTCCAAACCGGCCGCCCATTGCAGCGCCAGCGCGTCGGCTTCAGGCACCCCGCTGTCGATCCATACCACCGGCGGAACAGCAACCCTTCCCTGCAAGTCAACGACGACCCGGACCGTGACCGATCGCGGCGCCGGGCCCGGCGGAGGGACGGGAACTGCCGTCGTCAATGGCAATGTCCAACCCGCCAATCCTTCCACCACGCGCACGGACCCAAGCGCTGGCAAAGGGATCGGTGGTGGTTTGGGTATGCCGGGCTGGAACGTGGGCAGCGTCCATTGCCAGGCAAGTTCATGGAGATGATCGTCCCGCGTCGGCCACTCCATGGGCACGAGTGCCAGAACCACCGGTGGCAACGGGCGAATCTCCACCGACAAGGGTTCGAAAGTGACCTCGGCCGGCGCCCGGGTCAGCCAGGCACTCCCGGAAAAATCGTTCCAGGAGGGCATCAAACTAGGCGTCAGCAGTCGCTTAAACGTCTCACCATCGCCGCTCGCGGCGGCGTCCTGAAACATCTGACGGGCCGGTGCCAACTTGGGCTCGACCGGCTGGTTCCGTGGCGAGAGCACCCAAATCGTCAGCACCTGGGCAAGGGTGATGAGTCCGGCGCCTTGCACCCAACGCTGGCGCCACCAGGGCGCATCACGATCCGTGATTTCGGGATTCACGGCAGCTTAGGGTGATCGCGGAGCGACCGCGGCACGAGGAGGGCTGGACGACTCCGGCGCCGGATCGGGACGGGGACTCGTTCCCAGCACCACCTCGGCAACCCCTGCCGCACGGGTCAAGGTGACGAGCCGGGCCAGCGTCTCGGTGGTCACGTCCCGGTCCGCCAGCAGCAGCAGCACCGGATGGCTTCCATGCGCCGCCACGCGTTCACGCAGGCGGACCTGGAGATTGGATTCGGTGATCAACTGGTGTTCGAAGAAAAGCCGGCCTCCCGGCTGCGAGGCGTCCACGGCCACCGTCAAATGGGGCAACACCTCGCCCCAGACTCCGGGAGCGTCCGGCAACCGAAGTCGCACTCCGGGTGGAAGGACCAATGACGAATGCAGAAAAGTGGCGATCCACAGGAGGAACACCGTGCCCGCCAGGGCCGCGGCGTCCATCGGACCGCGCAGCATCTTGACATTCCGCGGCAATCTCATGAGCCCATCGGGTCCCCGCGCCCGCTCAGCAGGTGGATGATTTCGGTCGAAGACGTCTCCATCTCCAGCAACACGTCGTTCAACCGAGAGACCAGGAAATTATGCGCGACATACGCCGGCACAGCCACCGCCAGGCCGGCTCCCAGACAGATCAATCCCTGCCACATCCCGGCGGCAAACTCCGGCGGCTGCAGGGGAAGACCCGTCACCTGGACGCGCCAAAACACCCTCATGAAGCCCAGCACGGCACCGAACAAACCCATCAAGGGCGCTATTTGAGCGACGGTGGCCAGGACCCCCAGCTTCTCCTCGAGCCGTGGCACTTCCACCAAACCCGCTTCTTCCAGTGCCTCCCGCATTCCCTCGCGCCCACGTTCACGATTGAGGATCGCCACTTTCACCATGCGCGCCACCGGCCCAGGAGTCGCGTCACAGATCGAAACCGCTTCGACGATGTTCTCGCGCTTGAGGACATTCTTCACGCCGTTCAGGAACTCGAGGGAATTGATCTGGGCACGGTGATAGTGCAGCAGGCGCTCGATGAAGACGGCGACCGCCACCGCACCGGTGACCAGGATCAACCAGAACACCCAGCCGCCCTTTGCCAACAGAAGAGGCATGCGCCTGCATAGCGACCCCACCCCGCTCCCTTCAAGGTGCATTTCATCCTGATCACGGTTTTCCGTTGCCAGCGGCGCCCCGCACCTTCACTAAATCGCGGGTGCCGGCGCCGTTTCCGGCCTATCCAAGCTCAGTGAAGCCCACCGACCTCCGCGGTATTCTCCGCTACATTCCACGGTTCCGCGAACGAACCTTCGTCCTCAGTGCCGATGCCGCCGTCGTCATGGACGAGAACTTCGCCAACATCCTCCTCGATATCGCGGTCCTTCGCTCCCTCAACATCCGGGTCGTCATTGTCCACGGCGCCGCGGCCATGATCCGCCTGCTCGGGGCCGAGGCCAATGTCTCCCCATCCAATCTCGACGGTGCCGGCATCACCGACGAAGGCACCCTGAAGCTCTCCCTGACCGCCGCCAACCGGCTCACTCACGAGATTCTCGAGGGGCTCTCCACCAACGATCTGCGCGCGGCCTCCACCAACGCGGTCATCGCCCATCCCCTCGGCATCATCGGCGGAGTCGATCATCTCTATACGGGCAAAGTCGAACGCGTGGATGGGGAGATGCTCCAGGGCCTGCTCACCCAGGGCATTATTCCGGTCGTTCCACCCCTGGGATTCGACGGCGAGGGCCGCACCTACCGCGTCAATTCCGACGCCATCGCCGTCGCGCTGGGAGAGGCACTCAAGGCCGCCAAGATCATTTATATCACCAGTCGCGACGGACTAAGCTGCGGAGGTCGACTCATTCGTCAGATTCTGGCGAGCGAATTGGAGCAACTCCTGATCCGGCAACGCGCTGACTTCCCCCCCGAACTCCTTCCCAAAGCCCAGTTCGCCGCGCAAGCCTGCCGCGCAGGCGTGCCCCGCGTTCACGTCATCAATGGCTGCCTCGATGAGGCCCTGCTTGCCGAGGTGTTCTCCAACGAAGGCATCGGCACCCTCGTCTATGCCAATGAATACGAGCAAATCCGCCGCGCCTTGAAAAAGGACATCCGCCAGCTGCTCCTGCTCACCCAGAAATCCGTCGATAGCGCCGAACTGATGAAACGGTCGCGCGCAGAAATCGAGCGGCAGATCAGCGACTACTACCTCTATGAAATCGACCGCAACCCGGTCGCCTGTGTCGCCCTGCATTTGTACCCGGAACAATCCAAAGCGGAACTGGCCTACTTGTTCGTCGCCCCGGCCCACGAGAACCAGGGTATCGGCCGAAAACTCATCCAGTTCGCCGAAGCCAAGGCCCGGGAAGCCGGGGTGCAGAATCTGATCGCCCTCTCCACTCAGGCCTTCACCTATTTCCAATCCAAGGCGGGTTTCGTCGAGGGCACTCCCGAAGACCTCCCCCCCTCGCGCCGCGAGCGCTACGACAACAGCGGTCGCAAATCCAAGGTCCTGGTGAAGCGACTCACGTGACGCCGCATGCAACCGCGACGCGGAGACCTCCGATTACCTGCGGATTTCGCCCTCGCCTGCCGCCGCCTTGGACGCCGTCCCACGCATCACGTCCTGGTCGTCTCCGTTGCTCGACAGCACGTTCGTTGGTATCGGCGCTCCACGTCCGCCGATGAAACCGCCGGTCATGGACTGGGCCCCCACTGCCTCCACCGGATCCTCCGAGCGTCCACCTCGCGGTTCGGAATCGGTCAGGTTCGCGACTCGAATCGCACCCCGCTCGGACTTCATTGCATCGCCCGCAAGATCGGGGCCGGATGGCCGGTCGGAACGGTGTTTCGTGCCCGGGTGCCGGTCGGATTCACCTGGAAGGGTTTGCCGGCGGCCACCATCGCCCATCGCATCCTATGGTTGGAGGGACTCGATCCGGGCTTTAACCGCGGCGGGCAGGTCGACACCAGGAGCCGGTACATCTACATCCATGGGCTCGCCGATGAACCCACCTTGGGTCGCCCGGCGTCGCATGGGTGCGTTCATCTGGCTGCCGACGATTTGATCCGGCTGCACAACCAGGTACCCGCCGAAACATTGGTCTGGATCACAGCGGGCCCCTGATCCCGCATATAGTTCTCGTCACCGGTCGGGCGTCACCGTCGGCGCCTTCTCACCCAAATAAGGCAGCGCGGCCCGCGCCGGCTGCGCAATCCGAGGGTCGGCATGGTCCGCTAATTCAAGCAGGCGCTGACGCGTCTCCACCTCCGTCGTGGCGAACACGGGACCCCCTTGTTGGAGTCCCGACACCCAGCCTTCGATCGCGGCCCCGACATAGCTCGCTCTCGTGCAGCATTCGCGGTGAGACAATTCGCGCGCAAAAGCCAGCAGCTCGGCGGGCTTGCGTCCGGCACCGACCCATTCTGCCGAGACCCTGAGCAAGCGGTGCATCGCGGGTTGATCCCACTTCTCCCGCGCCGCCGCCGCCATGACTTCGGCGAAGAATGCATACTCCCTGCCGCGCACCGCGCCGTGCAACCGGGTCCATGCATCACTCTCCTCCGCGCCCAATGCCAGTCCCAGTGCCACCGAATCTTCCAAACCCATCGACGATTCCATCGGCGTCGCGGCGGTGGGTAAGGCGGGGGCTGGACTTCGAGCGGCGTCGCGGTCCTTCGACGCGGGAGCGACGCAACCCAGCCAGCTGGAAACCAAACCGAGCACCAGGCATCCCCGCCAGTCGGGCACCCCCCCCAGGCGTCGCGATGGCCGATAAGAAATCGAGGTCACTTCATCTATCCGGACCGGAACGCCGCACCTGCTTGAGGTGTTCGGCGCCGATCTGGAGCATGCCGAGCAAGGGCGATTCAACCCGCAACGATTCCTTGCCGAACTCCAGGCGGCGGGCGCGCAGTTCCGAACCGTTCTGGAGAACGACTCGAAACGGCGCATCCTCCGCCTCGACCGCCGCGATCTGCAACACCCCGGCCTCGCTACCCGCCGCGAACTTCCGAAAGCCAAACAGCAATGAACTCATCGTCAGCGTGTTGGTTGAGAAACCCCGCATGCTGCCGTCGAGAAAATCACCGTCCAAAAGCAGCAGGCCCGGACGCAACACGTCCAGACGTTGCTCCAAATCGGGCGAGACCGGCACGAAATCAATACGGGCAAGGTTCAGCACCGAAACCAGCGCCCCACGCATCGCGCCACCCAGTCGGATGACCGACTCGTCCGCCGACTCGATGGGGGACACGAGGACCGAGCCGCCACGAAAATGCAGCCGCGGAAAACCGCTGGCGGGTATGTATCCCAGACCTTTGGCTCCGACCGTTGGACTGCGAAACACGGCGGACACCAGCCCGGTCTCGGATCCGCTCGTCACGACCATCCCCGCTCGCACATTCTGTCCAAGATTCACGTTGCCGCGACCCAGGCCGTCCCATTGAAGGCCGTCGCCAGACACCTCCGCCACCACCGCGCCGCCCACCCTCCCGAGGCGAAGCCAAACGGGCAGAGTCTGGGTCACATTGGTGAAACGCATGGTCATCCCGCTGGCGATCTGGCGGTACAGGAAGACGATGCCCGAGCCCGGGCGATGCCCGACAAATGCGTATGCCGCAGCCTCGCCGAGGTTGTCGCGCAAGATCAGGCCCGCCAGCGACTCGGGTGATGTTCCGTCAAATGATTCCAGCTTCGCCACCACCTGACCGGACAACTCCAAGGGCCGCTGGGCAACATAACAGGCATCCGCATTCCCCTGCATGCCCCGACCGCCGCCGGTAATCCGCCAGGCGCCGTCAGGTTCCTCGGAAACCTTCCCGGCTGGTGCGGTCCCGATCGAGGCCCCGGCCCAGCCCGACGCCAGCTTGGGAGCCGGCGGCCGCTCAGCCGCTGCCGGAAGCGACTCGTTGGAATCAGCTGAACCCGGCCCCGCGAAACTCAATTCCAGCAGCTGGTCCAACGGCACGGTCACTGGATCCCCCGCGGCCGGCTGCACCTGCACCCCGTCCGGAACCAACGCGACGTTGCCCTGGTGCGTTTGACCACCCGAAGTGCGCGCTGTTCCCGGCCTGGCCGCTGCTGCCAGCGACGGTCCCCCACCGCCGACGATAGCCAACGCGAACAGGAGGAAAATCGGGATCCGCCTCAACGCTGATAAATCGGTACGTAATTCCATGGCATCGCCAGTACCCCGACGTAAACCGCTGTCGCGTAGATCGGACCCAGCCCGTTCGAACCCATGTCGATCGAACCGTCCCAATACGCCTTGTCTCCCTCACGCACCACTTGGCGCATCAATTGATTTCGAATCCGCGGATACCAGAATTTCCAGGCGTCAGAGCCCACCATGTACTGCGCCGGCACCGCATAGAACGTCCCGTAGGTGAACCACTCGCGTTGTCCGAAGTTCTTGGTGAGATACTCCGAACCTCGCTTGACCAACGGATCGTCGTACAGCCCGCACACCTGGAGCGAATAAATCGCCGCTGCCGTCCGCGCATATCCGGGTGCCCGATTGCCGGGCTGGTAGGTGAACCCGCCCGAAGCAGCGTCGTAGCAGGCCTTCACGTAACGGACGGCCCGCTCGATGGTCTCCTGGGGCACGTCAATTCCCGCGTTCTTCGCCGCCCGCAAGCCAACCACCTGAAGCACCGTCACCGACACATCGGCATCCTGAGCTATCGGACGGTAACGCCAACCCCCTTCGGGATTCTGGGAGCTGATGATCAGTTTGATGGCTCGATCCAGCTTCGGCTTGATGTCGGCCGCCTGTGTCTGCCCGTACAACTCGGCGAGAGCGATCGTCGCCACCCCGTGGTTGTACATGTACTGCCCAAGGGATCGATCCCCGAACGTCCCGTCCGGCTTCGCTGCCTCCAACAGGTATTGCAGCCCAAGTCGTGCCACCTTCCCCTGCTCGCCTTCTCCGGGCAGATGACCCGCCGCCAGGAATCCCATCAGCGTGTAGGCCGTCATCGCCACCGGGTGCCGGCGTTCGAAATCCGTCACTCCCCACGAACCGTTCGGCAGCTGCTTCGACGCCAGGTAACGGATTGCCCCCTGAATGACACTCTCTGTCGCCGCGTCCACGGTCGGCGTCTTGCCATCATCCAGAGGAATCATTCCCGCCGCGGCGGCAGCGGCGCTGATTCCACCCGTCGTCGGTCCAGGTGCCGGCGCAGGTGCCTGGGCGATCGCGGAAACCGCCCCGCACACGAGGAGGAGAGCATTCACCCACAACGTCTTCATGGCTTGGGTGCGTCCACCTGGTCCGAGAGGTTCTTCAGGTACTGCTCAATCATCGGCGCATACTCCTGGGGATACCGGTCCCCCTGCGATTGCAGAAGCGCCGCTCGTTCGCGCGCCGGCAGACCAATGAATCGTCCCGTGCCAGTCGTGCCGCGCCGCGGCCCTTCGGCGCCGCCCGCGCCAAAGAAATTACCCGCATCACCAGTGCCTTTGCCTGACCTCGATCCCGGCATCTTGCCACGGCCGCGGCCCTGACCTTGGCCCGCTTGATTCCCTTCGCCGCCTTGGCCTTCGCCCTGGCCCGGCTGTTGTCCCATGCCGGCCATGGCGAGATCGAGGGCGGCCGCTGCCGCAGCCAAGGCCTCCTGGGCGCGGCCAGCCTCGCTCGAGGTCGCGGCCTGATCCCCGCCCTCCGCCGCGGCGGCGCCTTCGGTCAACGATTGATCCGCCGCCTGCAAGGGGTCCCGTATCATTCGCGGCAAACGCCCCATTCGACCCGACGTTGCCGGTCGAATATGCTGCCCGGCCTTTTGCAGACCCTTGGCGGCTTTGTCCAAGGCCTCCGCGGACATTGCCTCGTTTACGTCCTGCTGCGCTTCCTTGATCATCTTCGCCAAATCCTCCAGCGCGGCTTCGTCCGGCGGCATGCCCAGCATTTCCTTCAACTGAGCCAGTCGATCCTCCAATTCACGCTTGGCTCGCATGAGGTTCACCAATGCCTCGTCCTGCGGCGGCCGCGCCTCCGAAGCCCGATCGGAGCCGAGTTCATTCCCCGCCAGGATCATTTGCACACTGGCATCCCCGAGGTAGGTCGCCGCCTGCGGCGTGCTGGGTGGCACCTTCGATTCGATATCGCGCGTCTCGGCGGCCAGTTCATTCTGGTCCTTCGACATTTCACCCGCTTTTCGCGTCTCCAGTTTCCGCGCCAAGCGCGCAGTCTCCCCGATCAAACCCTGCTGGCGTTCGATGACTGCGATCAATCGGGCGAGAAGGTCTTCCAACTCGGCCAATTCCTTTTCCGCAGCCGCTAACTCGGCGAGTTTCTCGTCCAGGGTCGCCAACGCCTTGGATAGCGCGTCGATGGCGGCCTGCTGCGCCCCGGGGCTGTTGCGCCCCTCACCCAGCGAGCGTTGCGACTTCCTCATTTCGGCAGTGGCGGCGGCGATTTGTTCGGCCGCTTCCGGAGCGTCCAAGGCCGCCCGCGCCGCGGTGTCGGCCGCTCGATCTCCCAGGTCGCCCTGCGGCGGCGCCAGCGACCGCAGCTTTTCGGCCTGATTTTCGATGTTTGCGGCGTCGGTCTTCAATTGTTGCTCACGCTTGAGCAGCTCTTCGACGTCGTCGCGGACTTGCTTCAGATTGGAAAGGGGATCCGCGGCGGCGAGACGCTGCTTCTCCAGGGTATCAATTTTCGCCTGCAACAACCGGCGCGCCGACTCGAGGCGAGCGTTGGCCAGATCCTGATGCGTCGAGGCTTGGAGCTTGCGCATCCGCAATTCCGCGATTGGACCATCCAGGGCACCGCGAGCCTCTTGCATGCGACCGACCGCCGCTCCCACTTGCTCGGCGGCAGCGCTGTCCAAACCAGCCACGGTCGCCTTCCATTCGTCGGTGTCATCGATCAGTTCCGCCTGGGCGCGAAGAACGGGATCGAGATTGGGGGCGCGCTCCGGCAACTGCAGGGTCGAACCCCGCGTCTCCTCCTGCCGCCCCAGCAGACCCTCAACCGCCCGAACCGCCGCCTGGAGAGCTTCGATTTCGTCGGGTGGCGGCAACAACTCCCTCGCGACTTGTCGCATGAGCCGTCGAGCCTCGCGCTGGCGCCCCGATGCGCTCAGCAACTGGCCACCCGACAAATCCGACAGCAGACGTTCCATGACGAAGGATAGGCGACCCGCCTCCGCTCCTCCCATGACCGCCGCCGCTCGACCCTCTGATTCCTCATCTTCGCCGCCTTTCCAGGCGCTTAGCCTCTCCAGCAAGGAGACCACTTCATCGTGCAGCGATTGTTGTTCGCTCAACTGGAGTTGAAGGGAAATGCGATGATTTTCCGCCAGCCACTCCCGCTTCCGGCCGGCCACGGACATGGCGAGTCCCAGCGTGTCGCGCATGGCAGTATGCTGTCGGGCGGCCAGTTCCTCCAGGCGCGCCGCAACGCCCGCCAATTCCTGCTGCCGCTGATATTGCAGAAGGATCTGGCGAAGCTTCAGTCCGATGGTCTTCTGGGTGCTGAACGCCTCGAGCAATTGGGTCCGGTGATCCCCCGGGGCCCCGCCTGACCGCGCGTCGCGCACCAGATTGATCACCCGCGCCATGTCCTCGTCGCTGAGTTGTCCGAGCAGTCCGCGAATGGCCGTCAACAACTGGACTTCTTCCCCTGCGATGCCGTTGCGGGTGAACTCCTCCAATACGGCATCCAACTGAGCCCCCACCTTTCCGGTCGTGGCCTGCAACTGCTGCTGGCCCACCTCCGCCTGCACCAATCCCTCGACCGGTGGCGCCGCGGCCCCCGGGCAATGGACCGCCCCGATCAGGGCAAAGGCCAGAACGAGCACCTTCGCACCCCATCTCCAGACTTTAGAAAATGTCATCATCATGTGGTGGCGCGCACAGCCTTCACCGGCGCGGCGACGGCTTCTCCAAGATGATGCGACCCAGCGTTTCGTTCAACCGCTCCTGGCCCAAGGCCACATCTCCCAATCGCCCGATCGCATCCCCGGCCCTCGACAACAGGTCCGCCCGCTTCTCCGCCTCCGAGACAACCCGCAACAAATACCGCTCGCTCCGCCCCAACCCGGGACCTCCATCCTGCTTCCTGTCGGTCGCCTCGACCCAAAACTCCACCAGGGTCCCCTCGACCAGTGGAGGCTTCACCGTGGCCAATGCCCACTCGAAGCGCCGTCGAATCGTGGCTGCCACCGCCTCGCCCGCATCGAGTTCGATCCGTTCCGGAATGCCATTCGTGGCCCCAGCGCGCTGGTACGCGATCGCCACTCCCGCAATTCCATAGTCGTCGGTCGCCTCGAAGGATATCAGCACCGAGCTGCGCCCCATGACCAACTCTTCGCGGCGGGCCGGGAGCAACACCCGGACTCCGGGAGGTTGGTCGGCAACCACTTCCATCGCATGCACGGCCGGGTCCTTTGACGCAATGCCCTGGTGATCCACCAAATCCATCGCGAAACCGGACAACCGCGGATCGTCGACTGGAAACTCGACCGCGAACCGTTGGGGCTCGGCGGCCGACAAAGTGGCGGTTTCCACCCGGTCCGCCCCCAGCAATCGCAATTCCGCCTTCGCCAGTCCATGATTGGCTTCTCCAGCCAGGCGCACTCGACTTCCTTTCAGCAGAGAAAGTGCCCCGGCCCCCAAGGTGCGCGGCGCCAAACCGGTGTACTCCGGCAAAACCTGCGTCACCACCAGATTGGTCACCACCGGCCGCGGCAGGACCTCAACGCCAAATTCGTCGCTCACCGCGTCGCCGAGGGTGATCTGATAACGGAAAGACGCTGGAATATTTGCCAGGATGCGCTCGAACCTGCCGCGTATCTGGGGATCCGGATCCAGATTCAGTTTTTGAATGCGTCCCGAGGGATGCCGGATCTGCACCCGTCCACTCGCTGGAACCAGGCCTTCCACTCGGGCGAAGATGGCAAAATCATCGCCTCTCCCCATCACTTTGGCCCCACTCACCTCGACGAAACGGGTCTTCCGCGGCACCGGCACTTCCTCCAGAAAGGCGCGCTTCAACAGGACGCCGGAGGAGGGCCAGGCCAAGCCGAAACTGATGAGAACGCCAATCAACACCGGAGCGGTCCAGCGCAGGCACGCCTTCAGGTCCCCGGCCGGCGCCAGGATCTTGGGATTCAATCCCTGTGCCACCTCATCCGCATTCGCCACAAGCCGACGAATAAAGGTGGCTGCTTCCTCGGTATCACGCGGTTCCCGGGACAACTGGACGGCGCTGATCAACCGGCTGCGGAGCGCGGGTTGGCGACGTTCGATCCAAAGTGCCAAACCGTCCTGGGACGGCAAGGAACGCCAGGGCTGCAGCAACCAACGCCAGGCCGCAAACAGGCTTCCTCCGACGCCGAGCAACAGCCATCCCACGCGGGCCAGTCGCGGCATTTCCCACCACCAATCCAGCCAACAACCCACGAGAACGAACAGGGTCCAGGTGGCGGCGACGCGAAGAAGGCCCGCCGCAATGGCAAGTCGAACCAGGCGGGAACGAACCGCCAACACCGCCGGCCAGCGAAGAGGCGGGCCCTGGCCCATGGATCGGGCTGGGTCGCGGGTTTTGGACTGCGTCTCGAGTTCCGGCAGAGCCCAAAGAATGCGGGGTGCGGTCCGGCCAAAACAACACTGGAAATCCGCTCTGAAAGAAATCAGTCTTTCTGACCCTTGGAAGGGACCCGGCAGGACGGGTTGGGCCAGGTCTGAACCGGATACGGAAGAGCTGCCCCTACCGCCTAAGAAATTTTCCAAGTTTCAATTTGACTCTTGGTTACCGGTTCCCTAAGAGGGGTGTTCCAAACTGGACCGCAGCGCATTTGGACAACACAGCCCGCGCCGGGAGTTGGGTCGGGCTGATTGTCTTTTTGTCGTCTGACGACCCGGAATGGGAATTGGCGCCCATGTAGCTCAGTTGGTAGAGCACGTCCTTGGTAAGGACGAGGTCACCGGTTCAAGCCCGGTCATGGGCTCCAGGATACCGTCGACTCGAAAGTCAACGCACGCGACAAACGAACGCCCGCAAGCTTAGGAGTTAGGCAATGGCAAAGGAAAATTTTCAACGCACGAAACCCCACGTGAACGTCGGCACCATTGGTCACGTTGACCATGGCAAGTCCACGTTGACCGCCGCGATCGTTGAGGTCCAGGCCCGCAAAGGCCTTGCGCAACGCATCTCCTACGCGGATATCACCAAGGGCGGAACGGTCCGTGACGAGACCAAGACCGTCACCATCGCCGTCTCCCACGTGGAGTACCAAAGCGAGCAACGACACTACGCACACGTCGATTGCCCCGGTCACGCGGACTACATCAAGAACATGATCACCGGTGCCGCCCAGATGGACGGCGCCATCCTGGTCGTGAGCGCGGCCGACGGTCCCATGCCCCAAACCCGCGAGCATATCCTTCTCGCCCGCCAGGTCGGAGTGCCGGCCATCGTCGTTTTCCTCAACAAGGTCGACCTCGTCGATGATCCTGAACTGCTCGACCTCGTCGAGATGGAGATCCGTGATCTCCTGTCCAAGTACCAGTTCCCCGGCGACACCACCCCGGTCATCCGTGGCAGCGCCACCGCCGCCATGGCCGCCAAACCGGAAGGCGAGAAAGCCATCGCCGACCTGCTCGCCGCCATCGATTCGTTCGTGCCGCTGCCGACGCGCGAAGTCGACAAACCTTTCCTGATGTGCATCGAGGACGTGTTCAACATTGAAGGTCGTGGCACCGTCGTCACCGGCCGTGTGGAACGCGGTATCCTCAACCGCATGGACGAAGTGGAAATCGTCGGCCTCAAGGACACCCGCAAGACGGTGGCCACCGACATCGAAATGTTCCGCAAGTTGCTCGACAAGGCCGAGGCCGGCGACAACGTCGGCGTGCTCCTCCGTGGCACCAAGAAGGAGGAAGTGGAACGCGGCATGGTTCTCGCCAAGCCGGCCAGCATCAAGCCGCACACCAAGTTCAAGGCGGAGGTGTACGTCCTCTCCAAGGAAGAAGGTGGCCGTCATACGCCGTTCTTCACCAATTATCGTCCGCAGTTCTATTTCCGCACCTCCGACGTCACCGGGACGGTCGCCCTGCCTCAGGGTGTCGAAATGGTGATGCCCGGCGACAACGTCTCGGTGGACGTGCAACTGATCGCCCCGGTCGCCATGGAGAAAGGTCAACGATTCGCCATCCGCGAGGGTGGTCGTACCATCGGCGCCGGTCGAATCAGCGAAGTTCTTGCTTCCTGATGGTAGACCCAAGTTCTCGTGCAAGGCTGAAAGCCCGTCGCTTCAGCCTTGCTTCTTGAACAAAAACTATCTGCAAGATTGGTCCGCGTCGCGCAGTAGGGCGTTAGCTCAATTGGTAGAGTAGCGGTCTCCAAAACCGTTGGTTGGGGGTTCGAGTCCCTCACGCCCTGCCAGCAGGCGGCCGCAAGGAGGGGTGGCAGAGCGGTCGAATGCGGCGGTCTTGAAAACCGTTGTGCAGGCAACTGCACCGGGGGTTCGAATCCCTCCCCCTCCGCCAAGCGTCATGAATAGCACCACAAGTTTTATCGTCTGGTCCGTGGTCATCGCCGTGGCTTTCGCCTTGGCGTGGCGATTCGGTTGGCTCGATCGTCTGACCAAATACGTTCAGGAAACCCGCGAAGAACTCCGGAAATGCACGTGGCCCGGACGCGATGAGCTCTGGGGATCCACCGTCCTGGTGATGGTGTCCACGTCGCTCCTCGGCGTCTTCACCGTGGTCGTCGACTTTGTCGTCGCCTGGGTCGTCAGTTCCATCGTTTAACCTCCGACCTTTCCCGCCACACTCCTCTCCTCCACCGCGGCCCACTCTCTTCCGTCTCCCTAACATGCGCCACCGCTGGTTCGTTCTACACACGCTCTCCGGACAGGAACAAAAGGTCCGCGAGAATATCGAGAAGCGCGCCCGGGCTGAAGAGGTGACCGAGTACATCTCGGAAGTGCTGGTGCCGATGGAGAAGGTGACCGAGGTCCGCAACGGGAAGAAGTCGGTCTCGCTGCGGAAACTGCATCCCGGTTACGTTTATATCCAGATGGCTCTGGTCGATGAGGAACATCGCCTGCTCGATCGCCCCTGGTACTTTATCCGCGAAACTCCCGGCATCATCGGCTTTGTCGGCGGGGAACGCCCCGTCGAAGTCCCCGAGGAGGAAATCGCCGCCATCAAAGCCCAAATCGCCGAATCCGAAGACGCCGAACGCCCCAAGGTGAGCTTCGCCGTCGGCGAAACCGTCAAGATCAACGACGGCCCGTTCCTCAATTTCAATGGCGTCATCGAGGAAATCGACGCCGAGAAGGGCAAACTCAAAATCACCGTCAATGTCTTCGGCCGAAATACCCCGGTCGAACTCGAATACTGGAAGGTCGAAAAGGCCTAACCGCACACTCTCATGGCAAAGAAGGTCACAGCGCAGATCAAACTACAGATTCCCGGCGGCCAAGCAAACCCCGCCCCCCCGGTCGGCCCCGCCTTGGGTCAGCACGGCGTCAACATCATGGCGTTCTGCAAGGAGTTTAATGCTCGCACCAAGGATGCCGGCGGCATGGTCGTGCCCGTCGTCATCACCGTCTACCAGGACAAGTCGTTCACTTTCATCACGAAGTCCCCGCCCGCTTCCGCCCTCCTCAAGAAGGCCGCCGGCATCGCCTCAGGTTCCAAGACCCCGAACAAGGACAAGGTCGGTAAAGTGACCCGCAAACAGATCCTTGAGATCATCAAGACCAAGAAGGACGACATCAATGCCGCGTCCGAGGATGCCGCGGTCCGCGTCATCGCCGGCACCGCCCGCAGCATGGGCATTGAAGTCATCGACTGATCCCTTTCCCTTCCCGAATCCCTAAACCCAAACCGGCGGGAGGGCCGTCACAAGCCCGCTAGCACCGCCAGATCCAATGCGTAGCAAACGTTATCGCAAAGCCGCGGCGCTCATCGAACCGGAGCGCACCTATAACCTCAAGTCGGCCATCGAGGTCCTCAGCAAGTTCCCTAAGGCGAAGTTCAACGAAACGGTTGAGCTATCGTTCCGACTCGGCGTTGATCCCCGCCAATCCGACCAGATGGTCCGCGGTACCGTCCCCCTGCCCCACGGCAGCGGCAAACTCGTTCGCGTGCTCGTCTTCGCCAAACCCGGCGCGTCCGCCGAAGCCGCCAAGGCCGCTGGTGCCGAATTCGTGGGCTTCGACGATATGATCAAGAAGTGCCAGGAAGGCTGGACGGATTTCGACATCGCCGTCGCCACGCCCGAGGCCATGATCGAGGTTCGTAAACTCGGCAAGGTGCTCGGTCCGCGAGGCCTGATGCCCAATCCTAAGACTGGCACCGTCACGGACGACACCGCCAAAGCGGTTCGCGAGTTCAAGGCCGGACGCGTCGAGTTCAAGGTCGACAAGACGGGCAACCTTCACGTTCCCGTCGGCAAGGCCTCGTTCACGTCCCAACAACTCGAAGAGAACGCCCGCGCCGTGCTGGATGCCGTCGCCAAAGCGAAGCCCTCGACCGCCAAAGGTGTGTTCCTGCGCACCTGCGTCCTGTCCGCCACCATGAGTCCGGCCGTGCGTATCGACACCCGGGACCTCGTTCACTAAGTCCATTCGGTACCCTTCACCCCTTTCCTCATCCGACCATGCGTCAAGAGAAGAAGTTCATCAGCGCCGAATACCTGGCCCGACTGAATCGGTCTCCGTTCTTCATCGTGACCGATTACACCGGCCTCAAAGTCCAGCACTTCAGTGAACTCCGGAAGCGCCTCCGCCAATCCGGTGCCGAAGTGCATGTCGTGAAGAACACCATCTTCAAGATCGCTGCCCGCGAAGCGGGCATCGCCGAGCTTGGCGGCACGCTCTCCGGTCAGATTGCCGTGGTGACCGGACCCAAGGACATCTCCGCCGCCGCCAAGGTGCTGAAGACCTTCGCCGCGGAATTCGAGAAGCCAAAGGTCCGCTTCGGCTGCCTCAACGCTCAGCACATCGACGCGGCCGGCATCGCGGTTCTGGCAGATCTGCCGTCCATCGAAGTTCTGCGCGGCAAGCTCTTGGGTCTGTTTCAGGCTCCCGCTGGCCAATTGGTCCGCCTTCTCAATGAACCAGCCGCCTCGCTGGCTCGCGTCCTCCAGGCCAAGGCCGACAAGCCCGCCTGACCTCCTGACAAAGGGCGGCCGCAACGCCGCCCGCTGTAAATCGAAACCCGAATTCAAACCCTTTCCCCGGCCAAACCGGCCGGGGGCTAACCAAAACCAAAGAGTAAATCGTCGGCGGGCGGGCTCGCTTGCTCAAATCCCCCGCGGCTGCGGAGGGCGACGAAACTGAAAGACACCATGGCTGACATCAACTCAATCGCCGAGCAACTCGGCAAGCTCACCGTCCTCGAAGTCGCTGAGCTCGTGAAGAAACTCGAAGCCGACTGGGGCGTGAGCGCTGCGGCGCCCGTCGCCGTCGCCGCCGCCGCCCCCGCGGGTGGTGGAGCCGCCGCGGCCCCCGCCGCCGAGGCCAAGACCGAATTCGACGTCATCCTGGCTTCCGTGCCGGCCGACAAGAAGATCGCCGTCATCAAGGTGGTCCGGGAAATCAAGACTGGCCTGGGACTCGCCGAAGCCAAAAAGCTCGTCGAAGAAGCTCCGAAGCCGGTTCTCGAAGGGGCCAACAAGGCCGATTCCGACGCCGCCAAGAAGAAGTTGGAGGAAGCTGGCGCGAAGGTCGAAATCAAGTAAATTCGCTCTCACACCGCAGGGGCGGCGGCCTGCCGCCCCTGCGCCGGTGTTCAGCACGCCGGAGTTCGTTCAGGCCAAAACAAGCCCGCTGCGTCCGATTGCCGTCCCGGGCGGAGGGACGCGGGGGGCTCAAAGCAAGCAAAGCGGGATGCCGGCGCCGGCCGAGCTCCTGCTTTTTTATTCTCCGCTCGGGACATTTGTATGAACGGCCGGCAGTGGCCCAAGCTCAAAGAGCACTCATGACCATGGCACAGCGCGCGACGGAACGAACCAACTTCGGCAAAATTCGCGAAGTCATTGCCCCACCTAACCTGATCGAATTGCAGGTCAATTCCTATGAGGAGTTTCTGCAACGCGACGTGGCGCCCTCCCGCCGAAAGAATACCGGGCTCCAAGCCGTCTTCACCGAGGTTTTTCCCATCGAGAGTTACGACGGCAAAGTCGTCCTCAAATTCCACAGCTACGAAATCGGGGATCCCAAGATCGACTGGCTCGAGTGCATCCGCGAAGGCCTGACCTACGGCGCGCCTCTGCACGTTACCTTCCATCTCGAGGAGGAAGCCGGCATCAAGGAGGAGAAGGTGTTCATGGGGGAACTCCCGCTCATGACCCCCCAGGGTACCTTCGTCATCAATGGCGCCGAACGCGTCATCGTCAGCCAGCTCCACCGCTCCCCCGGTCTCGCCTTCGAAGCCACCCAGCATGCCAACGGCAAAATGCTGCACGGCTTCCGCATCATTCCCGACCGCGGTTCCTGGTATGAAGCCCAATTCGATACCAGCGATCTGCTCTACGTCTATCTCGACCGCAAGAAGCGCCGACGAAAGTTCCTCGTCACCACCTTCTTCCGCGCCCTCGCCTTCCTGGATGACAAGGAAAAGGGCGATGAGAAGGTCCGCGGCACGGATCATGAGGTGCTCCGCCTCTTCTACGATATCGAGGAACTCACCATCAAACAGGCGGAAGCCCTCGACGACATCCAAAACAAGGTCCTCATCGAGGACGCCATGGATCTCGACAAAGGCATCGTGGTCGCCCGTGCCTTCGAGCCCCTGTCCAAGGTGGTCGTCCGCCAGATCGCTGAACTCGGGATCAATAAGATCAAGGTGGTCGATACCACCGTCGATGACGGCATCGTCATCAAGTGCCTGAAAAAGGATCCCACCCGCAACGAGGACGAAGCGCTCAAGGACATCTATCGACGCCTTCGCCCCGGCGATCCTCCCACCGCCGCCAATGCCCGCGCCCTCATCAAGCGCCTGTTCTTTGATCCCAAGCGCTACGACCTGGGCCGTGTCGGTCGCTACAAGATCAACCAGAAGCTCGGTCTGCCGGACAAGCAGGACTCCCGCATCCTCACCAAGCAGGACCTGATCGCCGCCACCCGCTACCTTCTGATGCTCAAGAAGGGCGAAGGCAGCCTGGATGACATCGATCACCTCGGCAGCCGCCGCGTTCGTACTGTCGGCGAACTTCTCGCCAATCAGTGCCGCGTCGGCCTCGCCCGGACCGAACGCCTGGTCAAGGAACGCATGACGCTGTTCGACCAGAGCATGGACACGATGACGCCCCAAAAGCTCATCAACCCCAAGGCGCTCTCGGCGGTCATTCGCGACTTCTTCGGCCGATCTCAGCTGAGCCAGTTCATGGACCAGATCAATCCTCTGGCCGAACTGACCCACAAACGCCGCCTGTCCGCACTCGGGCCCGGGGGTCTCTCCCGCGACCGCGCCGGCTTCGAAGTCCGCGACGTGCACCCGTCGCACTATGGACGAATCTGCCCGGTGGAGACGCCTGAAGGTCCCAACATCGGACTGATCGCCTCGCTCGCGACGTTTGCCCGCATCAATGACTTCGGCTTCATCGAAACGCCCTACCGCAAGGTCGAGAATGGCCGTGTCACGGTCCATATCGAGTACCTCACCGCCGATCGCGATGAAAATTATGTCATCGCCCAGGCCAACGCGGTGATCGACGAGAAGGGCAATTTCCAGACCGAACGCGTCACCTGCCGCCGCAAGGGCGACTTCATCGATGCCGAACCGAAGCAGGTCGACTACATGGACGTGTCGCCCAAGCAGCTCGTCTCGGTGGCCGCGTCGCTCATCCCGTTCCTCGAGCATGACGACGCCAATCGCGCCCTCATGGGCTCGAACATGCAACGGCAGGCCGTTCCCCTGCTCGTCACCGAGGCGCCCTTCGTGGCCACCGGCCTCGAAGAACGCGTCGCCCGCGACTCACGCGCCGTTCTCGTCAGCGAAGAGAATGGCAAGGTCGCATCGGTCACCGGCAGCCAGGTCATCATCACCGCCGATGGCCGACTTCCCGAGACCAAGAAACGCATCAAGAACGACCCCGGCAACGGCGTCTTCGTCTACAACGTCCGCAAATTCATGCGGTCGAATGCCGCCACCTGCATCAACCAAAAGACGCTTGTGGCCAAGGGTGACGCGGTGAAGAAGGGGCAGGTCATCGCCGATGGCCCCTGCACCTCCGACGGCGAACTGGCCCTCGGACGCAACGTGCTGGTCGCGTTCATGCCTTGGAATGGCTATAACTTCGAGGACGCCATCCTCATCAGCGAACGCATCGTCAAAGAGGATATCTTCACCAGCATCCACATCGACGAATTCGAAGTCGGTGCCCGTGATACCAAGCTCGGACCCGAGGAAATCACTCGGGACATTCCGAACCTGGGCGAGGAAGCGCTCAAGAACCTCGGACCTGACGGCGTCATCCGCGTCGGCGCCGAGGTCAAGCCCGGCGACATCCTGGTCGGCAAGATCACGCCCAAATCGGAAACCGAACTCGCCCCCGAGGAGCGACTGCTCCGCGCGATCTTCGGCGAGAAGGCGGCCGACGTGAAGGATACCTCCCTCAAGGTGCCTTCCGGCACCTATGGCATCGTCATGGACGTGAAGGTCTCCTCCAAAAAGGAAGCCGACAAGTTGTCCGCCGCGGCGGCGATTCCCAAGGCCGCACCCGTGTCCGACGGAGACAAGAAGCAGGCCAAACAGGTCCAGGAGGACCACAAGGCCAAGACCGAGGAGTTGCGCGAGCAACTGACCGAAGCCTTGTCCAACATCCTGCTCGGCGAGAAAATCCCGCTCGACGTGGTGAACAGCGAAACCGGAGAGATCATCATCCCGGCCAACCGCAAGATCACCAAGACCCTCCTCCGCAAGCTGGCGCAGGTGTACGATCGCATCGAGATCGATCCCTCCCCGATTCGCAACAAAATCAACGAGATCATCGGACAGTTCAAAAAGAAGTTCGAAGATCTCCAGATGCAGCATGACGAGGAGATGGAGCGCATCGAGTCCGGTGACGATGTCGATCCTGGCATCATCAAGCAGGTCAAGGTCTACATCGCGTCGAAGCGCAAACTCTCCGTCGGTGACAAGATGGCAGGACGCCACGGCAATAAGGGTGTCGTCGCCAAGATCGTCCCGGAGGAAGACATGCCGTTCCTGGCCGATGGTACCCCGGTGGACATCGTGCTCAATCCGCTCGGCGTGCCCTCACGCATGAATGTCGGGCAGCTGCTCGAAACCCACTTGGGCTGGGCAGCCAAGATCCTCGGCATGAAGTTCGCCACTCCGGTCTTCGACGGCATCAAGGAGTTCGAAGTCCGCGATCACCTCCGCCGCGCATCCCACAAACTGAAGACCGAACACGGCGATGCCCTTGTTTCCGAGGCGGGCAAAACCCTCCTCTACGATGGCCGCACCGGCGATCAATTCGATCAGGAAGTCGTCGTGGGCTACATCTACATGATGAAGCTGGGTCACTTGGTGGCCGACAAGATCCACGCCCGCGCCGTCGGGCCCTACTCCCTCGTCACTCAGCAACCCCTGGGCGGCAAGGCGCAGTACGGCGGCCAGCGCTTCGGCGAAATGGAAGTGTGGGCCATGGAAGCGTACGGCGCCGCCTACACGCTCCAGGAGCTTCTCACGGTCAAATCCGACGACGTTCAAGGCCGCACCCGGATCTACGAGAGCATCGTCAAAGGTGACAATGCCCTTGAGGCCGGCGTGCCGGAATCCTTCAACGTTCTGGTGAAGGAAATGCAATCCCTGGGTCTCGACGTCCGCGTTGGCTACACCGGACCGGTCGATCCCGCCACTCAGACGCCACCGCTGGCCATCGCCGGCCTGGCCGCCTCCTAACCGTCGACCCGATCCAGCTCACTATCTCCTATTCCTATGCTTACCAACGCCAAGGAAACGGCCCGCGAACTCCTCGGTCTCGACAAGGTCAATCAGGTCGACCACGTCTCGATCTCGGTCGCCTCTCCGGAAACGATCCGCGCCTGGTCCAAAGGTGAGGTCAAGAATCCAGAGACCATCAACTACCGGACTTTCAAGCCCGAGAAGGGCGGCCTCTTCTGCGAGCGCATTTTCGGTCCGGTGAAGGATTGGGAATGCTCCTGCGGAAAGTACAAGCGCATCAAGCACCGCGGTGTCGTCTGCGACCGCTGCGGCGTCGAGGTCACCCTGAGCCGCGTCCGCCGCGAGCGCATGGGCCACATCGAACTCGCCGTCCCGGTCTCGCACATCTGGTTCTTCAAGTGCATGCCGTCCCGCATCGGCCTCGTGCTCGACATGACGGCGCGCAATCTGGAGCGCGTCATCTATTACGAGGATTACCTCGTCATTGATCCGGGAAACACACCGCTCAAGGAACACCAACTGCTCAGCGAACTCGAGTTCCGCGATGCGCGTGCCACTTACGGTGCCGAGGCGTTCACCGCCAAAATGGGCGCCGAAGCCGTCCGTGATGCCCTCGCCAAAATCGAACTCGCCAAGCAGGTCGAGGTTCTCCAGCAGCAGATGGTGGAGACCAAGAGCAAGCAGACCCGCAAAAAGCTCGCCAAGCGAATCAAGCTCTTCCAGGGCTTCCTCTCCGCCAAGGCGCGGCCGGAGTGGATGATTCTGACGGTGCTCCCGGTCATCCCCCCGGACCTCCGCCCCCTCGTCCCACTGGAAGGCGGCCGCTTCGCAACGTCCGATCTCAACGACCTCTACCGTCGCGTCATCAACCGGAATAACCGGCTCAAGAACCTCCTCCAGCTCAAGACGCCTGAGGTCATCATTCGCAACGAGAAACGCATGCTGCAGGAGGCGGTCGATGCGCTCTTCGACAATGGCCGCCACGGACGCCCCGTGACCGGAGCCGGCAATCGCGCGCTCAAGTCGCTCTCCGACATGCTCAAGGGCAAGAGCGGCCGCTTCCGTCAGAACCTCCTGGGCAAACGCGTCGATTACTCGGGCCGCTCGGTCATTGTCATCGGCCCCGAACTCAAGCTGAACCAGTGCGGTCTTCCGAAGAAGATGGCCCTGGTCCTCTTCGAACCGTTCATCATTCGCAAGCTCAAGGAACGTGGCCTCGTCCACACCGTGCGTTCCGCCAAGAAGATGATCGAACGCCAGGTGCCCGAGGTGTGGGACATTCTGGAGGAAGTCACCAAGGGACACCCGGTTCTCCTCAACCGCGCCCCCACCCTGCACCGCCTCTCTATCCAGGCGTTCGAACCGATGCTGATCGAAGGGGAAGCCATCCGCATTCACCCGCTGGTCTGCACCGCGTACAACGCCGACTTCGACGGCGACCAGATGGCCGTGCACGTGCCGCTGTCGGTCGAAGCCCAGATGGAAGCCCGCCTGCTCATGATGGCGCCGCTCAACATCTTCAGCCCCTCGAGCGGCAAGCCGATCATGACGCCCACCCAGGACATTACCCTGGGCTGTTACTACCTCACCGCCGAACCCCGGCAGCAGCGCAAGGACGGCGATCGCCCGAAGCTGTTCGCTTCCAAGGACGAAGTCATCTTCGCCCACCTGGAAGGCGATCTCCGCACGCACGACCGCATCCTCCTGGCCAACCCGGACCTCGGACGAAAGACCATCTACGGAGATGCCAATCGCAAGATCATCGAGACCACGGTCGGTCGCGTGATCTTCTCCGAGATCTGGCCCACCGAACTCGGCTTCCCCAACAAACCGGTCAAGAAGAGTGAGATCGGCGACTTCATCTGGAGTTGCTACAAGGTCTGCGGCCACGAGCGCACCGTCCAGGTCCTCGACAAACTGAAGGAGCTCGGATTCCGCGAAGCCACCCGCTCGGGCTGCTCCATCGGCATCGATGACATGATCATTCCGAAGGAGAAGGATCAGGAGATCGCCAGCGCGCAGCGCCAGATCAGCGACGTTGAAAAGCAGTACCGCAAGGGTGTCATTACTCCCGGCGAACGCTACAACAAGATCGTCGACATCTGGACCCATTGCACCGACCAGATCGCCAGCGTCATGCTCAAGACGCTCGAGAACAACCAGGGCAAACGGGAGTACAATCCCGTGTTCCTCATGGTCGACTCCGGCGCCCGCGGTAATAAGGCGCAGGTCCGCCAGCTGGCCGGTGTCCGCGGCCTCATGGCCAAACCCTCAGGCGACATCATCGAGAAGCCGATTTTGTCGAACTTCCGCGAAGGTTTGACGGTGCTCGAGTACTTCATCTCGACTCACGGCGCCCGCAAGGGTCTCGCTGATACCGCGCTCAAGACAGCCGATTCCGGGTACATGACCCGCAAACTGGTCGATGTTGCCCAGGACGTCATCATCCGCTTCGAGGATTGCGCCACCACCAACGGCATCTTCGTCCACTCGATCTTCGAGGGTGAGGAAGAGGTCGTGAAGGTCGCCGATCGTGCCCTCGGCCGCTACGCCGCCGAGGACATCATCGACCCGAATGATCCGCGTACCCCGCTGGTGAAGGCCGGCGATCTGATCGACGAGGAAAAGGGTGCCAAGATCACCAAACTCGGCCTCGAGCGCCTCAAGATCCGCTCCGTCCTTACCTGCGAAACCAAGCTCGGCATCTGCAAGAAGTGCTACGGCCGCAACCTCGGCACCGGACGCCTGGTGGAAATGGGCGAAGCCGTCGGCATCATCGCCGCCCAGTCCATCGGCGAACCCGGCACCCAGCTGACGATGCGTACGTTCCACATCGGCGGCGCCGCCACCGGTGCATTCAAGCAACCGCAGATCCGCGCCAAGCACGACGGTGTGCTCCGGTACAACGACATCCGTACGGTGGCGCTCGACGACGGCAGCAACATCGTCCTCAACAAGACCGGTTCCGTCAGCATCCTCGACGAACAGGGTCGTGAAGTCGAAACCCACCAGGTGCCGATCGGCGCGATCATCTCCGTCCCAGACGGCGGCCGCGTCAAGGGCGTCCACATCACCCCGACCAAGCAAAAGGTCGAAGGTCAGATGTTCGTGCAGTGGGATCCGTACAATGTCCCGATCATCTCGGAAAAGGCGGGTCACATCCGCTTCCACGACATCATCGAGGGCGTGACGATGAAGTTCGAGTTCGACGAGACCACCGGCCAGGAAGCCGTCGTGATCATCGATCACAAAGAGGATCTGCATCCGCAGATCATCATCGCCGACGACCGCGACGAACCGTTGGCGAGCTACCCGATTCCCTCGGGCGCGCACATCGTCGTTGAGGAAGGCACCCGCATCGCCGCCGGCGCCCTGCTCGCGAAGACTCCCCGCAAAACCTCGAAGACGAAGGACATCACCGGCGGTCTGCCGCGGGTCGCCGAACTCTTCGAGGCGCGTCGTCCGAAAGACGCCGCCGAGATCTCCCGGATCGACGGTATCGTCGACTTCGGACCGAGCGTGCGAGGCAAGCGCTGCATCGTCGTCCGCGACCTGCACACCAACCAGGAGGAGGAACACCTCATCCCGATCGGCAAGCACGTCATCGTGTTCAAGGGCGATATCGTGAAGAAGGGCCAGCAGCTCACCGAAGGTCCGGTGGTGCCGCACGAGATCCTCGACGTTCTCGGACCCCAGGCGCTCCAGGAGCACTTGGTGAACGAGATTCAGGAAGTCTACCGTCTCCAGGGCGTCACCATTAACGACAAGCACATCGAAATCATCATCCGGCAGATGCTGAAGAAGGTGCGCATCACCGAACCCGGCGACACCACGTTCCTCTGGGGCGAGCAGATCGATAAGATCAACTTCGAGGAGGAAAACACGCGGGTGGAAAAGATGGGCGGCAAGCCTGCCGAAGCTGTCCCCGTCCTCCTCGGCGTCACCAAAGCCTCCCTGGAGACCGAGTCGTTCCTCAGCGCCGCGTCCTTCCAGGACACCACGCGCGTGCTCACCGACGCCGCCACCATGGGCAAGTACGACTATCTCCGCGGCTTCAAGGAGAACGTCATCATGGGACACATCATCCCGGCCGGCACCGGCTTCGTCGATCATCGCAACGTCAAGGTGAAACCCCTCGTCGACGTCGCATCCGACGACGAACCGTCGGCCCCGCCGCTCATCGCCGAGGAAGAACCGCTCGTCGGCTGATCGCCTGGGATACCAACGTTCCCAATCCTTCCTTCCAAGGGCGCCCCACAAAGGGCGCCCTTTTTGTTCCCTGGCTTGCGCCGAACCACAAGGAAGGATCTCCTTGCGGCGCAAACGATGGACCCACTCTCCATGTCGCCGGCGCCGGGCGAACGATTGGTCCGCTACGTGGGCGACCGACAGTCCTTCTCGCTCACCACTCCGCCCGAGGCTTCTCCTGCCCACGGTTGGCAGGCGCGCCTCCGAACCACGCTCGGCCGCGATGCCGCCTTCCGAGAGGAGGTGGTCAAAGCGCACACCGCCCGCGTCCCCCCTTTCGGCGCCGCCTGGCACGATGTCCCCCTCCAATGGACGGGAACCAGGTGGGCCCGCGACCTCGTCCTGGCCGAGACCGGCTTCTTCGGCGCCAAACCCTATCTCATCGATCCCAAAGGCTATCAACATTGGCCCTCAGGACCTGATTGCGGCATCAGCATCCACCCGGATTGGTGTCGCACCGCCAACATCATCTATTGCGCGTTCACCCGCCTCTTCGGCCAAACCCGCTTCGCCAGCCAGCTGCACCCCGAGTCCACCCAGCCTGCCGTCCAAGCCTTGGAGCAATGTGGCTTCGCAGTGCTTCCACCTTCCGGAACCTTCCGCCAACTGCAGGCCCAGCTGCCCCATATCGTCAACACCCTCGGCTGCCGCATCCTGCATCTGCTGCCCATCCATCCCACCCCCACGACCTTCGCCCGCTTCGGCCGCATGGGCAGCCCCTATGCCGCTCTCGACCTCACCGCCGTCGACCCCGCCCTCGTCGAGTTCGATCAGCGTGCCACCGGCATCGACCAGTTCCGGGAACTTGCCGACGCCACTCACGATCTCGGCGCCCGCGTCTTCCTCGACATCGTCGTGAATCACACCGGGTGGGGATCCCGACTCTTCGAGGAACATCCCGAATTCTTTCGCCGCGAAAAGGACGGCCGTTTTGCGTGCCCTGGCGCCTGGGGTGTCATCTGGGAGGATCTCGTTGAGCTCGAACAGGAACGGGTTGAACTATGGGATCTCATCGCCGAAGCCCTGCTTACCTGGTGCCGCCGAGGCGTCGACGGCTTCCGTTGCGACGCGGGTTACAAGATCCCTACCCATGTCTGGCAGTACATCACCTCCCGAGTTCGCTCCGAGTTCCCCGACGCCGTGTTCCTGCTCGAAGGCCTGGGAGGATCGTGGGCCGCGACCGAGAGCCTCCTTACCGAGGGCGGCATGCAATGGGCCTATTCCGAGCTCTTCCAGAATTATTCGGGCCCCGACATTCAAGGCTACCTGGACTACGCGTTGGCCCAGTCCCGTCGCGTTGGAACCTACGTGCACTATAGCGAGACGCACGATAACTCCCGCCTCGCGGCCAACGGCCGCACCTGGTCCCTGCTCCGCAACCGGCTCTGCGCCCTGACGAGCGTCAGTGGCGGCTTCGGCTTCACCTGCGGCGTGGAATGGCTCGCTTCCGAGAAGATCCGGGTCCATGAACGCACGGGCCTTTCCTGGGACAGCCCGGATCACATCGTCCCGGAGCTCGCGACCTTGCATCGCCTGCTGGCGGACCATCCCGCCTTCTTCGACGGCGCCCGCCTGGAGCGCATCAGTCCCGATGGTCACACCATCTATGCTCTGCTCCGCACCAGTCAGGATGGCTCGTCGCCGGTCCTCGTTCTCATCAATTCACAGCTCGAAAAGCCCTCGGTCCTGTCCACCGCCAGCGCGCCTTTTCGAACCGCAGCCGAATGGACTCACGAGTTGATCAGCAATGCACCCAATCCCATTTCCAGGGGTTCCGGTGGTGCCCAGGAATGCCGCATCGAACTGCCACCGGGCGCCGTCTGCTGTCTCTCGCCCCACCCCCTGCCCACTCAAGGCGCCGGTGACCGCTATCGTGAGTGTCGCGCCCGCGCCGCGTGGGCGATTCAAGCTGCCGCTGCGATTGTCCCCGCCGAATCCATCCTCGGCGACCTCCAACCCTTCCGCCTTGCCGAGGTCGTTGCTGAAAAGGCCGCGGAGTGGCTGGCCTGCCTTTCGCACCTCGCCGCACCGGCACCCCAGGGAACCCGCCCAATCGAAATCAACCTCAACCAGGCGCTGGAAGTCTGCCTTCGTAATGGCGCCTTCCCCAATGTTATCGAGTGGAGCCCGTCGGATGCCCGCAGAGTGACCCCCATCCCCCCGGGTTGGTGGCTCCTGATCCGCCTGCCTTCCGCCTTCCGTGCCCATCTCGAGATCGCATCTGAACCTCGCCCACGGCATGCCTTCAGTATCCGCGTCGCCGATGGCTGGATCGCCAGCTTCCCCCCCCTCTCCCCACTGCACTCCCTGTCCGCACGCCTCTCCATCGATCTTCGACAAGACCAAGGCCCGGACAGTGTCCACGCGCCTCTGCTTTTTCTCGGCCTGCAGCCGCGGTCCACCGCCCCCCTTGATCGCGAGGGATTGGCCCTGCTCACCAATGGCCGCGGCGCCATGGCCCGACTGCGCCTCGATCTCGGCAGCGTCCGATCCAAATATGACTGCGCGCTCGCCGCTAACCTCCACCCGCGCGTGCCGGTCGATCGCCACGTTCTCGTGAAGCGCGTACGGGCTTGGATCAATGTCGACGGATTCCTATCCCCGCTCGACTTCCAGAATCTCACAGATTTTCGACTCGAGGACGGGGTGGCCCACTGGACTTTCCATGCCAATGCGGGCAACGGGCGGCGGGTGACGATTCTGCTCTCGGCCGCCATGATCTCCCAACGGAACACCACCACGTTCCGCTTCGCCCGCCCCATCGGCGACACCGCCCTGCCGGCCACGCTTACCATTCGCGTCGATATTGAAGATCGAAGTTTCCATCAGGAGACCCAACGCAATCCCGGGTCCGAACACCACTTTCACGCGCACACGCGATCCCTCGAGAAACCCGCCGGTTTCGCCTTCACTCCCGCCGACGATCGCACCCTGCGGGTCACCACCAACCGGGGAGTCTACCATCCGCAGCCCGAATGGTCCGAGCGTGTACCGCATCCCATCGAGCAATCTCGCGGCCAGGTGGGACATGGAGATGCCTTCAGTCCCGGATGGTTCGAATGCCCACTCGACGCCGGTGATGTCCTGCAACTCATGCTCGACGCCGAAACGAGTCCGCTCGGCATGGAGGCTGATGGCAGCCTAGACCGCTCCCGGGACACCGGGGATGCCCGCCAGGGACTGGATGGACTCGAACTTCGCTTGCGGCGCGCGGCCCTGGACTTCCTCGCCCGGCGTGATGGCGGTCAAACTGTCATCGCCGGTTACCCATGGTTCCTCGACTGGGGTCGCGACACCTTGATCGCCGCACGTGGGTTGCTCGCCGGCGGTTGGCACCAGGAGGTCGTTGGCATACTAGATGTCTTCGGACGCTTCGCCGATCGCGGCACCCTGCCCAACTCCATCCACGGCGACAACGCCACCAATCGCGACACCTCCGACGCCCCGCTCTGGTACGCCGTCGTCGCCGAAGAAGCGCTGACGCTGCTCGGTCCCGACCTCGCGCATCGAACCTTGCCCGGCACTTCACGCGGCCTCGTCGACACGGTGCGCCTGCTGGTCGAAGGCTATCTCTCCGGAACACCCAACGGCATTCGGGTCGATCCCGCAACCGGCCTGGTTTGGAGTCCAGCCCACTTTACCTGGATGGACACCAACCATCCCGCCTGTACCCCGCGCGAAGGCTACCCCATCGAAATCCAGGCTCTGTGGATCCGCGCCCTGCGGTTCCTTTCACGTGCCGATGGCAACGCCACCGAGCGATGGAAGAAGCTGGCGGAGCTCGCAGTGCGTTCGGTGGCCGAGCGCTTCTGGCTGCCTTCTTCGGGCTGGTTCAGCGATGTGCTTCTCGCGGCCCCTGGAGTCTCAGCTGCCAACGCGCGCCCTGATAATGCGCTCCGACCGAACTTCCTGTTCCTTATCACACTTGGCATAGCCGATACGGCCCAGGCCCGATCCGCCGTCAACTCCGCCCTTCGCCATCTCTGGATCCCGGGCGGCGTGCGTTCCCTCGCGCCCCTGCCGGTCTCCCCGCCTCTCGCCGCGCGCGCTGCCGACGGGCGACTCCTCAATGATCCGGATCAGCCGTATTGGGGCCAATACCGGGATGACGAAGACACCCGGCGGAAGCCTGCTTATCATAATGGAACCGCCTGGACGTGGATCCTGCCTTCCCTGGCTGAAGCCCTGGTCGTCGCCTGGGAACGCCATCCATCGGCCATCGCCGCCGCCCAGGCCATGCTCGGGAATCTCGACTACTGGCTCGATTACGGTTGCCTGGGCCACGTGCCCGAAATCGCGGATGGCGACGCTCCTCATCAGGAACGCGGTTGCGACGCCCAGGCCTGGTCGGCAACCGAGGCGTTGCGGGTCCTGAAATGGCTCCGTCAACAGGCCCTTTCGGTCCCGGACTCACCGTAACTCCCACCTTTCGAACTGCGTTCTCCGCGCGCCCCTGTCCATTGGGGATCCGACTTGACGAATCACACAATTTGTAGGGCTCGACCGGGAAATTCGGCACAATAGGACGCGCATTTGGGTAAAATCAGCGTTGTTTTGAGGGGGTCTCCCCGGCTAATCTCAGGGGCGTTCAACGACCCGCCCGGGAGGCGCCGTTGACCGAACCCTGTACCGATGTCTGAACCGATCGAACCCCCTCAGAATTCCAGCCCGTCGACCGCCGTGGGCGAGCAACTTTACGACTCGTCCAAGATCGACAAACTCGAGGGTCTGGAGGCCGTTCGCAAACGGCCGGGCATGTACATTGGTGACCCTGATGAACGCGGCCTGCACCACTGCGTCTTCGAGGTACTCGACAACTCCATCGACGAGCATCTCGCCGGCTTCTGCTCGCGCATCGAGGTCACCATTCACGTGGATGGCTCGGCCTCCATTCGTGACGACGGCCGCGGCATCCCGGTCGACATTCATCCCAAGTGGGGCATTCCGGCCGTCGAATTGGTCCTCACCAATCTCCATGCCGGCGGCAAGTTCGGTCAGGGCGCCTATAAATATTCCGGAGGCCTCCATGGCGTGGGCGCCAAATGCGTCAACGCACTGTCGGACTGGTTCAAAGTCGAGGTCTCACGGGATGGCAAGGTCTATCACATGGCCTTCGCCCGCGGGAAGACGACTGAGAAACTCACCGTCATCGGCAAGTCCCGAAATACGGGAACGCTGATCACGTTTAAGCCCGACGCCGAAATCTTCACGATCACCACCGAGTTCAAGTTCGATCGGCTGGCCAACCGGCTTCGTGAACTCGCCTTTCTCAATCCGGGTGTTGAGATCTTCCTCACCGACGAACGCGAGGAGAACAAATCCGAGCGCTTCTTCTACAAGGACGGCATCGTCGAGTTCGTCAAACAGTTGGGCAAAAACAAGGAGGTCCTCCACCCCAAGCCCGTGGTGCTGTCGAGTTCCAAAGACGAGGTCCTCATCGAGTGCGTCCTCCAATATAACGACAGCTACACCGACCAGATCCTCTGCTTCGCCAACTCCATCCCGAATGCCGACGGCGGAACGCACCTCACCGGTTTTCGCACCGCGCTGACCCGCGCCATCAACCAATACGCGAAGTCGAACAGTATCCTGAAGGAGAAAGACCCGCCGATCACCGGCGATGATGTGCGCGAGGGCCTCATCTGCGTTCTCAGCGTCAAACTCCCCAACCCCAGATTCGAATCCCAAACCAAAGTCAAACTGGTCAATACGGAGGTCGAAGGCATCGTCTCTTCCATCGTCTATGACGGGCTGATGACTTACTTCGATGCGACGCCAGCGGTCGCCAAGCGCATCATCGACAAAGGCCTCACCGCCGCCCGCGCCCGCGAGGCCGCCCGCAAGGCCCGCGAGGCCGTCCGCAAAACTGCCATGACCGGCGGTGGTCTCCCCGGAAAACTCGCCGATTGCTCCGATCGCGATCCCGCGAACACTGAGATCTACATCGTTGAGGGCGATTCCGCCGGTGGCTCCGCCAAACAGGGCCGCGACCGCCGATTCCAGGCGATTTTGCCGATCCGCGGCAAACTCATCAACGTCGAGAAGGCGCGCCTCGAGAAGGTCCTGCAGAATGCCGAGATTCGAACCATGATCACCGCCATCGGCACCGGCATCGGCGAGGGTGAAGGCGAAGGCGCTTTCAACCTCGAACGACTCCGGTATCACAAGGTCATCATCATGACCGACGCCGATGTCGATGGCTCCCACATCCGCACCCTCCTGCTCACTTTCTTTTACCGGCAGATGCCGCAACTCATCCGCGGCGGGTACATCTACATCGCCCAACCCCCCCTCTACCTGATCAGCCGCCGCCGCCGAGAGGAATACGTCGAAGACGACATCCAATTGAATCGCATCCTCATCCAGCTCGGTGTCGAGGATGTGCAACTCAAGAACCTCGCCGACAGCAGCACTCTCAACGAGAAGCAACTCGCCGAGATCCTCGAACTGCTCGAGTCGCTCGACAAATTCGCCGTCGCCATTCGCAAGCACGGCGGCGATTTCGCCGAGTATATCGAACACCGGGATCCCCAGTCCGAGGAACTGCCCAAGCACCTCGTCCGGGTTCGTGCCGGCAACGAGGAGTCCATCCACTACTTCCACGACGAAGAACAGCTGCGGCAGTTCGGGGAAAGCAACCCCGACCTCCGCCTCTTCGGCGATGAAGAACCGCCCGATCCCACCGCCACCCCCACCACCGCGGCGACTCAGGCCGTTCCCACTCCGGCTCCGACTCCCACACCCACTCCCGCGCCGTCAGCCGCCGCGGCACCCGACAAACCCCGCGGCGGCCCCGTCCGGCGCGCGCGGCATGTCGAAATCCACGAGGCGCGGCCGGTCGCCGATCTGCTCCGGCGTATCGCGCGCAAGGGCCTGGATGTCGCCCACTACTCGGCCCAGGATCAGCCCCTCTTCGAATTGATCGAAGGCTCGGGGGAGAACCAACGCATCCGCCCGCTCTTTTCCATCGCGGAGATTCTCGCGGCCGTGAAAGACGTCGGCAAACGCGGCATCGAAATCAAACGGTTCAAGGGGCTGGGAGAAATGAATCCCCAGCAGCTTTTCTCGACCACCATGGACCCGGCCAAACGCAAACTCCTGCGCGTCGACCTCACCGACGCCATCGAGGCCGAAGAAATGTTCACCACCCTCATGGGCGAGGAAGTCGAGCCCCGCCGTCAATTCATCGAGGACAACGCACTGAACGTCCGCAACCTGGACGTCTGAGTTCTCGTCCGACCGCACGACCGCATCCCATGGCCGAACCGTCCGATCCCAATCTCCCACCTCAGCAGCCCGTCTCTTCGACGCCGCTCTTCGCCGCCGGCGAAAAGATTGCCAAGGTCAACGTCGCCGACGAGATCAAGAACTCGTTTCTTGATTACTCAATGTCGGTGATCATCTCTCGCGCGCTGCCGGATGTGCGCGACGGATTGAAACCCTCCCAGCGCCGCATCCTCTATGCGATGAATGACCTGGGCATTCAGCCCAATCGCAAGCATCTCAAGTGCGCCAAGATCGTCGGCGAAACGATGGGTAACTACCATCCGCATGGCGATCAGGCCATCTATCCAACCCTCGTCCACATGGCCCAACCGTGGTCCATGCGCGAGAAACTCGTCGATGGCCAGGGCAACTTCGGTTCCGTCGAGGGCGATCCGCCGGCTTCGATGCGGTACACCGAAGCCCGCCTCGCCCCACTTGGTGCCGTCCTGATGCAGGACATGGATCAGGACACCGTGGATTTCGTCCCGAATTACGATGAAACCCGCGTCGAACCCACCGTCTTTCCCGCATCCTTCCCGAACCTCCTGGTCAACGGCGGCACCGGCATCGCCGTCGGCATGGCCACCAACATCCCGCCCCACAATCTCGGGGAGGTCATCGACGGCGTCTGTGCGCTTATCGACAAGCCCACACTGACGGTCGACGACCTGATGCGGTACATCCAGGGGCCGGACTTTCCCCAAGCCTGCTACGTCTGTGGCCTAGAAGGCATCCGCAACTACTTCCGGACCGGCCGCGGCAGCCTGAAGTTGCGCGGCAAGATCGGCGTCGAGGAGCTCAAGGGCGGCAAGACCCAACTGGTGGTCACCGAGGTGCCGTATCTCGTGAATCCCGCCGAACTCGAGAAACGCATCGCCGAATTGGTGAACGAAAAGACGCTCACCGACATCAGCGGCATGCGCAACGAGTCGGATGAACACTGCCGGCTCGTCATCGAACTCAAGCGGGACGCGGTTCCGAAGGTGGTGATCAACAACCTCTACCGTCTTACCCAGCTCGAGACGACCTTCAGCGTCAACATGCTCGCCATCGATGGCGGACGCCCCAAGACGCTCAATCTCAAGGAAGTCCTCAATTGCTACATCGAGCACCGCCGCGAAGTCATCCTGCGTCGCACTCGGTTCCTCCTCCGGGAAGCCGAGAAACAGGCCGAAAAACTAGAGGCCTACCTGCTCGCTCTGGCCCACCTCGACGACTTCATCCGCATTATTCGATCGTCCTCCAACCGCGAGGAGGCCCGTATCAAGCTGCTCGCCTATGAGTTCTCGCGCGCCACGGTGGAGAAGCTCGGCATCCTCATCCGCAGCGAAGCCCGCATCGTGGACGGCCGCTACGCTTTCACCGAGTTCCAGGCTGACGCCATCCTCGACCTGCGTCTCTACCAACTTACCGCCCTTGAACGCGACAAGGTGAAGGGCGAATACGACGAACTCGTTGCCCGCATCAGGGACCTGCTCGACATTCTCGCCCGCGAAGCCCGCGTCCTCACCATCATCAAGGACGAACTCCAGGCGGTAAAAGCCAAGCACGGCACCCCACGACTGACCGAGATCGTTCCCGATGAAGGCGAGATGTTGATCGAAGACCTCATCGCCAATGAGGCGGTCATCATCACCATCACCCACAACGGCCTCATCAAGCGTACCAACGTCAGCTCCTACCGCGCCCAGCGTCGCGGCGGCAAAGGCGTCATCGGGATGGCCACGCGTGAAACCTCGGTCGTCGACGGCGAATCCGCCGATTTCATCGAGCACCTCTTCACGGCAGGCACCCATGATTACCTGATGTTCTTCACCCAGTCCGGTCGTGTCTACGTGGAGCGCGTCCACGAAATCCCGGACATGGGCCGCGCCTCGAAAGGACGCAGCATCGCCAATCTGCTGGAGCTTCGTGCCGACGAAAAAATTGCCGCGCTCATTCGCGTCAAGTCGGTGGTCGGCCCCACCAAGGAAGACCTCACCTGGCAGCAACCCGGTTTTGTCTTCTTCGCCACTCAGCGCGGCACCGTTAAAAAGACCGCTCTCGATGAGTTCGCCAACGTCCGCAAAGGCGGCATCATCGCCATCACCATCGAAGAAGGCGACCGACTCATCGACGTCCGTCAAACCAACGGAACGGACGAGGTTGTTCTTATCACCAGCGAGGGCATGAGTATTCGCTTCGTGGAGGATCAGGTGCGTGCCATGGGCCGACAGGCCGCGGGCGTCAAAGGCATCGAACTGGATTCCGGCGACAAGGTCGTCGCCCTGGCCGTGCTCAATCCCCAAGCCACGCTGCTCGTTGCCGGCGACAATGGCATCGGCAAGCGCACCGCCTTCGATGAGTACCGCGTCCAAAGCCGCGGCGGAAAGGGCATCATCACGATGAAGACGACGGAAAAAACCGGCCGCGTCGTGGGCGCCCTACCGGTCCGTGATCAGGATGAGATCATGCTCATCACTGCCGCCGGACAACTCGTCCGCATCAAGGTCAACGGCATCCGCGAGGCCGGACGCAACACGATGGGAGTCAAACTCATCAACCTGGAGGCGAACGACCGACTTCAGGCCATCGCCCCCGTGATCAGCGAAGACGTCGAGGAATCCGCCGAAAATGCCGCCCCAGGCGCCTCTTCGCCCACTGATAGCCCGCCGCCGGACCTGCCGGTATAGGCAAGTACCAGGTTCTGGCAGTTGCCCTTGCGAATCCTGCCAGGCTTGGCGACCTGGCAGGGATCGGTCCCGCCGAAGGTCCTGCAGCGACTCACGTCGCCGTGTCTCATCCGAGGCGCACGGCGCTTCGCGCTACTCCAGCTTCGCCACTACTTCCAGATCGTAGTCTGTATACGCCCGGTACGTTCCTCGCAGCCACAGCAACACGGTCCGCCCGCGACGCCAGCGGGGTACGATGGGACGCAACTGGTCCGTCGTTGCCGCTGGGGTCAGGGATTCCCATACCCACGCTGACTTTCCCCGCTCACGTCGCCCACGAAACACCTCGAAATGCCCGCTCGTGAGCGGTGCACCGGTGGCTGGATCGACAGAGGTTGAGATGAACACCGTGCCCGGTTCGTCCGGATGCAGACAGATTCCGCCGGTGTAGTCGTCTTCACCGGCGTAGAGCCGCTGACCCGCCCGCGCGATCTCTGTCGTGCTCCAACCACGGCCGTCCCATTCCGCCCAAAAATACCGGTGGTCGCTGCCTCCTTGCTTCGGCGGCAGGCCCGCGGAATCCCTTTGAACCGAGAACACGGCACGAACCCGCCCACCTCGATCCGCAGCGATATCGTGTATCCACGCCACGTGATTCGAACCGCCGGTGTACACCGACGTCGCCTCCCCTGGCCGGATCGGCCCCTCGCTCAAAGCCCGTATCGGCGCGCCGTCGCTGCGCTGCAATACGCCGTTCCTGATCCGCGCGTGATAGATGCTGTTGTCGAAATCGCGCGGGTGCCCTTCGGTGAACCCGAAGTGAATCGTGCCTCGACCGTCGGAGACGTACTTGACGTAGGGCCGATGTTTGAAAACGGGGCTGGGAACTTCAATCAGGAGTCCGCCGGTCCGCCAACTGACTCCCCAATCATCCGAGGTCATCCACGAGGGCTTGAAGCTGTTGTCCAGTCCGCGGAAGAAATTGTAAATGCGCCCCTTGGCCCCTTCTCCGGCGATCCAATGCAGGTTTGCATAGGTCACCCTCGACGATGCGCTCGGTACGAAAACGGATTCCGGTCCCCAGGCCCGCCCATCCGCAGCACGGGTGCTGATCCGCCAGTAAATGCGATTCTCCGGTCCGTGTTTGCCGTACATCGCCAATAAGCGCCGGTCCGGCAGCGCCAGCAATGCCGGCGAATCGTGATCATCCGCCTCCAATCCGACGCGCAATGGAAAGCGCGCGCGGGCACCCGACTTCAAATCGAAACTGACGACCTCGATGTTGCCACGACGGGTTTTGTCCTCACGCCCCATCGCCACGGAACCCACGAAGAGTTTGTCGTCGACCACGATGGCGCGTTCATCTTCGAACCACGACCAGCCTCCATCGTCATTCAACACGACCGGAGCCGCATCCCAGCCCCCGCGGCAGATGGACGCACACAGCCAACAGGCGACGGTCACGATCGCCCGCCACCCAACGCCCCTCTTCCCCGGCCATCGCATCGGAGTTCTGCCTCGCCCAGCCTCACGGCAGATACTTCGACAGCGGTGGCTCCAGGAGTTCCTTCACCTCCGGCTGCTCCATGTTCTCCTTCGTCACCAACGTGACACCGGTGTCCAACCGCTTCTCGACCTTCTCCCCCTTGAGGCTCCTTACCAGGGTCATCACTCCTTCGTATCCCATCCGGAGAGGGTTCTGAACCACGAGTCCCTGGATATCACCGGAGCGCAAATCAGCGACCGACTGCCCGCCGGTATCGAAGCCCACCATCTTTACTTTGCCGCCGGCATAACCGAGATCGCGCAAAGCCTTGGCCATGCCCACCGCCACGGGTTCGCAAGGGCAGAACACCCCATTCACGTCACGGCCATACCGGTTCAACAGATTCTGCGCCGCCTGATAGGAAGTCTCGCGTGTCGCGCCGGCGTACTGGTCACTCGACAGAATCTTGATATTCGGGAATTTCTTGATGGCATCCAGGAAGCCGGCCTCGCGCGCCTCAGTGCTTGCGGATCCGACCGCATATCGAAGCAGGATGATGTTCCCTTTTTCACCAATCAGTTTGGCCAGATGTTCACCCCCCATTTGTCCGCCCCGATAATTGTCCGTCGCCACGAAACTGGTGTGCTTGTCCGTCTTAAGATCGGAATCAATGATCACCGTCGGTATCCCGGCTCCCACCGCATTCTCCACCGGCTTCACCAAAGCTTGTGAATCCAAGGGGGCCAAAACGATCCCGGAAACCCGGCGACTGGTAAAATTCTCCACCACTTGAATCTGCTGGTCCCGGTCGTCCTCGCGCAGCGGCCCCTTCCAAATCACCTGAACCTTCGTTCCCGCGGCGTTGAGTTCCTTCTCGGCCTTGCGGGCGCCGGCTTCGATGGAGCGCCAGAACTCGTGAATGGTGCCCTTCGGGATCACCGCGACGGTGTACCCGCCCGCTGCCCCACCTCCCGCGGTATTCCCTCCGCTGGGTGCCGACCCGGCGGCTCCACCGCCGCCTCCGCCTCCGCCATCACCGCAACCGGCGAGAAAAAGGGACGCAACCAGAACGAGGACTCCGCTCAAGGGCTTCATCCCCTGACGCTAAAAAACCGACACCGCCCGATCAATCCCTTCCTTTCTATCCGAGGACGGCGGTCGCGCAGGGCGTCGACTGGCTCGTGTTCTCGACCGCAATATGGTTTGCCCCCATGGCCTGCAGCCGGCTGCAGACCACACGATGCGCCAGTTCCGGTCGATTGCAGTCGCGGCTCAGGTGGCCCAGATAAATCCGGCGCAGGTGCTCCGACACCAACTCCGACGCGACGTCGGCGGCCGCGTCGTTCGACAAATGCCCGTGACGACTCAGAATGCGCTGCTTGGTCGACCACGGTCGCTTGGTGTCCTCCTGAAGGAGTTTCACGTCGTGGTTTGCTTCCAAAACCAACAAATTCGCCGGCCGGACCCGCTCGATGACCAGCTTCGTCGCATGCCCAAGATCCGTCAGGAATCCGACATTGCCCGCCTGGGTGCGGAACAGAAAACCCACCGGATCATACGCGTCGTGCGGCACGGAAAAAGTCTCCACCCCAACATCACCGATCTCAAAAGACGCACCGGTCTGAAACACCGACGCCCTTAATCGGCACTTCAACACCCCTTCGGCCGCCTCGCGCGTCAACCGATTGCAGTAAATCGGCACATCCAGCTTGGACGCCAATACCGCCAAACCTTGAATGTGGTCGATATGCTCGTGGGTCACGAGGATTCCCGACAGGGTCTCCGGGCTCCGCCCAATGCTCGCAAGGCGCTCCCGGATTTGCTTGGCGCTGAAACCCGCGTCCACCAGCAGACGCGCCGATGGCGTCTCCAGATAGGCGCAGTTCCCGCCGCTGCCACTGCCTAAAATCGTGAATTGCACGGACACCCGCGCACGCTACCAACCTCACCCCCTGGCGGTCACGCCCTCGCCGCCGCACCCGCAGACTTGCCTCGACCGCAGTCCACGCTAGCTTGCCCCGCCTTATGGAGAAGGTTGTCATCATTGGAACCGGCTGCGCTGGGCTCACCGCAGCCATCTACACCGCTCGCGCCAATCTCAATCCCCTCGTCCTCGCGGGCCCGATGCCTGGTGGACTCCTCACCACCACCAGCATTGTCGAGAATTATCCGGGTTTCCCTGAGGGCGTCGACGGCTTTGAACTCATGACCCGCATGCAGAAGCAGGCCGAACGTTTCGGCGCCCGCGTCAAGTTCGCCGTTCTCGAAAAGGCGGAACTCGATCGCTCCCCACTGCGGCTGACCGTCGATGGCGAGATCATCGAGTCTCAAACACTGATTATCGCCAGTGGCGCGGGTCATCGCCACCTGGGCCTCGAAAACGAACACAAACTTGAAACGCGCGGGGTCACGTATTGCGCCACCTGCGACGGCGCCTTGCCGATGTTCCGCAACCAACCGCTCGTCGTCGTCGGCGGCGGCGACTCCGCCTGCGAAGAAGCGACTTACCTCACCCGCTTCGGCTCCGTCGTCTACCTCATCCACCGCCGCGACCAACTCCGCGCCTCCAAGATCATGGCCGATCGCACCCTGGCCAATCCGAAGATCAAACCCATTTGGGATTCGGTGCTCACCGACATCCTCGACGTCAATCAGAACAAGGTCACCGGAGTCCGGCTCAAGAACCTCAAAACCGGACAGGAAAGCGAACTGCCTTGCGCCGGCGTGTTCATCGCGGTGGGACACGTGCCCAATACCCAGGTGTTCCAAGGCCAAATCGACATGGACGAAAACGGCTACGTTAAGACCACCGAGGGCACCCAAACCAGCGCCAAGGGTGTCTTCGTGGCTGGCGATTGCCACGATCACGTCTATCGCCAGGCCATCACCGCCGCCGGCGAGGGCTGCGCCGCTGCTATCGATTGCGAGCGTTACCTCGCCGCCTTGCATGCCTGATTCTCCCGATCGCTCACCCGCCCAGATCGACGCCGACGAATTGGCTCGACGGCTCGCGGTGCCCGACTCCGACAAGCCCAGGCTCCTCGATGTGCGTGAGCCCGAGGAGCATGCCTTCGCCGCGATCCCGCAGTCTGTCCTGATCCCGCTCGGAGAACTCCCTATGCGCCTCGACGAACTCGAAGACTGGAAGCCTTCCGAGATCGTCGTCTATTGCCACCACGGCATCCGCAGCATGCACGCCATCGCCATCCTCCGCAGGGCCGGGTTCGAACGCCTCGCCAACCTCCGCGGCGGGATCGATCGCTGGTCCACCGACGTCGATCCCTCGGTGCCTCGTTATTGAGGTTCTCAGTCCAGATACCTCTCGCGACCCGCCCGTCGCATGGATAGTTTCGCCCGTCGATGGAAGCGCTGACAAAACCAGACGTCATTCTGACGCATGAAAGCGACTTGGACGGCTTCGTGGCCGGCCACCTGCTCCGACGTCTTGCCAAACATCTGTTCCAAGATGAGGTCCGGCTCGAAGCCTGGAATACCCAGGCTTGGAAGCAGCGACCCCTCAAGGAAAAGGTCGCCTGGGTCTGCGACTTCTCGTTCGAGGCGCGGCTCGATCGACCCAACTGGATCATCGTCGATCACCACCCCACCGAACTCTCCCCCAAGGCGGCGCATCTCATCCACGACTCCAACAAGTCAGCCGCCCTGCTCTGCTACGACCTCTGCCGCTCCCACGGCCTGCATAACGAATCCCTGGATCGATTGGTCCAACTCACCGATGTCGGCGACCTCTTCCGCGAAACGCACCCCGACTTCGGCCTGTCCCAGGACTATGCGGCCCTGGTCAAAACCTACCAATTCTGGAACCTGAGCAAATTGGTGGACGGGAATCTGGAACGGTTGCTTGATCACCCGTTGCTCGGGGTCATCAAGGCCAAACGGGAAATCGAAGACCCGCTGGGTCTCGCTTGGAGTCGTCAGCGAATGACGGAAGTCTCCCCCGGGGTGGCGTGCGTCGACATCGCCGTCGGCAATGCCAACCTCATCGTCCATGCCCTCTTGAACGACCCGGACACCCGCTACCGCGTCCTCGCCACACTCGTCAAGAAAGCCTCCACCGGAGTCGTCGTCAGCCTGCGCAGCCGCGACGGCGAAGCCCTCCGGATCGCCCAGAAACTGCAAGGCGGAGGACATCCCAACGCCGCCGGAGCCACCCTGCCGCGCTCCATCCAGTCGATCCCGGATGCCATCGAATACCTCCGACGGCTGCTGAACCCGCAGCCGGTGCAATTGGCTACATTCGCCGCCGCTCCGACGGAGCTGAGTCTCGACGTTTAGCCTTGGTGCATAACGCAGGATGGTCGCGCCGTCCCTCGCTTGGCTTCTATAGACTCGGCGCAACGGCACCACGGAGGGTGCGCCCGAAGAAACCGAGCCCATCCCGCCCGGCCATCGGAAACACTCCGATAAGGAGCGCTCACTCGCGGCGGCCGCTTTGATCCGAATCCCTTCGTCCCACCGTGGTGAGACGAAGGTCATCAAGGCCGCCCGGTTTCCAACGCCGCGTCCTGCTCTACGTGTTCTTCTCTTCCTCGTGGTGCTTCTTGCTCTCCGCAATCACCTTCGCTTCCCGATCTGCCGGCAGGTGATCGTAGTGACTGAATTCCTCGAGGTGATAGCCCCGGCCACCGGTGAGGGACCTCAACGACGCCGAATACAGGTACAGCTCGTTTTGTGGCACCTGGGCTTTCACGATCTGATAGCCGTCCGCAGAGTCCATCCCCTGGATTCGTCCGCGCCGACTGGATAGATCACCCAGCACATTGCCCATGAATTCTTCAGGTATCCGAACCTCGACATTATAGATCGGCTCGAGCAGGCAGGGCCGCGCCGCACGAAACGACTCCTTGAAGGCCTCCTTGCCCGCTATCTGGAAGGCGATGTCTTTCGAATCCACCGGATGCATCTTGCCGTCGTAGAAGTCGATCTTCACATCGACCACGGGATAGCCCGCCAGAATGCCTTCCACACACGCCGAGTTGACGCCCTTCTCCACCGACGGCACAAAAACGCGGTCGACGTTCTGCCCGGTCAACGACTCGGTGAACTCGACACCGGTGTTACGCGGCAACGGCTCGACGCGCATCCACACCTCCGCGAATTGACCGGCACCACCCGTCTGCTTCTTGTGACGATACTTCGATTCGCCCCTTCCACGGATCGTCTCCCGATACGGAATCCGCGGCTCCGCCAGATCAAAATCAACACGGTACCGCCGCTTCAGCCGTTCCGAAACGATCTGAAGGTGCAACTCACCCTGGCCGGAAATCACCGTCTGATGAAGCGCGGCATCGACGTGATAGTGGAACGTCGGATCCTCGTCGTGTAACGCCGCCAAACCGGCCGCAAGCTTATCCTCCTCCCCCTTCGCCTTCAGCTTGAGTGCCATGTGCACGTTCGGCTTCGGGAACACCATCTTGGGAATCGCCACGACGCGCTTCGGGCTGCACAGCGTGTTACCAGTATGCGTGTCCCGCAATTTGACGGCGGCGCCGATATCCCCAGCGTTCAACACCTCGACCGCGCTTCGATTCCGGCCGTTGAGCGAATAAATCTGGCCGATCCGTTCATTCACTTTCCGATCGCTGTTGTACAGGTCCATGTTCACGTGCACTGACCCCGAATAGACCCGGAACAGTGAGAGGTCGCCGAACTGATCCTCATGCGTCGTCTTGAAGACGTACAACACCGGATCCTCTCCGGTCAGTGCCACGTCCACCGGGTTGCCGTCGGCGTCATTCGCCTGAACCTTCATGCGATCGATCGGCGACGACCCGTACTTGGCGATGAAATCAAGAAGGCGCGCCACGCCGACATTGGTTTCGGCCGAGGTGAAGAACACCGGCACAAAGGCCTGCTTCTGCAGCGCCGTGTGTTCTCCGGCCCGCAGTTCCTCCTCCGTCAGACTTCCTTTCTCGAAGAACTTCTCCATCAGCGAGTCGTCCGCCTCCGCCGTGTACTCGATCAATTCCCGGTGCCACTGTGTCACTCGCTCCTTCCAGGAACCCTCCGCAGCCTGTTCGGTATACTTCCCGGAACCATCCTTCGCGTAGGTGACAATCTCGCTCCGCATGACATCCAACTCCTGGTTGAACCCAGGACCCGGATTCACCGGCCAGGTCAGCGGAAACACCCGCGGACCGTATTGCGCCCGCAACTTCGCCAGCATCGCCTCCGGATCCACGTTCTCCCGGTCACATCCGTTCACCACCAGGATCTTGGGGATTCCGTAATTCGTCGCATACCGCCACACCGTGTCCGTGCCCAGCGCCGGACCATGCAGCGCGTGCACCACCACCAGCGCGAAGTCCCCCACCTGCAACGCCACCAGCGCCTCGCTGATGAAATCCATGTATCCTGGAGTGTCGATCGGGTTCAGCTTTCTCCCCAGCCACTCCAGATGCAGCGGCGTCGCGTGGATCGAAATCTGGTGCAGCTTCTCCCCTGGATGATAATCCGAAACCGTGCTGCCGTTGGCGATCGACCCCATGCGGCTGATCTCGCCGGCCGTCGCTAACATGGCTTCGCAGAGCATGGTCTTTCCCGACGTGGCGTGACCAACCACCGCGAAGTTTCGGATCTCTGAAGCTTGGTAGGTTTTCATAAGGGGTACTGGTCGTGGAGGGGTGCTTCGTTAGACGGGATTATGATGCTCCAGGCCCCATCGGCCAAGCGTTGTTTCATCGGTGGCATGATCCAGATCAATGCCACCACGCCATCGAAAGATTGACAACAGGCTGATCCTGCGTCCCGCAGCGCCCTCGCGCCACTCAACCCAGACCAACCCACGGTCGACGATCGCAGGTCCCCGATGCAGGGCGACGCTCCTGTCGTCCGCCCATCGCGCGCCCCGCGGCTTGGCTCGACGCCAGTGCGGAATTCGCGACGACCCGAAACCCACACGCTCGAACCATCCGTCCTCACCGGAACCCGGTGAGTTCCCCGGCCGGCCTTCCAATGCAAATGGCGGGACCGAAGTCCCGCCATGTCGAAATCCAAGAAGCGAACCGCCAGGAGGACTATTCCGTCTCAGGTATCTTCTCCAACTCCGCCGGCGTCCATTGCGTGGTGCGGCTGGCTGTCTTCTCCCGGACGGCCTTAACCATTTCCGGAGTCACTTCGCCGGCGTTGTTGCCCCATTCGGGTGACTGGCGAATAAACGTCAGCACATTCGCAATCTGGTCGTCGTTCAGCACCGGACCGAAAGGTGTCATGTTGCCGTTCCATGGCTTGCCATTCACGGTGATCGGTCCCTGCGCGCCGTGCAACACGATGCGAATCAGCCGCGCCGGTCCTTCCGCCAGGACCCAATCCGACTTTGCCAGCGGAGGGCATCCGTTTGCCGGATTACCCGACCCATTAGGCTGGTGGCAGGCCACGCAACCGGCGGCTGCGTAGACCTCCCGGCCGGCATCCACCCGGTTCACCTCGCCACCCACCTTCGGTATGCTGCGAAAATCCGTGTACGGCTCGTAAATACCCGCCGAGAAAAGCCCGTGATGATAACCGAGTTCGGCTTGGCTCAGGTAGGCCAGGATGGCCAGCACCACAAAGAATGCCGCCGGCGCCGTGTAACTCCCCACCTTCGGCGTCACGGGAGACGACGCTGGCTTCGGACCGTTGCCCTGGGATGCGGTGCGGGACTTCTTCATCGTGCAGGATTCGCGGTGGCATTAGTTGCGACCGCCACGCCGTTCGTCGGCGGCGGAACCACCGGCGCTTCAGGCAGAGAAATGCTGGAGCGCAGGCTTAACAGGTACGCCACCAATGCCGTTGCTTCCGGGCGCGGCACCACTTCGAAACCGGCTTCGGGGGCGAACTCGCCTTCCAGTTTCAGCGCATCAACAGACGGCGCGCCATTCACTGGTCGCTTCTCGAAGAGATAGGGGTAGGCGGGCATCACCGATTTCGCCATCACGCTGCGTGGGTGATAGAGATGCTTCAAGTGATAGGCCACCATTGCGGGCTGGGCGTTGGTGTCCCCAGCCCCCATCCGCGACCCGATGTTCGATAGATCCGGGCCCACTCGAACCGTACCCAGCATCACCGGCTGGTCCCGAAGGTAATCCTGCGCCACGGTCCGACGACGTCCCCAACCCCAGCCAAGATCCGAGCCGAACCCTTCAGGACGCACCACCTGACTATGGCAGGTGTTGCAACCCTCGGACCGGTAAATCTGGGCCCCCTGCTGCGCCAACCCGGGCCGGGCAGATGGGTAATGCTGGCCTGTCTCTTTGGCGACCACGGTGGAGCCCGTTCCGAGCTGCCACTTCGGCGCCACAACCATCCCCCACCAGGACGCCGAAAGTCCCAGCAGGATTCCGAGGAAAACGAGAGGCGTGGAATTCACGAGCGAGCCCCCACTCCTTTCCGGTCGCCGGGAACCGCCGCCCATCCCTTCGCGATGCCAACGAAGTCCATCAACATCTCCCGGCCCACATTCAAGACCCCGGCGAGCAGGGCGAATTGGCCGATGAAGAAGAGGGTGAATCCAAGAGAACTCAACCGCACAAAATGCATGCTGCCCTGCAAGGATTCCATATACGTGCCCGCCACTTTCGCCAGGGCCGAACCTTGAACCACACCGGCTAGCAACAGCGGGATGGCAACCAAGATCACGCCCACCATCGTCAGCCAGGCATGCGCGGAGATCAGGCCCGGAGCCAAAGCGCGTCCCGTCGCGCGTTCAAAAGTCTCAGGAAGCACCGCAATCACCGCGAGCATCACCCCGCCTCCCACCAACAACCATTCCAAGCCCGCATGAAACCAAGTGAGGCCCACCACCGACGAAACACTCCGCAGCGACCCGAGAAACTGCAGCATCCCGCCGCCCACATACGACAGGGCAGCGACCCCAATCAGGCGACCGCGTAACGTACCGAACAAGGTTCCCCACGCGCCTTCCAACGTCTTCAAGAGGTTCAATCCGATCGCCAGAACCCCGACGGTCGCCAGGGTTTTGCCCGCAATCCCGGCGCTCACCAACCAACGCGGCACCGGATCACCATGCCCGGTCGCGCCCCAGGGAGCGAAAAATACCAGGGCCCAAAAGCCCACCAATGCCAGTTGCCGACTCGCAAGCGGTCGGTTCACCAGCGTCGGTAGCTCATGCAGGATCACCGCCAGACCGAGGGCCCCAAGCCAGAGCTTCAACAACCCTTCGGCAAACCAGCGTTGAACCAGAACCTGAACCACGCCTCGCGCTCCTTCGCCTCCAAGCATCATCAACGCCACGGTCCCAAACCAAACAAAGGCCAGAAGCGCCAGAAGGACGAACCACGCCGACGGATACGGACTGGACTCCGTGCGGGCGGAATAGGTAACCCATCCCGCCGTCCCAATCACTCCAGCACCCAGAACCAGTACCGCCATCGCTCCTGCCGGCATTTCGAGCCATTCCCGCCCCGTGGAGTGACCCGCCAGAATGCCGATGACGCCCGCCAAAACACCAAGGTTCCAAAGGCATCCGCCAAGCACCACCAATAACGGGGTTTGCAGCTTCTGAACGCACGTGCGGGCCAGCAACCAAAGTCCGACCGCCACGCCTGCTTGTCCCAGAAACCCATAGACCAGGGCGCTCCAACCCGCCGGCAGCAATCGACCGTAGGTCAGCCACGACGCCGTCGACATCATCGCCGGTGCGTGAAGTTTCACCGACGCCAGCAGCGTCAGGAACGATCCCACCACCAGCCAGAGCGCTGACTTCGCAGTGAGAGTGAAGACCACCCAACGCAAGGAAGCGTCGACCTCCGAGGTCGAGGGGGCGGGCTTTATGGTCCAGTCGGAAGAGGCCACGGTATCGCTTTTTAGCCGAGGCTCACTCGAAGGCACTCTTGGGCTCGGGCGGAGGAGGCGGCACGAAAAACGCCTTCGCCGCGCGCTCCAGCAAATCCGCGCGGGCCTTCGCGGGATCCTGCCACTGCTTGACCGCCAGCGACATCGCCACGGAATTCGGCAGTCGCACGACGCCCTTTTCCTTGTTGTTGTCGACCCAACCCACGGTCTCCAAATCAGCGGCCGACTTTTGACGCGCTTCCGACAGGATCTTGGCGCGCTCCTGCGCCCGGGCGTAGTTCACCGCCGGCACGGTGGTGTAGTGCTTCAATGCCGCCACCAGAACCACCATCGCCAGGAACGCTCCGATGACACCCACCCAGTTCATGGTGGCTTTCGAGCAGCATCCGGTTCCGTTGTTCATCGTGCACCTCCGTGGGGCTTGGCTGCCGACACATGGATACCCAGGCATTCCGCCATCCGCGGATCCTTCTGCGGAAACGGAGGATGCGCCTTGAAGCCGCGGATGAACCACATCGCCATCAGACCGCCCATCAACGCCATGCAGCACAGATCCAACCAGTGAATCACGAATCCATCGGGGTGCAGCACGGGCATAATATTGAAGCTGAGATCGCAGAAATGCATCAGCCATGCCCACGCCGCCAGAGGCACCATCACCGTGAACGACATCTTGGTGTCGATGCGCAGCAGAAGTAGGAACGGCAGGAAGAAGTGACCGAAGATCATCAGCATTCCCACGCCCCACCAGGAACCCTTCTCACGCAGCACATACCAAAAGGTTTCCTCCGGAATATTCGCGTTCCAGATCAGGAAGTACTGCGAGAACGCGATGTAGGCATAAAACACCGTGAAGGCGAAAAACAGTTTGCCAATGTCGTGGTACGTCACCGGTTGCAAAACCGGCTTTAACGGCCCCGACCGATCCAGAAACATCGTGATGACAAATACCGTACCCACGGTCAGCCACACACTTCCGGCAAAGTAGTACACACCGTACATGGTGGAGAACCACTGCCATTGCAGTGACTTCATCCACAGAATCGCGCCCAGCGTCAGCGAGAGCGCGAACACAAAGATGCCGCTCGCCGCCAACACCCGCATCCGCCGCGTACAGGACGCGGACCCGCTCTTATCCTGCTCCAGCGACGCTTTGCGGAATGCGTGCGTCCAGAAGATCCACAGGGCCAGAACCACCAACGACACCACGACCCAGGATCCCTTGTTGAACAAGGCTTGCTTCGCCATCAAGGCGTGGTCGTGGGACGGGTCCGAATGCATCCATTGAAAGAGCGCTTTCTCCGGTCCCGCCACCACGGCGTTGACCAGGATCGGCACGAAGAAGACGGCCAGAAGCGGCGAGCAACAGGCGATATGCTCGTAGATGCGACGAATCGGAACCGACCATTGGGCATCGAACAGGTGGTGCAGAATGATCAGAAACAGTCCCCCGAGCATCAGGCTCAGGTAGAACATGAAGGCCAGCAGCCACGAAAACGCGAACTGCTTGTGCAGGCTCGGCACCAGGATCCCCAGCAGCGCGCCGAGACCGCCCACTACCGAAAGGATCATCGGCAATCGCGCCAGGATCGGGGGAAATTCCGCGGACGCCGGCGCCGCGGAGGCTATTGCAGCAGAAGAGGCCATGTCGGGTTACTTGAGAGAGGCTCGCATCGGCTCCGGCAAATCCTCGGGCTTGCCCAGTCGTGCCAGTTGCAGGGCGCGCACATAGGCGACGATCGCCCACCGGTCTTCGGGATCCACTTGCGCCCCGTAGGGACCCATCAATCCGCTCGGGCTGCCCGCCTGAATCACATGGAACAGGTAGCCGTCGGGATGCTTCACTCGCAGTTCGTCCGTCAACGAGGCGATCGCGCCGTGGCCGTACTTCTTCAGCACGCCGTTGCCGTCGCCCGTCGGGCCATGGCAGGGCGTGCAGTAGATCTCGTACCGCTCCTTGCCTCGGGCCATGAATTTCTCGGTTACCGGAAGCGGGTTCAGCTCGACGTAGTTGGTCTTGCCGGTCTCGCGACCCGTCACGACGGGATGATCTTCGAAGGCATGGATCTCCTTGCCTCCGACCTTGACCGGCTCCAACCGCGGCACCGTGCCCGCCACCCAGCGTCGCGAGGTGCGTCCGTCTTCCCAACCCGGATGCCCGGCAACCGCCTGGGGACGCAACTTCAACTGCCGGTCCATGTCGTTCCAGATCTCAATCGGAGGGCGACGCGAGGCGTCACCGCGACGTCCGGCCACCACCACGACCAGCACGCAGGTCACCGCGAAAAGGGCGAGGAAATAACGCATGGTCAGTCCTCCACGATCTCAATGTGCCGACCGCCGGCGTGTTCCAGGAGCTTTCGAGTCTCCGCGTCGGAGAACTTCGGGTCCGCGCATTCGATCACCACGTAGATCCGGTCATGCGTCACATTCCTGAACCGGGGATGCTTCAGCAACGGATGGTAGTGACGGGGCAGACGATTGAGGAAGAACATGCCAAACAAGGTTCCAAATGCCCCGAGCAAGATCGTCAGTTCGTAGGAGACCGGGAAGGCGAAGATGGGACTGAACAACGGCTTGCCGCCCACCGGAATCGCGTAGTCCACCTTCCCCATCCACCAAATCATCAGCATTCCCAGGCTGAAGCCCGTCGTGCCGCCCAGGAAGGTGAACCAGCCGACCTTCGAGTTCCTGAGGCCCATCGCACCATCCAATCCGTGGATCGGAAACGGCGTGTGAACGTCCCACCGCTTGTAACCCGCATCTCGTATCAGTTCCGCGGCGTGCAACGTCGACGCCGGAGTCTCGAACTCCGCGATCAACGCGTACGGCCGGCCGGCAGTGCTGGTACTCATTAGTGCGCCCCTCCAATTTTGGCGCCACCCAGCGGGTGATGCGGGTCCGCCTGCGGTGTCACCGCCTTGACTTCGGCGATGGCGATGATCGGCAGGAATCTCATGAACAGCAGGAACAATGTGCAGAACAGTCCAAAGCTCCCCACGAATGTCATGATGTCCACGTAGGTCGGATGGAAATAATCCCAACTCGACGGCAGGTAATCACGGTGAAGCGACGTGACGATGATGACGAAACGCTCGAACCACATTCCGATGTTCACCACGATCGAGACCAGGAACACGAACCACATCCGGGTCCGGCACCACTTGAACCAGAAAAGGTGCGGGCTGATCACGTTGCAGGTGATCATCGTCCAATAGGCCCACCAGTAGGGACCGAAGGCTCGATTCTGGAAGGCGTAGAGCTCGTAGGGATTGCCGCCGTACCAGGCGATGAAGAACTCCATCCCGTAGGCGTATCCGACCATCGAACCAGTCGCCAAAATCACCTTGCACATCAGTTCGATGTGCCGCGTGGTGATGACATCCTCCAACTTGCAGATCGAACGCAGCGGCACCAGCAGGGTCAGCACCATGCCGAACCCGGAGAAAATCGCGCCGGCCACGAAGTACGGCGGGAAAATCGTGGTGTGCCATCCGGGCACCTGCGACACGGCGAAGTCGAAAGACACGACCGAGTGCACGGATAGCACCAGGGGCGTGCTCAGACCGGCCAGGATCAAATACGCCTTTTCGTAGTTGCTCCAGTGCCGGTTCGATCCCGTCCACCCCAGCGCGAACAGTCCATACACAAACTTCTTCAGCTTCGACACCGCCCGATCCCGCATGGTGGCCAGGTCCGGAATCAAACCCGTGTACCAGAAGAGCAGTGACACCGTACCGTAGGTCGAAACGGCGAAGACGTCCCACAACAACGGGGAGCGGAACTGCGGCCAAATCGCGTTCGCATTCGGAAACGGAATCAGGAAGCCGGGCATGATGGCGTACCACACACGTCCGGTGTGGACGACGGGGAAGATGCCGGCGCAGACCACGGCAAACAGCGTCATCGCCTCGGCCGCACGATTGATCGATGTGCGCCATCGTTGCCGCAGCAGGCAGAGAATCGCCGAGATCAGCGTCCCGGCGTGGCCGATGCCGATCCAAAAGACGAAATTCGTGATGTCCCACGCCCACGCCGTGGGTTGATGCAAACCCCAGACGCCGACCCCTGTCGAAATCAGGTAGGCGACCATGCCAAACATCGTCAGCGCCCCCAGCACGCTGATGGCCAAGGCAATCCACCACCATGTCGGCGTCTTGCCCTCGGCGATCCCGGCAATCTTGTCCGAAATCCAGGCGAACGGGCGCTGGTTAAGCACCAGTGGTTCGCGCTCCAGCTCGGGCGGCGTGGGAACGGCGTACGGAGGTATCTTGTGAACCGCGTGAGCCATTAGTGGCCTCCCTCCGATTTCGTTGCGCCATGGGCCGCACCACCGCCGTGTCCGGCCGCCGCGCCGTGACCGTGGCCGCCCTCGGCGAATGGATCGCCATGGTACATCTGCTTATACTCTTCGATGCTCAAGGGGACCTCGCGGTAGTCGGGCATCTTGGGATTGGGATTGCGAAGCTTCGCCAAATAGGTGACGCGCGGCCGGGTGTCCAGGAACCCGAGCACCGTGTAGTCACGCGGACTGCGCTTCCACTGGTTGACCCGGCTGCCTTCCTCGAGATGATTGCCGAAGACGATCGCCTCCGCCGGACACGCTTGCTGGCACGCTGTCTTCAGGTCATCGGCGTCCGTCACCTGAACATCGCCGCTGGCACCGGCCTTGACCTTTCGGGCGATCTTCGCCGACTCGATGCGCTGGGTGCAGAACGTGCACTTTTCCATCACGCCACGCATGCGGACGGTCACCTCAGGGTTCTTGGCCATCTTCACCAATTCCAACTCGGCCGCGTTGCGCTTGGCCAATGGACCCTGATAAAGCTTGCCGAATTTGCCTTCGGAGATGTCGCCGTAGTTGATCGGGCGCTTGTTGTAATCGAAGAAATTGAAGCGGCGCACCTTCCACGCGCAGTTGTTCGAGCAATAGCGGGTGCCGACGCAGCGGTTGTAGGCCATGATGTTGAGGCCTTCCTCGTCGTGCACCGTGGCGTTGACCGGACAAACACTTTCGCACGGCGCCTTCTCGCAGTGCTGGCACATCATCGGTTGATGCACCATCTGCGGATCGTCGATCCACGATTCCGTCCACTGATCCTCGTCCGCGATCAGTTTGTTCCGCTGTCCCTCCCGGTAACCGGTGAAATAGCGATCAATCCGCAGCCAATGCATTTCACGGCCGCGTATCACCTGATCCTTGCCGACGATCGGGATGTTGTTCTCGCTCTGACACGCCACCACGCAGGCGCCGCAACCGGTGCAGGCGCTCAGATCGATGGCCATCGCCCACTGATTGATGGCGCTCTTCTGCGTCTCAGGACGCTCCTCGTACGGCGTCTTGTACAGCGGCAACGGCTGGCCGTCCGGCCCCGTTGCGATGTGGCCCGCGTGCGATTCGAGATCGAAGTTCTTCGCGAACGCCGGGTTCTTCTCGAACTGCGCCAAGTTCGCCTCGCGCACGAGTGGGCGGCCACTCATCGCCCAATGGCTCTGCGTCGTCGCAAAGGTATGAGACGTCCGAGTCCCCGTGGCCTTCGCCCCAGCCACCATCCACGCCGAGGCTGAAACGCGCAACGAGCCTGCATCGAACCCGACGGCCTTCCCCTCGTAACAGGCCACCCGACCGGGTTTGGTCCGACCGTACCCAAGAGCCAGTCCCAAAGTGTAATCCGCGGTTCCCGGTGTCACCCAAATCGGCGCCCGCAATTTGCGCCCGCCGACTTCGAGATCAATGATCTCACCGTTCACCAGTCCGAGTTCCGTCGCGGTCTTGCGACTGATGATGACGCCGTTGTCCCACGTCAGTTTGGTGACCGGGTCCGGCAACTCCTGCAACCAGCCGTTGTTGGTGAAACGTCCGTCATCGACCTTGGCGTCCCGTTGAAAAACGATCTCGAGACTGTCCTTGCCCGGCGCGGCCAGTTTGGTCGCTCCCGCCACTGCCTTGGCCACCGCTGAAGCATCGATGGATGCCGCCACAGGCGCAGCGGCGCTCCCCGCCAGGAAGCCCTCGTAAAGGAATCGTTCCCAAGCATCTTCCGAGGTCGTCTTGGCGGCCTGGAAGAAGGTCGCCCGAACAATCTCGTACGGTTTGGTTTGCGCGGCGCCGGACAGCCGCGCCAAAAACTCGATTTCGGTCAGACCTCCGAAGAGGGGTTCGATCAACGGCTGAACGGGCACCAAGGTGCCGTCGCTCGTGCGGGCGTCCCCCCAGGATTCCAGATAATGCGCCGCCGGGAAGTGCCAGTCGCTCCGGGCCGAAGTCTCGTCCTCGTAGTAGCCCAGGCGCACGACCGTCTTGGCCCGGCGCTGGGTTTCCGCCCACTGCAAATCGGCAGGAGCGTCGTACACCGGGTTTCCACCCACCACCACCAGGGTTTCCACCGACCCGCCTTTCAGAGCCTCGGCGAGCTGGTTGAGGTCACCGCCCGTGGTCACAGCCACGTCCCGCAGTTCGACGGTTTTGCCGAAGGCGCCGAGTTCCGCGTTGATCGCGTGCGCCAAGGCATGGACGGCCAGCGGCTGGGAGTATCCAGGCAACACCACCGCCTTACCCGCATTGGCCTTCAGATCTGCCGCACACTCCTGAATCCACTTCGGGTCCACGCCAGCCGGCTTCGGTACCGCTTCGCAAGCCGACCTCAATTCGCCGGCCGGAAGAATCTGCGCCCCGATGGCGGCTGCCAGCGGCAGCACCTGGCCCGCGGGAATGCGGGACCGATGATCGGCATTGGCGCCGGTGACGGAATACAGAGGCTCGGCGACGTACAGTCGGTTCAGCCCTTCCCCTGCCCGATTGGCCTTGCGCCCCTTGGCAAACCCGCGGGCGTATCGTGCAGTGTCCTCCTCACGGCCCAGGAAATCGCAGTCGAGCGAAAGCAGGACTTGCGCGTTTTCGAGTCGGTAATAGGGGCTGCCCGCTTTGCCCGTGGCCACCCGTGCCCCCTGCCGATGGATGTCGAAGTCCACCGACTCGTAAACGTAAACCTTCGCTTGCGGCAGCTTGCTGGTCAGCGAGGACAGAACCCCGGCGAGGGATGGCGAGGTCGAACGTCCCAGAAGGAGGGCCAGCCCGGCCCCCTGCTTTCCAGCGTTCGCGCTCGACAGGTTGGCCAGGAAATCCATGGCCGCCTGACGCGTCGCGGCATTGCCGCCCTGGGCGAAACGTTGGGAGCGATCCGGATCATACAGATCGAGGATCGATGCCTGGGTAAAAATGTCGGTTCCGCCGTTGCTGTCCGGATATCGGACATTCCCCTCGACCTTGACCGGCCGGCCGTCGTGCTGCTTCGCCACCAGCGGGATGGCGCCGGTGCGGGTCGGCATCGACGTCGCGAAATATTGCGGGACGCCGTGGTAATAGCCTTCAGGTTGGCTGCCGAAGGGATAAATTTTCTCTTCGGGACGACGGCAACCGGTCAGTCCAACTCCGGCGAGCGCCAACGAGGCGCTCATGAACTTCATGAAATCGCGGCGACTGGCGGGGTCACCCAGTTCGCTGGCGCCGGCAGGAAACTCGTGCTCGAGGTGGGCCTTGAACTCCGGGGTACCGGCAAGTTCATCGAGGCCGCGCCAATACCGGAGGCCAGTCTCCGGCTCAGGACAGGGAGGCGGAACGGTCTTCATCGGTGACACGCAGAGCAATTCTGCGAGGAGTTAATCTTCCAATCGTGGACCGCTTGCAGCATGGCGTCTTTGTGGGCCTGTGGATCCGCAGGCTGCCAATTGAGGTCGGTAACCAGCTTGGGATCGCGCAGGTAATCGGCCGGGTTGCGATGGCATTCGAGGCAAAAACCCATGCTCAACGGCTTGGCATGGTAAACCTCATCCATCTTGTTGATCTGGCCGTGGCAATGCACGCAACTCACCCCCCGGTTCACGTGCACCGCGTGATTGAAGTAGACGTAGTCCGGCGTCTTGTGCACTTGCACCCAAGGAATCGGCTTCCCGGTCGCCGCGCTCTCCCGCACCAACTCCAGCTTGGGATCGGTGGCCAGCACGGCGTTATGGCAGTTCATGCAGGTGCTGGCAGCCGGCACATTGGAGTACCACGATTTCTCCACGCCGTTGTGGCAATATCGGCAATCCATGCCAACTTGGTCGACGTGAATCGCGTGCGAAAAACCCACGGGCTGGACCGGTTGGTAGCCCACCCGGGTGTATTTCGGCGTGAAGTAGTACCAAACCGCGGCGCCTACCGCGGTGCCGGTCAGCAAGGCGCCCGCAATGATCTGCGCCGGCAATTTATTGGTCCACCTGGGAAATATGTCGGACATGAATCGGCGTCGCGGTTGAGGCGCGGCATTTCACCAGCAAAGCAAAAGACGTGTCAATGAAGCGGACATCCCCCCTTTTTGATTCTCAGGTAGGGATCCGCTCCACCGAAACGCCCCCAGCAACGGCCGGCTTGTTTACGTGCGCGGCGCCCCGGGTGCAAGCGCACATCCCATTATTGGTAAGATTTCCGAATGGATTATGACCTTCATTAGTAAACTCTACGACTAACCGCCCGCCCCCCACGCCAAGAAACCTCTGGCGGATCGTTCCGCTCCCAGCCATTTTGGTGGCGTCGATCCAGCGCCCCATGAACGAACTCAGCGTCCTTCGACATGCCGTCCGCCGCACGGGCTCGCGTCGCCGGCTCGAACTCGGGCTTCTCGGGCTCTGGAATGGCCTCGCCGTCGGCACCCTGATCTGGCTCGGCGTCGTGGCGCTGCATAAGATCGCCCCCATCCCGCCGGAATGGCCGGAATTCGGCTGGGTGCTTTGCCTGTTCGGCGCGGCGGCCGGGTTCGCCTGGGGCGCCCGACACCCCGTCCCCGACCTTCTCGCCGCCCGCCTTCTCGAAAGCCGCCAACCGCTCCAGCAGCGCCTTTCCACGGCGCTTCAGATCGCCGATCGATCCCCCCAGCATGCCTGGGTCCCGCTGCTGGTCGCCGACGCTTCCCGCTCCCTTCAAGGCTTCGACCTGGCTCGAGTTCTGCCGCTCCGACTTCCTCGAGTGGCTCGTTTGCTTCCGCTCGCTCTGGCCGCGGTGATCGGCCTGGGTTTCGTGCCGGAGTACCGTTCCGCCAATTATTTGCGCGCCCAGCGCGAGGCCGCATTGGTACGGGACGCCGGTAAGAAGATGGCCGAACTCATCCGACGGGAAGTCCAACGTCGAGAACCCTTCCAGGAACCCATACGAGACGCCCTCAACACCACGGCGGCTCTCGCCGAACGGCTGTCCGAAGCCACCCTCACCAAAGCCGACGCCCTGCAGGACTTGGCTTCCGCCGCCAAACGCTTGGAAGAGGAAGCCCGCCAACTCGAAGCCGATCCGAGTCTTCGCCGGCTACAGCAGGCAGCCCGCAGCCCCTCCCCCGCCGGCTCCCAATCCGGAGCCCATTCAGCTCTCAAGAAACAGCTGGAGAAGCTCCAACAAAATCCCGCCGCCGCGTCCCCTGAAGCTCTGGAAAAACTGGCCGAGCAGCTAAGCAAAGCCCAAAAACTTGCCGCCGCTGCCCAGGGCGCCAATCCCAGCGCGGACGCTCAGAAATCCCTCGCCGACGCTCTCCAACAGTTGGCTCAGAACTCCTCCCAACTCGGCGCCAACCTCGGAGGCCTCAGTGAGGCCTTGGAGGCCATGAAAAACCTCGATTTCGATCGGGTCCTCAAAGATCTCAACATGGCCGGCGCCGATCTCGAGAAACTCCGCGATATGGCCCAGAAGATGGCCGACATGCAGCAGTCCATGGCGGAACTCGGCAAGGACCTGGCCGAACAACTCGACCGTGGCCAGGCTGAAGCGGCCGCGCAAACGCTCGAGCGCATGGCCAAACAACTGGCTGATGCGAGCCTTACCGCGGACCAGCAACGCCAGGTCATGGAAGAGGTTTCCAAAGCTCTCCAACCGGCCGGCGATTATGGCAAGGTGGCGGATCTGCTCAAACAGGCCGGCGAGAACATGGCCGGTAAATCGAACGCGCAGGCCAGCCAACAACTCGCCGATGCCGCGTCAGAACTGCGAAAGCTCGCACAACAGGCACAGGACGCTCAGCAACTCGCCGAAATGCTCAACGCCCTGAAGGATGCCCAACTCGCTCTGGCCAGCGGCAAACTCTGGCAGCCAGGCGGCATGTGCCGCGGCGGCGCCTGCTCCGGCTGCGCCCAACATCCGGGCAATCGCATCAGCTGGGGCAAGGGCGGCAGACCCGGCCAAGGGGTCGGCACTTGGGCGGATGAAAACGACTGGCTCTACTACCCCGAAATCTCGGAGCGCTGGGATAATTCAGGCATCCAACGCCCGGATATGGCGGCCCGCGGTCACACGGATCGCGGTGAGGGCCAACTTTCCGCCAACGCCCTCCCCACCAAACTGCGCGGACAGTTCAACCCCGGCCCCATGCCCTCCATCACTCTCAAGGGCGTCAGCATTAAAGGCGAAAGCACCGTGGGCTACCAACAAGCGGTCGATGCCGCACAGTCGGCGGCCCAAAGCGCCCTGAACCAGGATCAGGTCCCGCGGGCCTATCGAAACGCGGTCAAAGGCTATTTCGACGATCTGAAGTAATTCCCATGTCCCACGACGCCGCTATCGCCGACTTTCACGAGGCATTCTCCCGCGTCCGCCAGGAGGTCGCCAAAGTCTTTGTCGGCCACGAGAGCATTCTTGATGGCACCCTTACCGCGCTGTTTGCCGGCGGCAACGTCCTCCTTGAGGGTGTTCCCGGCCTCGGCAAGACACTCCTGGTCCGCACTCTCGGCGACGTTCTCGATCTTTCGTTCAGCCGGATCCAGTTTACGCCCGACCTGATGCCGGCCGATATCCTCGGCACCAACCTCGTCGTCGAGGACGAACAGGGGCGACGGAGGTTCCAGTTCCAGCATGGTCCCATCTTCGCCCACCTGGTCCTTGCGGATGAAGTCAATCGCGCCACACCGAAGACCCAATCCGCGCTTCTCGAGGCCATGCAGGAGAAGCAAGTCACCGCGGGCGGCAGTGTGCGCAAGCTCGAGGAACCCTTCTTTGTTCTCGCCACCCAGAATCCAATCGACCAGGAGGGCACTTACCCTCTGCCCGAAGCGCAGCTCGACCGGTTCTTCTTCAAACTCCTCGTGGGTTATCCCTCCGCCGCTGAACTCAACGAGGTCCTCAGCCGCACCACTGGCGGTGAGGCGGCTCGACCCGAGAAAGTCCTGAGCGGCGACCGACTCCGCCAACTTCAACGCGTTGCCCGACAGGTTCTGGTCGCGGATCACGTTCAGGATTACGCCGCTCGCTTGGTCCTCGCGACCCACCCCAAAACCGCGACGGCTATTCCCATGGTCAATCAGTTCCTCCGCTTCGGGGCCAGCCCACGCGGTGCCCAGACCTTGATTCTCGCCGGCAAGGTCCGCGCCCTGACCCAGGGTCGGTTTAACCTGAGTTTCGAAGATATTCAGTGGGCTCTCACCCCGGCGCTGCGCCATCGCTTGATCCTGAATTTCGAGGCGGAAGCGGAAGGCATCTCCACGGATGCCATACTCCAAAGCGTGCTGACGGAGGTCCCTGCCGACCTCGCCGCCGCCGCCTGAGAACCCCTCGCGATCCCGTCCCCAGGCTCGGAATACCACCAAGGGCAACTCCTTCAACTGACCGGCTTGCAGTCTTCCATCACCACCACCGAATCATCGATCCCGTCGCAGATCCCTTCCAAGACCACCGTCTGATCCTGCTGCAGGAGCACGTGCCAAGGCTTGAAGGGACGCCGGCCCTCCAACAGACGGCCGTTCGGCGACGGACGAAAGTCGCTGATCCCCGGAAACGAAGTCTTGCATCGAACGGCTCCCAGCCGGTCCGCCGCTTTTAACTGAACCGTCCAGGAAAGCCCAATGAAGCCTTTCTTGAACGAATCCACCTGCCCCTCGATTTGCAGGCGGCGCCCCTTGTACTTCGCGTCCCCCGCCAACGCGCTGGTTTGGTAGTCCGCCAATAACTCCGCCACCGCTACCCGCGTTCCGTCCGCCACCGGCGCCGGTATCACCACCGTTCGGGCTCCAGCTCCACTGGTCCCGACAGTTGGCGTCGGCGATGCCGACGGGGCGGGAGGGACGACCGGCGCGGGGGATGCCGACGGACTCGTCACGGACCCTTTCAACCGCTCGTTCTCCTGGCGCAGGAGTTCGTTTTCCCTCCGCACTTTCTCCAATTCCTCCTTCAGTTTGCGGGCGTCGTCCGCAGCCCAGGCCCCGAGTGAGATTCCTGCCACGCCGATCAGGACCAATACCCGGCCCAACGACCGAAGTCCCAGCCAACGCCATCGCGTATCTCGCATGCGCCCATGCTCGGAATCCTGCCCCGCGCTGACAAGACCGGACTCTGCCCCGCCCGCCATGGGTCGGTTTGCGCTGGCTTCGGCTCCCGACTCCGTCAAACCTCCCCACGCTCTCCGCCATGTCATTGATACTGAAACGTCACACCGAATTCACGACCGCGATATCGGTCCTGACCTGTTTTCTCGCCCACAGCGCATCGGGCCAGTTTCCCGATGCGCCCCGCGAAAACCTTCCCCCCCTCCCGGAACGGAGAGCCGCGGTTCTCAAGGAATTCGACAAGGATGGCGACTCCCGCCTCAACGCCGCCGAACGCGAAGCCGCCCGAAAGGCCTGGGAGAACAAGAAGATGTCCGAACGCGGGGACCAGGGCTTCTTCCGTCCCCCCCCGGAAATCATGGAGGAATTCGACACCAACAAGGACGGTGAACTGGATCCCGACGAAAGCCGAAGAGTGGGAGAGGTCCTGGGACCGCGCATGCAGAAAGTCCAATCGGACTACGATAAGAACACCAACGGCCGACTCGACCCGGATGAAATCGCGGCGGCGCTCAAAGATATCGACGACGGCAAACTCAAGGGCGTGCCTCGTATGTTCATCCAATTCGCCGGCGGGCCACCCGGACGCCGAGGCGGTCCTGGCGGGCCCCGACGTTTCGGCGGCGGACCACCAGGGCCTCAGGCGCCAGGCGAAGACACCGAAGACCAACTTCGCCAAGCCGACCTTGACCGAAACGGACGCCTCAGCGCCGAGGAACTCGCGACGCTTCGCAGCCAACGCGCCAAGCGCTCTCCGGGTTCCGCGCCCGTTCCCGCCGCCCCACGCCCCTGAGCCCCATCCCGCACCCCAAGCCGTCCGATTTCATGATCCCCTCTCCCATTGTTTCAGCACGGCATTCCGTTTCTCGGCTTCTGGCCGCCCCCAGGAATTTCCCGGATCGAACGCCGCTTTGCACCCGGGAGGATGCGGCCAACTCGAGGCCCATTCTTCTGACGAACCTCCGCGCCCGAGCGGCTCAAATCTCCCGGAGTGCCATCCTCATCCTCATGGTGTGGGGAACATCCTTGGGCGCGGTCGCCGCAGATAGTCCCAAATCAAAGGATGCCGATGACAAAGGACCCAAGTCCGCCGGAATTAGGTTCTCGCGGGGGCGAGGCCTCCAAACGTCGCCCTTCGAGCTGCAACTCGGACCGGCCGATGTCGCCGGGGAGATCCGCTATACGCTCGACGGCTCCGCACCAACGGCAGACCACGGCACGGTCTACACCAAACCCCTCGCCATCCCGGTCAGCTCCGTGGTTCGGGCCGCCGTGGTGCAAGCCAACGGCACCGTTTCACGGCCCCAGACCCATACTTACCTCTTCCTCTCCGACGTGATCCGGCAATCACCGGATGGCCTGCCTCCCGCCGGTTGGCCCTACTCCTGGGGCGATAATACCGTCGACTACGGCATGGATCAGGACGTGGTGAACCACGAAAAATACCGCGATCAGATCATCCCCGCTCTCCAGTCGCTGCCGATTTACTCGATCGTAATGGACCTCGACGATCTTTTCGGTGGCACTCGCGGCATTTACGCCAACTCCGGTCAGTCCGGCCGCGATTGGGAACGGCCAGCCTCCCTCGAACTGATTCGATCCGACGGCAAAAAGGGATTCCAGGAAGACTGCGGCGTCCGCATTCGTGGCGGGTTCAGCAGCAATCCGTTCAATCCCAAGCACGCGTTCCGCCTCTTCTTCCGCAAGGAGTACGGATCCGGAAAACTCAAGTACCCGGTGTTCGGTCCGGATGCTGCCACCGAATTTGATTCCTTCGACCTGCGTTGCCCACAGAACTATTCGTGGAGCCTGGGCGGCGACGTCCGCGGACTCTTTGTTCGCGACCAATATTCGCGTGATTTGCAGAACGCCATGGGCCAACCCGCGGCGCGGGGTGATTTCTGCCATCTCTTCATCAACGGCCAGTATTGGGGCCTCTATGATACCTGCGAGCGCCCGGAGGCTTCCTATGGCGCCTCCTACTTCGGAGGGAAGACCGATGATTACGACGTCATAAAGACCAGCGGCGTCGGGGGCGGAGGCGGATTCATCATCGAGGCCACCGACGGCACCATGGACGCCTGGCATCGACTCCACGCCGCTGCCAAGGCCGACCTTTCCAGGAACGATGCCTATTTCAAACTGCTCGGACGCAAACCCGACGGATCGCCTGATCCATCCGGCGAAGTCCTCCTCGATCCAACCAACCTCGTCGATTACCTCCTCATCATCTGGTACGGCGGCAACCTCGATGCACCAGTCACTCGGTTCGGGGGCAATCGAGCGCCCAACAATTGGCACGCCATTCGCAAGCGGAATTCCCGCGATGGCTTCAAGTTCTTTGTCTGGGATGCCGAACACACGCTGCTCGATGTCGAAGAGGATCGCACCGGACCGTTCCCCAGCGGCGATGCCGCCGAGAGCAGCCATCCTCAATGGCTGTTTCAACGCTGTGTTCAGAACGCCGAGTTCCGAATTCTAGTCGCCGACCGCATCGCGAAGCACTTCAGCCCGGGCGGAGTCCTGCACCCCGAATCCGCCCAGGCGCTGTTCCGGAAACGCATCGCGGAGATCGAACAGGCGGTCATCGGAGAGTCCGCGCGCTGGGGCGACACGGCTGGCGGTTTTCCTTTCGGCCCAACCGGCGGCCCCGAACGCCCCATGCGCATCGGCCCCGATGGTCAACCTCGTCCCTACCCGCGAACCCGCGACGTCGAATGGCGTGCCGAGGTGAGGAGAATCGTGGACGATTATCTGCCCAAACGCGCTGACATCGTCCTCTTCCAAATGTGGCGCCAAGGATTCGTCTCCGACCTCCCCGTTCCTCGGCTGAAGCCCGGAAACAACGCCGTGCTGGCATTCGAACCGGCGCAAGGTGAAATCTGGTACACGCTCGACGGTGAAGATCCGCGCCAGATCGGCGGAAAACCGTCGCCCTCAGCCAAGCCGTTCTCCGCAGAGGTTCCGTTGCCCGCCAAGGCAACGATGACCGCACGCCTCCGCGTCAAAGATGAGTGGGGTCCATGCGTCCGCGTTTCCGGCGCCCGCTAACGAGGCTGCGGAGATGGCAAGAAGACCGTGGAGTCTTGGCATCGCCCAAAGGCGCCGAGCCGCAGAGCAGAAGACTCCACACACCCACTGGAAGTCCCTTCCAGCCCCTTCCTCTCCGCGCCTCTGCACGACAAGAACCATCACTCCTCGCCTGCCTGACTCTCCCCGTGCGTTTCTCCCCTTACCGAACGACGATCCCCATTCGCTCCGCCGCCGAACGCAGCATGCGCTCGGTCGTTTCCCATCCAATACAGGCATCGGTAATCGAAACTCCATAGCGAAGTCCTGAACGATCCGACGTCAGCGACTGGTTACCTTCGCTGAGATGGCTCTCCACCATCATGGCAACCAGGGCGGAGTTCCCACCAACCCGCTGTTCCACCACGCTGTTCCACACTTCCTCCTGCCGCGCGAATACCTTCGCCGAGTTCGCGTGACTGCAATCCACCATCAGGCCCTCCCGCAATCCTGCCTTCTTTAACGCCTCCGCCGCCGCAGCGATGCTCGCCGGATCATAATTGGTCCCCGCCTTTCCGCCGCGCAGGACCAGGTGCCCGTACGGATTCCCCGTGGTCCGCACCACGCTTGTGATTCCGCCGGAATCAATGCCCAGAAAGCTATGTGGATGCCGCGCCGAGAGCATCGCATCCAAAGCCACCTGTAAACTGCCGTCGGTACTGTTCTTAAATCCCACGGGCATCGATAATCCGCTCGCCATCTGCCGGTGCGTCTGCGACTCGGTCGTGCGCGCCCCCACCGCCGCCCACGCCACCAGGTCGTCCAAGTATTGGGGCACGATCGGATCCAGGAATTCCGTGGCTGCCGGCAGCCCCATCTCATTGATCCGAAGCATGATCTCCCGCGCGCGTGCCAACCCCACCTCGACGTCATCCGATCCGTCCAAATGTGGGTCGTAGATCAAACCCTTCCATCCGATCGTGGTGCGCGGCTTCTCAAAATACACCCGCATCACCACGAACAAGCGGTCCGCCACCTCCGCACTCAATCGCTTCAACCGCTCCGCATATTCAAGCGCACTCCGCTCCTCGTGGATTGAACAAGGCCCGATCACCACCAGCAACCGCCGATCGGTGCCGTCCAGGATTCGCTGAACGGTTTCACGGCCATCGACGACCGTTTGATTGGCGGTTTCACGGATCGCCAGCCGACTCTTCAACTGAATCGGCGGCGCCAGACGCCGCACTTCGGTCACTCGCAGATTCTCGGTTCTTCGGATCATGCTTCGCGCCCGCCCCCGGCCGCCTTTCTGCCGCCGGGTCCGCGGGAGCCACTACGCTAGTCAGCTCGCCGGAAAACAGTCGAGTCCGGAGGTAGTCACCCGGCACCACCCCATCCGCCCGACGCAACAATGCGCCCGTCTTTGCCATGGTCGTGATCGAGTACCCGCGCGCCAGGACGCGCTCGGGCGACAACAACTCCAGGCGCAGGGCCAACCGCTCCAACCGGTCGCGATTCGATCGCATCCAGTCCCGTGCCGAGGCTTGAAGCGCGCCTTGCGCCTCGCGCCATCGAATCCGGCGCATCTCCAACTGCCGCTGGGGTTGCACCGAAGCCAACCGCGTCCGCACCACCGCCAGGCGCTGCCGCCCCGACGCTACCGCCTCCCGCCCAGCCCGCTGCAATCGGTCGGTCCAATCATCCAGTCGCTGCAATCGCTCGTTGAGTTTTCGACGCGGATGCGCTCGCGACAATCGACCCTCCAGCCCAGCCAATACCTCCCCGCGCCGGTCCAACCATGCCTCGGCATGCCGTCGCAATCGCAAGGCGTCTCGGCGAATTCGTTCCCGCGCCGCCACATATCCCGCCGTGAGCAACTCCGCCGCCGCGCTCGGCGTCGCCGCCCGCAAATCCGCCACGAAATCGGCGATGGTGAAGTCGATCTCATGTCCCACCGCCGAAACCACCGGAATCCGCGATCCGGCTATCGCTCGCGCCAATACCTCCTCGTTAAAGCACCACAGATCCTCCAAGCTGCCACCGCCGCGGGTGAGCAAAAGCACCTCCAAACCGGCTCCCGCCCGACGGTCCGACCACGCATTCGCAGCCCGAATCGCCTCCGCTAGTTCCGCTTCCGCCCCCTTCCCCTGCACCCGGCTCGGGATCAGCCACAATTCGAGCCCGGCATACCGCCGTTCGATCACATGCAGCACATCCCGCAGTGCCGCTCCCGAGGCCGAGGTGATGATCCCGACCCGCTCCGGATACGTCGGAATGGGCCGCTTGCGGCTGGCCTCAAACAAACCCTCCCCTGCCAATCGCTGCTTCAGCCGTTCAAACGCCGCCTGCAACGCACCCTGACCCTGCAGTTCCACTGCCCGGACGATGAGCTGATACTGGCCCCTCGGCTCGTAAACCGATAAATCGCCCTGCAAGGTTACTCCCTGTCCGTCCCGCAACGACCCGCGATCCACTCCCGACACCCCGCGAAACAGAACGCAACTCAATTGAGAACCCGAGTCCTTCAACGTGAAATAGACGTGTCCCGAGGACTGCGCTCGCAGGTTCGACACCTCCCCCGAAACCCACACCGGGCCGACTTCCCGCTCCAAGACCGCTTTGATCCGCGCGGTGACCTCGGTCACCGAATACACACGACGCTCCGGCGTCCGTGCCTTCTCCGCTTCCTTCTCGCGCCGTACAGCTTCACCCGTCCCTGAGGTTTCGGTCGCCGCCCCCGGGTCATCGCGTCGTGTCAGGGTCGGGGGTCGCTTGAACAAATCCCCAAAATCCCACTGATGGCTCGCTTTGCGCGGCATAGCCGATTCCAGTCCTGAGTTCCGTTCGAGATCAGGAATCTCCCGAGTTCCCACCCTCGGGCAACGACTCCGACACCCTCTGAATACCCAACGCCTTGCCCGTCTCGGGATTCACACGGATCAATGCCCCCTGGAGCTTCACATGACCTTTGGCAACCGCAAACCGCTGCGGGGTGCAGGTGCGAAACCGTCGAATGATCGGTTCAATTTCCCGTCCCAAGACGCTCTCGTGCGGCCCAGTGAAACCCGCGTCGCACAAGAACGCCGTGCCACCCGGAAAGATCTGTTCGTCCGCCGTCTGCACGTGAGTGTGGGTACCGATCACCGCCGAAACCTCCCCGTCCAACATCCGTGCCATCGCAATCTTCTCCGAGGTCGCCTCGGCATGCATGTCGAGCAGGATGATCGGCGTGATCCGGCGCAACCGCTCCACTTCCGCCGGTACCAGCACAAACGGATTCTCGAGCGATGGCATAAAACTGCGCCCCTGCGCGTTAATCACCCCGACCGACGGTAATCCCTGGCGCTGCCATACCGTGCTCCCTTGTCCGAGCGTGCCGGGAGGATAATTGATGGGCCGCACGAACCGCGGCTCCTTCAACAACAACTCGTTCACTTCCTTCTGATCCCATAAATGATCACCCGAGGTCACGATATCGACCCCCGCCGCGAAAATCTCCGACGCCGTCTCCTGCGTGATGCCCGATCCCCCGGCTGAATTCTCACCGTTGGCAATCACCACATCCACCCGACACTGCGCTCTCAGCTTGGGCAGCAGAACGCGCAACGCCTTTCGGCCCGGTGCCCCAACGACGTCGCCAATGAACAACAGTGTCATGCCCGGACTCTACGGGCGGGAAGTGGGAGGGGGGAAGTGGGAAGGGTTGCCCGGGGCGCCCCTTCCCCCTTCCCCACCCACCCGTCCCCTCTTCGCCCCCATTTTCCGTTTGCCTCCGTCCCCACTCGCCCGCGAGGTTCCCCGCGCCATGCACCGCCTCGCCTCTCATGCCCTGCGGCTTTCCGCCGCC
>JAEUHG010000047.1 GCA_016795425.1 Verrucomicrobiales bacterium
AACGAGTCTGACTCCCTCGGTCATTCTCGAGGACGTGGAGGGACCGATCCGCGTCGAGGATTGCCGGTTCACCGGCCAAGGACTCGGAATCTCCGACGCTCGCGATGCCGTCGTACTGGCGGGAAACCGATTCGCGCTATCTTCCGCCCTGCTCGCCGGCATTGGCATCGACGCCGCCTCCGCGACGCTCGACGACAATATCGTCACCGGCGACGGCTTCATCGGTCTGGCACTCGCCGTCCGTGGCGACGCGGTGGTACGTCGACTGATCCTGGAAGGGGACCTCGGAGCGGTCATTGACGCGGGTCGCGTGGCTCTCGAGGACGGCACCATCGGAGGAGTCACCCAAATCACCGGCGGCCGCATCCAGGCACGTCGCATGGCTTTCTCGAGTGTCATCGCGATCTCCGGCTCGGGTTTGCTCGGCCTGTCCGATTGCGACCTTACGACGGTTCAGATCCTTGACCTCAACGAAACGGGCGGATTGCTCAACGACCCGACCGATCAAGGCGCCGTGCCCAGCCAGGTGTTTTCCTCGATCGACTTCGACAACGACGAGAAGCACTGCGCCGACTACCCTCCTCCTCAGTATCAGGAGGAGACGGGCGAGTGCCTTCGATCCGGAGTGCCACCACCGCGGTGATCGGCCCGGTCTTCGGCTGGATCCTGATCCGACCAACACGAGGCCGGTTGCGAAGCGCGGTGGCGCAACGGGACAGTTTGGGTCATTACTGCCGCGGCATGAGCCGCGGAACCACCGCCGACACCACCCGCTTCCCGACGCCACCCGCAAACGGGCGGGCCCCCGTCCTCCACGCCTCGATGGTCGCCAAAGCCTATGAAGGGCGTCCCGTCCTGCGTGGCGTCTCCCTGTCGGTGCACGCCGGCGAACGAGTCGCGCTGGTGGGTCCGTCAGGCAGCGGAAAAACCACGCTGCTCAACTGCCTCGGAGGCGTCGACCGACCCGACTCAGGGTCGATCCGCCTTCAGGATCAAGCCCTCGAGGCAATGGATTCCAATGCTCTGGCCAGACTGCGTCGTCAGAATGTCGGTACCATTTTCCAGTTCTTCCATCTGCTCCCCACCCTTACAGCCGCGGAGAACATCGAACTCCCTCTGCAATTGCTCGGCCTCGATAGCCGGCAACGTCGCGATCGCGTCGCCGAGTTGCTGGGCCGCGTTCGGCTCGAACACCGGGCCGCCGCCCGACCGGGCCAATTGTCCGGCGGCGAGCAGCAACGCGTCGCCATTGCGCGCGCGCTGGTCCACCGGCCCTTGGTCCTGCTCGCCGACGAACCCACCGGCAATCTCGATAGCGACAATGGCGCCAATATTCTCGCCTTGCTGCGCGAACTGACTGATGAGACGCGCACCGCCCTGGTCCTGGTCACCCACAGCGAGGAAGCGACCGCGATCTGCCACCGGATCGTTCATCTGCGCGACGGGAAGATTCTCGAGGAACGCGTCGCCTGAGGCATGTCGATCCCTCTGCTGCTCCTTCGCCGCCTCGCCTGGCGACACTGGCAACTGGCGCCGGTGGCGTCCGGACTACTCGTCCTGATTCTTGCCCTCGGCGTCGCCGTGTTCTTCGCCATTCGCCTGGCCAACCGCGCAGCGGTGAACAGTTTCCAACACTTCACCGAACTGGTGACCACCCAGACCGATTGGATTCTCCAGGCCGCGGCCGGCGACTTGCCGGAAGGCGTCCTTCCGGAAATTCGAGGCGCGCTCGGCGAGGCGCCGGTGGTCATCCTGCCGGTGGTCGAATCCACGGCCACCCGCCCTCCCGAAGGCGGCGGCCAACGCATCGGCGCGCGTGAGACCTTCCGCCTGCTCGGCCTCGACCTTATCGGTATTCAAAACTTCGCCTCCGGCGCTCCCTCAGCCGCCGGCCAACGGTGGTTCACCGAATCCACCTCGACCACGTCGGAGGATTCACGGCCCGACGACCAAGCCTTCTGGCGCACCCTCGGAAATCCCCGCGCGGTATTCATCAGCGGCGAATTGGCGGCACGATCGAATCTGAGAATCGGGGATCCGCTTCCGTTGATCATCAATGATGCCCTGGTGACGCTCGAGGTCGCCGGAGTTCTGCCCCGGATCCCCGATCGCCCGGCGGCGCCGGCCGGACTCATGGTGCTCGACCTTCCGGCACTCCAACGATGGACCGGTCGTGAAGGGCGTTTGTCGCGGATCGAGTTTGTGGTCGAACCCGGTCCACGCGCGGACCAGCGCCGTGCGGACCTCCGCGCCGTGCTCGAACGTCTGGCGGCGACGGCCTCCGTCGGGTCGGCCCCACTGTCAGGCGCGGAAGCCCCGCGCTGGTTCATCACCACGTCCTCCGAGCGGCGCGAGGCCGGCGAAATGATGACCCGCGCCTTCCGCCTCAACCTCACGATTCTCTCGTTGCTGGCCCTGCTGGTCGGACTTTACCTGGTGGTCCAGGCGCTGGATGGCGCGGTCGTCCGACGTCGCGCGGAGATCGCCATTCTGCGCTCGCTCGGGGTCGAAGAAGGCATGATTCGCGCCGCCTGGCTTATTGAAGCCGGCGTGCTGGGATTGGCCGGTGGATTGGGCGGCGTCGTCCTGGGTTGGCTCGGAGCGCAGGTTTCGGTTCGCTTCGTAGGTCAAACCGTCAACGCGCTCTACTATGCCACCAGCGCCGACACCGCCCAGTTGACGGCCGGCGAATTCGTCGTTGCTCTTGGGGTCTCGGTCGCCGCCAGTCTGCTCGCGGGTTGGATCCCGGCCCGAGCGGCGGCGCAAATCCCGCCGGCCCAAATCCTCGGACGCCAGGGCGCCACCTCCGCCCCCAACACCCGGCGTGCCGCCGCACTGGGGATGGTGATTGGGTTGGCGGCTTGCGGTTGCGCCTTGCTGCCACCTCTCCGATTCGCCGGCGGCGCGCGCTTTCCGCTGGCAGGTTATGCCGCCGCCTTGGGTTGGATCTTCGCGGGCGGACTCCTGGGTGCCTGGCTTCTCTCGGGCATGGCCCATGCCGGCGCGGCGCTAGGATCAAGGTCGGCCACGCTGCGCATCGCGGCTTCGCACCTCCTTCGTCCCACCAGCCGTCATGTGCTGGCCACAGCCGGCCTGATTTGCGCCGTCGCCATGACCGCCGGCATGATCATACTGGTCGGAAGTTTCGACCGCACCATGCGCGGCTGGATCGAGCGAACGTTCCAAAGCGATCTGTATGTCTCCAGCGCCGGGGCGCAGAGCGCGTCCACCGACAATCGAATTCAACCGACGACTTGGCGAGCGGTGTCCACGCATCCGGGCATCGCGGAAATCAACGTCATGCACGCGATGGAAATCCGTCTCCAAGGCATCGCCACGGTTCTGATCGGCAGCGACCTCGGGTTCGCGGAACGACACGCCCCTCCGGCGTGGGTGGTTCCTCCCGACTCCGGCCAGTTCGCCGCCGCATCGCAACCTCATCGCGCCACCCCCGAGGACCCGGCCCTGGTCTTCGTCAGCGAGAGCTTCCAGGAACGGTTTCGACTCGGCGTGGGCGGCAGCCTGGTGATTCCCACCGCCTCCGGCCCGCGCCATGCGCGCATCGCCGGGATCTTTGCTGATTATGGCAACGAGCGAGGCTCGATCGTGGTTGAGCGAACCCGGTTCACCGAGTGGTTCCACACGGATCTGGCCAGCAGCCTGATCATCAAGCTCCATCCGGGAGTTGATCCCGAAGGCGTCCGATCCGAGTGGCTCCGCGCCCATCCCGGGCTGCAAATCTTCACCAACAGCCATTTGCGCGCCGAGGTGTTGCGAATCTTCCGGCAGACCTTCGCCATCACCTACGCCCTGGAAGCCATCGGCATGGTGGTCGCGGTACTCGGCCTCGCCATGACGCTGGTCAGTTTACTGCTGGAGCGCCGCAGCGAATTGACGACGTTGCGTGCGCTCGGCATGACCCGCGCGGAACTGGCCCGGGCCGCCGGATGGGAAGGCCTGCAAGTGGGTCTGGCCGGGCTCTCCTGCGGCCTCGCCATCAGCTTGCTTCTCGGTTGGCTGCTGATTCGTGTGATCAACAAGCAAACCTTTGGTTGGACGCTGCAATTCGAACTGCCAGTGGGCGCCCTTGCCCTGCTCTCGGGACTGGTCCTTGCCTCCGCGGCGGTGACCAGCCTCCTGGTAGGACGCTGGGGCTCGCAACTGCCGGCCGAACGGGAGGAGGAATGAACCACCGCCACTCTCGCGTCAGGGTCAGTGATTCCCACGCTCGACCATCGCGCCGTTTTCACCACGCCGGATGCACGATCGCCGCGGTTCTCGCGTGGCTCGCGTCGGCCTGGACACCCGTCACCTGCGCCGCCGAGGTTTTCGCCACGCCTCGGCCGGGGCGGGCCTTCGCTTTCCCGCGCGACCACGGCAGCCATCCGGAGTTCCGCCTGGAATGGTGGTACGTCACGGGCCATCTCTGGGATGGATCCAGCAATCGGTTCGGATTCCAGGCCACCTTCTTCAGAACCGCCGCGCCCCAGGCAACCGAATCCGCCGTCGACCTTCCAGGGTTCGGTCGGCACCACTTGTTCCTCGCTCACATGGCCCTGCTGGAGGTGGGCACCGGACGTTTTCTGCACCAGGAACGTCTCAACCGCCAAGGCTGGGACGCCGGCAGTTCCACACGGACGCTGGCGGTCACCGACGGCAATTGGCGCCTCGCCCTGGAGCCAGGACCCGACCACCCCGAGCGCTTGCGACTGCAAGGCTCCATCCGAGGTGAGGCGTCGTTTCAACTCACCCTCGAAGCCGTCAAGCCCCTCGTCATCTTCGGCACCAACGGCGTCTCGCGCAAAGGAGCCGATCCCGGAGCGGCCAGCCATTACCTCACCTTCCCAAGACTTTCGGCGACCGGTGAACTACGCCTCAACGGCGAAACGCGCCCCGTTCGCGGACAAGCATGGATGGATCATGAGTTCAGTAGCAGCCAACTCGAAGCGGACCAGGCAGGTTGGGACTGGCTCTCGGTTCAACTCCATGACGGTCGCGAAGTGATGGCCTACCGCATGCGCCTCAAGGACGGCGGCACGGATGAGTTTTCAACCCTGGCATGGGTGGACCGCGAGGGGCGAGTGACCCATCTCGGCGCCGATGGTTTCGCACTGGAACCCCTGGCCCGCTGGCGCAGCCCGCGCACCGGTGCCGATTATCCCCTGGGCTTCCGCTTGCGCACCTCCGATCCGGCCACGGGTGCGGCGATTCAGTGGCAGATCGCGCCTCTCGCCCGAGACCAGGAACTCTCCGGCGCCATTGGCGGGGTGCCCTACTGGGAAGGCGCATCGCGGGTGCTCGACGACGCCGGGCACGAAATCGGCGCTGCCTATGTTGAACTCACCGGCTACGCCGGCAATCTGGCCGACCGGCTTCGCTGAACCGACAACAAGACCGGCAATCGTTGCGTCCCTGAAGTCTCTTATGTCCGCTTCCCCAAAAACGAACCCTCGCCTCGGTCTCTGCTGCCAGTTCGCCGAGCAGCCCATCAAGTTTCGCACCACCACGGCCACGGCTCTGCTCCGCCTGACTCGCCGGGAACGCCTGTCGAAGCTGGATGACCTCTGTCTCGCCAACGCCAATGCCCTCCTGGCGTCGCTCGAATTCTGTGCCGCCCAAGGCATCGGGGCCTTCCGCATCAACAGCCAGATCCTGCCAATCAAAACCCACCCGCAGGCGGGTTACGAAATTCAGGAACTGCCGAGGGCGGAAGAGATTCAAGCGCGGTTCCAGGCGTGCGGCGTCTTCGCGCGCGCCAAAGGCTTGAGACTGTCGTTTCACCCCGACCAGTTCGTCGTCCTTAATTCGCCGGATCCCAAGACTCTCTCCCACTCAATCGCAGAACTGAGCTACCAGGCCGAAGTGGCGGAGTGGGTGGGAGCCGATACCCTCAACATCCATGGCGGCGGCGCCTATGGTGACAAACTTTCCGCCTTGAAGGCACTGCGGCGAAACATCGGGACGCTGCCAGCATCCATCCGCTCGCGGTTGACCTTGGAAAACGATGACAAGGTCTTCACTCCTTCGGACCTTCTACCGGTTTGCACCGACACGGGCGTGCCGCTGGTTTACGACGTCCACCATCACCGATGCCTCCCAGACACGCTGTCGATCGATCAAGCCACCGATCGCGCCATAGCCACCTGGAATCGCGAGCCGTTGTTCCATATCTCCAGCCCACTCGAGGGCTGGCACGGACCGAAGCCGGAGCGCCACCACGACTACATCGACCCTCGCGACTTCCCCTCGGCCTGGAGAAATCCTGGCATCACCGTCGAGGTGGAAGCCAAGGCAAAGGAACTCGCCGTGCTTCGACTGCGCGCTGACTTGGGACGGCTGTAGAGACGTCTGCCGGTTCCGAAGACCAACCCATCAAAGTCAGTCCGCTCTCAGAGCCATCATGGGATCGGTCCGGGCGGCGCGGAGAGTCGGCACCAAGCACGCCGCCAGCGTCACCAAGCCCATGGCGGACAACGCCGTCAGAAACGTCGGGGCATGAAAGGCGGGAACCTCGAACAGCAGGCTTTGCATGGCTCGACCGACCATCACGGCGCCGATCCCTCCCAGCAACGCGCCCAGCAAAAGCACCCTCAACCCCAACCCGAGAAAATGGCGTCCGATCTGCCGCGGCAAGGCCCCCAATGCCATGCGAACACCGATCTCGCGTTGTCGTTGGGCAACGGCATACGCCAGAACGCCGTAGGTCCCAATGGCCGCCAAGGCCAAGGCGGCGCTGGCAAAAAAGCCCGCCAACACTGCCGGTGATCGCCTCGCCACCAGGCTGTCTGCAATGCGCACCTCCATCGTCCGCAAATCGGTCGTGGCGAGTTCCGGATCGATCGAACGCACCAACTTCTGGAACGTCACTGCGAACGCCCCGGGCTCGGCGGCGGTACGGACGGTGACATAAATCTGCCCGTTCGAATTGTGGATGAAGGGCAGATAGAGCGCCCGACCGGGCGTGGTTTCCGTCACCTGCTTCTGCTTCACGGCGCCCACCACGCCGACGATGGTGAACCACTCGGATCGCTGACGAACATCCGGACCTTCGGATACCTGGTGCCCCAATGCGCTCTGGCCCGGCCAATAGGTGCGCGCGAACTCCGTGTCCACGACACAGACACGCTGGGTGCGACGGGAGTCCGAGGCGTCGAGGAACCGCCCTTCGATCAATGGGATGCCCATCGCGGCGAAATAGTCGCCCGTGACCCCATGGCGGTTATGCAGGATCGGCGGATTCGCGAGCTCCGGTTCATGCCCCGGAATGCGCATCACATTGGACTCGCGGCTCGCGTGGATGGGCACGGCCGTCGAGACCCCCGCCGCCGTCACGCCCGGCTGCGATTTCAACACGTCCAGCAACCGCTCGATGAAGGCCAACCGCGCGGCGTCGTCCCGATAATGAGTCCAGGGCAAGGCCACCCGCCCCGCCAACACGTGATCCGGCCGAAACCCGGGAGAAACCGCGAGCGCCCGATCCAGACTCGCGCCAAGTAAGCCGGCCCCGACCAGCAAAACCAGGGCCATGGCCACTTGGGCCACGATGAAGGCTTGGCGCACGCGCTGCACCGCGCGGGTAGGGGTTCCGGAACGCGTGCCGGTCGGAAGAGCTCCACCAACCCCGGCACGAAACCCCAGGAACGCCGTGAATAGCCCCCCTACGACCCCCAGAAAGAGGGCCGCCAGCAGTCCTGCCCCCCATACCCGCGGAGTCACCTCGACCCACTGTCCCAGTGGCAATTGGGCCACCCCGAGCCATCTCGAGGCCCCGATCCCGGCCGTCGCCAGAGCAAGACCAACACCACCGCCAATTACCGCGAGCCCCAGGGACTCGGTCAACGCCTGCCCCAGAACCTGAAGTCGCCCAGCTCCCAGCGCCTGGCGGACGGCAAATTCCTGAGTCCGAGCGCTGGCTCGGATCATCAGCAGATTGGCAAGATTCACGCCGCCGATCAGCAGCAGGCAAAGAACACCAGCTTGAAGCAGCCACAGGGTCCGGCGAATCGAATGCACATGCTCGCCGTGCAAGGTGGCAACCACAGTCCGGAACCCCCCGTCTGCAACGTCCTTCGCATACGGAAAGTCCCGGTTCATGGACGCGTTGTGAACGTCGATCTGGGCTTGGGCGTCCGCCATCGAGGCCCCCGGGGCCAGTCGACCAATCATCTCAAAGCCGCTGTTGTGCAGCCGCTGGATCCGCAACACGTCCGCATCGACACTCAGCGGCAGGAAAAGTCGGGCGCGTGAGGACAGGAATCGGAACCCCGGAGGCATCACCCCCACCACCATCCGCGCCATGCCATCGACCCGGACGGTGCGACCGATCACCGCTGGATCGGCGTCGAATTGAGTCCTCCAGAACTCATCCGTCAGAATTGCCACCGCGTCGGTCTGATAGGTCATCTCCGACTCAGTGAAGGCTCGTCCAAGCATCGGCCGAACACCCAGCGTTTCAAAAAACTCCGCTGAGACTCGAATGACCTCCGTCGCCTCGGTCGATCCCACTTCTCCAACGATGGAGGTTCCCAATGCCAGGGCAGCCACGTTCTCCAACGCATCAATGGCTCCGCGCCGACTCTTGTAGTTCAGGTAGGAAGACTCACCCCGTTCGCGGCCGATCTTGGGGTAACTGTTGTACATCACCACCAGGCGGTCGGAATCCGGAAAGGGGAGGGGTCGTAGCAGGATCGCGTCGACCACCGCGAAAATCGCGAGATTGGCGCCAAGACACAGACCGATCGTCAGGATGGTCACGGCGGCGAAACCCGGATGCTTCGCCAGCTGGCGGACAACGATTCTCAAGTGCTTCATGGATGGACCCGTGTCGACGATTCGTTCGGACCCCACGCCAACCCCGGCATCGTCGAAGTTGATGCAGGTTTCTTTTCGGCCTCAGAACATCGGCCCCACTTAAGCATGTGAAGTGCCAGTTACAGGAGGCAACCGAACACCGGAAGGGCCGGCCCGCCGAAGCAAAGTTTCGGCAAGAAACCCTGAACTTCCGCTCGATTTCGGGACGCCGACCTCCCAGTTGCGGAACCCAGTCAAAACTCTCCGCACGCTTTCCCCGCCACGAATCAACACTTCCACGACATACCGCTCCTCCGGCATTCTGGGCCGAGTGTCATCCGCGATTCCCTCTTCCGGTTTGCCCCCCATGCCCGAGGCCGTCACCAGCTTCGGGGCCGCGGTTGTCGACGATTCAATCCACGTCTTCGGCGGTCACAAAGGCGAACGCCACCAGTACTATCTTGGCTCGGCATCGGGGGCATTGCATCGACTCCGGATCCATGCCGAAGGCGACGGCTCGGCTTGGGAAACACTGCCCGAGCATGTTCCCGCTCAAGGTACCGCACTCGTTGCCCACGGTTCCTCGCTCTATCGAGTCGGAGGGATGGCCGCCCGCAACACCAGGGACGAGAAAAGTGATTTGCATTCGCAGTCCCTGGTGGCGCGCTTCGACCTCCAGTCAGGAGCCTGGTCGGATTTTGTTCCCCTGCCCGAGCCGCGCTCGAGCCATGATGCCGTCGTGCTGGAGGACACGCTCTATGTCGTAGGCGGATGGACCCTGGCCGGCGTCGCGGGCGGCGCCACCTGGCGCGATTCACTCTTGAGGATTCGGCTCACCGATTCGGTGCCCCAATGGGAGACCGTGCCGCAGCCATTCCGGCGACGCGCACTGGCCATCGCCGGGTTGAACGATCAACTCTACTGCCTCGGCGGCATTGATCACGACGGTGAGACACCGGTGGAGGTCGCCGTCTTCGACACCCGGCGTGGAACCTGGTCGAAGGCACCGGACCTGCCCGAGGGACCGATGAACGGGTTCGGAGGCTCTGCGATCGCCCATGATGGACATCTCTTCTTCAGCGGACTCAAAGGCGAACTGCTCCAACTCGATCCCGTCCAGGGACGCTGGCGGGCGGTCGAAACTCTGCGCCACGCGAGGTTTTTTCATCGGCTTTTGCCATTGGGTGCGTCGCATGTCGTCGCCCTCGGGGGCGAGCGCAGTGACGGCAAGCGGCCCGACATGGAGGTACTGAAACCACGCGCTGCCTGACCGCTCGGCCATCGGCATATCCGCACGCGGCGTCGGATGGATGCCACGCCTGGAACCATCCCGTATGGCCCGGCTCAGCAAGTCCGGCCTTCACACCGCAGGCTGTCCAAGCCCGCGGGCCCCTGATGGTGAGCGAGGCGTGGCCCGGCCGTGGGCACGCCAGACGTTGAGACGACGGTCTTTACCACGAAAGAGTTGCCGGCAAAGCCGATCGCCCCGCCCCGGTCAGGGCGACGATCGGGGCCTCGGAACGGACGAACGCGCCCTCCATCGAACCGACACGGGCGGCATTCATCGGGAAAAACGGCTTTGAACCGGGGTCAGTCCCGTGTTGGATTCAGGGCCAATGGCCGACGTGCGACGCCAGAAGCCCAAGAACGTTCCCAGTCTCGAACCGGACACGGATGATCGTCTTCCCACGATCTACCTCCGCCCAGGGGAAGCCGACCGTATCCTCGCAGGGCATCCCTGGGTTTACGAAGGGTGCATTCTGCGTACCACCCGACCTCCCGCGGATGGCGAACCGGTCCAGGTCAAGGACCACCGCCGGCGCCTGCTCGGTGTTGGCTTCTTCAATTCCAAATCGAAGATCCGAGTCCGCATTCTCAGTCGGGAGCGGGTGGAGTTGGATGAATTCTTTTTCGAACGCCGACTGCGTGCCGCCTTGGAACATCGGCAACGCTTTCTGCCCGGCGCTTCCTCGTACCGATTGGTCAACGCCGAAGGCGATCTCCTCAGCGGCCTCATCGTCGACAAATACGAGGACGTGCTCGTTCTTCAGACGTCTTCGCTGGGCCTCGACCAACGCAAGCACCTTATCGTGCGCGTCCTGGAGCGACTGCTCCGCCCCAGGGCCATTCTCGAACGCAACGACATGGGTTCCCGCAAATTCGAGGGCTTGCCCGAGTCCAGCGGCCTCCTGTCCGGCAACCTGCTCGAAGCCGAACAATCCGCCCTGCCCGTCGTCATCAACGGCATGCGCTTCGAGGTCAATGTGTCGTCCGGCCACAAAACCGGGCTCTATCTTGACCAACAAGTCAACCAGGCGCTTGTCGCCGGACTCGCCAAGGGCGCGAAAGTGCTCGACGCGTTCACGTTCATCGGAGGGTTCGCGCTCCAGGCGGCCAAGGCCGGCGCGTCGTCCGTGTTGGCCGTGGATCAAAGCGAGGATGCCATCGGGATCGGGAGACGACTCGCCAGCGCCAATGGAGTCGCCTCCACTTGCACGTTCGAAACGGCGAATGTCTTCGATTGGCTCCGCGCGCGCACGGCGCCGCCATCCGCTCTGAATCCGCCGCCACCGGCCTTTGATCTGGTGATTCTCGATCCGCCCTCCTTCACCCGTAATCGGGCCGCCGTTCCGGATGCCTTGCGCGGGTACAAGGAAATCCATTTGCGAGCCCTCAGAATCCTGCGTCCCGGTGGCATCCTGGCCACCTTCTGCTGCTCGCACCACGTCGACGCCCGGACGTTCGAAACAGCCATCGGCGAGGCCGCCTTCGACGCCCACCGCCCCCTGCGCCGATTGGCGACCTATACCCAGGGGCCTGATCATCCGATTCTGCCGGCGGTCCCGGAGACCGAGTACCTGAAGGGTTTTGCTTACGAGATTCTTCCCTGATCCCGATGAGCGCCGTGGTCGCCGAACAACCGACGGGTGCCGAAGCGAGCGAACCGTTGAGCGAGGTTGGCGAGCGAACGGCGTTTTGGCTCCACGCCGTGGCGTGGTTCCTCTTCTACCTCACGGTGGTTATCGCCTGGGGCCAGCGGAATTCCTGGCCGTCGGCGCTTCTGCTCTGTGTCTTCTCGCTGCCCATGACAACCCTGGTGGCCTCGACCATCTTCAAGGTGCGCGAGTTCACCTTTGCCATCGAACCCGCCCGAAGCCAGCAGGAGCAACTGATCGCTGCCCTCATCCTTGCCGTCGGGCTGGCGAGCGGCCAGTTGCTGCTCATGGCGCTGGGCCTGTTGTGCCTGGGAATCGCCTGGATGCGCCCGGCCCAGCCCGGGGTCGATTGGGCGGAATGGTTTAAGATCCCTGTCATCTACCTCACGGCCCTGCCGTTCTGGCTCGATTTCGAAGGCAGCCGCATCGCCCTGGCCGGTTTGTTCGATGATCCCATCGCCAACCCGGTCTTCAACCTGCCACTCGCCCTCTCCACGACCCAGGCCCATGTGCTGGGCTACTGTTCGATCATGGGAATGGCCCTCTTCCTTCATGGCCGCGCCTTCTGGATCGCCCTTCCCGCGTTGCCCCTCTTTCTCATCGGCGTTTGCCTGTTGCCCCGGCTGATCCCTGGTTGGGTCACGCTGCCATCCCTGGCCCGTGCGGCCGCGCCATGGCTGCTCGCCTGCCTGCTCCTGGCGCTCATTTCCAGGACCGCAAGACGCCTGGAAGACGCCAGCCGTAGCATCTTCACCGGACAAACGCTCAAGCGCTGGTTTGAAGGGCGCCGCTACCCGCCGTGGCTGGCGCTCCTGGTAGTCTCCATCATGCAAGCTCTCCCGCTGGAAACCGTCCGCTTTGCGAGCCAGGAACTGATCGCCATTGCCGGGCTCGCCCTCGTCATGGGACTCCTGCTCGGACTGCGCTCGCGGACGCCACGCGGTCCCATCCATTCCAGGTCCGTCGCCATGGTCGCAGGAGGCCTGGCCCTGACCCTTCTGGCCGAATTCGCCACCACGGACCAACTGCGCCACATGTCGTTGGCCCTGGCGCTCATAGGACTCCTCTCATGGCATTGTTTCTGGCCCCTCCGCATCTTCGCGGTGTCGAGCTTGGCCTGCACGCTCCTGCTGGTAGCCCCTGAAAGAAGCGCCACAGGTCCGCTGGGACCGGATGCCATCCTCGCCATCCGGACGATCGGCGCGTTCGGCCTGCTGATCACCCTCGCGTGGATGATCCAGCGTCCATTGCCCCTCCCGGGTTCACATGGCTACGCCGACCATGGATGGATCCCACCCAAGCGGTTTGCGTTGATCCTGCTGACCCTCATGATGCTGTTTCAAACGGCGGCGGCGTTCTGGCCGGACCACGAAATGGGACTGCCCGACCAACCCTCCGTCTCCCAGGCTGACAACGAGCCGGCCGATTTGTTGACCAGCGGCCAAACGGGGTGGTTGCGGGTTCCGAGCCCCAAGGGGCCCGTCCAAATCACCATCGCTTTTCCGCGAAAGAATCCCTATCTGCTCGAGTCCCCGGAGCGAACCCTCCAGCGCCACGGATGGACGGTCCTCGAGCGCGTGCGCGCGGCACACCCGCAAGGAGAAGCGACCGTGCTCAAGCTGGAACGCGACGGAGCTCGTGCCACCGCCATGTGGTGGTTCGAATTGGGCGATCGCGCCTTTGCCAATCACCTCTACGCCCGGCGCGTCCTCTGGAGTGGCTGGCACCTCGCCGATCGCCGGCTCAGGCTCATCCGCCTCGAATCGACCGCCATCCACGAATCCTCCGAACTGATCGCCATCGCCCAACGCGAAGGCTGGTTCAGAAACTCTCAGGGTAAAGGGTCGACCCGCATCCGCTGAAGTCCGCCGCCGGCGAAGTGGTTCGGTCCCGGCCTTGGGCGTTCAGGCAACCTCCAGGGCCGCCGCTTGCCAACGCATCAGGGAGGTGCGCGTCCAATCCCCGTTGGCAGCCAACTCCAAAAGCTGTCCCCGGCTCGCCAGGAAGGAGGGATCGAGATTCAAGTCCGCCGCCCGCCGGTCGCGGCGCTCCCGGAGCTGCGTGGCCCGGCGGCCAACCGACAACGGCAATCGCTTGTGTTCCGTACGCAGTCTCTCCGGAAGATGCGACGGCGGCAGCGCCAGCGCTTCCTCAATGGCTTTCACCAAACCCTGTCGACGTCGTGGCGTGAGATGTCGAGGCAGTTGGTGGGGAATCGCCCCCCAACGCGCGGCCGCCGCGGCCAATTCCACCAGCGTCTCGTGATTCAAGACGTGGAAGGTCGGGCGATTGGCCCGGATCGCCTCCTGTTCCCGCCATTGCCAGATTGATCTCAGAACCCCGAGAGCCAATCGGTCCAAAGTATGACTCCCCCGAATTCGCCACACCAAATCGGGGTCCGTTCGCGCGGGCCGGGTGGCCTCCGACACGATTCGGGTGCACACCTCACGGTGCCATTCCAGACGGCCGAGTTGGACCAACTCGGCCGTGAGCTTCTCTTCCAGGGGCTTCAAGTACCGCGCATCCGCCTCCGCATAGGCCGTCATGCGCGGGGTCAGCGGGCGTTGTCCCCAGTTGGCTTTCTGCGGCCCCTTTTCCAGCGTCAACCCAAGAAACTTGTGGACCAGGTCCGTCAGCCCAAAACGCCGGCACCCCACCAAACGAGCGGCACTCATGGTGTCGAAAATCGAGGCTGGCACGAACTGCCAGGTGCGGTACATCAGCCGCAAATCGTAATCGCCTCCATGCAGGATCAGTTGGTGCCGGGCCAACAGCTGCAATAACGGCTGCAGGTCCAACCCCGCCAGGGGGTCCACTAACAGTTCCCCTCCCGGATGACTCAACTGAAGAAGACACAGTTTCTCCGGATAGGCATGCAAGCTATCCGCCTCGGTGTCCATGGCCAGCCAGGAAGCGTGCTCCAGTTCGGAAAGCGCCTCGGCCAACCGTTCAGGGGAGTCGATCACGGCCCAATTAAGCGCCCTTCGGGCTCCGTGGACAACCCTGCCCTCGCGCCATGGAAAATCCGAACTTTCCAGGGATTCCGGCCAGCGAACCCTTGACGTTCGACTTCCCCCCCTTCATGAAGCCAGCCGACTCTTGCATGAATCTCGCCGACTGCCTCCTCTCGTCCGCCAAGTCGCACCCGGACAAGATCGCCATCTACTACGGCGAGACGCGTATCCCCTACCGTTCCCTACTTGAACAGTCACTCGCCGTCGCCGCGTGGTTGAAGTCGACGCTCGGTGTTCGCCCCGGTGATCGGGTCGGGCTATGGCTCCGCAACCGTCCGGAATTTGTTCCGGCATTGTTCGGCGCTCTCCACGCCGGCGCGATCGTCGTTCCGATCAATAGTTTCCTCAAACCGGACGAACTGTCGTACCTGGTCGAGGATGCCGGCCTCACGGTGATCCTGACCGATGACGGGATGCTGGGGGACTTGCGGTTGGCACTGGCAAACAAGGACCACGTGCGGTTGGGATCCGTCGACATCCTCCCCACTCTTCCGCCGCCGGCTCCCGGCAACGCGTCGTCTTCCCGGAGAACCGCGGACGACCTGGCGATGCTGATTTATACGTCGGGGACCACCGGCCGACCCAAAGGTGCCATGCTGACTCATGGAAACCTGCTCCATAACGTCGAGAGCTGCCGGAAGATCCTCGAAGTGGTGGAGGTTGACCGGTTTGTCCTCCTCCTACCCATGTTCCACAGCTTCATGCTGACGGTCTGCATCCTTCTCCCCGTCGCCACCGCAGGTTCCATCGTCCTGATCAAATCCCTCCACCCTGCCAAAGCCCTGCTTGCCGAGTTGATCGGGAACGGAGGCTCCGTCCTGCCCGCCATGGCTCAGGTCTTCCGAGCGCTCGCCGCCACTCCGAAGGAAGTGTCCCTACCCCTCCGCCTTTGCATCAGCGGAGCCGGTCCGCTGCCCGCCTCGATCCTGGCCACCTTTAACGCCCGGTTCCCGGACATTCCATTGATCGAAGGTTACGGCCTGAGCGAGGCTAGCCCCGTGGTCTCGGTCAATCCCATCCATGGCCCCTGGATTGCCGGCACCATCGGCGTCCCCATTCCCAACGTCGAACTCGCGGTCATGGACGATACCGGCAATGCGTTGCCCGATCTCGTCGACGGTGAACTCTGCGTCCGTGGCGGCAATGTCATGCAAGGCTACTGGAACGCCCCGGAGAAAACCTCGGAAGCCCTCCGCGATGGCTGGCTCCTCACCGGCGACGTCGGCCATCGCCGAGCCGATGGCTACTTCGTCATCACCGATCGCAAGAAAGATATGCTCAAGCCCAATGGGATGAATGTCTATCCGCGCGAAATCGAGGAGGTCATCTACCAGTTTCCCGGCATCCGCGAAGCCGCCGTCGTCGGCGAACCGGACGAGCGCCGAGGCGAACGTCCGATAGCGTTTGTCTCCATGGACGAGTCCGCCACCTACGACGAACGGGCACTCATCGAATTCCTGCGCGAGCGCCTCGCCGATTACAAACTTCCCCGACGCGCCATCCAACTCCCTGCGCTCCCCCGCAACGCCACCGGTAAGATCCTTAAAATCCGTCTGCGCGAAATCCTTCGGGAAGGATAGGATGCTGCCCGATAAACGATGGTATCCTGCCGCTTCCCACCACCGTCTCAATCCTACATCGAATCATGACCCTCACGTTCCCTGCAAAAACCCATCCTCACCCCAAGTCTCGGCTCCGCAACCCAGCCTTCCTCGCCGGCACTCTCCTCCTCCTGGCGGCTGGTGCCCACGGCGCCGATTGGCCCGAATGGCGCGGCCCCAAACGCAACGATCACTCGCCGGATAGTGGCTTGCTCAAGACCTGGCCCGCCCAGGGTCCGAAACGTCTGTGGCTCAACGAAGATGTCGGTCTCGGCTACTCCGGCTATTCCATTGTAGGCGACCGCCTTTTCACCATGGGACTCCGCGGCGAACAGGAATTCCTCATCGCCCTGGACGCAAAAACCGGAAAATCGCTCTGGGAAACCCCGGCCGGTGCCAAGTATCCCAATAATTGGGGCGATGGCCCCCGCGCCACCCCGACGGTGGACGGTGCGTTCGTCTTTGCTATGGGCGGCCAGGGCTCCCTGGTTTGCGCCCAAGTCGCCGATGGCAAGAAAGTCTGGGAGAAATCCATGACCGGGGACCTCGGAGGCAAGCTGCAGAATTGGGGCTATACCGAAAGCGTGCTCGTTACCGGCGACCTGGTGATCTGCACGCCGGGTGGAAGCCAAGGCACCCTGGCGGCGCTGAAGAAATCGACCGGCGACGTCGTCTGGCGCACTACCGATCTCACCGATGCCGCCCAATACTCCTCGCCCATTCTCGCCCAGCACGCCGGCAAACCGCAGATCATCCAGTTGGTGGAGAAGCGCTTCTTTGGCGTCGACCCCGCCAACGGCAAAGTTTTGTGGAAACAGGACTTTCCCGGACGCGTGGCCGTGATCCCGACCCCGATCTACCATGACGGTCATGTGTACGTCTCGGCGGGGTACGGTACCGGCTGTGCCCTGATCAAGCTGGGCGCCGACCAATCGGTCACCGAGGTCTATGCCAACAAGGTCATGAAGAACCACCATGGCGGGGTCATCCTGGTTGGCGACCATCTCTATGGACACTCCGATCCGACCGCGTGGGTCTGCCAGGATTTCAAGACCGGCGCGGAAGTCTGGGCCGATAAATCCCTCGGCAAAGGCGCCATCCATTACGCCGATGGGATGCTCTATTGCATCGACGAAAAAACCGGCGACGTCGCGCTCGTCGAAGCCAGTCCCGCCGGCTGGAAGGAAAAGGGCCGGTTCAAGCTCGAGCCACAGACCACCAAACGTGCCCGGGAGGGCAGGATCTGGACCCACCCCGTGGTCGTTAACGGCCGACTCTACCTGCGCGATCAGGAACTCCTGTTCTGCTACGACGTGAAGGGCTGACCAGGCGCCGCCCTCTCAAGAACGGAACAAAGAAGGGGCCGGCTGAAAGCCGGCCCCTGGTGCATTCAGGACTTTCTTGGTTCCTCTCCGGCCCCTTAGTAGTCCATGCCGCCGCCCGCACCGTGGTGCGGATCAGCCGCTGGCTTCTTCTCCTTCTCCGGAATCTCCGTGATCAGGGCCTCGGTGGTGAGCATGAGCGCGGCGATCGACGCGGCGTTCTGCAGCGCGGTGCGGGTCACCTTCTTGGGATCCACCACGCCCGCCTTCACCAAGTCCTCGTAACTGTTGGTCGCAACGTTGTAACCGTCGTTGCCCTTGCGGCGCTTGACTTCCTGCACCACGAGCGAGCCGTCGACACCCGCGTTGCTGGCCAGCGCACGCAGGGGGTACTCCACCGCCTTGCGAACGATGTCCACGCCAATCTGCTCGTCCGCATTGTCGCCCTTGACGGTTTCGATCGCCGGGATGGCGCGGATCAGCGCGACACCGCCGCCGGAGACGATGCCTTCCTCGACCGCCGCACGGGTCGCGTGCAGGGCGTCCTCGACGCGGGCCTTCTTCTCCTTCATCTCCGTTTCGGTGGCAGCACCGACGTTGATGACGGCCACGCCGCCCGCGAGCTTCGCCAGGCGTTCCTGGAGCTTCTCGCGATCGTAGTCGCTGGTGGTCTCCTCGATTTGCCGGCGGATCTGGTTGACTCGGCCCTGGATCTCGGAGCTCTTGCCGCTGCCCTCGACGATGGTGGTGTTTTCCTTGTCGATCACCACGCTCTTGGCGCGACCAAGGTCGTCGATCTGCAGATTCTCGAGCTTGATTCCGAGGTCCTCGGTGATGCAACGGCCGCCGGTGAGGATCGCGATGTCCTCGAGCATCGCCTTGCGGCGATCACCGAAACCGGGGGCCTTCACGGCGCAAACGTTCAACACGCCGCGGAGCTTGTTGACCACCAGGGTGGCCAGCGCTTCGCCTTCCACTTCCTCGGCGATCACCAGGAGCGGCTTACCCACCTTGGCGATCTTCTCGAGAATCGGAAGCAGGTCCTTCAGGGAGCTCACCTTCTTCTCGTAGATCAGGATGTACGGATCCTCGAGCTTGGCTTCCATCGTCTCCGTGTTGGTGACGAAGTAAGGCGAGAGATAGCCCTTGTCGAACTGCATTCCCTCGACGACGTCGAGCGTGGTGTCGATCGACTTGGCCTCCTCGACCGTGATGGTCCCGTCCTTGCCGACCTTGTCCATCGCCTCGGCAATGATGTTGCCGATCGTGTTGTCCCAGTTGGCGGAGACCGTCGCCACCTGCTTGATCTCCTCCTTGTCCTTCACCTTCTTCGAGATCTTGGCGAGCTGCTCCACGGCGGCATCGACCGCCTTCTGGATGCCGCGTTGGATCCCGATCGGATTCGCTCCGGAGGTCACAAACTTCAAGCCCTCGCGGTAGATCGCCTCGGCGAGCACCGTCGCAGTGGTGGTGCCGTCGCCGGCCGCATCACTGGTCTTGCTCGCAACTTCGCGCACCATCTGCGCGCCCATGTTCTCGTAAGGATCCGCCAATTCGATTTCCTTGGCGACCGTCACACCGTCCTTGGTCACCGTCGGAGAACCGAATTTCTTGTCGAGAACCACGTTCCGGCCTTTGGGCCCGAGCGTCGCACTTACCGCCTTCGCGAGCAGAGTCACTCCGCGGAGCAGGGACTGCCTCGCGGCTTCATCGAACAACAATTGCTTGGCTGCCATAGTCTGTTTCTAGTCGGTTGATATCGTGTGATGGGTTGGAAAGGACTTATTCCAAGACCGCCAGGATGTCGTCGGCGCCGAGAATCTTGTACTCCTTGCCGTCGACCTTGATCTCGGTGCCGCCGTACTTGCTGATCAGCACCCGGTCATTGACCTTCACCTCGAAGGGAACCTTCTTGCCGTTGTCGTCCGTCTTGCCGGTCCCAAGAGCCCGCACCACGCCCTCCATCGGCTTCTCCTTGGCCGAGTCAGGGATGATGATGCCACCCTTCTTCACTTCCTTCTCCTCCACCGGCTCCACGAGAACCCGGTCGCCCAGAGGTTTAACGTTCAGTGCCATAGCTTCGCTTCGTTCGTTGGTTTGACTTGACTGGTTTTGGTTCTCAATCACCGCGCGCCCGCACTCGCGAACGACGGCTCGTTGAAATCGACGCCCCGGTGACGCAGCCGACGGCCGCACAACCCAAGGGCTCGGCCTTCTCTACTTCTTCTTCTCGTCGACGATCTCCGCGTCGATCACGGTGTCGTCCTTCTTGGCGCCCCCTTCGTTACCGGCCGACTTCGGCCCAGCTCCTGATGCGCCACCGCCGGCACCAGGTCCGCCCGCGTCGGGACCACCTCCGGGCCCCGCGCCTGCGGCCTGACCGGCAGCCTTGTAAATCTCCTCCGACGCTGCCTGCCACGCCTGGTTCAGACGTTCGTTAGCCTTGCGGATCGCCTCGCCATCGCTGCCCTTCAACGCCTCCTTGACGTCCTTCACCGCCGCTTCGATGGCCGACTTCCGCGCCTCGGGAAGTTTGTCGCCGCTCTCACGAAGCATCTTCTCGGTCCGATACACCGAGTTGTCCGCTTCGTTCCGCTGCTCCACCTCTTCGCGGCGCTTCTTGTCGTCGTCGGCGTGGGCCTCCGCGTCGCGGCGCATCCGTTCCACTTCATCCTTCGACAATCCCGAGGACGCCGTGATGGTGATCTTCTGCTCCTTGCCCGTCCCAAGGTCCTTGGCCGAGACATGCAGGATGCCGTTGGCGTCAATGTCGAAGGTCACTTCGATCTGCGGCACGCCGCGCGGCGCCGGAGGGATGTCCGTCAGCTGAAACTTCCCGATCGTCTTGTTGTCCCTCGAAAACTGGCGTTCGCCCTGGAGCACATGGATCTCAACCCCCGGCTGATTGTCACTGGCCGTAGAGAAGATTTCCGATTTGCGGGTCGGGATCGTGGTGTTGCGCTCGATCAACCGCGTGAACACTCCGCCCAACGTCTCGATGCCGAGCGACAGCGGTGTCACGTCGAGCAGCAGCACATCCTTGACCTCACCCTTCAGCACACCGCCCTGAATGGCTGCGCCGATCGCCACCACCTCGTCCGGATTGACGCCCTGATGCGGCGCCTTGTTGACAAGGCCCCGCGCCGTCTCGACCACCCGCGGCATGCGCGTCATCCCACCGACCAACACCAACTCGTTGATCTTGTCCGTGGTGACTCCGGCGTCCTTCAGACAGTTGCGAACCGGGACGACCGTGCGCTCGAAAAGATCATCGCAAAGCTGCTCCATTCTCGACCGGCTCAGGGTCTTCTGAATGTGCTTCGGCCCGCTGGAATCGGCCGTGATGAACGGCAGATTGATTTCGTACTGCTGCGACGAACTCAGGGCGATCTTGGCCTTCTCCGCCTCCTCCTTGATGCGCTGCAACGCATCGGGCTGACGGCGCAGATCCATCCCGTTGTCCCGCTTGAATTCGTCGAGGATCCAATCGATCAGGCGGTTGTCCCAATCGTCACCGCCGAGATGGGTGTCGCCATTCGTCGCCTTGACCTCGAACACCCCATCGCCAATCTCAAGAACAGAGATGTCGAAGGTGCCACCCCCAAGGTCGTACACCGCGATCAACTCGTCCTTCTTCTTGTCGAGCCCGTAGGCCAACGAAGCTGCGGTCGGCTCATTGATGATGCGCAGCACTTCCAGACCCGCGATGCGGCCCGCGTCCTTGGTGGCTTGCCGCTGGGAATCGTTGAAGTACGCCGGCACCGTGATCACCGCCTGGGTGATCGTCTCGCCCAAACGCATCTCGGCGTCAGCCTTCAACTTGGCCAACACCATCGCGGAAATCTCAGGCGGGCTATACCGCTTGGTCTCGCCTCCCACCTCCACCTCGACATGCGCGTCGCCGTTAGCCGCCTCCACCACCTTGTAGGGCACCCGCTTGATCTCCTCCTGGATCTCGGAGAATTTGCGGCCCATGAACCGCTTGATGGAGTAAATCGTGTTTCGAGGGTTGGTCACTCCCTGGCGTTTCGCCGCCTCACCCACAATCCGCTCGCCGGTCTTTGTAAAGGCAACCACCGAGGGAGTCGTCCGCCGACCTTCGGAGTTTTCCAGAACCAACGGCTCCCCGGCTTCCATGACCGCCATGCAGGAGTTCGTCGTTCCCAAATCGATGCCTAAGACTTTGGCCATACCTGTTCCTCCCCCTCAGCAATAACCGCGCCAGTACGCATTTCTTAGATAACCCATTTCAAATGAGAAATTTAGAGAATTTAAGAAACCCTATCCCGCGCCCACCCAGGCCAAGGTGGCACACTTAAAGAGACACCTTGGCACATGTCGCACCTTGAGGTGCGCCCTGTGGCGCGCCTTCTTTCTCGGGCCTCCCAGGCGCCTCTGAAATTGGTCCACGCAACCAACTATCGCGTTAACGCCGCGTTCTCACGAAGTGAACTTCGGAAAAGGCTTTGACCTCAACTGCTTGTAGTCTTACACCCGGCGTAGGCCATTTGTCGTGGCTCGCCCGTGATGCACCTTGCCTTTCAAAGCCTGTTAGCCCAGAGCAGCTTGCTCGATAACTACCACCGAGCCACGCTGGAAGGGAAACTGGTCATTGGAATCCTGATGGTGTTTTCCATGTTCGCCTGGTCGGTGATGGCTTCCAAAGCTCTCCAGATGCGTCGCGCGCGGCGGTTGAACGCATTGTTCCGCGAGGAGTACCGGCGCCAGAAGAGCGTCATCGAAATTCACGAACGGCGAGTCAAAGTGGAGGGTTGTCCGCTGTTTGTCGTCTATGAGGATGGATGCCTCGAACTTGCCCAGCACCTCCGCCGTGGCCCCGCGCCAACCTCCCCGGTGGATCTCAGCCTCAAAGCCATGGAACTCGTCAAGGGCGCCCTGGAACGTAGCGTGGCCCGCGAAGCGCTGCGGCTGGAGGCGGGACTTATTCTGCTGGCGATCGCTGTCAGCGGAGCGCCGTTCCTCGGGCTGCTGGGAACGGTCTGGGGCGTCATGGACGCCTTCGGCGGAGTTGCCGCCGGCAATATGGGCTCCGCTACCCTCCAGATGATGGCCCCCGGCGTGGCCGGCGCCCTCATTACCACCGTCGCTGGGCTCATGGTCGCCATCCCCTCGATGTTCGGATATAACTGGCTCGTCCATACCCTTCGGGTTCTCACCGTGGAAATGGACAACTTCGCCCAGGAACTCGCGGCCCGCATGGAAGTGGAGTTCCTCGAGGATTCCCGCGCCTCCGACCGCGCCACCGCCTGATCCGACATGCGCCGATTTTCCCAGAAGAATGCGCTGGTGACGTTGGCAGACATCAACGTCACCCCCCTGCTCGACCTGGCGTTCGTGCTGCTCATCATCTTTGTCATCACCACCCCGCTGCTCGAACAGAGCATGCAACTGGACCTTCCGCGCGGCGGGCGTCCCGATCAGTTCCGGCTCGAACGGCGTGACATCAAAACCGTCCATGTCAGTGCCGAGGGCCGCTACCAAATCGGCCAAAGTCCGATGACCCTCGAAGAAATCGAACGAACACTGGTGGGCGAATTCCAACGAAACCCCAAGCTCGTCGTCGATATTCGGGCGGATCGGCGCGTTTCTTGGGAACACGTTTCCGCCCTGTTCGATCGGTGCGGAAAACACGGCATCACAAGAGTCCGTGCCATCACCTTCCCGGAACGATGACCCTCAGGCTCCAAACTCGGTGCCTTCTCTCGTCCGCGGCCGCTCATGTCGGCCTCATTCTTCTTCTCTTCTTGGCCCCGGCGTTTCGCAATCACCGCCCTGATGACCTCGGCAACGGCGCCATCATGGAGATGATCCCCGGGGAACTCATCGACGCCGCCCTCGCTCCCGGTCCTCCTCCCGGCCCTCCCGCTCCGGTCCCCCAATCCCAGCCGGCGGCGGAGGAAATCAAGGCCGATCCACCGCCACCCGTGGAACGCGATACGCCACCGCCGGCCATCGAACGCACTCCGGAACCCGAAAAGGAGGAGACTCCTGAGCCTCCCAGGAAATCTCCCCCTAAGGATGCCGAGGAGGTGCGATTCAAGGATCTTCCCAAAGCGAACTCCCCCGGCTTCACCCTCCCATCGGTCCGCAAGGACGAGAAGAAACCCGAAAAGACGCCTCCCAAGGAAAAACCGAAATTCGACCTCGCCAAAGCGAAACCCGTCGAGGATAGCGGGCGCAATAAGTTCATTCGTGCCGATTCCAAACCCAACCCGGCACCCGCAGCCCCCGTCGAGGATCCTCATCGCGTCCGCGCCCGGCAACTGGCCGGCTCTCTCGCCAACGCCGCCGGTTCCCTCCAGCAATCGGCCGGAGGCCGCAGCTCTATCAAGATCGAGGTCGGGATCGCCGGGACCGGTGGTGGGGGAGGCGGCGGAGGAGGTGGTGGGGGTGGAGGCGGGGGCGCCGGCTCTGCCAATGCGTGGTACATCCGAAACGCCTATCACAGCGCGTGGGTCATCCCTCAAAACGTCTCCGATGATCTCGCAACTGTGGATGTGGAAGTCACCATCCGCCGCGACGGCGCGGTGCTTTCGTCCCGGGTCAGCAAGAAATCCGGCATCAACGCACTGGATCGCTCGGTCGAGGATGCCATCCGCCGGGTGAAACAAATCACTCCCTTCGAACCGTTCTCCGATCCGAAGACCGAACAACTCACCTTTTCCATCGGCTTCAATCTGCGCGCCCGCCGTCAACTCTGATGAGCTCCGGAAATTTCCCCCCCTCCTTCACCCGCCGCCAGTGGCTCGCCCTCTGCGGTGCGGCCCTGCCGGCCGCTGCCCTCGGGCAGAATCGCATCGACATCGAGAAATTCGGCGGCCCCGCCCCGATACCGCTGGCTGTCGTCGGCTACTCCGGCGAGGTCAATGATGCCCTGCGATTCGATCTTGAGGTGGCCGGCTGCAAAATGGTCGGAGAATCCGAAGCCAGTTTCGTGCTCAACGGTTCCAACGGCGCCCAAGTGGAAGGCCGGCTGCGGGACCGCGCCGGCACCACTCTCCTCGGCCGCGCCTACAACCGCGGAACCCCCCGCCAACAAGCCCATGCGCTCGCCGACGACGTCATCAAGGCCCTCGGTGGACAAGGCATCGCGCAGACGCGCATCGCCTTCAAATGCGAAGTCACCCAAGGCAAGTCGGAGATCTACGTCGCTGATTATGACGGCCATGACGCGCGCAAAATCACCAGCGACGGCGCCATCGTGGCGGCGCCCACTTGGATTCCCGGCAAACTTGCGCTGCTCTACACCTCCTACCGTCTGGGAAACCCGGACATCTTCGTCCACGACCTCGGCTCCGGTTCCCGTCGCCCCTTCTCGCGCCGTGCCGGCCTCAACACCTCGGCCGCCGTGTCCCCGGATGGCCAGCGGGTGGCTATGATTCTCAGCAAGGACGGCAGCCCGAATCTTTATGTCAGTCGCATGGACGGCTCGGGCCTGACCCGACTCACGGACAATCGCCAGGGAGACTCCTCGCCATGCTGGTCGCCGGACGGTGATACGATCTGTTTTTCATCGAGAACCGGCGGACCTTCCACGCTCTACACCGTTCCCGCGTCGGGAGGTCCTGCCCGGCGCCTGCGGCTGGTCGGCGCCTCCAATGGAACCGAGCCGGACTGGTCGCCCGACGGCAAGACCATCGTGTTCACCACCCAGAGCGGGGGCCGCTTCGAGGTGTGCGTCGTGCCCGCCGGCGGCGGCGAGGTGACCCGTCTGGCGCCCGGCGAAGACCCGGTCTGGGCCCCGAATTCGCGAACGGTTATCTGCGCACGCCGCGCGGGCAGTGGCGTGCGGGTCCTGTCTCTGCTTGACGTGCCCACCCGCCAAACGAAGGATTTGCCGCGGCTAACGGGAAGCTGTTCACAGCCTACTTGGGCGCGGTAACTCCCCCGATCCGACAAAGACCAACAATGAAAAGTGCAATGTTCGCCAAGGCGCTCACCCTCACTGCGGCCCTGGCGATCGCGTTTACCCCTGGCTGCCGTCGCAAACCCAAGGAGCCGATCACCCCGCTCCCCTCCGCACGCACCGGCCAGCAGGGCATCACCAACCCACGTCCCGGGGGCCCCGGCGACCTCAGCGGAACCGATGCCGGCCGCGGACTCACCGATTCTTCGGGTCGACCCATTGGATCCGATCTCGGCGCGGGCGGCCAGAACGGGGCCGGAGGCATCAAGCCAGGTGACAATATCGGCTTGGATGGCGGCCCCTTGGACCGCACCCAATTCAACGAGGACCGCGCCCAATTCGCCGCCAACGTCGTCTATTTCGACTTCGACAGTGCGGTCATCAAGACCTCTGAAAAGAGCAAGCTTGCCGGCGTCGCCGAACATTTGAAGACCAACCCGAACCTTGCGGTGGAAGTGGAAGGCCATTGCGACGAACGCGGCACCGAGGAGTATAATCGGTCGCTCGGGGAACGCCGCGCCCTCGCCGCGCGTGAGGAATTGGCCCTCCTCGGCATTGATCCCAAGCGCGTCTACACCATCAGCTATGGCGAGGATCGCCCGGCTGTGGATGGCCACAATGAAGACGCCTGGAGCAGGAATCGCCGCGGTGAGTTTGTGCTCCTCACCCCGCGTTGAAGGCTGTTTCCTCCCTCCCAAACCTCTCCGCCCGCATCACCCACCGAGGTTATTGGGCCTTTACTTGGCCCAAACCTCGGCGATGCTCTCCCCAGAAAGGTTTTTAAATCATGAATCCGAGTTTCCTGGCCTTCAATTTGGGCTGGGGCGAAATCGTCCTCATCCTCGTGGTCGTACTGCTTTTGTTCGGAGCCAAAAAGTTGCCGGAATTGGCTCGCGGACTGGGACAAGGAATCAAGGAATTCAAGAAAGCGACCAAAGACGTTCAGGACGACCTCCAACGCGCCATGGAGGAGGAGCCTCCGCGTGACCCGCCCCGGAGGGTAGCGGAAAAGCCGCAGCCCACCGAGTCCACCGCCGGCGGCCCCACCCCCGCAGCCTGATTTCCCAAGGCTGAACCGGTTTTTCATACATGGCCGAAGAGCCATTGCCACCGCCCGAGGAGGTGTCGGACGAGGAAGGGGGTGGCCCAGTAAAACCATTCCTCGAGCATCTCGAGGATCTTCGCTGGACGCTGATCAAGGCGGTCAGTGCGGTCATCATTTCGATGATCGTCTGCCTCGTTGCGGGCAATAAGCTCGTCGAACTCCTTACCTTCCCGCTGCGCAAGGCCCAAAGCCTCAGCGACAGTGTTCAACATAACGCGCCGCTTCGCTTGGGTGCCGCCATCATCGGCAAGATCCCCATCTCCACCCTTTCGACCAACCTTTGGGGAACCTCCCCACCGCCAGCGTTCGAAATCGCACCGGTGTTGGTCGGCACCAATGTCGTTCTCGCCTTGGTGCCGGACACCAATGCCGTCGCGGGAAGCGGTTCCGGCATGGTTCTGCTGAAAAACTATAGCCCGATCGGCGGGTTCGCGGTCGCTCTCGAAATGGCGCTCTACGGCGGCCTCGCCCTTTCGGCGCCGTTCGTCATGTTCTTCATCGGCCAGTTCGTTCTGCCTGCCCTCAGGGTGCGTGAGAAACAGTTTCTTTACCGCGCCCTTGGCGTGGGTATCGGCCTTTTCGTGGCCGGCGTGGTCTTCTGCTACTTCATCATCATGCAGGTCACCCTGCTTGCCACGGTTCAATTCTCCCAATGGCTGGGCTTCAGTGCCGACGAATGGAAAGCGGAGGATTACATCGATTTCGTGGTCAAAATGCTGCTCGCCGTCGGGCTCAGCTTCCAACTCCCCGTCATCCTGCTCACCCTGGTGAAGATTGGAATCCTCAGCTACCAGACGCTCTCTCGGCAACGTTCCTACTTCGTGGTCATCAACCTGGTGGCCTGCGCGTTTATCACACCTTCTGGTGACCCGGTCACCATGCTGCTACTCGCCGTTCCGGTTCAATTGCTCTACGAGGTCAGCGTGTTCATCGCCTGGACCTGGTGGCGCAAGGAACAGAAGGAACTCGCCGCGCTCGAGTCCGGCGATCCAAGCGCCACCTCCTGAGCCGGCTCCTGCGGTCCGTGGTCACGCTTCCGCCGACCTAACCCCTCGGTGGATCGTCATCACCCCTCCCAACAGCCGCCAAAAAACCACCTGCTCCCAGCCGGCCCGTTCCATGCGAGCCTGAATCTCTTCGGCCCCTGGATAGCGCTCCAAGGAGTCCAGGATGTACGCGTGCGTATCGCGATCGCCGCAGAAGATCCGACCCAACCACGGCACCACGGTCTTCAGGTGGGTCAGGTACATCGCCCGCCACAACGCCTGCCTGGGTTTCCCGAAATCGAGAATCAACAATCGACCTCCCGGTTTGGCGACCCGCGCCAGTTCGGCCAGCCCCGCGTCGATGTCCTTAAGGTTGCGTAAACCATAGGCAATCGTCAGGAGATCGAACTGCCCGGGTCCAAACGGCAAGGCCAGAGCGTCGCCCTGAATGAACTCGGGATTCGCCGCCACCCCCTCCCGCCGCAATCCTCGTCGCCGCGCCACGGCCAACATCGCATCGCTGAAATCCAATCCAATCACCCGAACCCCGCGCCTCGCCAATCCCAAGGCGATATCGCCCGTCCCGCAACAGACGTCTAAAGCCCGTTCCCCCGCCTGAACTCCCGCCACGTTAAGCATCCGCCGCTTCCACCAACGATGGAGACCGAAGCTCTGCAGGTCATTGATCAGATCGTAGCGCGGGGCAATCGTGGCGAACAAATCCTTCACCCCGGAGGCGCGATCTTCCCCTTCCTTATAGTACCGACTCCGCATGGTCGGCGCCGATGCTCTCGCCCGCGCCACCGTTTGACCAGCCTACGCAAGCACTTCGTTCACCACCTTGCCCGCAACGTCGGTCAGACGGAAATCACGCCCCTGAAACCGATACGTCAGACGCTCGTGGTCGATGCCCAGACAATGAAGCAGGGTGGCATGCACATCATGGATGTGCACCCCTCCGCTGACGATGTTGTAGGCCAGTTCGTCGGTCTCACCATGCACGAACCCCGACTTCACCCCACCGCCCGCCATCCAAATGGAGTAGCACCGGGGATGATGGTCCCTTCCAAAACTCTCCCTCCTGAGCTCTCCCTGGCAGTAACTGGTTCTGCCAAACTCCCCACCCCACACCACCAACGTGTCATCCAGCAGTCCGCGTCGCTTCAGATCGGTCACCAGGGCCGCGCTCGCCTGGTCGGTTAGCTTCGCCTGGGTCCTTATTCCGTCCGGCAATCCGCCATGGTGGTCCCAATCGCGGTGGATGAGCTTCACGAATCGCACCCCCCGCTCCACCAATCGCCGGGCCAGCAGACAGTTGTTGGCGAAGGACGCTTCCCCCGGCTTCGCCCCATAGAGTTCCAGCGTCTCCGCCGGTTCCTGGGAGATATCCATGAGCTCCGGCACGCTGGTTTGCATGCGAAACGCCATCTCATAGGCCTGAATGCGCGTTTCAATCTCCGGATCTCCGACCGCCTGCAACTTCTCCCGGTTCAGCGCTTGAACGTCGTCCAGCATCGCCCGGCGCGTCTCCGGCCCGATTCCCGGAGGATTGGAAAAGAACAGCACCGGATCACCCGCGCCGCGAAATTGAACCCCCTGGTGGCGGCTCGGCAGAAAGCCCGATCCCCAATACCGCGTCTGCAACGACTGTCCGCCTCGTCCCGACAACAACACGATAAACGCCGGCAAATCCTGGTTCTCGCTGCCCAACCCGTAGCTCACCCAGGCCCCCAACGTCGGCCGACCAGGCTGCTGATGACCACAAAAGAGATAGGTCACGGCGGGATCGTGATTGATCGGATCCGTGTGCACCGCCCGCAGCAAACAGATCTCATCCGCGACCTTCGCCAAATGCGGCAGCACCTCCGACAGCTCCATTCCACAGCGCCCCTGACGCGCAAACTTGAACGGCGATCCGACGCAAAACAGGTTCTTCTGGCCGCTGGTCATTCCGGTGATGCGCTGCCCCATGCGGATCGAGTCGGGCAAATCCACGCCGGTCATCTCGACCAATTTGGGTTTGGGATCGAAGAGGTCGATGTGCGAAGGCGCACCGGATTGAAACAGGTAGATCACCCGCTTGGCCTTGGGAGGCCGATGCAGGGTTGAAAGCACTCCCCGAGAATGGGCCGTCGATCCCAGGGCGTCGCGCCCCAGCAGGGAGGCCAGCGCCATCGATCCCAAGCCCAGCCCGCTCCTCCCGAAAAACGCTCGACGCGTCATGGTCCCGGAGTCCGGATCCGCCATCCCATCGCCCCTCTTCAAGAACGTCGGCATAGACAGTCTCCTCTCATCCGCGCGTGATCGTTTCATCCAGGTTCAACAGGGTGTTCGCCACCACCGTCCACGCCGCCAATTCCGCGATATCGACGTCCACCGGCGGCGTCGAGGCACCGACATGAATCAATCGATTCGCCGATTCCCGATCGCCGGCGAACCGCTTGAATTCCCGCGTACAGGCGGCCGCCAGCACCGCTCGCTCGCTCGGCGTTGGATCCCGCCCCAAAACCAACCGAAACGCGTAACGCAGGCGGGCGTCGGTGTCCGGACCGCCCTTGGCCAGAATGCGCTGGGCCAAGGCCCGCGCGGCTTCCACGTAGACCGGATCGTTCAACAGCGCCAACGCCTGCAGCGGTGTATTCGTCCTTGGCCGGCGCACGGTACAAACCTCGCGACTGGGCGCGTCGAACACCGTAAAGGCCGCGTACGGAATGGATCGGCGCCAATAGGTGTAGAGTCCGCGCCGATAGTTGTCCGGACCCACGCTCTGCACATAATCCCGTGTCCCTTCAAAGGAAACTTGCCCCCACAATCCCGGCGGTTGGTAGGGAAAGACACTGGGCCCCCCAACTTGCGGATTCATGAGACCGCTCGCCGCCAGGGCCACGTCCCGAATGTTCTCCGCATCCAGACGAAATCGCGGACCACGAGCCATCAGACGGTTCTCCGGGTCCCGATCCAGGACCTCCTGAGTCACCCGAGTGTTTTGCCGATAGGTCGCCGACGTCACCAAGAGACGTTGCATGGCCTTGATGTCCCACCCGGTCCGGACGAACTCCGTCGCCAACCAATCCAGCAGTTCGGGGTGGCTCGGCCATTCACCTTGGGCTCCAAAATCCTCGGAAGACTTCACCAAGCCCGTTCCGAAATAGCGCTGCCAATACTGGTTCACCACCACGCGCGAGGTCAGTGGATGACGCGGATCCGTCAACCAACGGGCCAATCCCAACCGGTTCCGCGGCAAACCCTCGCCCCACGGAAACAGCCTCGACGGCACGCCTGCGGAGACTTTCTCCCCCTTCTGGTCGTACTGCCCGCGAATCCGCACCTGGGTCTCGCGCGTCGGGCTCGATTCCCGCATCACCATCGCGGTCGGCCAACTCCTTCGCTCGTCGTCCCGTTCCTTTCGCTTGGCCGCAAGCAGGCGCTTCGCCTCCTTTGCCTCGGGGATCGAACGCTCGCGATAGAACCGACGCAACTCCAGGCGCTGCGCCGGCGTCATCCCTTCCGTTCCGCCTTCCAGGCTCAACAACATCCGTATGGAATCGGGCAGATCGACGAATTCCGGAAAGGTATCCGCACGGGTTGCCATCCACCGATAGCGCCGCCCTGTCTCGACATCATCCCCGACCGCCCCCGTCGTCAGGCGCACCTCCAATTCCGTGCCGTGGCGGAATCCGAACCGTTCCGCCGTCCTGAAATACGCGGTCGCCTGGGATGTTCCTTTCCCTCCAGGCTGCCAAGCCGTCTCCGGACGCCGGTCAATGGCGCCCGCTATGGGATGATCCCCCGAACTCGGGTTGGCCGCCGCACCGCTGATTTCGATCGGCACCTCGAGAACCGGTCCACCCAACACCTGCAGCATCGCATGCGGGCCATTCTCGCCCGTCACGTATTTCACCAGCAGCCGGTTCTCGCCCGGCTGCAGCCAGAGCCGAACTCGATCCCGCGCCATGGCTGTTTTGGGATCCGGCGTCCCCGCTCCCGTATGGATCGGCCTCTCATTGAGCCAAACTCGCACCCCGTATCGGTGACCCAGTTCCACCTCCACAATCACGGCGTCCTTCGCGATCACCTGGCGCGCTGCATATACCGCGCCGGGCTTTCCTTCGAACGTCCAATCCTTGCCATCGATCAACTCCGCCCGCTGCGACCAGCGCCGTCGTCCCTCGTCGTAAACCGCCGAGCGATCGGTATTTCTTTCAGGACCAAACTCGCGATCGAAGGCTTCTTTCGGTGCGTTGGCTGGAAAAGGGCCCACCCATTGCCACGGTCCCCATTGTGGCTCGACATAGCCGCGAGCCTCGGCCGCCGGATCCGACGCCCGGGCGATCACTTCGAGGGCTGCAAGACGGTACGGAGGAAGCGTTGGCCGCGATTCGCCGTCCGTGCTCACCTCCAAGCGCAGACCCGCAAGGTCACGAGAAGTGGTGCGAAAGGTTAGCACTTGATCGGGTCCCGAGTTGGTCCGTCGCTCGAAAGCCAAGGTCCCGTCGTCGCGCTGCACCCATGCACCCGGACTTCCCCCGGCCGCTGTCTTCAGTCCCAACGGTTCCCACCCGCGCACGATCCCTTCCCTATGCCGGTCCTCCCAGGCGCTCAAGTCCCTGTCCCAGTCGGGGTTTGCCGATTCCAGCATCATTCGCTCGGCGGTTTCCAAACTCGCCACTTCGCGATCCAGCTGATCCGCGCGCGCCCGCTGCTCAGGAGTCTCCAACGTGATCCGGGGCACCGGATTCAATTCCTCCGCGTCCAACCCGTTCTCCGGTGTATCGAAAAAGAACGCGAAGAACTGGTAGTATTCCTTCTGCGTGATGGGGTCGTATTTGTGGTCGTGACACTCGGCACACGCCATCGAAGTGCCCAGCCAGACCCGGGCGGTGGTGTCCACCCTCCCGACCGCGTACTTGACGATGTACTCCTCAGGCAAAGCACCGCCTTCTGAGGTCGTCATCTCGTTCCGATGAAAACCGGTCGCGATCAACTGATCGCGTGTCGGCGACGGCATCAAATCGCCCGCCAACTGTTCCACCGTGAATTGATCAAACGGCTGGTTCTCGTTGAACGCGCGGATCACCCAGTCCCGCCACCGCCACAAGTCGCGATGCCGGTCATGATGGTAGCCCTGGGTCTCCCCGTAGCGCGCCAAATCCAACCACTGCTGCGCCATGCGCTCGCCGTAGTGCTTCGACGACAGCAATCGATCGACCACCTTGTCGTAAGCCTTGTCCTCCGGGTCCGCCAGAAAGGCCTCCAATTCCTCCACCGTCGGTGGCAGTCCGGTAAGGTCCAAGGTGACCCGTCGAAGCAGTCGTTCCTTCGAAGCCTCCGGCTGCGGCGTCAATCCCTCCTTCTCCAATCGAGCCAGCACAAACCGATCGACGTCGTTCTTCGGCCACGCGGATCGCTTCACCGCCGGCGGTTCGTGGCGAACAGGCGCGAGATAGGCCCAGTGCCCCTCGAACTTCGCCCCCTCCGCAATCCATCGACTCAGAAGGCTGATCTGGTGTTCGCTAAGCGGCTTCTTGGTCTCGTCCGGCGGCATGCGGTCGGCCGCGTCATGCGTCCGAATTCGCGCCAGCAATTCGCTGTTCTCAGGACTCCCAGGAACGACTGCCACTTTGCCGGATTTCGCCGGCTTGCGGGCCTCGTCCTCAAGATCCAGACGCAACCCCGACTTCCGCGTCTTCTCGTCGGGACCGTGGCAGGCAAAACAATGGTCCGAGAGAATGGGACGGATATCCTGGTTGAAGGATACCGCTTTGGCGGATGCATCCAGGTCGTTCGCATTCGCGACCCTGAATGCCGTCGCCAGGACGGCCAGCATGCCCGCCCCCTTTCGCCCCCAATTCCCTACGCCAAATCGGAACAAGGGAATAGCGATCACGCGGCGTCGAATGATGGAGCCTCAGGGTCGAACGCGCCCATTCGACTCACGGGAGTGGCTTCCAGGTCAGGTGTTTGTACCGGTCGTAAACCCAGCGGAAATCCCGGTTTTTGCCGTTGCCGCCCGACCAATTGAAAATGCCGGAGTCGCCTGCGGCCGCACGGGTCGCCGCGCTGACGGTCGTGCCTTCCAACCACTTCTTCAGCTCGGCATGGCCGTCGGCGAACGCGATGGTGCTGACGTTGCCGTGGAAGATCGCGAACGGATCGATCCAACCCGGCGGACTCGTGCTGAGCACCCACGTACCGAGATTGTAGTTCCGGGGGTCCGACTCCTCGATGAACACCATCGACATCGAGGCTTCGGAAACCTGAGCCATCTTGGTGAAGTTGTCGGTGCCCCACCCTGTCAGTCCGCTCATGCCGTTGGCCTTCGAGTAGCTGTCATAGGCCCAGCCTCGACCCGGCTTCAACCGCTTGGTGCGCAAATCTCCCGGGCAATGGTACGAGCCGTAGGAGGCGGCGTACTTGGTCAGCGGTGAATTGCTGAGTCCATTATACACACGCTGCATCGCCTGGTCGAAAGTGATGCCTGTGGTGATGTCCGGAGTAGGGCCCCGCCAGAACCCACCGGCATAGAGTTCCACCTGCACCCCCCTCTGGTCCCTCCATTGGGTGCTCAGCATCCGGTCCTCGCTGTCATCGGCGTACAACAGCCAAGCCAGGGTCAGCTGCTTCTGGTTGTTCAAACAGGCCGCGCCGGTGGCCTTGGCTTTGGCCTTGCCCAAGGCTGGCAACAACATGCTGGCCAGAATCGCGATGATCGCGATCACCACCAGCAATTCGATCAACGTAAACGCCGCGGCGACCCGGCCGCCGGTCCTCGACCGCCAATTATTGAGCAGGGATCTCATAAACCTTGATCAGGGAAGTGCCTTCCATTTCACGTGCTTGTACCGGTCGTAAACCCAGCGGAAGTCCCGGTTCTTTCCGGTGCCCCCCGCCCAATAAAAGCTCTGCTTGCCGTTAGCCGAGTCCGTGGCCGCCTTGATGGTCGTACCTTCCAACCACCGCTTCAATTCCGCATGCCCATCGGCGAAGGCGAACGTGCTGACGCTCCCGTGGAAGATGGCAAACGGATCCACCCAGCCCGGCGGATTCACGTCGATCACCCAGGTGCCGTTGTTGTAGCTGCGCGGATCCGCTTCCTCGATGAACACCATCGATTGCGATGCCTCCGTGAGCTGGGCTTGCTTCGTGAAGACCTCGATGCCGCCCCAAGCGATGCCGTTCATCCCGTCCGCCTTCGAATAGGAATCATACGCCCAGCCCGCCCCCGGACGGAGCCTCTTGGTTCGGAGATCCCCCGGACAATGATAGGAACCGTAAGCCGCCGCATATTTGGTGAGCGGCGAATTGCTCAAACCATTGTAGACGCGCTGCAGTGCCACATCCAATTTGATGCCGGTACTGATGTCCGGCTGCGGTCCGCGCCAAAATCCGCCAGCGTACAGATCCACCCGGCCCCTGCCGTCGTTCCAAACCGTCGGCAGGATCTTGTCCTCCGAATCATCGGCGTAAAGCAGCCACGCCAAGGTCAGTTGCTTCTGGTTGTTCAAACAGGCCGAGCCGGTCGCCTTCGCCTTGGCCTTCCCCAGTGCGGGCAAAAGCATGCTCGCCAGGATGGCGATGATGGCAATCACCACCAGCAGCTCGATCAATGTGAAGGCCCGCAGCCAATGCCGCCGTATATGACAAGGAGGTCGCATGGATTTGTTTGAATTCGATCGCTGTTCCCCAGCGCCAATGCCCCGCCGCACACCAAGGGCCTGACGCTCGTGATTCTGATGTGTTGGTTTAGCGGGTTCGATCACCGATGGGAACGCTCTTTTTCGACGCACACCCATTTCAGCCTCTCCACCCGCCGTTCCTGAGCCGGTCGTCGATCTCGGATTGCCCATTGGACCTTCCTCCCCGAACATTTCGCCGCCATGCCGCGCCTCCACTCCCCGCACTGGCTCGCCCTCAGTCTCCTGACGCTCGCCACCCTCGCCGCCGTGGCGGCCGATTCCGATGCCCCCGCTTCGTCCATCCGCCCCGCCGACCTCGAGGATCGCACGCGCATCCTCGCGTCCGACCGCTTTGAAGGTCGCGCTCCCGGCAGTCGCGGCGAGGAACTCACGGTCCAACACCTCGCCGAATCCTTCCAATCCCTCGGTCTGCAACCCGGGGGTCGCAATGGGTCCTGGTTCCAGGAGGTCCCCCTCGTCGGCATCCGATCGCTGGTCCTTGCCACTACCTCTCGAAATGGTGCCCGTGAATCCTGGGCGTTCCCCCAGGACTTCGTGGCCTGGTCACCCCGTATGCAACCGCAGATTCACGTCGAAGCCAGCGAACTCGTCTTCGTCGGCTATGGCGTCGTCGCCCCGGAGTATCAATGGAATGATTTCAAGGACGCCGACCTGCGCGGTAAGACGCTGGTAATGCTGGTGAATGATCCGCCGATTCCCGACCCGAAGGACCCTTCCAAACTCGACCCCACCTTCTTCCGCGGCAACGCCATGACTTACTACGGCCGTTGGACCTACAAGTTCGAGATCGCCGCCGCCAAGGGCGCCGCCGCAGCCTTGGTCATCCACGAAACCGGCCCCGCCGGCTATCCCTACTTCGTGGTGATCAACTCGTGGGGCCGCGAAAACTTCGATCTCGCCTCGCCCCGCGGCAACGCCGACAAACTCGCGGTCGCCGGTTGGCTCAGTCTGGATCGCGCCCGCCAATTGTGTGCCGCCGCCGGCCACGATCTCGCCACCCTGAAACAAAGGGCCCTCCAACCTGATTTCCGCCCCATACCCCTGGGAATCCAGATCGACCTCAACGTCACCAACACTCTCCGCGAAGTCCGCTCCCGCAATGTCGCCGCCCTCCTCCCGGGACAACATCCCGAGCGGAAGAAGGAATTCGTCGTCTACTCGGCGCACTGGGACGGCCTGGGCATCGATGACCGCCTGCCGGGAGACAAGATCTTTAACGGTGCCCTCGACAATGCCACCGGGGTCGCCGTCCTCCTGGAAATCGCCGAAGCCTACGCGCGCCTGCCCTCCGCCCCCGACCGCAGCGTGCTGTTCCTCGCCCTCACCGCCGAGGAACAGGGACTGCTCGGTGCCCGTTATTACGCCGAGTTTCCCTTGCACCCCCTCGCCCGCACGCTCGCCAACATCAACATGGACGGCGCCAATGTGGCCGGACGGCGGGCCGATGTCGGCGTCATCGGTTATGGGCAGTCCACGCTCGAAGATCTGCTTCTCCAAGCCGCCTTGACTCAGGGACGTTCCGTCCGGCCCGAAGCCGAACCCGAAAAGGGCGGCTTCTTCCGATCGGATCATTTCGAATTCTCCAAGGTCGGCGTTCCGTCGCTCTACCTCGATTCAGCCAGCGACGAAATCCTCGGACAACCTCCGGGCTACGGGAAGAAACGGCGGGAGGAGTACCGCGAGAACGACTACCACAAGGTCACCGACGAAATGAAACCGTGGTGGAACTTCGAAGGCGCAGCCGAAGACGCCCGACTGCTGTTCGAGGTCGGCCGCCAGGTCGCCAACCGCTCGACCTGGCCCGCCTGGAAACCCGGCTCCGAGTTTAAAGCCCGCCGCGAAGCCATCCTGCGCGAAGCCACCGCGGCAACGCCCTGACCTGACACCGACTCAGCGTCACGCCGCCGGCGGCGGACTCACGATCGAGAGAACGGTTGCCTTCACATTCAGCACCCGCGTTGCGACACGTTTTACATCATCCAGGCTTACCGCCTCGTACAACGCGTCCTCCGCATCGCTATGCGCGTAGCCAAGTCCGTACAGCTCGTCCAGGGCCGTCGTCATCGCGTACCCGCCGAGATCCTGCCGCGCGATCTTCTTTTGGCCGATTATCTTCGCTTTGGACCGCTTCAATTCCTCGGCCGTCAGCCCTTCCATGCTCAACTTCGCCGCCTCCGCCATCAACTCCTCCACGACCAACGGGACCTTCCCGGGCTCGGTACCCGCATAAAAACTGAAGAATCCAGGCTCCAACCCGATGAAATTCTGCGCCCCGACGTAGTACGCCAAACCCAAATCGTCGCGAATTCGCATGAACAGACGAGAACCCAGATCGCTGCACGCCTCCTGCAACAACTCCAGCGCGTGACGGTCCGGATTGCGCATCGTCACCCCTGGGAATCCCAGCACCACCACCGCCTGCTTCTTGTCTTTGTACTCTTCCTTACGGATCGACTCAGACAATTCCAGACTGTCCCTCGGCGCCAACAACTCGGGATTTCCCGGCGCCCAGTCCCCGAATTGCGCCTCCACCGCCCGGCGAATCGACGCGGTGTCCACTCGACCGTAAATGGCCAGGACCCCGTTGTTGGGAACCGTCAGGCGTCGATGAAACTTCCTCAACTGATCCAAGGTCAGAGACGCCACCGATTCCTCGGTCCCCATGGAATCCAGCCCGTAGCCGCGATCCCCAAACAATGCCCGCCGCATGGTTCGCGCCGCTACCTGCAACAACTGGTCCTTCTGTGCCCGGATGCCGGCCAACTGATACTCACGCTCCCGTTCCACTTCCGACTCCGGGAAAGTCGGGCGCAGTAGCACGTCAGCCATCAGCTCCAAGCCCAATCCCAGGTCAGCCTCCAATACCTCCGCCGCAACGCCGAAGCTGTTGTTACCGGCGTAAACGTCCAAACTCCCGCCCACCGATTCGATTTCCGAGGAGATCTCTTCCGCCGACCGTCGCCCCGCGCCCTTGATCAACATCTTGGTCATCAATCCGGTCACGCCATTGTTCTCGAGCGATTCCGTCAGGACGCCCCCCTGAAACACCGACCGCAATTCCACGAAGGGCAACCGATGATCCTCTTTGACCAGCAACCGAAGACCATTGGGCAATACCAGCCGGGTGATCGGCGTCTTCAACGCCGTTTCCATCAATGCCGTCACCTTCGGCTTGAATCCCGTCGGCAATAAGGCGCAGGTCGTCCGGTTCTCGTCCTGCAGATACGTCTGAGCCATCCGCTGCATCTGCGCGCAGGTCACCTTCTCCACCGACGCCAGATACCGCGCCGAATAGCCCAGGTCCCCAACCGTCAGCCAACTGGATCCCAAATCCTGCGCCTGCCCTTGCATCGTCTTCCGCACCGCCAGCGTTCCAGCGGTGATCTGTTTGATCGCCTTGGCCAGCTCCGCCTCGCTGGGCGCCGCGTCACTCAGCTTTCGCACCTCGTTCAGGATCGCCTGGCTCGCCGCCTCGAACCGGTCGCCATCCGCCACCGCACTGACCCCGAACAAGCCCGGACTCCCCGGATTGTAGGTCCATGCATCGGCGGAATGTACCAATCCAGCCTTCTCGCGGACTTCCCGAAACAAGCGGGAGCTGCGGCCGCTGCCCAGAATCACACTGAGTACGTCCAATGCCGGTACGTCCGGATGCCGCAGTTCGGGAATGTGCCAGGAATCGTGCAGGTATCCCAACTCGATCGAGGCCTCTTCGATCCGCTGCCGAGGCGCCGTCTGCCGCGGCTCTTCCACCAAGGGCGACTGCGGAACCGGACGCGCCTTAACGCCGGCGAATGCTTCGCCCACCTGCGACATCACCTCGCCCGCCTTCACATCCCCCACCACCACCAGGAACAGGTTGTTGGGCGCGTATTTCTCCCGGTAGTAGGTCAGCACGTCCTCACGCGTGATGGTGTTGAAAATGTCCGGTATCCCGATCACCGGATAGCGATACGCACTCCGCGTGTACGCGGTCTCAAACAACTGGCGGCTCGAACGCCGACCCGGATCGTCGTGGCACATGTCCATCTCCCGACGAATCACATCCAGTTCCTTCACCAACTCTCCCTCCGGCAAGGTCGCGTGCTGGACGATGTCACACAGGATATCCACCGCCACTCGCGTGCCCGTGTTCGGCACGTTGATCCAGTACACGGTCCGGTCAAACGACGTGTACGCGTTCATGTATCCACCCGCGTCCTGCACCTCCTGATCGATGCGACCCGCCCCCCGAGTCGTCGTGCCTTTGAACAGCATGTGCTCCAGCACATGGGACAACCCAGCCCCCAGCCAACGCCCCTCGTCCACACTCCCGGCCCGGCACCATACCTGAGCCGAAACCACCGGAGCGCTGTTGTCCTCCCGGACAATCACCACCAAGCCATTATCCAGCGCAGTCACCTGCGCGTCATTCGTCGCCGTAATCAAGGAGGCCGAGATTGACATGAGCCGCCGATGGTGACCCAGCAACCCTGCGGCCGGAAGCCGAAACAAACCGGGCCGAATTCATGGAGCATTGAGGTCGTTCGCCGAACCACGATGCCCCCATCCGCCCAGCCCTTTCTCCCCACCCTTTCAACCCCTCATCGCGCCGCCCCGGCTCCTGCCGTCGCCGGAACCAGGGTCACTCGGCCACTCTGTGGATGATACGCATACGCCATGCCCTTGGGGGCGGACGGCAACCTCGGAAAGTACCCTTCTGTCACCAACTCCTGCAGGGAGGTCGGAAGCCTCTCCTCCCCGGCTTGAAACGCCTGAACCGCCCGCTGGATGTTCGCCAGGTCGACCACCCGCTCCGCCTGCTTCTGCGCTGAACCCACCGCCCCCAGATAATCCACCGGCGCGGTCAGCGGGTTGCCCGACGCCTGATTCGTCGCCTGGGCAGGCGCCGCGTCCTCTTTGCCACACCCGGGAAAAACGAACGCCATCACCACCAACATCGCCACCGTGGATTTCATGGCGGCACCCTACCCCGTCGCTGTCATTTGCCAATCCCCGCGCGCTCGCCCCTGGGGCGCCCCTTGGCCCCCGCCCGCCCCGGGGTCAAATCCGCCACCGACTCCGCGCCGTCGTGCCGAACTCGTGGATCTCACCGACAAATTTTCGCGCCACGAACAACACAATCCCGATGGTTCCCAAAAAGGTCCCCAGCATCACCACCGCCACCAGCCAGCTCGGGATCTGCCCCACCGCCAGGGCCTGATAAAAGCTCCCGGGCGAATCAATCGGATGCGGCGCATGTAGAAACACCTTGGCCAACCACGCCGCGAGGATCACCAGGTAAATGAAGAGATAGTTCCTCTTCAACCGCCAGCCCACCGCCTCCAACGCCCCGATCTTGAACGCCGGTATCAGCAAGTCCTCCGCCACCAGCTTCCGCCAATCTCCCTCCAGACGCTCCGCCCGCTGCATCACCATCGGCACCAGGAAATGCGCCTCCATCATCCGTACCCGCGCATGAAACGCGTCGTAAAACCGATACCGCCGCGCCTCGATCCAAAGCATGATACTGACGATCGCCAGGTTGAAAAAAAAGATGATGTGCGGCACGTCCCGCAATGAAAAAGCCACCGTAAAGATCGTGCTCGTCGCCGTGATCGCCCACGTCGTCGTCACATCCAGCCTCTGGCGCCACACCATGATCCGCCCCAACTCCCCCCGGTAAAAGTGCGACATCGCGTTGACATAACTTGTGTCGCGCAGCAGCGCCGCTTGAGGGGGTGGGTCGTCGTGTCCTGATGTTGGATCCGCCGGCATCGTTTCGCCTCTTGGCTCGGAGCTTGCCCCGAATTCTCCCGACCCGCAATCGATTGCCAGCCTACTTGACCGATCCCGGCCCCTCACTCCCCCACTCCCGCACCCGGTCACGCGCCAACTCCAAGAGCCCGCGATCCTGCAACAAATCCCCGAATCGAAGCGGCGGCCGACCGCTCTGGGCCGCACCCACCAAATCCCCCGCACCTCGCATCAGCAGGTCCGCCTCCGCGATCTCAAATCCGTCCGAGCATTCCGCCACTACCCGCATCCGCCGCGCCGACTCCTCCGTCGATTTTCTGGTAACCAGGATGCAATAGCCCTCGTGCCCCCCTCGGCCGATTCGACCCCGCAGCTGGTGCAGTTGCGCCAATCCAAACCGCTCCGCATTCTCGATCACCATGACCGTCGCGTTGGGCACATCCACTCCCACCTCAATGACCAGCGTCGCCAATAGAACACCGAGCGTTCCCGCACGAAACGCACTCACCACCTGTTCCTTCGCTTCCGCCGGCATCCTCCCATGCAGCAACCCGACCTCGTGCGGACGCAATGCCTCCCTTAACACCGCCCATTCCCGCGTCACCGCCCTCACTTCCCCCGCTTCGTCGCCGTCCACCCTCGCGCAAACGACATAGGCCTGACGCCCCGCACCCAATCGCTGCCTCACGAATTCCCACACCTTGGGCATCGCCTCACTTCCGCGAATGAACGTCCTCACCCGACCCCGCCCCGCCGGGGACTGGTCGATGACCGACAGATCGAGGTCACCGTAGAGGGTCAGCGCCATCGTCCGTGGAATCGGCGTCGCCGTCATCACCAGCAGGTGCGGATAGTGCCCTTTCCGCACCAGTGCCTCGCGCTGTTCCACTCCAAACTTGTGCTGCTCATCAATGATGACCAAACCAAGGTTCTCCGAGGCAAACCCTGAAGCGATCAGGGCATGCGTTCCCACCACCAACCCCGGCCCTGCACCCGCCCCGGCCTCATCCCGACGCTTCGCCGCACCCGTCACCAAATCCACCCTCACCCCCAACGGCCCAAACCATTCCTTCAATCGTAGCCAATGCTGGTGCGCCAATACTTCAGTCGGCGCCATCAGCGCCACCTCATGCCCACTCTCAATCACCATCAACGCGGTCATCGCCGCCACCACCGTCTTTCCACATCCCACGTCCCCTTGCAGCAATCGGCGCATCGGCCGCCCGCTCGCCATGTCCCCCCGAATCTCCCGCAGAACCCGCGTCTGCGCCTCAGTCAGTGGAAACCCCAGCCGCTTGAGCAAGGGCCGGATGAGGCGGTTGTCGCCCCGACAAACCCAACCCGGCGCGTGGGCATACAGACGCCGGCGCCGACTCTGGATCTCGTTCTGCAATTCCACGAATTCATCGAATGCCAACCGCCGCCTGGCCCGTTCCTCCTGTCCGGCTTCGTCAGGGAAATGCAACCACCGCATCGCCTCCGCCCGCGTGCAAAATCCCTCCACCGATACCCAGTCCCGCGGTTCTGCAACGCTTGCCGCCAAGGCGTCCACCACCCCCCAGATCTTCGACCGCAACCAGCGTTGCCCGATCCCCTCGGTCAACGGATAGACCGGCACAATCCGATCCACATGGATCCGAACCTCATCCATCCCGTCCTCCAAAATCTCCGTCTCCGGATGATCCATCGTACGAGGCTTCAACTCCACAACCTTCCCGTACACCACCACGTCCATGCCCACTTCGAACTGATCGTCCAGGAACGGCTGATTCCACCAGCGCGCATGCAGACGCCCGGAACCATCTTCCAGAATCAACTCGAATACCGAACGGCTCCGCCGACGAAACTGCTTCACTCCTTTCGCCACCACCCGACCCCGCACCACCGCGGCTTCCTGCACCCTCAACTCGCCAATCGCCCGCTTCTGCCGCCGATCCTCATAACGCCGCGGACGATGCAGGAGCAGGTCCCCCAGAATTCGTAGCCCCATCCTGCCCAGGAGCGCCGCCCGTTCCGGCCCCACCCCAGGCAACCGTGTCACCGGATCCTCCCATCGCCATGGCATCGTCGATCGCACGCAGGAAAGCCGCGATGTTGCGCCGCGCCTCCCACCATCCAAGACCAAAGCGCCGTCCAGCGCTCCCGGCTGGCGCCGCCTCGCCGCTTCGCCCATCCTGAAAGCCAATCCCGTTCCAAGGTCACCAACACCCCCAGCCCTATGCGACTCCTACCCCTGCTGCTATTTCTGATCGTTTCCGCGGTCATCCCGGCTGTCGCCTCCGATCTTCCCCAACTCAAAGTCAGTCACAACCGGCGCTACCTCCAAACTGCCCAAGGTGACCCCTTCTTCTGGCTCGGCGATACCGCCTGGGAACTCTTCCACCGCCTCGACCGCGATCAGGCTCAACTCTACCTCGAAAACCGTGCCGCCCGACGCTTCAACGTCGTGCAGTCCGTCATCCTCGCCGAACTCGACGGCCTCCGGGATCCCAACCCCTACGGCGATCTGCCCCTCATCGACCTCGATCCAACGCAGCCCAATGAAAAGTACTTCCAGCACGTCGATTGGATCGTCGCCAAAGCCAACCAGCTCGGCATCTACGTCGGCCTGCTCCCCACCTGGGGTGACAAGTGGAACAAGAAGTGGGGTGTCGGCCCCGAGATCTTCACGCCCCAAAACGCCCAAACCTACGGACGCTGGCTCGGCCAACGCTACCGCCATGCCGCGGTGATCTGGATCCTCGGTGGAGATCGGCCCGTCGAATCCGAGGAGCACAAGGAAATCACCCGCCGCATGGCCCGCGGCCTCCGCGAAGGCGATGGGGGGGCGCACCTCATCACCTGGCATCCCACCGGCGGCAGCAGTTCCAGCCAGCATTTTCACGCCGAAGGCTGGCTCGACTTCAACATGCGCCAAAATGGACACGTCGCCGAATTCAACGGCCGCTACGACCTCACCCGCGCCGATTACGATCTGTCCCCCGTTAAACCCGTTCTCGATGGCGAACCCATCTACGAGGACCACCCGGTCTCCTTTGACGCCAAGAAATTCGGCCACTCCATCGCCGCCGACGTCCGGCGTCCCCTCTATTGGGATCTCTTCCATGGTGCCTTTGGGCATACCTACGGCAACCATTGCGTTTGGCAGATGTGGACCCCCGAACGGAATCCGATCAACAACCCCCTCCTGCCGTGGCACGAAGCCATCCTTCAGCCCGGCGCCGCCCAGATGCAGCACGGCCGCGCCCTGATGGAGTCCCGCCCATTCTTCACGCGCATCCCGGACCCCGGAGTCGTGGTGACGGACCGCGTCCCCACCAGCATTCCGGGTACCGGTCGCTACCACTTTGCCTCGACCCGCGACAGCGAAGGCACCTATGCCATGGTCTATGCGCCTGCCGGTCGCGCCTTCAAAGTGCACATGGACAAAATCAGCGGCCCCAGGGTGAAGGCGTGGTGGTTCAATCCTCGCGATGGCAAAGCCGTCTCCATCGGCACCTTTTCCAACACCGGTGAACGCGAATTCCTCCCACCCAACCCGGGAGAGCACCTCGACTGGATCCTGGTTCTCGACGACGCATCGCGCCGATTCGCTGCCCCCGGCTCCCGCCCCTACCGGCCCTACCGGCGCTGACACCGTCTCGAGCTGTTCTGTGCCTTCCCGCACCACCGCCGACCCGCCCTCGCCTGAGCCGAGACTTGTAACAATTGTTACAAGCCTCGGCTCAGGCGAGGGCCGTGCCTCAGGTCCATCCACTGCTCGAGCTTCTCTTGTTGCCTAGGGTTTTGCTGACCTTTCGCTGGAAGGATCGATCGGCTCCCGGCATGGTGCGGCGATCCATGTTTGACGCCGTGTCACTGCGAACGCTTTGGCATTTCGCCGCGCTCCTGCTGCTGTTTCGCCTGGCAACCCCTGCTCTCGCGGCCGACCCGGCAGCCGCCAAGGCGGGCCCAGGTCCCGGATTCGATGCAGCCATGCGAGGGGTTCCACCCCCAACTCATGAAACCGGCTTCGTGCCGCTGCTGACAGGTCCAGCAGCGAGTCAATGGAAGCAATGCGGCCCTGGACGTTTCGTCCTCCGCGATGGCGTCGCCACGGGAGAAGGCGGCATGGGCCTGTGGTGGTTCTCCGGTCGGACCTATACCAACTTCGTCCTGCGTGGAGAGTTCCTGCAGGAGCAACCGATTGCCGATTCCGGCGTGTTCCTGCGCTTTCCCGATCCGGCGCAGGATCCGTGGATCGCGGTGAACCAGGGTCACGAAATGGAAATTGGCGATCCCACCCCGGAGGACCCCACCTGGCGCACCGGCTCCATGTATCCTTTTTGTGCCTCGACGCGCGCCAACACACGGCCGGTCGGGCAGTGGAATTCCTACCAAATCGCCTGCATTGGTCACCACTACGCCGTCTGGATCAATGGTGAACAAGTGACCGCCTGGACAGATCCCAACCAGCGAACGCTGCGCGGGTTTATCGGACTTCAGAATTACAACGACGACAAAACCGTCCGCCATCGCAACCTCCGCATCCGCGACCTCCCATGAATGCCAACCAGCCCACGCCCATGCGCCGACGCGAGTTTCTCAAGGAAACCGTCGCCGTCACCACCGCTCTCGGTCTTTCCCATCGTGTCTTTGCCGCCACCGATGACACCGAGCCCAAACTGCCTGAAGGCAAGAAACTGAAAGTGGGGTTGATTGGCTGCGGCAACGTGTCCGGCTCCTACCTGCCTCACATCACCAAACAACCCTTCCTCGATGTCGTCGCGGTGTGCGACATCATCCCGTCCCGGGCCGAGAACCGTGCCAAGCAGTTCAAGGTCCCGAATGTCTATCCCAACATCGACGAGATGCTGCGCGGGGTGCCGTTTGATCTGCTCATCAACACCACCTCGATGCCGTCGCATTTTCCGGTGAACGAGAAGGCGCTGCGCGCCGGCCGGCACGTCTGGAGCGAAAAGCCCATGGCGTTGACCCTCAAGGACGCCCGGCTCCTCATGGATCTCGCCAAACGCAACCACGTGCACATCTGGCCGGCCCCCACCTGCGTTACCAGTCCGCAATTCAAGTTCATGGCCGAGACCATCGCTTCCGGCCGCATCGGCAAGGCCACTGTTGGCCGGGGTACGTACGGCCACGGGGGTGTCTCCTGGTCCGGATGGTTCTATGAGAAGGGCGGCGGCAGCCTGTACGATCTCGGTGTCTACAATGTAACGACCCTCACCGGGCTCCTGGGTCCGGCCAAGGCCGTCGTCGGCATGACCACCATCGTCAACCCCACCCGCAAGGTGGAGGACCGCGGCGAGGTCAAGGTCACCGCCGACGAGAACACCATGCTCATCATCGACCACGGCAACGGCGTACTCTCCAACGTCCAGACCGGCTTCGTGCAATTCGACAACTACCGTCTTCCGGGCCGGGAGCGGCAGCTGTACACCGTTGATATTCTCGGCACCAAGGGCGCCATGCATTTGCAGGGATGGGACTGGGGTCCGGCGGGTGTCGACATCGCCCACGAAGAGGAGCACGTCCTCGAGACGCAAGTGCGCGAACCGGCACGCTACAACTGGGTGGGCGGGGCCACCTATGTGGCCGAATGCCTGCTCACCGGGAAAACCAGCCTGATCACCCCTGAGCATGGCCTTCACGTGCTCGAGGTGATGAACGCTTGTCACGAGTCCCAGCGCACCGGCCGCCGGGTGAGTGTCGAAACCAGCTTTCGCTGGCCGATCTTCGGTTGACCGGCAGCGGGCGCGGTCAGCGCGGACGGGATTCGCCGTCCCATTCCAGGTGCTCGGAACTGGCGCGGATCCCGCGGGTATCCTTGACCGCCAGGAAGGCGGCGGTCGGTTGGGCCGTCGGCATCGTGGCCAGCACGCGCTGTCCGTCCACCCTTGCCGGAATCGAATTCCATTTCCGCTTTTGCCAGGGACCGGAGTCCAGGGTGTAACAGAGCATCGCTTCCGTAATGGGAAGCGCCGACACCACGCTGGCCCCGATTTGGTTGCCCACCAGTTCTGAGGCTCCGAGGCGCGGCGACCGGACGCCGCCGTTCAGTGCGCTGTCGATAAACGTGTCGACCTCCGCGAAGGTCCAGATATGCCCGTGTGGCAGATCGGGCACGACCGCGACGTAGCGCAGCGGTTCGGGAACCAATCGGTAGGACTTCCGGTAGCTGTCGAGCGGATAGGCGAAATCCGTGGTGCCGTTCAGGAAGAGAATCGGACATCCCACATTTTCCAGGTATCGCGAGGGATCAAACACCTCGAGCCAGAGCTTCCGCGCTTTCTCAGACATTGCAGCCAGGGATTTGTCCGTCCACACGCTATTGTCGCCGAGGTATCCGCATCCATACACCGGCACCGCCACGCGCAACCTGGGATCAAGGCCCGCGATGATGCAGGTGAGATACCCTCCCCAACTGATACCGGTGACGCCGATCCGCCGCGAATCCACTCCCGGAAGCGTGCGCAACAACGAATGCCCGCGAATCACCGCCGCCACCGCGTGGTAGGTCCACATATCGGGAATTCCCTGGGTGTCGAACTCCCGAAACTTCACCGCATCGGACTGATCCGGTCCGCCATCCTCCAGCCGTCCCGTCGGGCCGTTGCCAGAGAGATCCATCGCCAAAGCCACATAACCACGGCGCGCCCAATGTTCAGCCCACTCGCGAAACGCCTTTCCTCCACCACCGTGCACCAAGAGGACGGCGGGCGATTTCTCCCGGACGTCGCCCGCGGGGCGGCCGAGGAGCGCGTACACCCGTGTCGACCGACCGTTCAGCGGGACACCCTCGTAGTAGAGCTCCTGCACCAGTCCGTTCGTTGCACCCCAAGTGGCCTGTGGGACCTCCGCCAACTGTTCGGGCGGCCACGGCCCAGCACGCTGGGGATTCGACAAACTCCTGCATCCCGCGCCTACCAGCAGGAGCAAGGCCAGGGCTGCGGCGACTCGGAATGGGCGCATGCCCGAACCTTGTCGCGGTCGGGTCTCCAAGTCGAATCGGGAGAAGTGGAGGTCAGGAATAACGCGCCGGAATGGAGCCGACGCTCAGGCGCACCAGCCGAACGGTTGGACCCGCGTCCCGAAGCTAGTTGTGCTTAACGACACCATCCGTCTGGCGCTGGCCTCGATCCATCGCGGAATCGCCATTCACTGACTCCGTGGGGACGGTCATCCACCGCCGTTGTGTCAATTGAAACATCGCTTCCACGCTTTCGCGCGGCCGCGCGCCCGCGGCGAGGATTCCAGTGACAAAATCGTAGTCCCGCGGCGTAAGGCTCAGGTGCGCCAAACTGGTGGTCGATGGCATGCGATCGCATCTTTTCAGGGGCCGAGCCATCACGACACGACTCCATCCGACTTATCGGAGAATCCGCTGGAGGACTTGAGCGTCCGAAACGAAATCGTGGGTCCATGATAAGAAACCGTTCCCACGGAAAGGGTTCCGTGGTGCCTGCGCCTCGGGACACCGGGCAGAGTTTGGCAACGCCCCCGGTGGCGCCCCTTTCCACGACGATGGCATTTCCGGCCCGTTGGAAGCACGTGTCGCGGGTGACGGGGATCAGGTGGATGCCGTCTTGTGATTTCCCGTACGACCGGAATACGCCCAGAGAAAGTAAAGCAGCACCATGGCCACCGCACCGGTGAGGCCTCCCCAAAACAGGGGCCATCGGGTCACCCCGGCTTCGGTGCATCGCGTGAACCACGCTCCGCAACCCAGATACCCGAGCATGTTCCCAACGCCCAGTGTCATCAGCGTCATCAATGCCTGAGCCCGACCGCGCCATGCCGCTTCGATCCGTTCGTTCAGATAAATCGGAGCCGTGATGAAAAAGAGGGTGAAGGCGAAACCGTGCAAGGTGACGCCGGTTAGCACCCACGGCACCGAGTCGACCGTGCACAAGGCGTAACGCACCAACGCGAATCCAAGCCCGCAGGCGAAAATCCACTTCAAACGCCATCGCCCGAGCAGCACGGAGAGTCCGAACATCGCGATTAACTCGGTCACCTGTCCCAGGCTCATCCAGGCACTGCTGTGGGTCAGGCCAAGGGCCCGCAGATGGAGCGGCGTGAACGGGTAGAACGCCGACAACGGGATGGCAATCAGTGCTGCGGTCATGAACACGACTCGGTGATCCGGGAGCACCAACAATCCGAGGGCGTCCAATCCCAACCGTTGACGTATCGATAACTTGCCTTGCGACTCGGGTGGGACCTCCCCTCGCACCGTCTGCAAGACCAGGGCCAGTACCACCCAGATGGCGGCGCCTGCCACGGAGGCGCGCACCGACGCGTCCGCATCCATCAGACTCACCAGCCAGCATCCCGCCATCCATCCGAGCGTGCCGAGGGCGCGAATCGGACCAAATTCGCGTCGCGAATCCTTCAATCGCGACAATGCAATTGTATAGGTCAGGCTCCAGGTCGGAACCGCCACCAACGCATGCGCCTGTATCACCAGCAGCACTCCCCAGGAGGTCGCCCTAGCCTGGATCGCCCAGGCCGCGACCACGGTGAGCACCGACGCCGCGATCGCCAACCCCCGCAGAACCCGAGACGGACGCATCTGCCGATCCGCAATGCCGCCGAAGACCAAGGGCGAGACCAGAGCCGCCACCGCAGAGGTCGCAAAGGCCAGAGGTCGCACTTCACTGAAGCCGTAGGCTTCGAGAACCGGGCTCAACGGCACATACCAGGTGGCCATGGCCATGCCATGCACCAGGAAGAGCAACGCAAGATCCGCATGTCCCGCCCACCAGGAGAACCTCTGCACCGGCCCAGCACACACGCCGGACGCAAAAAAACCAAGGACGTCGTCGGCTCGGCCCCACTCGGGAATTCTCATCGGGCCCGTCACCCTCTACCTCAAGTGCCGCCAGAAGGAGCCCGAAACCTCCCGTCACCGATAGCTGAAAACCGGTGCTCCAAACGCAACAGGGCGCTAGTTCGCGCGTCCCGGTGTGGGCACCATCCGTTCCAGCACATCCGGGTTGTCCGATCTCCGGCCGTAAGACCTATCGGTCTCCTGGGCTCCGAACACCACCGAATCCAGCACTGCGTTCAACTGCGCGTCGGTATCGATCAAATACAGCTCCTCGCCGTCAGCCGAGAGCTTGAAGTTGGCATGCCATCCTTCCGCGGCTTGGCCGTCCTCGTCGGCCCACACGATCAGGAAACCGGCTGCGGGAATGGTGGTGCCCGACGGGAACTCCCACTTTCTGGGATTGGTTGGATCGTCGGTGAGGTAATGTCCGGTGAGATCGACCGGGGCATCGGTCAGGTTTCGCAACTCAATCCAATCGTCAAATTCACCCTGAGGATCCGCCAGGGTGGCCAGGTTCGAAGCCATCAGTTCGTTGATGACGACCGGACTACTCCCGGCCGATGTGAGGCCCACTCGATAACTGTCGGTGTCTTCCTCGGCATGGGGCGGGTGGAACGCGGCGGCCTTCGCGGTGTTGGCTGCCCGCGCTTCCACGTAATAGCGGACTTTGGTGCCCGCCGGATGGTTTGTCGTCCTCCCACCATAAACCCCATCGTTCGCCTCGCCGTCGCCATGCGCACCATCATCGTGCATGGCCACCTGCGTGAATCGCCCGTAGGATTTCGTCCGGAAATACAGCCAGACGGAATCGACGCCACCCGCGGCACCAGCTGTCACTTTGGCGGTCACGACCGGCACGACCGACGCCGTGGGGGTGTTGGTCGGCGGGTGAACCCACTCGATGACCGGCGGCAGGGGTTTCAGTTCGGCATGATTGGTCAGGTAAGCGTAGCGTTGCCGGACAAATGATTTCAGCGCGGTGATGTCATTGGTGTAGGCGGCCATGGTGAAATTCTTTTTGGTGTCGGCGACAATCTCCGCCTTAGACAACGCGCTGTAGCGGTCGATCAACGCGTTCATCGAGGTCGGATTGAAGACCTCGTTCAGCACCGTGCGCATGTGGGCCAGGTAGCGTTGCCGGAACTCCGGCACCGCCAGGAGTCGGTTGATGACGGGCCGGTTCGTGTTGCCGGTGCCCACCACTGGCGAGAGCTGCGCATCGGCCGCGGTGAAGCTCTCATTGCCGTCGTGCTCGATCGGATGCAACTGCCCGCTCTCGGGCTCGATGTAAAACATGTAATCGGCGCCTTTGTTGAAGTAGCTGTCGTCGTCCGCGAAAACGTTCTCCACCGCGAGAAACCACAGCCAGCGGTCCACCGCCAACACCTCGTGGACCTTTTCCGGAAACTCGTCCGCCGAAGTCTTGGCGAGCACCTCGGTTGCGTGCTGCAGGCGGATCCAGGCGTTGGTGGCATCGCCGGATTTGAATTCGTAGTTGGATTTGTAGGTGGCGAGGTTGGTGCCCAGGTACGTCAGCGCCGAACCGCCGCCGCCAAAACCACCTGCCCCACCGGGTGCGCCTCCCCCCCCTGGAGGACGTCCGCCGCCGGTTCCTCCTCCGGTGGTGGCGCCCCCTATATTCGGGGCGCGGAACCGATCGCCGTCATTGCTTGGAAAAAACTCCTTCACCAGATTCCCGTCTTCCTGCTGGGCATTGGAATACAGCCCCCAATAGGTGCCGTTGATGTAGAGCTTGGCGAAGTTACCCGCGGGCGACACCGCGAACCCCCGCATGATCGTGAAATACAGAGGCTCGCGCATGATCGATTCGTCGCCTGCCGCATTGTTCAGATTCAGGTTATCGAACCCCATGATGTCCGCCCCTGCCTGCGTGTGATCCACCTGGATCGCCACCGACTTTTTGGTTCCACCCATCTGATACGAAGTATTGCCGCGGTACCGAACCCCCACACCGTTGTAGGTGCGGCCATTGAATGTCAGGGTACCGGCCAGGTTGGTGTCGCGCCCATAATTCCTGGTCAAGATCGTCTGCCAGTTGGCCTGGGTGAAGGTCAGGCTAATCGTCCGAATCAAAGTCGGGTCATACAAGCCCGCCGTGCGAATGGCCCGGTAAAAGGCGGTCGGCGTCGACGGTGGATCCACGGTCACGACGGTGGCGTTGGTGCTGTTACCCGACATCACGGTCCCCAGCGAATCCTCTCGCTGCCAAGTCACCAGGTCGGGAGAACTCTCGATCCACCATTCATCGTCGGCATCCCCATCGACCGTCAACAAGAGGTGGGAAGCGTCGCTTCCCACCAGGACCTTTCCGGAGTCCGCGGCCCGGCTCGCCGCCAATGTTGCCAGGAAGAGGATGAAGCCGGCCAGGAACAGGCTCATGGGCCGCCCTTGGCTCAGGAGATTTGCAGGTTCGACGGATTTCATGGATTCAACACGGAAAGCGTTCATGGGCGTAGGGGATTCCGGCGGAAAGGGCCCGCCCACCCCGAGGCGGACCCCATGCCAAACCCACGGGCACACGTTACAACGTTGCCAATTAAGATGAGATTAAGCGATTCCATGTTTTGAAAAGCGGGTGGTCGTCCCGGCCGCTCGAACGGCTGAGGATTTCGATCCAGCCTCCGTTCCAGGGTGTTCTTCATCGTATCTTAATCGTCGCGGCGGCATGATTCCCGCGACCGAAGAACGGCTCACCGCCGCCGGAATGCGGCCCCGGCACGCACACCATGCGAATCCTGATCGTCGAAGACGAACCTCGCCTTCTGCACAATCTCGCCAAAGCGCTTCGCGAGGAAAGCTATGCCGTCGATACCGCCGCCGACGGTGATGATGGGATCGTCAAAGCCCTCGACTGCGACTATGACGCCATTGTCCTCGACGTGATGCTGCCGGGGCTCGACGGATGGCAAATTCTCGAGCGTCTCCGGCGGAAGAAGAAGACGCCGGTGCTCATGCTCACGGCCCGCGACGCCACCCGCGATCGGGTGCGTGGTCTGGACGCGGGGGCGGACGATTATCTCATCAAGCCCTTCGATCTCGCGGAATTGCTGGCTCGGTTGCGTGCCCTGATCCGCCGCGCCGCCGGCCAGGCGGAATCGACCCTGACAGTCCGCGATCTCGTCATTGATACCCGCTCGCGGACGGTCTCCCGCAACGGCGAGGCCATCGCCTTCACTGCGCGCGAGTACGCCATCCTGGAGTACCTCGTCCTGCACCGTGGCGAGGTGGTGACGCGAACCGCGATTTACGAACACCTCTTCGACGAGTCGGATGACACCCTCTCCAACTTGGTCGACGTCCACGTCTTCAGCATTCGCAAGAAGGTGGGTCCCGAACTCATCGCCACCCGGCGGGGTCAGGGTTACTGCATCGAGACTTGAGGCTCGCCATGTTCACCAAGTCCATCAGAGGCCGGTTGCTCGCGTGGCTCGCCTTTCTGTTGGTGTGCATTCTTACCGGCTTCGGCGTCACCGCCTACCAACTCCACAGCACCAATCGCTTTGGCCAGATCGATGATGATCTCGCCGTCCGCGTCGCCGCGTTGCGGGACGACCTGCGCACCCGACCCCTGGGCGGTCCAGGGCCTAAACACTTTCCGTTCGAGCCAGGCGGCGGACCGGGTCCAGGCCAGGGGCCACTCCCTGGATTTGCTCCGGGTCCCGGCCCCGGTTTCGGCGCGGGACTAAGCGCCGGCAATCGCCCCGGTCCCAAACCCGGTCCGGGTCCCGATGGCCCGTTCCTCCGCGGCTTTCTCGATGGGCGTGCCGAACAGCGCGAAGTGCGACTCTCCGGCCGCACTCTGGTGGCATTCGACGAGAGCGACACCAACGGATTCTACTTTGTTATCTGGTCCAGGAACGGCACGGCGCTGAAGCGTTCCACCAATGCGCCCTCGCACCTTCCCCGACCCGAACGCCTGGGCGCCGATGTCGGCTTCAACACGCGCACCCTCGGCACCTTTCGCGAAGCCTACCAGTTCACCGGCATCGGCGATTGTGTCCTCGTGGGCCAATCCCTGGCTGCCGATCTCGCCGCCCTGCGGCGCTACGCCTGGTGGCTCGCGGGCGCGGGCGCGGGAGTTCTGGGGCTCGGACTCTGGGGGGCTTGGCTCCTGGCCAGCCGCGCCATTCGGCCGGTCGACGACATCAGTGCCGCGGCCACGCGCATCTCCGCCGGTAACCTTTCCGAACGCATCAACGTCGCCGACACCGATAGCGAGCTCGGCCGGCTCGCAACGATCCTGAACTCCACGTTCGCCCGGCTCGAAGCGGCCTTCGCCCAGCAAAAGCAGTTCACGGCGGACGCGTCCCACGAACTCCGCACGCCGCTGTCGGTCATCATCACCGAAGCTCAGACCACCTTGGCCCGCGATCGCTCCGCACCGGAATACCGCGAGACCGTCCAGGCTTGCCTCGACGCCGCCCAGCAAATGCGACGTTTGACCCAATCCATGCTTGAACTCGCGCGCTTTGACGCCGGGCAGGAAGCCATCGAACGCCAGCCCTTCGACCTCGGGGAACAGGCGCGCACGTGCATCGAACTTGTGCGCCCGCTGGCTCAGCAGAAGGGAATCCAAATCCACACCGATCTCCAACCGGTGAAGCTGACCGGCGATGCCGACCGACTCTCCCAGGTGCTCGTCAACCTCCTGACCAACGCCATTCACTATAATCGGGACCAAGGCGAGATCAGCCTGTCCACCCGGAGCCAGCCGGGTGCCGCCTTGCTGAACGTCTCCGACACGGGACCAGGAATCCCGGCGGAGGACCTTCCGCGGGTCTTCGAACGCTTCTATCGTGGAGACAAGGCTCGAGCCCATCGCGATGGCCACTCCGGACTCGGCCTGGCGATCTGCAAAGCGATTGTGGATGCCCACGGCGGCTCCATCGCAGTCCAGAGTTCCACCGCCGAGGGCTGCTCCGGCACCACCTTCACGGTCCGCTTGCCCGCCTAACAACTCGCCATCCATCACCCAAGGCCAACGGTGCCGGCTCGGTCAGTCCGACCACGGCCGAATCCTGTCCCTCTCGGTTTCAGGTCGGGGAAGATCCTGACTCTCCCCTCATGAGACCCGATCGGAAGGCGAACTCGATCAGAGCGGCCAGATTGCGGACCCCCAGTTTCCGCATCAGCCGATACCGAAACGTTTCCACCGATCTCGGGCTCAGATCCAACCTCTCGGCGATGTCCTTGCTGGTCCGGCCTTCCACCACATAACGCAGAATGTCCTGCTCCCTGCCCGTCAGGAATTTCGGAAAGGACTGCGGGTCCGATTGAAGCCTCTCATACGTCCTACGATGTTCGGCGGCGAAATACCGGCGCCCCTCACCGATCTCCCCCAACGCTTCCAGAAACACTTCCAGAGACTGGTCCCTTTCCACCATCCCATGAACCCCGACCTCCCTGGCTCGGTTCAGCATCAATGGTGACGGTGTCGCCGCCAATGCAAGGGTTCGGACCCGCGGAAGTTCTCTGCGCAGACCCCGAATCAACTCCAGGCCGTCGATCCCCATCATCTGAAGATCGACCACCACCAGATTGGGGCGTCGGCGCCGAATGACCTCCCGTCCCGTCGTCCCGTCGCCCGCCTCGCCCACCAGCTCGAATCGCGCATCGTCGGCAATCGCCTTCGCCAACAATTCCCGCACCAGCGTTTGTCCCTCCAAAACCACCGTCTTCCATGGGCCCGTCGATTGCATACAACCACCTGAGACAGGCTACCTCGACCGTGATTAAGGAACCGTTAAGCGGGCTGAATCTCGTCGCCACCGTCTCCCTGGAGTGGCGCATTCCGCCAGATCCGCATCCGCTTCCGCCGGATTGCCAGGTCGCCGAGAGAATCCCTGTTTTGGCTTGGTAGTTCTCTCCGCCCCCAGTTGTCTTTCCCCAGTCCATCCACGCACGGCCCCATGAATCCCTCCCTTGCCCTCCTCGGCCTGGTTTTGGCACTCACCGCCGGCTGCGCGCAGACCCTCACCCGTCGCGCCTGGCAACCTCTCTTTCCCCAGGACGGACCGCCCACCGGCTGGGTGGTTCGAGCCTGGAACGATGTCTCCCAACCAGGCCCCGCCGACGCCCGGTGGCGCGTCGAGAATGGTATCCTCCGCAGCGAAGGCACGCGCGGTTGCTGGTTGATGAGCGAACAGGACTTTGGCGACTTCGACCTCGAATACGAGTTCCGCCTCGGTCAGCGCGGCAATAGCGGGCTCGCTCTCCGCGCCCCCATGGCGGGAGATCCCGCCTTCGATGGCATGGAACTCCAAATGGCCGACTTCCGATACAATCCGGAGGCGAAGCCAAGCGAATTGACGGGTGGTCTCTACCGGGCCGTCGCTCCGCGCCAACAGGTCTACCGCCCCACCGAGTGGAACCATTACGAGATCTCACTGCGCGGCAGCCACCTGAAGGCCCGACTCAACGGCGTTCTGATCCATGACCTGGATTTGTCGAAGGAAACGACCCTCATCCAACGCCACGATGGAAAGGACGCACCCCCCATCAAGGATCGCCCCCGCCGCGGTCACCTCGGCTTCCAGGAACTGAGTCGCGATGACGGCCACGTGATGATTCGCAACGCCTTCATCCGGCCTCGAGATTGAATGGCCCCGCGCCCCTGCCATCCCGTTTGAACCTTTCGGCGGGCCGAGGGAATTGATAAGGGGTGGTCACCACGGACCCAGTCACGGCGAACGCCAACCTCGAAACGCTCCTGGACCAGGCTCGAGCCGGGTCGGCCGAGGCGTTTTGCGCCGTTGGCGAAGCGCTCGAGGGCCGACTCTTTCGGCAGGCGGTTGCCTTGTGCCGATCCGAGGACCTCGCGGAAGACCTCGTCGCCGAAACCCTCGTTGAGGCCTGGCGAAGCCTGGCCCGTTACGACGGCTCCTGCCGGTTCACCACTTGGCTCTACGCCATTCTGCTCCATCGTTTCCAAAAAGCCGTCCGAAGCGCCCGCTGCCGCCCAACCTCAGCGTCCGCGATTCCAGCGTCCGCCGAATCGGAATCGCTTGGCCTCCCGCCCTCCACCGACGCGTCGCCGCCCGGACCCGACGAGGTCATGGATCGACGCGAGAACGAGGTTCGATGGCGAACCGCGATTGCCGCCCTGCCGGAAGCCCACCAGCAGGTCATTCTGCTCCGCTTCTACGAGGATGCATCCCTCGCCGAGATCGCCGCAGCCCTTGGCATCGCTCTGGGAACCGTCAAATCCCGACTTCATCACGCGCTCGAAAAGCTCCGGCGCGAACCTTCGGTGCTGAACCTTCTGCGTGAATCAAGGGAATCATGAGTGTGAACTGGCGAATTCTCGCATGCCACCGCCATCGACGGGACCTCAGTCTGGTGGCGACGGGCTTGTTAACCGAGGCGGACGCGCCGTTGGCGATCCGTCACCTGACGGATTGCACCGAATGCCAGCGACGGTTTGCCCAATGGCGGGCGATCGAGCGCCTGAGGGCCAAGCCAATCACGCCGGATCCGGATATCGTCCCCTCGCGGGCGCTTCGCGAACGTTGGACGAGGGAAATCCTGAAGACCGGTTCATCCGCGTTTGCGAACAACGAACGGGTCGACGCGCCAGCCCCCTGGGCCCTTGGGATGTTGATGCGCCAACCGGCAGGGCTCCTGGCGACGGCATGGCTCCTGATCGCGTTCTTTTGGTTCAGTGCTCCCCGAATCTCGAAGGCCCCCGGTTCCGAAGACGGCCTGACCTGGGGCCAGGTCATCGCCGTGCTCCAACCCCCTCCCCTCTCCTCACCGGAGGTCGCGTCGCCCGCCGCTCCGCCCCCACCGCGTACCAACGATCTCTCGCCGGGCCCACTCGGACAGAACCTCCGTGAACCTTCGAATACCCACGGGAGGAAGGCATGAGCGACCATCCCGCGCCTCGTCCCTCCATCCTGTCGCGACTCGGTGTCTGGCGGTCCCTCGGACTGGTCGTGATCGTGCTGGCGGCGGTTCTCTGCCACTGGCGCTGGTACCACCTCCAGATCTACGGCATGCACGTCGTTCCAGCGCTGACCCTCGGGATGATCCTCTTCCTGGTTCTCGACGCCACCGTCGGCTTCGTCCGCCTCGCCTCCACTTCTCCCCGGCAGTTCGTCACGCGTCTCGCGCGACGTGACCCGTGGATTTCCGGTGGCTGGCGGTTGATCTGCCTGATCACCGTCCTCACGCTGTTCTACAGTGTCGAGCGTTGGCGCGGCCACCGCGCCTGGGGCGAGGTCACCCGGGAAGCCGCTCGTCGCGGCGATCCCATCGATGGTCCCAGCGACCCGGTACCCAAAATTCCAGAAGACCAGAACTTCGCGGCCCTGCCTCTCTTTAAACCCCTGATCGCCGACCTGTCGCGACGCACCGACTTCGTCGATGACCATCAACCCGTTCAACTCGGGGATCTCGAGACGGTTCGCAAATGGGGGCAACCCTGGTACCTCGTCGGGTATCGCCGAAAAAACCTCGCCATGGCGCCCTGGTGGGACGGTCACACCACTGATTTCAAGAGTCTGGCGAATGATTCTTCCTTGTTCCGCGATTCCGAGGAACGAACCAAGCCTCCGGCTCGAACGTCGAAGATCGACAATGAAACCGAGGCCCTCGACCGACTCACGACCAACCTCGAGCGGTTCGACGCCGATCTGCGCCAACTGAGCGAGGGTAGCGATCGACCGCAGTGCGTGTTCCCGTTGGATTACGAGCGCCAAATGTGGCGCGGCGCCCAACATCTCGAGATTCTCAACGGCTACCTGCGCATCGCACGACTGCGCGCCTCGGTCCGCCTGGCCCAGGGCCGCACCGCCGATGCCCTCGCGGATATCGAACTGCTCCTGCGCCTGGCGGATTACGCGCGCCGCCAACCTTGGGCCATCCATGGCACGCACGCCTTGTGGATCGTGCTCGACGGCCTGCAACCCATCTGGGAAGGCCTGCGCGCCCGGCTTTGGACCGACGAGGATCTGCAGAGTCTCCAGACGCAGCTCCGTGGCCTCGATCTTCTGCGGGACTATCCAGCGAACGCGCGCAATGACGCGCACGCGATGGCCGATATGTTCGAAGCCTTCCTGCCCGCGACTTCCCGATCCCGCAAGGTGCCCACCGCGCACCGTCGCGACCGGGAACTGGAGGGATTCATGTTTGCCCTTCGTCTCTTGTACCCCACCGGTTGGTCGCTCCAGGACCAGGCTTCGTTCCACCATTTTCATCACACCGTGTCGTCCCTGGCCGTGGACGTCCCGAACCGCCGGGTGTCGCCCATCCCTTCTCAAGCACACTGGTCCATGGCTCGCGCCACCTCCAATCCTCTGTCGCCCGTCTTTGTCCAGCCTAAGGCCCGCCAGATGTTCGAGGATGCCCGCCTCATGTATCCGGCGACCCAATCGGCCATCGACCTCGCGCGCGTGGCCTGCGCCCTGGAACGCCATCGCCTTCGCCATGGCCGGTATCCCGAGCGCTTGACCGATCTCGTGCCCGCGTTCCTCGATGCGTTGCCCCACGATCTCCATGATGGCCAACCCCTCCGACTCCGAACTTCGCCAGAAAGCGTTCTCCTGTACTCCATCGGGGAAAACGGCACCGATGACGGCGGCAAGTCCGGCGGGCGTCGTTCGGATCAGTTGCCCAATCTGACCGAAGGTGATTGGGTCTGGGCGTTGTCTCGATGACGGTATTGCCCGCTCCATCCTCTCGCCGCCTGGTTGATATCCTCTGGTGCGAGCTCATCTGCGTCCTCGTTCTCCGTTGCTCGTCACCGGCCATCGCGGAACCTGACTCGCTCCTGCCACCCTGGTGGAATCGTCGCGCGCCTGCTCTGACGCCCCCTGCAGGTCTAACAGTCCGCGTCGAAACCCCCGCCCAACTCCTGGCCGCCGCTGAGACCGCCGCTCCAGGGACCACCGTGCTGCTCGAGGACGGCGAGTACCGACTCCCGCGTCCGCTGGTGCTGAGCCGACTCGAGCGCGTCACGTTGCGAAGTGCTTCCGGCGACCCCACCAAGGTCGTGCTCCGCGGCAAAGGATGGGATAGCCGCGATCCCCACGATGACTTAATCCACATTGGTCAATGCCGTTTCATCACCTTGGCAGACTTGACGTTCACGGATTGCCACTCCTATGCCGTGAAGGTCGAGGCGGAACACGGCCCCCAGGACATTCAGGTCTATCACTGCCACTTTCGCGACATCGGCACGCGGGCAATCAAAGGTTCGGCCGGACAGGACCCGGCGGTACGCGCCAAGGGCGGCTCGGTGCGCCACTGCGAGTTTTCCAACACCAAGGTTCCACCGCGCGACTGGCAGTCCGATGGCGATTACATCGCAGCCATCGACATGATGGCACTCGAGGATTGGACCTTTGCCGACAATCTCTTCCGTGACATCCGCGGGCACAATGGCGGCGGTCGAGCCGCCATCTTTCTCTGGGTGCGCACACGCAACGTCGTCGTCGAACGCAATCTCATCATCCACTGCGATCGCGGCATAGCCCTGGGCAATCCCGGGCTCTCCACCGCCAATCGTCCTGGTGAATCCACCGTCTACGTCTCCGGCGCCGTCGTGCGCAACAACATGATCGCCGGCGGCCCCGACTGCGGCATCGAACTTTGGCACGCGGAAGGTGTGAAGATTCTCAACAACAGCATCTGGCGTCCGCCACAGAACTGGGCCCGTGGCATTCGCGTCGGGACGGGCACCCAAGGCACCCTTATTGCCAACAACCTTATCCACGGCGAAATCCGCGTCGAAGGCGGCGAGGCCAGCCTTCAGAACAATCTCGCCGGCCGAATTCAGGAATTTTGGCTCGCTCCCGACGCCGGCAATCTGGCGCTGCGCCCCGGGGCCTCAGCCGGCGCCATTGACCGAGGCACTCCGTTCTCGGAGGTCGACGAGGACATTCGCCGCCGCCGCCGCAACGGCACCCCGGACCTGGGAGCTTGGGAGGAATGATATCATCCAGCGAGTGATCCCAACGATTCCGCCGGACTGGTGCCCCTCACACCGAACTTGAGGTTGCGACAAAGTGCTCCGTCCCACCTGCATTGCTTTCTAATTTGGCGCAGGGTCGCCAACCGACCGCGCGCCTCCTTTTCGCTAGGGGACTCACTGCGTGATATTGACCGACTTTCCCAGCATCTCCTGAACTTCGCTCCCTTCGTGGCGAACCTTGAATTGACTCATGGACCCAGTCGC
>JAEUHG010000072.1 GCA_016795425.1 Verrucomicrobiales bacterium
CCGGGCATCGGCGGCATCCTGGATCTTCTCGACAGCCTGCTGTTCAACGCGCCGCTCATGTACCTGTACCTGCGGCATATCCTGACCGCGACGCCGACCGTGTAGGGAAGAGGGTTTTGGGAAGGGGGAAGGGGAATGCGGTCATTGCCCATGCAAAACCAAGTCCGCCTTCCCTCTTCCCCACCGCCGCTTCCCATCCGTTCGGCTGGATCTCACTTGACGCCGGGCGAACTTCCCCACGGCATCCACCGCGACGATGTCGTATTCACCAGACCGCGCTCGTACCCGAACTACCCCGCCTCTGGACGCTTTCAGGTCGGAAGGCGACCTCAATCTGTCGCCTTTCCGCCAGGCCTGGTCCCGAGAACACCTCGACGCCGCCACCACGGCCCTGCTGGCCGAGGACGCCCAGTATTTCCTTCACCAATCCCTATCCACTCCTTGCCTCAACGTGCTCGAAAGCTGCCAGGGCGCGGCGCTCAGGGACCTTCAAGGCCGGGCCATCCTCGATTTTCACGGCAACAACGTGCACCAGGTCGGTTTCAGCCATCCCAAAGTCATCGAAGCCATCACCCGCCAACTCCACGACCTCAGCTTCTGCCCTCGCCGCTATACCTGCAGGCCGGCGATCGATTTCGCTCGCAAGCTGACCTCCGTGGCGCCTGAGGGCCTGAGCCGCGTGTTGCTGGCGCCCGGCGGCACCAGCGCCATGAGCATGGCCATCAAATTGGCCCGCGCCGCCACCGGCCGTTTCAAGACCATCTCCATGTGGGAGTCCTTTCACGGAGCCTCCCTCGATTGCATATCGGTCGGCGGCGAAGCCATCTTCCGTCGCGGGATGGGTCCGCTGCTGCCGGGTTGCGAACATGTGCCGCCGCCTGATCCACGCCATTGCCCATTCCATTGCGGCGCCCAATGCCATCTCGGCTGCGCGGATTATGTCGACTATGTGCTGGAGCGCGAAGGCGACGTGGCGGCGGTCATTGCCGAGACGATCCGTTGCACCCCGTTTATTCCGCCGCCCGACTACTGGCGGCGCATTCGCGAGGCCTGTGACCGCCACGGAGCGCTCCTCATCCTGGACGAAATCCCCATTGGCCTGGGCCGCACCGGCCGGCTCTTTGCCTGCGAACATTATGACGTCGTTCCCGACATGTTGGTTCTCGGCAAGGGTCTCGGCGGCGGGGTGTTCCCGTTGGCGGCGCTGCTTGCCCGCGAGTCCTTGAACGATGCGTATGCGCACGGGGCCTTGGGGCATTTCACGCACGAGAAGAATCCCGTCGCCTGCGCCGCCGGATTGGCCACGCTCCAGATCATCGAGGAAGAAGGACTGGTGGCCCATGCCGCGGAACTCGGGACTTACGCGCTCCAACGCCTTCGCGAATTGGCGGCCCAATTCCCCCTGATCAGCGACGTCCGAGGACTGGGCTTGGTTTTGGGTGTCGAACTCGGACACCACAATGACGGCGCCTATCGTCCCGCCACCACCGAAGCCGAAAAGGTCCTGTATGCCTCCCTCCGACGGGGTCTCAATTTCAAGGTGACCATGGGAAACATCCTGACTCTGACCCCATCGCTCACCCTCACCCGGTCTCAACTCGACCAGGCGCTGGATATCCTTTCGATGTCCCTCACCGAGGTTTCCAGCCCAACGAGATAACGAACCTGCACTTCGGGTGAATCCCGCCCATGGCAGGGGGCGACGGCTCTCCGGAGCTGCGGAACACCACAACACACCCAACATTAACGGCGTCTATTTTCCACCCAAACGCCTGCAGGTTGGCCTAAACGCCGACGTGGTAGATGACTGGATGATAACCACTTGTTCGCTTGTAATCCAAACAGCCACGTCCAACAACTCGATGTGTTGAGTTCTATTTCACTAACGTTCGGACTTCCCAAAGCCGATACCTTTATTGGTTACAAGACCAAGCCAGGGGATGGGGTATCGACCACGATAGGCCAGTCGCAACCGCCATCCACTCCGCCAAGGACTCGGGGGGGTCTGCGCGAAGGAGTTTGGTCGGCCCGCCTATCCAAGAGGAATACAATGTTCGGTCATCTGAAGTTGGGCACTCGTTTGTTACTGTCGTTTCTGGGACTCGCCGTGGTCGTCTTGATCATCGGCTTGGTGGGATTGTTCGGCTCGTTCAACAACGAAAAGATGGTCCACGAACTGGCCGTCGTTCGACTCCCCAGTGTTCAGAGTCTGAATGAGATTCAGATCAGTGCCGAGGCGATCATTGGAGACCTGCGGACCCTGTCCGTCGCCGGCCTTTCCATGGAGACCCGAAAATCCATTTACGAAGGTGTCCGGAAGCAACGCGAGGCTTGGCAAGCGGCCTGGAAGGCCTATGAACCCCTGCCTCAAACCACCGAGGAGGCGGATGTCTGGAAGCAGTTCGTGCCCGCCTGGGAAGCATGGCGAGCCGAGAACAACAAATACCTCGCCTTGAGCCAAGAGTTCGACGCCAAGGGCATTCTCGATCCCATGGAACTGGCGAGGATCGTCGAGTTGCTGATCAAGGATCATCACATGCTGGCCAACAAAGTCTCAACGCACCTCCACGACAAGACTGCTGCTTTCGAAGGTGGTCACGACCACACAGCCTGCAATGCCGGCAAATGGCTCTCCACCTTTCACACCACCAACAAGGACCTTGAAGCGGTTCTGCAAGCCATCGCCGAACCGCATCGGCGGTTTCATGAGAGCGTCGCTGCCATCAAGGATGCCATCGCGGCAGACAAGTCCGCCGAGGCCGCCTCGGGATTCAAACAGGACCTCGCCCCCGCGATGCAGGACGTCTTCAAGCACTTCAACGAGATGGTGGCGGTGATCGATCAGTCCAACAAGGTCTACAAAGACATGCAGGAGGAGTTGTTCGGGCCGCTGGCCGCCCGCCATGAATCCGCTCAAGCGCTGCTCGATCGTCTGGTCCACATCAATCGCGAAGCGGCGGATGCGACTTCGAAAGCATCCGACGAAAAGACCCGTGCCATCCAAACGTTCAATCTTACGGCGATGATCTTCGGTGTCGGCGTGGCGGCGGTGTTGGGTGTGCTCATCACCCGCGCCATCACCCGCCCCATCCGTGCCATCACCAGCCAGTTGACCACCGGCTCCGATCAGACCGCGGACGCCGCCAGTCAGGTTTCCAAAGCCAGCCAATCCCTTGCCGAGGGCGCCAGCGAACAAGCGGCGTCCTTGGAGGAAACCAGCGCCTCCCTCGAGGAAATGGCCAGCATGACCAGCCGTAACGCGGAGAACGCCGCCAAAGCCAACGATCTCGCCAATCAGACCCGAGCGGCGGCCGACACGGGCGTCAACGAAATGCAAGCCATGACCAGCGCCATGGCCGAGATCAAGAGCTCCAGCGATAACATCGCCAAGATTATCAAGACCATCGACGAGATCGCGTTCCAGACCAACATCCTCGCCCTCAACGCCGCAGTCGAAGCCGCGCGCGCCGGCGAGGCAGGCATGGGCTTCGCCGTCGTCGCCGACGAAGTGCGCAGCCTGGCCCAACGCAGTGCCGTGGCCGCCAAGGAAACCGCCGCCAAAATCCAGGACTCCATCGAAAAGAGCGAACGCGGCGCGCAAATCAGCGCGCGAGTCGCCACCAGCCTCTCCGAAATCGTCACCAAGGCCCGCAGCGTGGATGACCTCGTCCGTGAGATCGCCCTCGCCAGCAAGGAACAAAGCCAGGGCATCAGCCAGGTCAACACCGCGGTGACCCAAATGGACAAGGTCACCCAAAGCAATGCCGCCACCGCCGAGGAAAGCGCCAGCGCCGCCGAGGAACTTACGGCCCAGGCCGAAACCCTGAAAGGAGTCGCCGCCGAACTCCATCGCCTCATCGAAGGCGCCCACACAAACACCAGTGTCAAGGCTCCCGAAGCCGCCGCCCCGCCGGCCTCCGCCCGACGCAACCTCGTCCTCGCCACCCCGCAATCCAAGACCGTGGCCGCCAGCGCCCCGCCCAAATCAACCTCCACGGGGGCCACCTCGAAATCTCGCACCGTTGCGGTTCTCACCGCACCGAATCGCAACCACGAATTGCCGATGGACGGTGACTTCAAGGACTTCTAACAACGCGACGTCACCGACGCACCCCAAGGAACCCCGCCGACGAAGGTCGACGGGGTTCTTGTTTTCTCTGGTCTGGTTTCATCGTCTGCGGCTTCCATCTTCCAGTGCCTTCCGCCGAACTCCTGACCCGCGTCCAGGCCCTGGTTCTCATGATCCTCGTGATCTGCGCCCCGCTCCCTGCGGCCGACCTGCCTGCCTCTCCCCATCCCTTCATCGTCATCGCCCATCGCGGTGAACATTCGCGCGCACCCGAAAACAGCCTTCGCTCCTTCCGCAATGCCATTGAAGCCGGCCTCGACTACGTCGAGATGGATGTCCGCCGCACCCGTGACGGATCCCACGTCCTCATGCATGATCGCACCATCCATCGCACCACGGACGGACACGGACGCGTCGAGGAATTGGATTTTGCAACGCTTCGATCCTACACGCTGCGCGATACGAACACGCCAACCGCCGCACCGGAGCGGGTGCCTTCCTTCGAAGAGGCACTCGCCGCCTGCCGCGGGCGCATCAACATCTACCTGGATTTCAAGGACGGCGATCCCGCTCAACTCCTGCGTAGCATCCACCACGCCGACATGACCCGTCGCGTCCTGGTCTATTGTTCCAACGATAAGATCACCCATTGGCACGATGCAGCCCCCGAACTCCCCCTGATCGTGAGCCCACCGAATCATCTTGGAAAAAGCCCAACCGGTCTCGTCGACTGGGCCAAAGCGCAGAGGGTGGAGGTCCTTGATGGCTCCTGGGACCACTATTCCCCGGAAGCGGTCCAGGCCGCCCAAGCCGCGGGCATCCGCATCTGGCCGGACATCCAGGACGGCAAGGAGAATCCCGAATACTGGCAGCGTGTCCTTGCCTTAGGATTCTCCGGAGTCCAGTCCGACCTTCCTGTCCCATTGGCGAGCTGGCTGAAGACGAAGGGTCGACGTTAGCGGAAGGCCCGCTCAGGACCGCAAGACGCCGCATTCCTGCCTCGACGCACTTGGAGAAGTCGCCCGACCTGCCCATCCTGGTTCGAGAGTACAAATGAACCTCGGGACCCTGCGCACCTCGTAGCAGCCCGACGAGGGCTACCTGATTGGACCCATTTCCAACTCAGGTAGACCCTGTCGCGCTGCGACAGGGCAATCCCGACTCGATGCAGTTTATGGTCCCAATATGGGGCTGGATTTCGGAAAACCATTCTTCCCATGAACAAAGTCAACATCGCAAATCTCCCTGATGAATCCTGGGTTTCGCCAAAAGAAAAGTTCGCTGGATCCGGCAAGGAAATTTCCGAGGCTCTGGGGCGTAAACCTCAATCGACGGATCTCATGGAACGTCATCCGTTCGACGTCGAGATGATCCGCATCCCACCGGGCAAAGCCAACTACCCGTATCATTCGCACTCGGCGCAGTGGGAGTATTATCAGGTCCTTTCGGGCCGCGGCATCGCCCGTCACCAAGGCGGACAAACACCCATCGAACCGGGTGACGCATTCCTCTTCAAACCCGGCCAACCGCACCAACTCATCAACGACGGCTCCGAGGATCTCGTCGTGCTCGTGGTGGCCGACAATCCCATTGGCGAATCCTGTCATTACCCCGACAGCGGGAAATGGTTGGTTCGCTCGCCGGAACGACGCCTCCTGAATGACGGACCCACTGACTATTACGATGGAGAAGAGTAGCTCTCAGGGAAGGGTCTGGATTCGGAAGTTCCGAAATTCGAACGACCGTTCCTCCGCCTGAATGCCGAGGTAACCGGACATACGGTCGATTTTGTCGGTTTCCCAGACCTTCTTTCCATTCAACTCCAGTACCGCCCGCACTCCACGGACTTCGAGGCGGAACTTGGACCATGGCGTATCATCCTCGATATCAGGCCCCTCTCCCGTCGCCGGCAGAATGCGTTGGGTTCCACGAACCAGTGCGCCCCACATGTCGCGGCGCAGGTTGATTTGCCAGCCATCCGTCGGCCACGGCTTGCCATCGAGGCCAACTCGAAAGAAGAGCCCGCTGTCATACCGCTCGACAAGCGGTCGCAGCTCTACGTCGAGGATGAAATCACGGTACTCCTGGTCGGTGCGCAACCAACCCATGCCGCCCACCAGACGGAGATTGCCGTTGTTGGCTTCGAATTTAGCGTCGTGGACAGCCCGCCAACCGGTCAGGTCCTTGCCATTGAAAAGGGGCAACCATTCAGGCGACTCGGCCCCGATGACCCCGATGAGGCTGAGCAGCGATACCATGACCCAACGGGCAGGATGGACCCGACGAACCGTGTTCATGGTGCGCAGTCTCTGCGCACCCGGGCCGGCGAGGTCAAGCGGGCAGGGTTCGACGGCGAACCCAGAATCCCAGAGATTATCTGCTCAATCGTTTGACTTATCGCTGTCCGTTTGGCAATTGGCTACGGCTCCAGATCGGGTCAACGCTCCACGCCTCGCCCGACGCTTCGAGTCATCAGCCCAGCCCTTACTATCATGCGCCCTCACGCTGTGCCCTGTCGCCGCCTTGCGCCGACCATCCCCCCCACAATCGCCTTCCTCCCGCGCTTCACGCCTCGGTATCGCGGCATCCATTCCTTCGTACTCTTGGGATGCTGGTTGTTGATGTCCCTTCTCTCAGCGCACGCGCAGATCCCGCTCACCAATGGCGCCCAACACACCGGTGACATCAATCCTGGAGGCGATTCTGACAACTGGAGTTTTTCAGCGCCTGCCGGTGCCGCAGTCATGGTGCGTGTCGGGGCTACGAACTTCACCCCTCGCATCCGGGTGTTCGGTCCCGCGAACGAACCGGTCGCGGACATCGTGGCGGGAAACACCTTTGCTCGGGACGGCGCCCTGACCACGACCGCGACCAACGCGGGCAACTACACCGTCCTTGTGAGTGCCGCCACGGCGACTCAGGTGGGCACGTATGGCCTGCATTTGGTCGTCGCCCCCGGAACCCCCACCGTTCCCACCGGGGACCAAGGCGGCGAACTGGTCAATGGAGCTCATCATGCTGGCGAACTCACCCTGGGGGACCTGGATGCCTATCAATTCCAGGCCAACGCCGGCGATAGCCTGATGGTTCGCATGGGCGGACCGTCGCTGACCCCGTGGTTGCGGTTGATCGGACCAACCGGCGCGTTGGTGGCTCAAACGACATCAGGAAATACTTTTGCCCGCGACGGTTTCCTCAATCTCCAAGCCACCAATGCCGGTACGTACACCCTGATCGCCAGCGCCACTTACGAGAGCCAAATCGGATCCTACGGACTAAGTTTCGCCCGTGCTCCCGGCGCGTTCGTGGTGTCTTCCGGAGACCAAGGCGGCACCTTGACCAATGGCTTCCGTCACACGGGTTCACTCGACATCGGCGAATTCGATGTCTGGGGATTCGCCGCCAATGCCGGTGACGGATTGATGGTTCGCATGGGATCCACGGAATTGACGCCCTGGCTCCGACTCTTCGGACCAAACGGCTCGCTGATCGCCGAAGCCACCTCGGGCAACACCTTTGCCCGAGACGGTTCTCTGGCGCTTCAAGCCACCAACGCCGGCAACTACACGCTCGTGGTCGGCGCCACCTACTCAGGCCAGAACGGAACCTACCAACTCAACTTCGTCCAAGCCCCAGGCGCCGTGAGCCTCGCCACGGGCGATCAAGGCGGCGATCTCACCAATGGATCCAAGCACCTCGGCGACCTCGAGGTCGGCGACATCGATGTCTACCGCTTCGAAGCCACCGCGAATGAGTCCGTCATGGTGCGCGTCGGAGCCACCGAATTCACGCCATGGTTGCGCCTCTACAGCCCGAACGGCGCGCTCATCGACGAAACCACTTCCGGCAACGCCTTCGCGCGAGATGGCGTGCTGACGACCGTGGCCACCAATGCCGGGATTCATACCCTCGCGGTGAGCGCCACCTATGGCGGGCAAGCCGGCGCCTATGACCTCAGCTTTGTCAGAGGCACTTCGCCCCTCCAAATCACCGCCGGCGACGAAGGCGGCGAGTTGATCAGCGGCACCCGTGTCTTCGGCAACATCGACCTCGGCGACCTCGACGCCTACCAATTCGAAGCTCTTTCCGGCCAAGGCCTCGTCATTCGCATGGGAGCGACCAATCTCACACCCTGGCTCCGACTCTACGGACCCACCGGCGCGTTGATCGCCGCCACCACCTCGGGTAACTCGTTCGCTCGCGATGGAAGCCTGACCCTGCAAACCACCAACGCGGGTCTCCATACACTCGTCGTCAGCGCGACCTATGGCGGGCAGATCGGAACCTATGGCCTCGAGATGGTTCGCGCAGCCACCGGGATCGTCCTCACCCCCGGCGATGAAGGCGGTAACTTGATCAACGGTTTCACCAACGTCGCCACGCTCGACCTCGGCGATCTCGATGTCTGGTCCTTCTTCGGCACCCCGGGCGACAGCAACGTCCTCCGAGTTATTGCCACCAACTTCACGCCGTGGATTCGGCTTTATGGACCCACCGGCGCTCTGGTGGATGAGACCACCTCGGGCAACTCCTTCGCCCGCTCCGGCGTGGTCAGCATGACCATCACCAACGAAGGCCTCTACACCGTGGTGGTCGCCGCGACCTATGCCGGGCAGTTTGGCACCTACATGTTCAAACAATCCCGAGTCCCGCCCGATCTCATCGTGCCCGAGACTCAAGTCCTCGACGAAGGCGCCACCCTGGCCGTAGGCATCTCGGCCCAGGACCCCGACGAACCCAACAAGCCCCTGACCTTCACCCTGATTTCCGGTCCGCCCGGACTCGCCTTTGCCATTGCAGGCCCGACCAACGCGACATTGGCGTGGCCCACCTCGGAGGCCACCGGGCCGGTCACGAACGAGATCGTGGCGAGTGTCACGGATTTCGTGAATGGCAAAGCCTTCATCCGCACCAACCACTTCACCGTGGTGGTCAACGAAATCAACACGGCGCCTCAGCTCGTGGTGCCTGCCAATCAAACCATCGACGAACTCACCTCGTTGACGGTTTCAGCCTCCGCCACCGATGCGGATCTTCCCGCCAACACCCTCCGCTTCTCCCTGGTCGCGCCGCCGGACGGCATGACCATCGATCCCGTTTCCGGCGCCATTTCCTGGACGCCCTCCGAGGCCCAGGGACCTTCCAGCCAAGTGGTGACCGTGGTGGTCACCGATGACAACCCGTGGGCGGTGAATGCCAAATCCATCAGCGTCACCAACCAATTCACTGTCACCGTCCGCGAAATCAACCTGCCGCCTGTACTCACCATTCCTGGCAACCAGACCCTCGACGAGAACACGCCCTTGTCGGTGAAAGCCGGTGCCGCCGACCCTGATCTGCCGGCCAACGCCCTCGCTTTCCGACTCATCGCGCCGCCCGCTGGCGCGGCGATTGATCCCATCACTGGGGCCATCACCTGGACGCCCTCCGAAGCCCAAGGCCCCTCGACCAACCAGCTGACGGTGGTGGTTTCGGACAGCAGTCCGGCGGCCGCCAATTCGACGCAATGGACCATCACCAATGCCTTCCAAGTGATCGTCCGCGAGGTCAACACCCCGCCCGCCGTGACGATTCCAGGAGATCGAACCACCGCCGAACTCGCAGCCTCCACCGTTCCCGTTGTGGCCACCGACGCCGATCTCCCGGCCACGACGCTCCTCTTCCAACTTGTTTCTCCGCCCGCCGGCCTGGCGATCGATCCGGCCTCGGGAGTCCTTTCCTGGACGCCGACGGAAGCGCAAGGCCCGTCGACCAACCGCGTCACCGTCGTCGTCTCAGAGACGACGTCCGCGAACCCCGAAACCATTCGCCTGAGTATCACCAACAGCTTCCAGTGGATCGTTACCGAGGTAAACACCGCGCCCACGTTGGACGCGCTCGACGATCAGACGCTGCACTACGGCGTGCCCCTGACCCTCCAAGCCCACGGCACGGATGCGGATCTTCCCGCGAACTCCCTCCGCTACTCCTTTGATGCCGCGCCCGAGGGCATGTCGATCGACGCCGCCACCGGCGCCATTGCCTGGTCTCCAACCCAAGCCCAAGTGGGACAACACACCGTCACGGTGCGTCTCTCCGATCAGGCGCCCACCGCTCTCACCGCCACGCGCACGTTCCAAGTGACCGTGACCGGGGAAGGCGCGCGCCTGGTCATCTCGCAGATCACCGGCGGGTTGATTCAAATCAGCGCCACCGGGGACGTCGGTGCCACCTACGAATTGCAGGGGGCGATCGATCTCGACACCTGGACTAAGATCGTCGATTTCCAGTCAACTGCCGCGCCTTACATCTACATCGATCCGTCCTCCCTCACCTCTCCGTATCGATTCTACCGCCTGCTCCTCAGGCAGTGATCGATCGTGCGGGGGCAGGACGAACCTGAGTTCGACACCCTGCCTACCCGCATTGGGCGCACCCCAATCCTGGTCAAAGATTCAGCGAGGTCTGCAGGTAGACCCAATCGGCATCCGTCGCACCGCCGCTGTTCGCCAGCGATGACTGGACGTAGCTCCCCACGAAGAAGTGCCCGTAACCAGCGCGGAAAGTCAGCCACGAGCGGGCGCGCCAGGTGACATCCAGATCGAATTCCGTTCCAACGAAACTATCGAACTGGGAATTGCGACCGTAACCATTCCGTGCCCGGGCCGCCCCGCCCTCCGGGTAGAAGAAATCCTCGGTGGTCGCCAGCCAGAAGCCATGGAACTCGGCGGCAATGGTCAGCGTCTTCAGAGGACGCACCGACGCCACGATGCGCGGATCATGAAGATTGCGTGGACCGACAAGATCCATGAGTCCGTAGACCTTGTGATTGGTTGGGAACAGGGGAAGGAACGTCCCGTTCTGATCGTCGGTGGGATCGTTGTCACCGGATGCGAAGTCGTAGCCCAGTCCGAGTCGTGGCTGCCAATCCGCGGACTTCCAAGTGTAGCCGCCGCTCACCGTGGTGTTCCAACCCAGCTGGTCCAATCGTCGGTTGACGGCATTGACCGTTCCCAACTGTCCGGCCGCCTCCGCGGCATAGTCCCAGTTGCCGAGTTTCCCGGGAATTGACTGGGCACGGAAGCCGATCGTGAAGGTGTCCTGCGGCCGAGCGGGAGAGCTCAACCAGGCCGGGTCAACCACCAGGGCGTCGGCTTCGACGTGATGCCCGAGGGCGTAGACCTGCGTTTCCTGGAAAGGCAACAGCCCCTTGGATGAGGCGTACACCCCGGTGAGCACATCGTAATCGCCCGACAGATTGAAGTTGTGATTGTCGGGAATCACCATTCTCGCGGCGAACGCATCCACCCAGTAGTCGCCGCCGTCCCAGCGCAGCTTGGCCGCGTCAAAGACGCGACCCAAGTTTCCCCAATCACCAATGCCGACCATGCGTTCGTCGGCGTAAAGCAGCTCCTGGCGACCGAGCGTAGCGATCAACGGAAAATCGCCGCGTTGTCCGAGCCGCAAATAGGCCTGGTGCAGATCCAGGACGTCGGCCCCAGGATTGGGATCACGCCGATCGCCGGTGCTGGAACTATCCCGTCCCTCGAGAAACACGGAGCACCAGGAGACCGGTGTGTAGCCAACGTGGATCTTCTCCCGCAGGAGGAGAAAGGCGTTGTCGTTGAATCGGCCGGGCGGCGTCTCCTTCAAGAAGTCGTCGGCGGCGTACCGACCGTCGCTTCCCCCGTCGTCCTTTCGTTCGTAGCGCGCTCGGAGTTGAACCCCAATATCCCAGGCCGCCCAACTGGGAGACTGTTCTCGAAGCCAGGCATTGATGGGAGGCGTTTCGACGGCGGGAACCGCCTTGGGTTTGTCGGAGGGGTTCTGTCCGGTGCAAGGGAGAGCAGCAATGACCGCACAAAAGGCGGCCAACCCCAGAGTGGATCCCTTGGTTTCCGTTCGCGCAATTCGGTGCATAGACATACTTCGTTTCGCATCACCACGGATTGGTGCGTCGCCCTCATCCCCCTCCACTCGAAGGCTTTCGCGCAGAAGCATTGCCGTCCTCCGACAACACTTCCTGATGGGAGAACGGCGGGATGCGGTCACCACTTAACCGATCCCGTTCTGAACCCCCTGCAAACCCCTCCAGCCGTCGGGTCAGTAAATCAGCTGGAATTCCGGCAGCATCGCCACGGACCAAAGAAGGTCTTCCACCGCGTCCGGAGCTGGTTTGTCGCCCAGCAACGACTGGGTCAGGCCCGCCTCCTCTTCGGTGGGCGACCGCCCCAATCCGCGCGAAAAGACCCCGCCGATCAAAACGCCGGCAGGTTGCGCGGCATCCACCAGCTTGCTGGCACCGGTTTGGATGAGTTTGGCCAGGGTTCCGCCATTGGTCAGTTCCAGCATCTGTATGGTGGTCGCTGTGGAAGGTCGACTGCTGGTGACTTGTTCCCGATTAGGGCGGCCCAAAGCCACGGCCAAAGGATCGGCGGCGACCAGGGAGGCTCGCACCGTTCCCACAGCGCTGCGTCCCATCGCCACGCTGACAAACGTGTCCGCGACTTGCCAGGGTTCCATCGAGGCCGAGCCCAATACCTGCGCCATTCCCCAGCCTGAGGCGTCGAACTCCGGCTTCTGCCAACCCTCCACCCGGTTGGTGGACGTCGTCCAAGTCGCGTCCGTGCCCAGATCCGCCATCGGCCGATCCGCCGCCGACGCGCCCGGCTTGGGTCGTGGCCCCACCCGCAGGTAGCCGAGAAAACCGGCCGGATTGGGATCGCTACCGCCGTTCACCGCCTCGACGGCCAGGGTGTTGGTGCCGGCCACCAAATACGGCCGAACATCCACCACCGAGGTCTCGTTCCATGACCCATCCCCCTCTTTTCGCGCCTGTCGACCGTTGACCCAGAGACGAAAACTGTTGTCGGCATGGGCCACCAGAAACGCTTCCGATGGAACCTCGGCCAAAGTGAAGACCTTGCGGAAGTAGACTGTCTGCGGCGGAACCGCTTGGGCGGCGTGCGGGTCCGACCAAATCCAATACGCTTCCGCTGGAAGCGCGGCAGCCACCGCGCTCTTTTCCAGGAGCAACGAATCCAGTCCGCTCTCCGGGCGGTCATACCAGACGCCGGTCAACTGCCCGAGCGCGTCCCGGAATTGTTCGGCGGTCAATCGACGCACCGCGGGACCGCGGAAGACAAAACTCTTATCGGCGCCGTCGCCCAGATTCACGGCGGGGAGCTGGTACGTGCGCGAAGTCAGGATGAGTTCCATGGTTCGCTTGAGATCATAGCCATGCTCAACCAGGTCCTCTGCGAGCCAATCCAACAGGTCCTGACTCCATGCCGGGTTCTGCATCACGTCAATGGGTTCCACCAGACCCGCACCAAAGAAGCGCGCCCAGAGCCGATTGACGATGGTGCGCGGGAGTCGGCCGTTGGCGGGATCCACCATCAACTGCGCCAGGCGTGCGATTCTCTCGGACTTGGGCGCGTCGTCGCTGATTCCTCCCAACTCCGGAAACAGGAATTTCACCGGCGCATGTTTGCCGAGCGGTTTGTCGCACTGGACCATGTCGAGTTTGTCATCCGCATAGATCCCGGCCATGCCGTAGGCATCCGCCAATTGCCAGTCGTCGATGAAACTGTCGTGGCACGATGCGCACTTCAGGTTCACACCGAGGAACACCTGGGCGATGTTTTGCGCGGCCTGCATCTGGGGCGTTTGAGAGGCGTTGATGGTCCCGCGCCAAACAATGCCCTTGGTGAATCCCTTGGGGCCCTTCTCCCCGGGCGAAACCAGTTCGCGAACGAATTCGTCGTAGCGCCGATTGTTCTTCAATGACGCATAGAGCCACTGCGTGACCTGCTCCCTTCCGCCATCGATGTACCCGGTCCCTTTGTAGTCATTGCGCAAAAGGTCGTTCCAAAAGGTCAACCAGTGCTGGGAATAACGCGGGGTGTCCGCCAACAGCCGGGACACCAATCGCTCCCGCTTGTCCGGACTCCCATCGGCCAGAAAACCGGAGAGTTCCTCGGGGGATGGGAGCAGTCCCACCACATCCAGAAAGACCCGGCGCGCAAACGTACGATCATCCACCGGCGCTCCGGGCAACACGCCATGGCGCCGGAAGTAGTCCCAGACCAAACGGTCCAGTGGACGCCGCGCCTCGTCGGAAGCCGGCGGGAGTTCGGGCCGGTGGGGTTTGAGGTTGCGATGCGGCTCGCGCGCGAAGGTGACCCCCGCCGTCCAAGGCAGTTGCTGATCCACCCAGGCCCGCAGCAAACCGACCTGCTCGGCCGTCAGGCGCGATCCCTTCTGCGGCATGATGTCATCCTCGTCGAGGCCCGACACCAGATGGATCAAGTAACTGCCAGCGCTATCGCCAAGTTTCACCGCCGGACCGGAATCGCCGTCCTTCAGAAAAGTCTCACGGGTGTCGAGTTGAAAGCCTCCCTTGCTCTTTCCCCGCCCGTGGCACTTCACGCAACTCGCCTCGAGGATCGGCCGGATATCCTTGTCAAAATCCACCGTTCGCGACGCTGGCGGCGGCAATTTGGCCAACTGATCGGCGGGAATCTTGGCCTGGACGAGGATTGGCCATGCCCACAGACCCATCACCCAAACCGCGGCGAGCGCGGTGGCACGCGGCGGAGCCCACCAGGAGCGCTCCCTCAATCCCTCGCACGCTGAAGGGCGAGGATTCGGGCCTGTCCGCCGTGGCCTGGGCGAAGGTGGATGAGGCTGCTTCATGGACAAGACTTATCCGACGGTTCAGGCCCGCGGCTCAAGTACAAGTGTGGTGCACCAAAACAAAACTGCCGGGAACGGTTCCCCGGCAGCTTGGCAAAACTGCAGAATTCAATTTCCGGATTGATCAGGACCGCAACCGACGTCGCATCGCCAGGCCGACGATGCCGATGACTCCGACGGCGCCAAGCCAGGTTCCCGGTTCCGGTACCACTTGGCGCTCGATGATGGCGCGAATCGGGAAACTGTCGTTCTGGAAGGACGTGTTCCCCTGGGCGGCGTTGACGTAATCCGCGCCGCTTTCCCAATCATTCCAACCACCCGGGCCTCCCCAGTTGATGTGGGTCCACTCCTCGTCCGTCACGTCGTTCGGTTCGCCCCCGTTCCAATTGTCGTAGACGAACGGATCCCCGTTGGTCCAAAGGAACGACCCCTCGAGATCCTGGTCGGTCAGACCGATCCAGAACAACTCGCCGCCTCCAAAGGTCGACACAATCCAGTCGTTCTCGTCTTGATCATTGATCGCCACCAAATGACCTCCTTGGGACTGGGCGAAAGCCTCCGCGTCATGCCACGTGTACCCAACATCGGTCACCGCATATTCTTTCGCTCCGTAGAGGTCGGTATAGGACACCCAACTCAGAGCCATCGCCGGCGCCGCCGTGAGGGCGGTCAAACCCGCGAGAACAGCCATTTTCGATACCATAACGGAATCCCCTTGATGAATTTTTACTGCGAATTTCCTCCTAAGCCTATTGGCTACGATCGAGGGATAGACTTCGCCACGAAACTGTCAAGCCCAAGTTCGTGCCGGTCCCGACAGGGCACATCTCCGCGGTGTCGAATGGGCGGCACCCCTTTTCGGACCGGAATCGGCGTGATGGCAAAGCGGCAGGGGACTGCCGCAGTCCACGACGCTTCGCGCCCGTCCGCACCCGGGGCTAGGTCAACGCTGGTCGTTTTGGAGTGCGGCAGCCCTCTGCCGCTTTCCCAAGGAACGTCGTCCAGGCAACTCGAACGTGCGACCCTCGCCGAACGGCGCGTCTCTGAGTGGTCGATCCCAACGGTTCCGGTCAGAGCACTTGTCGCACGGCATTCTCGGTGCCGAACGGGTTCGGAACGCGCAAGGTGCACTCCGGATCGTCGCGCCACTCCCCATCCACCAGGAAACGATAATGATACTGGCCGGGAGGCAGCGGCACCGTCGTGCGCCAGGTACCGTCGGAGCCTTTGGCGAGTTGAACCGGCGCCTGGCTCCAATGCGTGAAGTCTCCGACAAGTTGAACACTCATGGCGGTCGGAGCGGTGTAGCGGAACTCCTGCTTCTTCATGGATCGCGCGGGCATCGTGTCTCCTTTCTTTTCGAAGACACCCGCCGCCGGGCCCGGGTTCGGCACAGACTCACGACACCGGGGCTGGTGCGGGAATCTGTGAGCAAACTTGGGCCGCTTTTTGGAATCCGCAATTCCACTGGGGCGGAATGGTGTGCGGCGTCCAAATCCCAAAGGGTTGCAGCACTCGACGTCCGCGTCCTCCCTTTCGTCGCTCTCATCCCCAGTTCCACGGTGGCATTGCGGCTTTGGATGACGAGAACGAAGAGGAGTGGGAATCAAAAAGGATCTTCCAAGACCGCAAGGACCGGCGGGGCGCCGGCGAACGACTCTTCCTGTCGCGGTCGCGGACCGTCAGTACACCCAGGTATCGCCCTCGCCAGCGCGGGTCTTGGCTCCCGGCTTGGAATCCGGCTTGGGCCGGGCTCTCCGGGTCGGATCTGCACTGGGTTCGCGGACGGGCTCCTCCGCCGGCGCGGGGACGGCCTGAGAGTCGCGGTCGGCGTCGGGTTCCGGTGCGGCGATTCCGCCAGGAACCGCATATTTCCGCAGGTACTTCAGGGCGACCCGTAGATCCTTGGGCAGTGGAGCTTCGATTTTGAGCGGGTTGCCAGTGACCGGGTGCGAAAGTTCCAGAATCGAGGCGTGAAGCGCGACCCTTGCCATCAAGGGTCTCTCCTCGCGTCCTTTGCCCGTGCGGTAATGCGATTTCAGTTCCGACAGCAGGAGGGGCGCACCGCCATACACCCGATCGCCGACGATCGGGTAGTTGGCCCATCGCAAGTGGGCCCGGATCTGGTGAGTGCGCCCGGTACGCGGCAGGCATTCCAGCGTCGAATACCCGATGAACCGCTCCAGCACCCGAAAGTCCGTCTGACTTCTCTTACCCTCTTTGGGGTGCATCTGCATGACTCCGACCCGGGTGGGATGCGGGGCCAATTTGCCTTCCACCACAAAGGCATCCTCGGAAGGCCCGCCCTGCACCAGAGCAAGGTATCGCTTGAGCGGTTTCTCGGCTCCGAATTGGTTGGTGAGGGACGTCAGGACCGGCTTGGTCTTGGCCAGCAACAACACCCCGGAGGTTTCCAGGTCCAACCGGTGGGCATTGGCAAGATAGGAAAGGCCGCGCTCCTTCGCCCACGGAACGCCACGCGCAATGTGCGCATGGAGAAGGCGCATCAGATTGGGTCGCTCCGGATCGTACCGGTCCGGACTCGTCAGCAACCCCGAGGGTTTGTCGAGTGCCAGTAGGTGCTCGTCCTCGTAGAGCACTGGGACTTCCCAGTACCCGCCGCCGCTCGGCGCCGAGAGCTTCAGGAATGGATCCAAAGCAGGGAGCGCACGCTCAGTTCGCGGTTCCAGGCGCAGCGTTGGTCGATGCGGCAGGCCCGAAGCCCGGTATCTGAATGGATGCTGCGGCAAACCGGCGCTTTTCCCATTCCGAGAATGCAGAATAACGGCCGTACAAGCGGGACTGCTTCAGGAACTCCGGCAGTTCCGCCTTCAACTGGCTTTCCGGTGCCGGTTGCTTACCCGTCAAGACCATCACATACCCGCCATCGGCAGCCGGGCGAAAACCACTCGCCTTGCCGGGCTCCAGGTCTTCGGCAGCCCGCAACAGCTCGGAAACCGTCAACCGGGGTCCGAGTTCCGATAGAATCGGCGTCGACCGGGAAAAGTTCGTCAAGGTGATGGGATTCAAACCGGCCTCTTTGGCGGCCGCTTCGAAGGTCTTGGACTGCGCCAGCGCGGCCGTAAGAGCGTTGGCGAACTCCCGCCCTTGGGCTTCCGCCATGGACCTGGATTCGGCGCGGCGAACGGCCTCCGTTACCCGGGTACGGACCTCCTCCAACGGCTGGACCTCCGAAGGCAGCCGACGTTCGAAAGTGAACACGTACACGCCATCCTCGCCGACGACGGGCGTGGCGACAGGTTCTTCGGCCGATAGGGCGAATGCGGAACGATTGAAGGTGGTTGGCACGCGCATGTCGGCGGGCGGGCGCATCTGGTCGAAGGGCAAACTGGTTTGGGCGGTCAGGCCAACCTCGGCGGCGAGTTGGGTGAGCGATTCCGCCGTGGGCTCGCCTTGGTAGAGTCGATTGGCGAATTCATTGGCTTTCTTGCGCGCCAGCTCAAGGGCGAGATTCAAGCGGGAGGACTCGCGAAGTTCGACCTTGGCGGCTTCCGGGGTCATGACGTTGCCTTGGGCATCCCGGAATGTCTCGGCCCCTCGGCGCGCATATTCCGCGTCCAGCAGCTGGGCCAGGTTGGTGTTGCTGTTCAGCGTTTGATCCGCCTCAGGCAGATGGTTGGTCGATGCGAATTTCACATAACGGACCTGGACGCGCTCGGGGATCCGGTATTCCGCCATGCGGTTACTGTAGTATTGGGAGATCTTCTCGGGGCTGAGGTCGACCTTTGCCAAATGGTTGCTGGCGGAGAATACGACAATTTCCGCGGCATACTGGTCGTTGCCTTCCCGATATCGGGCTTCGGCTTCGCGTGGCGGGACCAGGCTGCCGCTCATCCCACCCAATTGCACCAGATGCTGAAGCATCGCTTCGTGCTTCATGAACTGCTCGAAATCGGTGCGTGAAATCCCCTGCTCCTGGGCGATCAATGTTAGGAAACGGTCATAAGCGGCACGGCTGAACTGCCCGGTCTTTTCGTCCTTTAGGAAGGGCAGGTCGGCGATGCGCGCCGCGGCGATCTCGTCGGTCACCACGATGCCCATGGACTCCGCCTCACGCAGGAGGAAGAGTCTGGACAACACTTCGCGCTGTTCTTCGCCGTCCCGGTCGGAGCGATCCCGGAAACTGCCTTCGCGCAAGCCGCGGGCCAGCCGGTGTTCCTTCATCGCCGCCACAAACGCGTCGCGGGTGACGGGCTGCCCGTTCATCGAGCCTATCGTGCCCTGCGGCAGACCGCCGCTACCACCCTGGTTCGGCGAAAAGAAGATCACGAAACTGACAATCACGATCCCGATGAAGACCAAGCCGATTGCCTGATGCTTGCGGATGAACTGGAACATAGATTTGCCGGCGAAAAGAGGGGAGACCCTACCTGTCCTGGGAAAACTGGGTCAAACGCGAAAAGGCCCGCCGTGTCGCAGCGCAGCCGACAGGCCGATAAACAATCAAGGCCGGACTCTTGCGAGTCCGGCCTTGTGTCAAATCTCAGCCTTTGAGCCCAGCGCCTTAGCCCCGTCGCCGAGGCCCAAGCGCGAGCTCAGGCCCAGATCAGGGCGAAACCGCCCGATAGAACTTAGCGGCCGTCGAGGCGGCCTCGGTCAACGGGCTGGTCGCCCCCGCGACGTCGCTCCAGGGACCGGCAGCGCTGGCAGCCGATTGCAGCCGACCCGCGGTCCAGGTGACCACAATATTGCCACCGGACCGGGCCACGCCGAGCGTGATATCCGCCGCCGGCTGAGGCACCACGACGGTGTCGAGCCCCTTCTTCTGTTGGCCGGCCTCGTAAACCAACTGGACTTCCTGGCCGGAGAGGCCACGGGTCCAAAGACCAAGGTCGTCCAACTGACCCGCGAGGTAGCTCGGGGCGGTCGCGTCCGGAGCGATCGTGCCGCTTCCGTCGTCATTCAGCCGGGCACCGAACGTGAGGTACGGAATTCCCGGGTTGTTGATCGCGTTCAGGTAGTCCGTCGAGGCCACCTGCACGCCATTGACGTAGAGCCGCAATTGAGCGCCGTCGGCGCTGAACGCCACATGGGTCCAAGGTCCGAAGGCAAACGGCGTGGGAGCCGTCGCGCGAACGATATTCGGACCCGCGCCGATCGCGGCCGAGAGGTTGGCGACGCCGGTGTTGGCGTCGTAAACGATTCCGAGCTCGAACTGGCCGGCAGGCGTGCCAGGACCGGCACCGGCACCGATGCCGATTTGACCCTGGGCATTGCGCACGAAGGCGATCGGGCCGCCCACATCGGAGGGAACATGAACCCAGGCCGAGGCGCTGAGTTCAGTCTTCGCCACCGGGTAGTCAGGCACGGTCATGTACGAAACGCCGTCGAAGCTGAAGGCGTTGGCCACTTGGCCGGCGCCCCAGCTCGGAGTTCCGGTGAGGGTCGCCGCCTTGCCACCGCCAGAATTGGCCGCGGAGGTGCCGCTCGACTCATCGAACTTCCAGTAGCCCACCAGCGCGTCCTTGATGTCGTACTTCGAGACGCGCACCGAGGCGTTGCCGCTCACGACGCTGCCGCCCGGATTGAACACCGCCACGCTGTAGACACCCACATCGGCGTCGGACAGGTCGTTGATCGTGAGCGTCGAGGAAGTGGCGCCGCTGATATTGCCACCGTTGGGCAGGTTGCGGCCACCCTTGCGCCATTGATACGTCAGGTTATCACCCGTCGCGGTCACGGACAGCGTCACCGTCCTGCCTTCCGGACCGATGGTGGGCTGCGGATTCGCCGTAATTACCGGCGGAGCACCGGCGGCGGTCGAGTTGAGAATCAGCTGCAAGGCATTGACCGGGGCGCCGCGATCGAAGCCGGTGGTCAGCGTATCCCAGCTCAGGACGATCGTGCCGTCGGCGGCCGGACGCACATTGTCGAAGCGCACGTAGGTCGCCAGGCTGCGGTTGTTCGCGTCCTTGCTGATGCCGCGATAGAAGCCAGGGGCCGCGTTGTATTCGTCGGCGTTGATCACGCGGACGTAGTAGGTCTCCGTCGAGGCACCGGTGATGGTGTAGTTCGCGTTCTGGAACTGCAGCGGGATGCCGACGAAGTACGCGATCACCGAGTGGGTGCCGGCAGGCACATTACCGAAGGTCAAGGTCGCCGGAGTTCCCGGGTTCGCGTAGTTCAAACCATTCAGCATGCGCTGGACGGCAGAGGCATCACCCGTTCCCGCACCCCAGGTGCCGGACGTCTGGAAGTCGAAGGTCACCGTGGTGGGCTTGTTGTCGCTGTCGACGAGTTCGATGGTCTCCACTGGATCGGTGCCCTCTTCATACGGGAAGGTGCCGTTGCCAGCGTTCGCCGTGTTGTTCCAGTAAGCCTGGAGGTGCAGACCGGCGATGTCGTCTTCGTTCATCACCGTCGGCGTTCCGTTGGCGCCGCCGCCGCGGAAGCTGATGCCGATGCTCTTGGTGGCCGACGGCGTGAAGACCACAGCCTTGGCCGGTGAGCTGATTTCGCAGCCCTTGATTTCCACCGTATACACGTTGGTGGAGCTGTCGGCGGTCACTGCCGGAGTGGTGTAGGTCACCTTGGTGGCGCCAGGAATGACCTGACCGTTGGCATACCATTGCAGCGACCACGGGCCGTTGACGGCCGTGATGAAGGTCGCCTGGGATCCCGAGAGCACCGGGGTGTCGGTCGGCTGAACCAGGAACCGGGCCTTGTCGCACGGATTGCTGTCCACCACGGCCAGCAGTTCGACTTCGGCGATTTGGAAGCAGCAGCCGTTGACCGTCTGGGTCTCGAGGACCGTGAAGCGGTAGTGCTTATAGGACTTGCGATTCTGGAAGTAGAACTCCTGGGTTTGGAACCGGGCGGTGTAGGCCGGGATGTTGTCCAAACGGGTGATCAATTCCCAGTTGCCCGAGGCAAAGTCGGCGATGGTCTCGTCGTTTGAACCTTCGATCGTCACGATCTTGGGATCGCGCTCGGGAGCGTCGTTGGCGGACTGCATGCTCACGCCGATGACGGTCGATTCGCCGATGCCAGGAGTCACGACGAAGCCGGAAGGCTTGCCGTCGGTCCGGGTGTCGAAGTTGAGGTACTTCGTCGGCTGACCGTCGATCGCATTCGCGACGCCTTCGGAGCCAGGGCTGTTGGAGGACGAGGCGATGATCGCGTCACCCGGCTGGGTCACGTCCTGGGGAGCGCCGGTGCCGAGCAGTTCGACTTCAGCGATCTGGAAGCAGCAGCCGTTCACGGTCTGGGTCTCGAGAACGGTGAAACGGTAGTGCCGGTAAGGCTTGTAGTTATCGAACAGGATGGTCTGGGTTTGGAAGCGGGCGGTGTACGCCGGGACATTGTCGATGCGCTGGATCAACTCCCAGTTGCCGGAACCAAAGTCCGCGACCGTTTCGTCATTGGATCCTTCGATGGTGACGATCTTGGGATCACGCTCCGGCGCGTCGTTGGCCGACTGCATGGTGATGCCCGAGATGAGCGTCTTGCCAAGCGAAGGGCTCACCACGAAACCGGACGGCTTGCCGTCGGTTCGCGTGTCGAAGTTGAGATACTTCGTCGGTTGACCATCGATCGCGTTGGCCACGCCTTCCGAACCAGGGCTGTTCGAGGACGAGGCGATGATCGGATCACCCGGCTGGGTCACGTCCTGGGGCAGGAGGGAGCCGAGGAGTCCCACTTCGGCGATCTGGAAGCAGCAACCGTTGACCGTCTGGGTCTCGAGCACGGTGAAACGGTAGTGCTTATACGCCTTGAAGTTGTCGAAGTTGATCACCTGGGTCTGGAACCGGGCCGTGAACGCCGGGATGTTATCCAGGCGCGCCACCAACTCCCAGGTTCCCGAGGCGAAATCGGCGACGGTTTCGTCATTCGATCCCTCGATCGTGACGATCTTCGGATCGCGCTCAGGCGCGTCATTCGCCGATTGCAGGCTCACGCCCACCACCCGCGTAACCCCCACGGAGGGCGTGACGACAAATCCGGACGGCTTGCCATCCGTGCGCGTGTCGAAGTTGAGATACTTCGTCGGCTGGCCGTCGATCGCGTTCGCCACACCTTCAGACCCCGGACTGTTCGAGGAGGAGGCAATAATCGGATCGCCTGGCTGGACGACGTTCTTCTGCGCCAGCGCCGTCGTGGCACCAGCTATCAGCAGGGCGTACAGGACGCCTAGTAGAGTTGTTTTACGTTTTGGCATGATGAGAAAAGCAAACCCGACGACGGGTTGCCTCTGCGGTTTACGGTGAGGACGCCGCCTTTATTGCGATCGAAGTTTCGAGTGTCAACGCGATTCCCTGTTCGCACCGGCCCATGCCCTCGAATCCCGGCGTAACCGGCGGCCCGTTCCGAACGTCCACTCCAGAGGTCGATCGGCGGATCCTCCACCCCACCCGCTATGGATGATGTCACCCGCCTTCTGGGAGCGATGCAACAAGGGCTTCCGGACGCCCAGGAACTCCTGCCGGTCGTCTATGACGAATTGCGGCGGATTGCCGCCTTGCGACTCGCTCACGAGGCGCCCGGCCACACGCTGCAGGCCACCGCGCTCGTCCACGAGGCCTGGCTCCGCCTCGGCGGCGACCAACAAACCCAGTGGAAAAACCGCGCCCACTTCTTCTCCGCCGCCGGCGAGGCCATGCGGCGAATCCTCGTCGACCACGCCCGCCGCAAACATAGCCAGAAACGCGGCGGGGCCGTCCCGCCTGAAGTCCTCGACGAGGACCGGATCCTGCTAGCCGCGCCGCCAGACGAACTCCTTGCCGTCCACGAGGCCCTCGATCGCCTCGCCGCCGAGGACGCGGACGCCGCGTCCCTGGTCAAATTGCGCTACTTCGTGGGCATGACCATGGATGAGGCGGCCCATGCCCTCGGTATGTCCAAACGTTCGGCGGAGGGTCTTTGGACCTTTGCGCGGGTCTGGTTGCGCCGTGAAATCCGGGCGAATCTCTGACCTCCCACCCTTCCCACCACCTCCTGAAAAAAAGTCTGCGGACTTTGTCGAAGTATGACGCATGTGGAAGTAGGCAACGAACTCTGCCTTTCGCGTCGTGAGGCTGAAGGTGAGGTCAAGCGACGTGGGTCACGGGTCGGCGGCGATGTCCGCCGACCCCTACCCCTCCTAAGGCGGACCGTCACGCCAGGCACCGCTGCGAACCCGGTTGCCCAGTACGATTTTCCGTGGCGTGTTGATCATGGTGAGGTTTCGCGCCACGGGCGAGGTCGATGGTGAGTGCCATCGACCTTTTGCTTTTTCACAGGCACCCTGGAACCCAGCTTCGCGACCCAGAAGCGCCTCGGCATGAGTCTCGATCCCACCGCCCCGTCTCGCAGCCCATCGCTTCGGGAGATCTTCCTGGAGGCCATGGGCCTCACGGACCCGGCGGCCCGCGCGACCTACCTCGATCAGGCCTGCCGGGGCAATGACGCGCTGCGCGGACAAGTCGAGGAATTGCTCGCCGAGGAATCTCAACTGGGAAGTTTTCTGGGGCAGCCTGCCATCGCCAACCCACACCTTCACCGCACGGCGGTAAGCCTGGAGAAGGCCGGAGATCGTATCGGCCCCTACCGCCTGCTCCAGGAAATCGGCGAAGGCGGTTGCGGCGTGGTTTTCCTGGCGGAACAGGAGGTGCCGGTTCGACGTCGGGTTGCCTTGAAAGTGATCAAGGAGGGGATGGACACCCGTCAGGTTATCGCTCGCTTCGAAGCCGAGCGCCAGGCTCTGGCGATGATGGACCACCCCAATATCGCCAGGGTGCTCGACGCCGGAGCGACCTCCACCGGCCGGCCCTATTTCGTCATGGAATTGGTGTCGGGCACCCGTGTCACCGAGTTTTGCGATAGCCAGAAACTGTCGGCCCAGGAGCGAATCCGGCTGCTCATCCAAATCTGTCACGCAGTTCAGCACGCTCATCAGAAAGGCGTCATCCACCGTGACCTCAAACCCACCAACATCCTGGTGGCGGTCCAGGACGGCGCCGCGGTGCCGAAGGTGATCGACTTCGGCATCGCCAAGGCCACCGACCAACGCCTGACGGAAAAGACCCTGTTCACGGAATTCCACGCTTTCATCGGAACACCCGCCTATATGAGCCCCGAACAGGCGCAGATGGGCGGTCTTGATGTCGATACCCGGACCGACATCTATTCCCTCGGGGTGCTGCTCTACGAACTGCTGACGGGGCGCACGCCTTTCGCAACCGGCGACCTGCTGCGCGATGGTTTGGACGCCTGTCGCCGGACCATCCTGGAAGTCGACCCACTGCGCCCGTCCACGCGCGTTTCCACTTTGCTGGCCGGAGATCGTTTTTCCACGGCCCAATTGCGTGGGACGGATGCCCCGCGACTCGTTCACCTGCTTCGCGGCGACCTGGATTGGATCGTCATGAAGTGCCTGGAGAAGGCGCGGGCGCGGCGTTACGAAACAGCCAACGCCCTGGCCCTCGATCTTCAGCGCTACCTGGACAATGAGCCCGTCTTGGCGCGGCCACCCAGCCAGGTCTACCGGCTCCAGAAACTCGTTCACCGTCACCGCGGCACCTTCGCGGCCGTCACCGGTGTCACCGTTGCCCTCATGGTCGGTGCCGGCCTGGCGGTCTGGCAGGCCATCCGCGCCACCCAAGCCGAGCAGCAGGCACTGGAGTCCCGGGAATTGGAAGCCAGCCTCCGACGCAAGGCCGAGCGCGAAGGGGCGGCTGCTCGCCTCAATGAGTACGTCGCCCACATCAATCTGGCCCACCAATCTCTCGGAGCCGGAAACGTCGGTCGCGCCCTGCAACTGCTCGGCAAACACCAGCCCCGCCTCGGCCAACCCGACCTCCGCGGCTTCGAATGGCGCTATCTCTGGCGACGATGCCACGGCGACGACCACGTCACCCTCGAACCGGTCGATGCGTCCATCCGGTCCCTCGCCTTCTCACCCGACGGTTCCCGTCTGGTCATCGGCCTCGATCACCGGTGGCTGGTCCGCGATACCCTGGATGATACCACGGTCGTCACACGCCCCGGCGGCGCTCTCAATCTGGCCTACCTGCCGGACGGTCAGTCCCTGGTCGTCGCCAATCCCAGCGAGGTCCAGGTTTGGCGGACTTCGGACTGGGAACTTCGCACCACGCTGACCGGCTTCGGTGGTCCGGTCGACCTTTCCCGCGACGGTCGCCGGATCGCCTGCGTCCGACGCGAAGGGGTAAGTGTTCGCGACACTTCCGATTGGCGGGAAACCCAGTTTCTTCCGGACGGCCAGGGTCCGCTCGCCTTCTCGCCGAACGGTGAACTTCTGTTGACCGATTCCCGCGATGGACTGGTGCTTTGGGATCTGACCGGGAGAGTCGCACCCCGCTTGCTTGAGGATTCCGCACGGCTATTCGGACGCTGGCACGCCAACGTCAAAGTCGTTGCGTTCACTCCCGACGGGCGCTCCGTGTTGGCTCCCCGAAACCAAGTCTCCCTGCGCGGAGCCTTTGTGATCGCTGTTTGGGACGTCGAGACGGGAAAGGTCCGCGCGACCCTGCCTTCCGACCCCACCCAGGTGGAACACACCGGCATGATTTCCTGCGTCGAAGCCTCGCCGGATGGACGTTATCTCGCCACCGGGAGCTGGGATCATTCGATCCAATTGTGGGACCTCGCCGTTCACCAGCACCAGGCCTCGCTGCAAGGGCACCGCAACGAGGTATGGGCAGCCGAATTCACACCCAACAGTCAGTTCCTGGCGACCGGCGCCAAGGACGGCGGCATCCATCTCTGGCCGCTGAATGCTTCCCGGGCGAACGAAGGCATCGCCGGCCGATGGCGAACCCTCACCTTTTCCAAGGATGGGCGAACCCTCTCGGCCCTCGGTCCCGACCGAACCGTGGAGTTCCTCGATGTCGAGTCCGGCCGTTCTCGACAGCAGTTCCGCGTCGATGATGGATCCAGCTTTCCTTACCTGCCCGTGACGGTAAGCCAGGACCTCCGCTGGATCATTCATGCGACCGCCCGCGGGACCGTCCGTATCCTGGACACTCACACCAACGTCACCCAGGAAATCAAGGTGGCCAATGGCCCCGTTCTCCTGGTCGCCGTATCTCCCGATTCGGAGCTCTTAGTCACCGCCCCGCCGTCGGGTCCCATCACTTGGCGTGAGTTGTCGAATGCCTCCACCGTCGGCGGCACGGTGGAAGGGCAGCGAGGTTTGTTTGCCGGCGACGGTCGCACGTTCGTGGCCTGGAATTCGCGCGGCGACACCACGGTGTGGGATGTGGCGACGCGACGCGAGCGGACCCGGCTCCGTATTGACCCTGCCCAGAAATTCGCCTCGGCCCTTTCGCATGATGGTCGACTGCTCGCCGTCGCGACCGGGCCGACGGACCTCGAAAATGCGGTGCGCCTCTGGGATCTCGATCGCGGCCGCATGATCGGCGCTTGCAAGGGCCAAAAACAACCGGTCTACAGCCTGGCTTTTTCGCACGACGGCCGGACGTTGGCCGGCGGCAGCGGTGAAGGGGCCCTCCGCCTTTGGAACGTTGCTACCCAGCAGGAATTGCTCACCTTCCGACGCCTCGGTGAGACCCCTGGCGACCTGATGTTCTCTCCGGATGACCGCTGGCTCGCGGTCGCCAGCGGCGGAGGCGAAGGCTACGAGAACTTGCGGTTCTACGACGCCCCGGGCCTCGGCGCGATCGAGACCAAGGGCGCGATCGACCCCACTCGCCGCGACGGCATGCCTCGGGATTGACTTCCCGTCGCGTTGCGTCCGTTCTTCTCGGGGTGACCCTTCACCGTCGATTCCCCGTTCCTACCCGCCGCCCGCCCGGCCGGTTCCGGCCCATGCTCACCGCCCTGCTCGCCGCGATGCTCACGGTCCATGCCTCAGCTGGCGCCGCCGATTCCCCGGAGCTGCCCTTCCAGGTGGAGCGCGACGTCATGATTCCGATGCGCGACGGTGTGTCCCTGGCGGCCAATGTCTACAGGCCCAGGCAAGGGCAGCGCTTCCCAGTCCTTCTTCTGCGCACCCCTTACGGCAAACCCAATGACACTTGGGGTGACGCCAAACGCTACACCGCCGCTGGATACGCCCTGGTCGCTCAGGACTGCCGGGGGCGCGGCAAGTCCCAGGGAACCTGGGACCCGTTCCGTCACGATCCGGAGGATGGCGTCGACACCCAGCGTTGGGTTGCCCGCCAACCCTGGTGCAATGGAAGCATGGGAACCTCGGGCGGTTCCTACGGAGGGTGGACGCAATGGTCCGCGGCTCCGGACGCGGTGCCCGAATTGAAATGCATGGTCCCCGTGGTGCCCTTCGCGGATGTTTATGACGATATCGCCTATCCCGGCGGCGCCTTTCAACTGGCACTCCTGCTGGGTTGGGGAGCCGCTGTCGCGGGCATTGCATTGCCTCCGGACAAACTCGACCAAGCCTACCGCCACCTGCCGCTGCGAACCCTGGGCGACCAGTTCGAACCCAAAGTCGGCTACATCAATGATTGGGCTCGCCATCCGACCTACGACGATTATTGGAAGAAGCGCGGCATCGAACGGCGTTTCGCGGACGTCACCGTCCCTGCTCTCAACATCGGCGGTTGGTATGACATCTTTTCCAAGACCACCCTCGAACTCACCGATCGAGTTCGCGAGACATCCCGCGACCCGGCTTCCCGTCGAAACCAAGTGGTTCTGATCGGTCCGTGGGCCCACGGCGTCGGCGCCCGAAAAGTCGGCGAACTCGATTTCGGCGAGCAAGCCGTGATCAACATTGGCGACCTCCAGTTCCAGTGGTTCGAGTATTGGCTCAAGGGTGCCACCAACGGCGTCCAGGACTGGTCAGCTTATCGGATTTTCGTCATGGGCGAGAACCAATGGCGCAACGAGAACGAATGGCCGCTTCAACGCACCCGGTTCACGCCCTACTACCTCCACAGCCGGGGCAACGCCGCCACCGCCAAGGGCGACGGCACCCTCGATGTCACCCCTCCCGGCGCCGAACCCACCGACTCGTTTGCCTATGATGGGGACCAACCCGTTCCCACCGTCGGCGGCAACAATCTTGTCGGCGCCAGCGCCGGTCCCTACGACCAATCAAAAATTGAAGAACGCGACGACGTGCTCGTCTATACCTCCGCGCCTCTTGACCGAGATCTCGAAGTCACCGGTCCGGTGAAGATGGTCCTCCACGCCGCATCCTCGGCCAAGGACACTGACTTCACCGCCAAACTCGTCGATGTTCATCCCGACGGCAAAGCCTACAATCTCTGCGACGGAATCGTGCGTGCGCGCTACCGCAATGGACTCGATCAACCGGCCTTGCTCGAACCCGGAAAAGCCGAGCGTTTCGAAATCGATCTGTGGGTCACCAGCAACGTCTTCCGCCGCGGGCACCGACTGCGGGTGGAAGTGTCCAGCAGCAGTTTTCCCCGCTTCGATCGCAATGCGAACACGGGCAATGAACCGGGCTCCGACACCGAACTTCTCACCGCCACCCAAACGGTGCACCATGACGCCGCGCGGCCGTCCCACCTGTTGCTACCCGTCATCCCTCGGTCTCCATGAACTGGCCCGTACCACCCGGCTCGGAATACCCGGTCTTTGGACCGCGATCGGTCCCAAGTCAGCCTCGGCTCGGTTCATGGAGCCAACCCGTTGATCGTTTCGGAAAACCTCGTTCCCAATGAAGCCGACACCCAGTTCTCCCCATCGCCCGTCCCATCGGACCCAGTCCGGATTGCTGCGCCGCAATCTCTCCTCGCGCCGCAGCTTCCTCGCGCAATCCGCCACGGCGGTTGCCGCTCTCACCCTGGTGCCCCGCCACGTTCTCGGTGGAGCAAAGTTTGTTGCTCCCAGCGACAAGGTGAACATCGCCCTGGTAGGTGCGGGCGGGCAGGGCCGCATGAATCTGCAGGCGCTCTTCCCCCTCGAGGACGTTCAAGTCATTGCGGTCGCTGATCCGGCCGAGGATTTCAGCCTGGAGGATTTCTATTATGGCGGACGCGGCGGGCGGGCGCCGACCAAAGCGCTCATCGAAAAACAGTACTCAACCCAGACGCCCAACCACCGCTGCGCCGCTTACGAGGATTTCCGGGTCCTGCTGGAAAAAGAGAAGGCCGTCGACGCCCTCCTCTGCGCCACTCCCGATCACCTGCATGCCTATGTGTCCGTCCTGGCCATGCGCGCCGGCAAGCACGTCTATTGCGAGAAACCACTCACGCACAATCTCTGGGAAGCGCGCCGCGTTGCCAAAGTCGCCCGTGAAACCGGTGTCGCCACTCAGATGGGCAACATCGGTCATTCGCTCGAAGGCATGCGCCAGACCTGCGAATACATCTGGGACGGCGCCATCGGCCCCGTGCGTGAGGTCCATGCCTGGGTCGGCGCCACCCGCTGGAACAAATCCCTTACGGGGCGCCCCACCGACACGCCACCAGTGCCCAGCGGCCTGAATTGGGACCTGTGGCTCGGGCCCCGGGAAGATCGCCCCTTTCACCCCGCCTATTTCCCGGTGAAATGGCGAGACTTCTGGGCCTTCGGCGGTGGCGCCATCGGCGACTTCGTCTGCCACGACCTCGATGCCGCCTGCTGGGCGCTCGACCTCCAGAATCCATCCACCATCCATGCCCGTCCGGCGAGCCAAATGGACGCAGAGATCTCGCCGCATGGCGAAATCTGCTACTGGCATTTTGAAGCCAAGGACGGCAAACCGGCAGTGGATGTGACCTGGTATGATGGCGGGCTCCGTCCACGCACGCCCGAGGGCTGGCCTCTCGACCAGGAAATGCCCGGGCGCGGCTGTCTTTTCGTGGGTGAAAAAGGCACCATGATGTGCGCCGGTCTTGGCGGGAGACCGATGCTCCTGCCGGAGGATCGCAACGAGACCTACAAGGCGCCGGCCAAAACCATTCTCCGCTCCAAAGGCCACCATCGCGACTGGATCGATGCCTGCAAGGGAGGCACGCCGGCGAGCAGCGACTTCGAATACGGTGCGCGCCTCACGGAACTCCTCCTGCTCGGCATTCTCTCCCTGCGCACGGGCAAACCGATCTACTGGGACGGCGCCCAATTAAAGGCCAAGAACGCCCCCGAAGCGGACGCCATCATCAAGGAATCGTATCGCCCCGGTTGGGAAGTTGCCTGATCCCTCCTCCTCTCCTACCGGACCTACCGCCACTTCCTCCCTGCGATCTGCTCCGGACCGCGCCAGGATGCCGCCATGCATCCCGGGCTCGGTTCCTTGTTGCTGTGCGCCGCCGTCGCCGTCGCCGCTCCCGCACCCTCCGCCGCGGAATACCGGAATCCGCTCCTCCCCGGGGATCTCGCCGATCCCACCGTCATCCGCCACAACGGGGTCTATTACCTGTACGCCACCGGCGACGTGGACGGCGACAACGGGATTCGCGCCTACACTTCGACCAACCTGCTGAAATGGTCTCGAGGCCCGGTGGTCTTTCAACCCGGTCCACCCCATGTCTGGGCTCCCGATGTCTGGCGCGACCCGAATTCCGGACGCTTCTTCCTCTACTACACCGTCAGCGAAACAGTGGGCGTCGCCGATGCCGACGGCCCGCTTGGCCCGTTTACCCAACGACGTAAATTCCATGATGCGGCCATCGACGCCCACCTGTTCCGGGACGACGACGGTCAGCTGTATTTGTACTACGTTCAATTCCCCGGCTTTCGCCTGAGCGTGCAACGCCTGCGATCACCCACGGAACTCGAAGGTGATCCAACGGTCATCCTCCAACCGGAAAGCGATTGGGAACGGAAGAGCGGTCATGTCACCGAGGGCCCCTGGATGATCAAACGCGGAGGCCGCTACTACCTGCTTTACAGCGGATCCGGGGCCAACACTCCCAATTACGCGGTGGGCTACGCAGTTGCCGACCATCCCCTCGGCCCCTTCCGCCGCGCCCCGCACAACCCGATCATCCGCCGATCCGCAACGGTCTTCGGCCCAGGGCATGGCTGCGCGATTCAGGACGACGCCGGCCGCTGGTGGCACATCTACCATCAAAAGGAACGGGATCGTGTCGAGTGGGGGAGATTCATTGCCCTGGACCGACTCTGGTTCGATCAACACGGCGATCTCCACGGCACCGCAACCCGAGAAGTGACGATCTCCGATGTCCCCACCGTCCACACAACGTCCCTCCCGGAAAAGCGCGCCTTCGATCCGTTGGTCTGGGTCTCCGAAATCCCCAGCGATTGCCCTTTCGAACGTTCCACAAATCTGGTCGGCCTCGAGTTCTCCGGCCAGCACAGTGACTACCGTTTCGCCGATACCTGGTATCCCTCCTGGGCGGCCGACGGGAATCTCTATTCGCCGTGGACGGATGGCCCGCTCTTCAACGAGCACTCGACTTCCGATGCCATCGCCCCCGACACCAACAGCTACGGCGGATTCCGACTGGTGCGCGGCAAAGCCACCACCGGACAGGCAGTCCTCATGGGCAACGACCCCCTTCGTCTCGAAGTCCAGAGTCTCGGGAAAGTCCAGGCCGATCCCCATCCCTATGGCGGTCGCTACCCATGCGGCAGTCTCGTGCATCACGGAATCTGGTACTACGGCACCTACTGCCTCGGGCCGTCCGGCCAAACGCGCTTCGGCGGCACCCACTACAACTGGCCCTGGCTCGGACCCTTGGTGGGCTTCCGGGTCTCTCGCGACCTCGGCCGCACATGGACCGAAACCCCTCACACCCCGGAGCGCCCCCTCTTTGGTGAATCCGGCCAGTGGGGTCATCCGCTGAAGATCGGCGCCCCGCACTTCGTCGATTTCGGGCGCGACATGGAACATTCTCCGGACGGCAAGGCTTACCTGGTGGCCACCGGCGCGGAACTCAACGATGCGAAACCGCGATTCGAGAACCTGAGTTGGATCACTGGCGATCAGGTGTATCTCCTGCGCGTGTCACCGTCGGTCGAAACCATCAACGATCCCAAGGCCTATGAGTTTTACGGCGGCCAGGATGCCGACGGAGCACCTCGATGGACCCGGGACCTCGATGCGGCGCGCCCACTGCTCGAATGGAACAACCGCATGGGCTGCGTGACTGCGACCTGGGTGCCCGGTCTCCGCCGATTCCTCATGTTCGTCACCGACGGCGGCAACACCTGCGCCCGGATGCACACGTATGTTCTCGAGTCCGAGCTCCTCACCGGCCCTTGGCGATGGGTGACCTACCTCAAGGACTTCGGTGAGCAGGCCTACTTCGTCAACCTCCCCTCGAAATTCATCTCTCGTGATGGCCTGTCCGGCTGGCTCTGCTACTCCGGCAATTTCGCTCCCGATTGGAATGGCGAATCTCTGCGCAACAACCCGCCAGGGACGCGGTATGGCCTGGTGCTTCAAAAGATTCGGTGGTTGAGACCGTAAGCTGGGTTGATTACCATCGGGGCGTTCCCCCAACAACGTCTCCGGTCGGGACGCTCATCCGGCGGTTCAAGGAGTGCCGCCTGCGTTCGTGGTGCGGGCCCAACTGTTGAATGGGGGTATTGCGTCATCCCCACCCACCCGCCGCCAACCTGCCATGCGCACGAATCCATCCGCCCCACCCACACCGCCGCCCGCCCCGAAACATCCGCGGTCGGAGCCTCGCCCAAGCCGGGTCCGTTGGGTCGTCACGTTGACCGGACTCCTGGCTCCCTTGGCATTGGGCCAAGGGCTACCGGACGACGGTGGGCCCCGCGTCTTGAAATTCGAATGTGGCATGGTGGTCGCCACGTGCTTTTCGCGCGGTTCCCTGCAAAACGACGGCGCCACCGCCTACTGCGCGACGCGTCCTTCCATGCCGGATGGCTATGTCGTCGGCATCATGGACTTGCGCGACCCGGTCGGCGCCGGTGCCACCCCGCTGTCCAACTGGCTGCCCGCCATGACCCACAACGAGCTCGGCACCCCGCAGCACCAATGGAAAGCCGCGAATCTCGGTGAGGTCTTTGGTATCGCTCTCGATCAGCAGACCCCGCCCAACATCTACGTCGCCGCGACCTCGGTTTATCCCGGCGATTACTACCCTACCAACGGCGGCCCCGGGGCGGTCTATCGCATCGATGGCTCCACCTACCAGATCTCGCCCCTCATCAAATTCAACGACGTCGGCTCGGTATCCCTCGGCAACCTCTGTTACGACCCGGTCCACAACCAGATCTTTGTCGCCGACCTGGATCACGGATGGATTCGACGCGTCAGCATGGCCGGCGTGGAACTCTCCAAGTTCGATCACGGCGCGACCGGCCGTCCGGCGGCCAGCCTCTCAGCCATCGCCGACACTTCGGCCCCCGGCCAACTCACCAATCCCGGACGCCGCGTTTTCGCGGTCCAATACTTCGGCAATCGGGTCTATTACTCCGTCTGGGACACCGTGACCTCGCCCGGTACGGGTCCCGGGGCGAATACCATCTGGTCCATTGGTCTCCAACCCAACGGCGACTTCGCCACCGGACCGGGTTCGGCGCGTCTCGAGATTCCGGCAGCCCAGTTGCCGTGGGACCCGACACCCCACCTCGGCGTCAATCCACCCACCATCAGCATCCAGGTTTCCGTGGTCACCGATATCGCCTTCGCCAGCGATGGCCGCATGCTCACCGCCGAACGCGGCCTCTGTTTTCAGGATCAGCGCAACCTCACCACGTTCGCGCACTTCTCCCCGGCGCGGGAATTTCGACCCGCCGGCACCAACTGGATCGAAACCACTGCCCCCAACGGCATTGGCGTCGGCAATTCCAATCCCGGACACAATTCGGAAGGCGGCATCGACTACGACTGCGCCAATCAGGTCTACGTCACGGGCGACCTCTATGTGCAAGTGCCCACGTACATCTACGGCGTGGAGATCCTCTCCACCGCCACCAGCCCCTTCAATTCGGCGTACCTCGTCGATCTCGATGGCAGCACCCTGTTCTACGACAAGAGCTACCTGGGCGACGTCGAGGTGTACCGCTGCTGCGATTGCCTGGAATTCGTCGAGGAAAATGTCCAATGCCTCGCCGGTTCAGGGCAGTACACCTGGTCCTTCTGCGTCACCAACACCGGCACCTTGACCAATGGTCACCTGACCTTCATCGACTTGCCGGCCGGAGTCACCGCATCGCCGCCGATCATCGATCTGGTACCGCCCCTCAAACCCGGCCAAGGCCTCTGCACCAATGTCACCTTCACCTTCGCCGCCGGTGTCAGCACCAACAAACTCTGCTTCCGAATCGCCGCGCACACTCCCGACTTCGCCGATTGCTGCGTCGTCAGCAAATGCCTGGAAGTTCCGGAGTGTTGCGGCTTGGTGACCCAGGAGTCGGTGGTTTGCGACCCCGCCTCAGCCGGGCTGACCTGGAACCTGCAGCTGGTCAATCAATCGGGCGTGCCGGCTCACTACGCCATCATCGTCCCGGATCCGGCAAACTGCGTCTCCGTGGCCAATCCCATCATCAGCCTCAACCCACCGCTGGCCAGCGGTCAAAGCACCAACCTCTCGGTCACCCTGAACGTCACCAACTCGCCTTGTGACCGCGCCTGTTTCCGCATCTCGTTTCACGATGCGAAGTTCGTGGCCTGCTGCTCGTTTACCCATTGCGTCGCGTTGAAGTGCGACGAGAACAATCACCCGCCCGTGGTGGATTGCCCACCACCGATCGTCGAGGTCTGCGATCCCAACGGCGGCAAGAACTACACCATTGCCGGCGGCGCCATGGACCCTGACGGCGATGCCTTGACCATCCTATGGAAGGTGAACGGAAACCCGGTCGCCACCAACACCATCCCCGCCGGCGTTTCCGCCAATTTCACCGCCATCTCCCTGGTTCGCGACTACCCGCCCGGCACCTACACGGTCACGGCGTGCGTCACCGACGGCCACGGGCCGCCCGTGATCTGCACCGTCAAACTCATCATCGGCGACCAGACACCGCCTACGATTCAATGCCCGCCCGATCGCGTGATTGAGAAATGGGAGATGACTCTCGGGGATTACACGGGACAAGTCATGGTCGAGGACGGCTGCACACCGAAGGGCCAAATCAAGATCACCCAGTCGCCGCCGCCAGGCACCCTCATCGGGCCCGGAACAACCTGCATCCAGTTCACCGCCACCGATGCCGCCGGCAACACGGCCACCTGCGTGAGCTGCATCACGCTGGTTCCCGTGCAAATGGTGAGCGTCGCCGGTGGCTTCGCCGCCCTTCCCCCCACCGCTCCCACCAATATCACCCTCCGAGTCACCGGCGATCTCGAGCAAACCGGGCGCGTCGAGTACTTTGCGAACGGGGCGTCCCTCGGCATCGGCGTGCCCAGGGAATTCGCCTTCGCGTGGCAGCAAATCGGAGCGGGAACTTACGAAATCTCCGCCAACGCCACCCGCGCCGGAGCGCCAGACCGCACTTATCGCACCGCTCCGGTCTACTTGCTCGTCATTCCCAGAGGAGGAGGATCCTCAGCGGTCCGTCTCGAAGTCGTCTTCCGGGACAACAAACTCCACATCTCCATCCCGACGTCCGAAGGTGAGAACTGCTTCGTGGAATCTTCGGACAGCCTCGGCGCCCCGGGGTGGAAGGTGATTAGTTCCACGGTTGGCGACGGTGTGGTTCACGTCATGGAGGTCGATCCCAAGGCGGGCCAACAGTTCATCCGCGTGCGCGTCGAACAATAGCCGACGACTCCAGCCGCTGAGACTGGGCAGGGTTCCAGGTGGGCGCGTTGGCCGACCCACCCGTGCTCTTCAAACGGGAGAGCCTTCTCTCCGAGCGCACCGCCATGTCGTGGGCCGGTCCAGGCCCGGCGTGCGCGCCGGCAAGAGCGGACGGCTAGAATCTCGCGGAGATCATGAAGCGAGCCTGGATGGGTTCCACCGGGTGAAAGTGCCGCTGCATCACCGCTGTGTCCCCCGGGCGCACCCGCGACTCGTAGGCATACTCAATGTCGTGATCGCGCCGGTCCAGCAGGTTGAAAATCTCGGCGGAAACCGTCCATGTCTTGCGAAAGCGGTAGCCCAGACTCGCGCCCAGGAGAACCGTCTCGCCGGAGCGGATGCTGTCGTCCTCCACCAAAGGGCGCGGCCCGAAATATCGCAGCCGCAAGCTGCCAAAGAAACCGGTGTCGCTCTGGTACGACAGTCCCGCAGCCACAACGCTTTCGATGGAACCCGGAATGTGATCGCCTTCCGGTGCGTCGTCCCGGAACTCAGCGTGCGAAAACGAAACGTCGAAATCCAGCGTCAGGTCCTTGGCGAGGTGATAGTAGTTGGCCCATTCCACGCCATACCTTCGACTCGGGCGGCTCGCCTCCGTACTTCCGGCGTCACCGACAAACAACAACTCGGAATCGATGTCCAGCCACCAGAGCGAGACGGTGCTCTGCAGTCCCTTGATCGCCGTGGTTCGGACACCCACCTCCGCGCCATAGGTAGGCACCAGTGGATCGGCCTGGTGAATCGGATTCCCGTCCGCGTCCACGGCAAGGCCCGTCACCGGATCCACACGCGTCGTCGCGCCGCGTCCATCGTTGCTGTGGAATCCCAATCCTCCCTGAACGTACACCTCGGTGTCGTTCCATGGGCCCAACACCACGCTGAACTTCGGACTGGCAATGGCGTCGGTTCGCTCCCCGGAGTTCTGCGCCCGCGTGCTGGTGACGTCGTGCCGATATCCATCGCCCCGAATGCCCGCCACCGTGCGCAAGGTGTCGGTCCACTGAGTCCTGTTCTCGATGAACACTCCGAGGCTGGTCTGCAGAATTTCGTCTTCGCGCACCACCGCCGGAATCAGACTGCCGTCGTCAGCGTTGGTCTTATCCACACGCCGCCGCGCCTCGGTGTTGAACAGGCCGTTGCGGATGTCGTCGTTGCGAAATTGCAGACCGACCGTTGTCTGAACGTCGCGATCGTCCCATTCATGGAAGAAGGTGTGCCGCGCCTCCAAACCAGCCGCCACTCGACGGTCCGTTTGCTCGAACTGATCTCCCCGGTTGGTGTCAGTGAGGAAGTAAGTGAAGTTCGAAAAGAGATCGAGATCGTAGTAGTAGCCGTAAGCCTGGATCTGACTCGCCGACCGTTCATCGCGCCGATGCCACTCGGTCTGAAGACTGTACCGCTGGGAATCCCCGCCCGTCGTGTCGTCGAGCGAACCAAAGAACGGCACCCAGCCGTCGTCAATGGCGCTGGCCGCCACCTGATCGCTGGAATCCCAGCGACCGTGGTAGCCGCGAAACGTCGCACGAAACCCATTGGCGTCGTCGCCGTGACTGTAGGTCAGTTGTCCGTTGAACCGCTGGAAGTCATCCGGGTTCTCCCACGGTCCGTCATGATGATAGGCCTCCAACCCATAGAGCAGATGTCCCTCGCCAAGGCGGGGTGACGAGGCGAAGACCGCCCTGCCATAGCCGTACATGCCGCCTTCGACCTGGGCGATGGATTGGTCGAGGACCTGGAAGGTCTCAAGATGGGCGGCACCGGCCGAGGAGAAGTCTCCGTTCTCCGCGTCATAAACTCCCTTCTGGTAGTTCACCCGCCGCACCAGTTCGGGGATTACGATGTTGAGATCCGTGTACCCCTGGCCATGCCCGTGGGTAGGCAGATTCACCGGCATGCCATCCAGCGTGGTGAGAAAGTCGGTTCCGTGATCGAGATTGAACCCGCGCAGGAAATACTGGTTGGCCTTACCCCCGCCCGCGTGCTGGGTAATGATGACTCCCGGAACGGTCTCGAGGATTTCGCCGGCGCGGAGGATCGGTCGCTCCGAGAGCTGCGCGTAACCCACCGTACCCATCGTCGCCGAATCCACCAACCCAATCAGGCTGTCTCCCCGTCCCTGAATCAGCATTGACGGTAGAAGGATGGTGTCTGCCGGGGCCGGGACAGGCTCCGTCGGCTGGGTCGAGACCTCCTCGGCAGCCCGCGCGGTCGTCGCGCCGCCAATCACGCACGCAAACCCCAAGGCCGCCGCCCGTCCGGTTAACCAACCCGCTCCCTGCAACAACAGGGTGGATACCGCAAATCCCAGCCCAAAGGCGGTTGTGCTGGTCGTCAGGGGCATTTCGGCCCCGTGCGCCATCCCATGGAAGAATGCGAAGGCAGCGACGGTCGGCAGCGACCAAACCAAACGCGGTTGGATGCGCAACGCGGCCAGCAGACCGAAGACCGCCACTGATCCCGCGATGCCCGCCTCCACTCCCGGCCAACGCCATCCATTGGCTCCCGCCCACCCGCCGCCCACCATCGCCACGACAAATGTGGTCGGAATCCACCACAAACGACGACCCTGACTCTGCGCAGCCCAGGCCCCGACCATGAGCATGGCGAGGAGATGATCCCAACCCTGGAAGGGATGATCAAAACCCGCTGACCATCCGGAACTCGATGCCGAAACGGTATGGGCTCCAGAGATCAAGGGCATCAGAACGAATGCACCGATCAACCCGCCGATTTTCGATTTCATGGATTTGAATTGCCTCGTGGACCCCGTGATTTCGCCGCGCCATGCCCGGGTCCGATCGAAATACGACTTCCATCGAAATTCGGATGCATGGTCCGCCAGGTTGTCCTCGTCGCGCCCGGCAAGGGTCACGCGTCATGGGAAGGCCGAGTTCCTTTCGGAACTTGAACGAGGACGGGACTGCCCTGTCGCTGTGCGGCAGGGTCTTCCTGAGTTGAAAATGGGCCTGGTGAGGCGGCCCTTGTGGCACCACGACCGAGGTCGACGCATCCACCGTTCAGAAGTTGAACTGGTCGATGTTGTCCTTGTTGAAAATGAACGGCTTTCCGAGAAGGAGATGGTCACCGACGATCTCGAACTGTCCGAGCGCTCCTGCCTGGTAACTCTTCGCGCCGGGCTTCAGCGTTCCATCGGCCAGTCCCTTGGCCGCGTGGACCGCCAGGTATCCGAGATCTTCGGTCTTCCACAGGATCACACTATCGGTGACGCCGTCCTTCACATAGCGCCGGTTCTCGCTCGGCAGGCCCAACCCGATCACCTTCACTTTGCCCGCTTTCCCAGCCTGTTTCACCGCTTCCGCCGAGCCCGGGACGGCCGGGGAGCAGATGGCCATGATGAGATTGAGGTTGGGATAGGCGCCCAACAGCGTGGTGGCCTCGGCCTGGGCCTTGTCCTTCAAATCGTCGCACGGACGCAGCGCCACCATTTTCAGGTTGGGGAACTTCTCCTTACGGCGCGCCTCGATGTGCTTCTGCCACTCGTTCATGTTCGCCGCCGTCAGCGACGCCGTGATGATGGCAAATTCTCCGGAAGGCCCCACCAACCGTCCCGCTTCGTCCATCAGGGTGTAACCAATGCCCTCCGGGGTGGCCTGGTTCACAAAGAACGAACGCGCGTCGGGTTGTGCGTCCGAATCGTAGGTGATCACTTTGATCCCCTTGGCCTGCGCCTTGCGGAGCGCCGTCGAAATGCCATCGCGATTCTCACACGCGGCGGCGATGGCATCGACGCCCAGCGTGATCCAGTTCTCGATGATCTCATTCTGCTTGGCGGGATCAGGATTGGTCGGGCCATCGAACACCAGGTCGACGCCCAACTCCTTGGCCGCGCGTTCGGCCCCTTGCTTGCAGGACACGAAGTAGGCGTTGCCCTTCGATTTGGGCATCAGCGCGATCATCAGCTTCTTGCCGGAACCGCCGGCGGTCTGGGTGGCTCCGTCACCCGAGGCGCTGTTGTTGGAAGGTCCGCAACCGGTGCCGAGCAGGGCGGCCATCGCGATGGCCGCCGACAAAAGGTGAAAGAAGGACTTCGTCATGGAACGGGTTGGGCGGGAGTCTGCGCGGAGCTTCGCCGATCCCGCAAGGCCGCGATGGCCTTCGGCAAAATACCGGCACCGAGTGCGAGCAACAGCAGGACACCGGTGAACACGCCCGACAGTTCACTGGCGCTGCTCATGGTGGCGGGCAACCGTGACAATCCATTGGTGAGCACCGCAATCGCCGCCACGCCTAGCAGCGTGCCGCCCACGGATCCCACGCCACCGAAGATGCTGGTGCCGCCCAGCACCACCGCGGTGATCGCGGCCAATTCATAGCCGGTCCCGGCATCCGCCTTGGCCGTGCCGAACCGCGCCGTGTAGGTGATCGAGGCCAGAGCCGCCACCACCCCGGCCAGCACATAGGCGAGTGCCAATCGCCGCTCCACGGGCACTCCGGCGTAGCGCGCGCCCTCCGGGGCGAATCCGATGGCGCGGAACGACCGGCCGAACGTCGTGTTGTGCACCCACAAACCGATCCCCACCGCCACCAGCCCGAATAACCAGGCCTGGGCTGGTAATCCGAGCCATTGGCCGGTGCCGAGAAACAGAAAACCCTCGGGAAATCCCGTGAAAGCATCGACGCCCCGGGTCAGGGCCTCGGCCAGTCCGCGAAACAGCGAATAGGTTCCCAGCGTGACAATCAGCGGTGGCAACCGCAGCGCCGTAATCAACAGAGCATTGCCACCCCCCGCGACGAACCCCACCACCACCGTGCCCAATGCCGCCCATTCCCAACCCCACCCGGCGTCGCGCCACAACTTGCCAAAAGTCACCGCGCACAGTCCCAACAACGAACCCACCGACAAATCAATCCCGCCCGTCAGAATAATCGGCATCATCACCAACGCCAACAGACCGATCTCGACCGAGTGCCGGATGATGTTGGTGAGATTATCCGGGGTCAGAAAGTTGCGTCCCTGGGTGGCGAAGAAAAGGACCTCCAGGATCAGCACCACCACCAGCAAGGTTTCGTGGCGCACCAGAATGCGGCGCAAAGCGGGGTTCATCATGTCAGGTCCCTCCACGCCGACGTCGCCAACCGTCCGCCACCACCGCGAGCAGAATGATGGCCCCTTGGCTGGCCTTGTCCCAATACGGTTTCACCCCGAGATACGTCAGCGCCGGGTTGATGCAGGACAACAGCAGGAATCCGGCAAACACACCCCAAAGACTTCCGCGCCCCCCCGACACCGCCACACCGCCCACCACGGCCGCCGCAATGGCCTCCAGTTCCAGGCCTCGACCCGTCGAAGGATCAACCTGAGGCGATTGAACCAGGTTCATCACCGCCGCCGCCCCGACCAACGCCCCCATGCCGACGAAAACCAGGAAGGTCGTCAGCCGCGGACGCAATCCCGCCAACCGCGCCGCCTCGGCGTCCGACCCCACCGCATACAGATACCGGCCCGCCGCCAGATGCCGTGTCATGAGGGCCAAAGCCACCAGGACACCGACCGCGATCAGGCACACCACCGCCTGCCCGCGCATCATCGGCAACCCGAACCATTGCATGGCATCGGGGAGATTGATGAACACGCCCTGGCGCCAGAGACGCAACCCCTCGCGCAACGTCACCATGGTCGCCAGAGTCACCACGATCGAAGGCAATCCCAACCCCGCCACCAACGTGCCGTTGACCGCGCCTCCCACCGCCCCGACGAGCATCGAGGTCGCCAGCGCGCCGGGAATGCCCGTCGGCCCGGTCGCCACCAAGCCGGCCGCGACACTGCACACGCCAAACAACGAGCCGATCGAGATGTCGATCTGGCGGGTGAGAATCACCAGCGCCACTCCGCAGGCGACCACCAACCGCGGCGCCGCCGTGGCCAGTCGGGACAGCAACGGTTGCGGTTCGAAAAAACCGGGAGCCAGGACCGCGAGCACCAGCAGCAGCAGCACCAACGTGCCGGCCACGGAGAGTTCGTGAAAATGTCGTTTCACGCCGTCACCCCCGTCTGGCCCAGCGCCGCCGCCATGACATCGTGGGCCGACGATCCCCCCGGCATCTCCGCCACCACGGTCCCGTGCCGCATCACCAACAGGCGATCGCTCATGCCGACAACTTCCGGCAGATCGCTGGAGATCATCAGAATGGCCATGCCCTCGCGGGCCAATCGGCGGATGATGCGGTGAATCTCGCTCTTGGCACCCACATCCACGCCCTGTGTCGGTTCATCGAGAATGAGCACCTTCGGATGCGTGGCGAGCCAGCGGGCCACCGAGACCTTTTGCTGGTTGCCACCGCTCAGACTCCCCCCTGGCGCCTCCGGCCCGGAGGCCTTGATCCCCAAGTCCCGAATAAAATCCAACGCCAACCGGCGTTCCGCCCCAAATCGCAGCCACGTCCCGGGAAAGAGCCGACGATGAATCGCCAGCGTCATGTTGTGCGCGATCGGCAAGTCCAGGATCACGCCATGCCGGCGCCGGTCCTCGGGAACATAGGCGATGCCGTGGGCCACGGCCTGGGCGGGAGAATCGATCGACACCGGTTGCCCGGCCAACCGGATTTCGCCGTGGTCGGCCGGGGTCAAGCCGAACAACACCCGCGCCAATTCCGTGCGGCCTGCACCCACCAGGCCCGCCAATCCCACCACCTCGCCGACGCGGATTTCAAAGCCAACGCCTTGAACACCGGAAGCCCGAAATCCCAAGTCGCGCACAGCCAACGCCACCTCGCCAGGCTTCGACTCCGACGGCGGATAGATGTGCGAGACCTCCCGACCCACCATCATCCGGATCAGTTCCGATTCGCTGAGGGGCGATTCGCCGGCGGCCGAGGCCTTGAGGTCCCGCGTGCCCACCGACTCGCCGTCGCGCAGAACCGTGACGCGGTCCGCCAAGGCAAAGATCTCCTCCAAACGATGCGAAATGTAGATGATCCCGACGCCGCGCCCGCGCAGTTCCTTGACCACCGCGAACAACCGTTCCTGTTCCCGTCGAGTCAGGGAGGCAGTCGGCTCGTCCATGATCACGATGCGCGCGCCGGCGCCCAGCACGCAGGCGATCTCGACCAATTGCTGTTCCGGCATCGACAAGGCGCGGACCTCGGCGTCCGGTGAAACGTCCGATCCGACTTGGGCCAGCAATTCGCGGGCACGTTGTCGGCGCGGATTCCAACGCACCCGGCGCAGCGGCGCCACCGGCTCGAGGCGTAGCGCGATGTTCTCCGCAACCGTCAAATCAGCGAAAAGAGCGGGTTGCTGGTAGATGCAGGCGATCCCGAGGCGATGCGCGGATGCGGGTGTCAGATGGCGCACCGGACTACCGGCGATTTCCAGGGTGCCGCCATCGGGTGAGATGGCGCCGGAGACAACTTTGATGAGCGTCGATTTACCCGCGCCATTCTCGCCCAGCAAGGCATGAACCTCCCCGGGACGCAGGTCAAACGAGACACCGCGCAGGGCGCGCACGGCCCCAAACGACTTGGTCACGGATCCGAGTTTGAGCAGGGACGAAATCACGGGGCGCGCGCCGCCAAGTAAACCGCGAACCCGCCCTGGTTGGCCAGAGCTCAGACGCCGATCCATCGGGCGCACTCACGACCGTTGCGAAAGCACGTCGCGTTCGTACCGTTGAGCCTCCGCCAGCCACGCGATATCGCCGGCGACTCCCTGTCCTTCGCAATAGTATTCCCACACCGCCCCGGCAGGCAGGAGCTTGGCGTCCTCCATCAATGCCAACCGACGGGTGTAATCGCCCTCCAGTTCCGCCTGCTTCAACGCTTGGACCGGATTCAATAATGCCACCAACAGTGCCTTCAGCATGTTCCTGGTGCCGATCACCCACGCCGCCACCCGATTGATGCTGGCATCGAAGTAATCCAATCCGATCCGAATCCGGCCCAGGTACCCCCCCGACACGATCTCCTGCGCGATGGCCAGCAAATCGTCGTTCAGCGTCACCACGTGGTCACTGTCCCAACGCACCCCGCGGCTCACGTGCAGCGCAATCTCAGGCAAAAAGCATAACACCGACGAAATCTTGTCCGCGATGCCTTCCGTCGGATGATAGTGCCCCGCATCCAAGGTCAGGAGCACCTTCCGGCTGACGGCATAGCCGAGGTAAAACTCATGCGAACCGGGCGTGTAGCTCTCGGCCCCGATGCCGAACAACTTAGGTTCCACCGAATCCACCGTGTGGTTCGGGTCCATCCGGAGGGCAAAAATGGCATCCAACGATTCCATCAACCGTTCCCGCGGCGACCGACGGTCCGCAGGCAGATCTTTCATGCCGTCGGGTATCCAGAGATTGGTCAGGCACGGCGTGCCCAGGGCCCGACCGAATGCCGCACCGATTTCCCGACATCGAATCCCGTGCTCAATCCAGAATCGTCGAATCCCGGGATCCGGGTGCGTCAACGTCCAACCCCGTTCCACTTTCGCGTGCCCAAAGTAGGTCTGATTGAAGTCGAGGCCGATGCGCTGGTCCTTTGCCCAATCGATCCACCCGGCGAACTGTGCCGGCGTCAGGGCGTCGCGATCCACGCGGCGGCCGTCGAACTCGGCATAGCTCGCATGCAGGTTGAACCGGTGGCGTCCCGGTACCAGCGACAACACCTTCTCGAAGTCCGCCCGCAACTCCGACGGGGTTCGCGCTTTGCCAGGATAATTGCCGGTCACCGCCAATCCGTCGCCCAGCGTGCCGCCCGTCGATTCGAATCCACCGACGTCATCGCCTTGCCAGCAATGGATCGAGATCGGGATCCGGGCAAGCGTGGCCAACGCCACCTCCGTATCCACGCCCATGGCGGCATAGCGTTCACGGGCCAATGCGTAAGCGGAAGCAAGGGAGGTCGAAAGAGCCATGGCGGATCAGGTTGGAAGTCCGGGCCCCATCCTAGGGCACCCCGGCGGCCGGGTCTCCGGAAATTTGGCCAAACACCGGTCGGCGGGCGCATCCCGAGTTGTCGGGGCGATTTCCGTTGAAATAGCGGGAGAGGACTCCCGCACTCCACGACGACCAGCGTTGGCCTGGCCCCTGGGTGCGGACGGGCGCGAAGCGTCGTGGACTGCGGCAGTCCCCTGCCGCTTTCCCAGCACGGCGATTCCCGGCCGGATTTGGCCAAACACCGGTCGGCGGGCGCATCCCGAGTTGTCGGGGCGATTTCCGTTGAAATAGCGGGAGAGGACTCCCGCACTCCACGACGACCAGCGTTGGCCTGGCCCCGGGGTGCGGACTGGCGCGAAGCGTCGTGGACTGCGGCAGTCTCCTGCCGCTTTCCCAGCACGGCGATTCCCGGCCGGAACGGTGGAGGCGCTAGCCCGTCCTCATCCCTTACAACAACCGTGTTTGTCGGGCCTGCTTCTCGAAGGTGGCGCTGAAGCTCTCGCTGCGCGCCGCGCGCCGTTCCATGACGTGCTTCTCCAGCGTGGGACTGAACGGGACCGGATAGTCTCCGTTGTAGCAGGCGAGGCAGAAGGAATTCTTTGGCGCACCCACGGCTCGCACCATGCCATCCAGCGACAGGTACCCCAGCGAATCGGCGTTCAGGTACTGCCGAATCTCGTCGATGGTATGCGTCGCAGCCATCAGCTTGCTGCGCTCGGGAAAATCGATGCCGTACACGCACGGATTCACGTGCGGCGGGCAGCTCACCAGCACATGCACTTCCTTGGCGCCGGCGCGCTTCAAGCTCGCCACGCGGCCCTGCGACGTCGTGCCTCGCACGATCGAATCATCCACGATCACCACCCGCTTGCCGCGCACCAGGTCGGCGATCAGGTTCAGCTTTACCCGCACGTTGAAATCCCGGATCAGCTGGGTCGGCTGAAGAAAACTGCGGCCGACGTAGTGATTCCTCACGAAGGCCATTTCGTAAGGGATATCTGATTCCAACGAATAACCGAGCGCCGCATAGTTGCCGCTGTCCGGCACCGGCACCACGATGTCCGCCTCAATCGGATACTCCCTCGCCAGCTGGCGCCCCATTTCGACGCGCGCCCGGTACACGCTCATGTTGGCAATGGTGCTGTCCGGCCGCGCGAAATAGACGTACTCGAAAATGCAGAAGGCGCGACGCTGATTATCCGGGAACGGATGCACGCTGTGCAGACCGTTCTTGTTGATGATCAGGACCTCGCCCGGTTCCAGGTCGCGCACCAAGGTGGCCCCAATCAGGTCGAACGCGCAGGTTTCCGAGGCCAGCACCCAGGCATCATTCAGTTTGCCCAACGACAGCGGGCGAAACCCGAACGGGTCGCGTACCCCGATGAGTTCTTCGTTGGTCATGATGACCAACGAATAGGCGCCCTCGATGCGACGCAGGGCCGACAACAGGGAGTTGGGTTCCCCGTTGCAGGGCGGCTGCGCCATCAGGTGCAGGATGATCTCGCTGTCGACCGTCGTCTGGAAAATCGAACCCTTCTCCTCGAGTTCGTCGCGGAGCTGCGACGCGTTCGTCAAGTTGCCGTTGTGGCCGATGGCGATCTGGCCGCGCGCGCAGTTGACCACCAACGGCTGCGCGTTCTGAAGCACGGACGATCCGGTGGTTGAGTAGCGGGTATGCCCCACCGCAATGTGCCCCACCAGGTCGTGCAGGATCGGTCCGGTGAACACGTTCGGGACCAGGCCCATCCCGATGTGTCGACGGAATTGCTTCCCGTCGCTCGTCACAATCCCTGCGCTCTCCTGTCCGCGATGCTGGAGCGCGTATAAACCGCAGTACGTCAGTTCGGCAGCTGTGGCGCTACCGTATACGCCAAAAACGCCGCAATAATGCTTCGGCCGGGAGGTGTCGGGCGCCATTTTCGCCCGGCCAAGGTCCCCTGCGCGCCCGCCATCCGCAAGCGCCAAAACTGGGTAGTCCAAAAGCACGTCGTGGCACCAACGAGCGCAAACGATCCATCGAGGGGCGGTTTCCGGCCGACGGTCCGCCTCGAGTCCCGGGGAATCGCCTCGGGGAGCGGGCTGGCGGAACCAAATCCTTTGGCTACCTTGTCGGCCGTGGCGGAGAGATCCCTTAAGATCGTTCAATTGACACCAGGCGCGGGTGGCATGTATTGCGGCAACTGTCTTCGTGACAACGCCCTCGTCGCCTCCCTTCGCCGCCAGGGCCATGCCGTCACCATGCTGCCCCTTTACCTGCCTCTGAAGACGGACGAGGCCGACCAAAGCCAGGGCGCTCCCGTCTTCTTCGGCGGCATCAACGTCTACCTCGAACAGCAGGCCGCCCTTTTCCGCCGTCTTCCCAAATGGCTGCACGACGCCCTGTCGTCACCCAAGCTTCTGCGGCTCATTGGCACCGCGGCGGCCGGGACGCGCCCCGAGAAAGTGGGCGACCTGACGGTCTCCATGCTCCGCGGCGAGGAAGGCAATCAAGGCCGTGAGATCGACGAACTCGTCGCGTGGCTCAAAAAGGACGGGCGCCCGGAGGTGATCAGCTTTTCCAACGCCCTGCTGGTGGGCGCAGCCCGTGTGCTGAAACGGGAACTCAACTGCGTCATCGCCGTGACTCTCCAGGGAGAGGACACCTTCCTGGATGCGTTGCCCGTTGCCAACCGGCGCGCCGCTTGGGAGATCCTGGCGCAACGCCTTTCCGAGGCCGATCTGCTCATCGCGCCCAGCCATTATTACGCGAACCGCATGTCGGAACGCACCGGCATTCCCGTCTCTCGAATCCACGTGGTCCCCAATGGCATTAATCTCCAGGGCTGGGAACCGACCTCGACCCCTCCGACGATCCCGGTGCTCGGCTACCTGGCCCGCATGTGCCAGGAAAAGGGCCTCGACCTGCTCGTCGATGCCTACCTGTCCATTCGAAGATCCGGCAAAGTGCCGAACCTCCGCCTCCACATCGCCGGCGGACTCGGGCCTTCGGACGAACCCTATGTCAACGGACTCAAGCAACGCCTTCAGGCCGCCGGGGTCATGGGCGATGTCGAGTTCCAACCCAACCTCGATCACCTCGCCAAACAGGCCTTTTTTCGGCGCCTCACCGTCTTTTCCGTGCCAGCCCACTATGGCGAAGCCTTCGGCCTTTATCTGGTCGAGGCCATGGCTGCGGGAATTCCTGTCGTTCAACCGTCCACGGGCGCGTTTCCCGAAATCCTCGAATCCACGGGAGCGGGCCTGCTTGCCAAGGCGCACGACGCCGAAGACCTCGCGCGAAACATCGAGAAGGTCCTTCTCGACCCCGAGCTCGCGAAGCGCCTGGGTCGCGCCGGACGATGCGCCGCCGAAGAGCGTTTGAACAACGACGCCGCCGCGACGCAGGTGGCGCGACTGTTCGCCTCGGCGCGGCACCCGGCCGGAGCCGTCTCCGCCTAGTCCTGGCGGAATCCACCCACCCTTTCTCATGGCCAGTCACTACGTCATTACCCGGCGGGTCGAGTTCTCCGAAACCGACATGGCGGGCATCGTGCATTACTCGAATTTCTTCCGGTACATGGAAACGGCGGAGCACGCCTTCTTCCGCTCGCTCGGTTTCTCCGTGGTCTGTCGGCCCGGTCTGCCCCAGGTCGGCTGGCCGCGCGTGCACGCGTCGTGCGATTATCATCGCCCGCTTCGATTCGAGGACGAAGTCGAAGTCTCCCTGACCGTGGTAGAGAAAAAGTCGAAGGCCCTCACCTACGCCTTCAAGTTTCGCAAGCTCAACGGCCCCGAACCGATCGAGGTCGCCACCGGCCGCCTCACCGTGGTCTGCATCGCCCACCAACCGGATGGCAGCATGAAGGCCACGACAATCCCGAAGGAAATCGCGGATAAGATCGACGTGGCGGTGGAGTGAGAGTCGCAGCTCTGTTCGATGCGAGGCCCCACCGACTCCGAGTCTCGCTAACGCCATCGCCCCAGTTGCCTGGGTGGTGGCAAGCATACTCCAAACACGGCGGTATGGCTGCCTTGGCACAATGGGTGAAAACCCAACCGACTTAGGCTCTGGCTCCCCAACTTAGGCGGAGGGCGGTCAGCCGCCGTGGAACTCTTTCATGAAGGCGGCTCCCGTCGCAGGCTGTCGGAGTCCCGAACCATGCTCTGAGAGAACGCCTGAAAGAAGTGGCGTGTACTCCGGTATCTCCCAGCGAACAGAGACTCTTACACGCCAATGAAAACTCTCATTTCATCCACATCCGAACCCGCGAAACTTCCGACACCCATCGCACTGCTGACTGCCGTTATCGCCGTCCTCCTGGCGTCCCTCCCGGCATGCGCCGCCAAGTTCCACAAAAAGTACCTCGATAGCGGAGGATTCATTTCCAACACCCAATTGAAGAGCCAGTTGGCGGCCACCACCAACGCCTTCTTCACCGCACTCGACAACGGCGACGGCCTGCTGCTCGTCCGCACCGACCTCGATGGCAACGTGGTCTGGAGCCATCAGTACGGTGATTACCGCATCAAGGCCCCGACCCTCACGCTGTCCAACGACGGCAATCTGATCGCAGTCGCGTGGTCGCTGGGCGACCTCGACGCCATTGCCGCGAAGATCAATGCCACCACGGGCGACGTCGTGTGGTCACAACGCTACCCGGGAATGAACGAGGCCTTCACCGTCACCCGACGCGGTTCAAAGCTCATTCTCATGGGAGAGAAGACCTACCTCAATCCGTTGGGCGATTACCTGGTCAAACCCATCGGCATCGCGATTCGCGAATCGGACGGCACCGTCGCCTGGGCCAAGGAATATCAGGAAGGCACCTTGGATTATCTCGAGAACTTCAACCACCGAATCGAGTCCGCGACGGTCAACCCGGGTACCGTGACCTACACCGGCCGATTCTACGATGCCGCCCTCGACCCTCATGGCCCCGATCGCCGCCGAATCTCGCTTCTGACCATCGACGCCAACACCGGCCTGGTCCCCATCAACGCGATGCATACGTACGATCTCGAACTCACCGCAAATGATTATGCGATCGAGACGGACTCCCCGTTTCCCTGGGACATCACTCGCATCAAGGATGCCCAAGGCAACGACGACGGCTTCGCTCTCGCGGGGACCTATTCACACTCCGACACCTACACGTTTACCGCCACGGATCCGGTCGTGTTGCGTGTCGACTCCAACGGCACGCCGTTGTGGGCCATGCTCTACGGTTCGACCAACACCTTCAAAGGCTTCGGTCGCAGCATCCGGCAGAACGTCTATTTCAACGCCGGACGCCTTGATCTCTATACGACCTGGGATCAATACACCCACGCCATCGACGCCTCGAGCACCGTCAGCGGCATCATTCGTATCCAGGAGGTCGATGGACTTCCCGTCGGCATGGCGGTATACGACGCGCCGGACGCCGATTTCTCCGGCCTGTGCATGACGGCGGACGGCACGGGCGGTTATCTCGCCGTCGCTGCCGAACCCGTCTCACCGTACAGTTCCTTCGAACTCATCCGCGTCGGCCAGATTGGCGGCGGTGTCGACTGCTACGTCGATCACCCCCTGGAACTCGAGGAACTCATCGTTGACGACGACGTCGTCGAGATTGTGCCCCTCGACGTCGACGTGGAGCCCCGCGAGTTCCCTCTGACCTGGGTGGATCGTCCGCTCACCGTGACGGAGTGCGACGAATGATACCTCGGCCGCCGTTCATCGATGGCTGCCCATGAACCTTTGCCTTCCTTTGGTAGGGCGATCGCTCCGCCGAGCGCCGCATTGGCCCCCTCCCCACTCTCGGCGCCCGACGAAGCGGGCGCCCTACCTGCCCGTCCTGGTTCATCGTCCGTGTGCAGTTCCAAAAGGAACTGGGGGCTACCCATCAACCGCCCACCGGACCCCATCGATCGACGTCCATTGCCCGAATTCAGGACCGCGGGCTGTCCCAGCCCGCAGCAAGGTGACCGCGCGCCGAGCATGGAAGGAGACGCGATCACCCGGGCAGGAAGGCAAAGGGCTGCGCCGCGGGACGCGTCGCGGTCCGGGAACGGGGGGCCAAAGGACCGCCTGCCAACCCAGCCCGCAACCCTTCGCCTTGCTTCCAAGTCACGTTGCTGCGCCATTCAGTACACGGCGCGGTCCGTCGCCACCCGGCTTCCGCTCGGCTCATGATCCTGATTCGTCAACTCAGGTTCCTGCTTGCCACCCAAGGATTGGCGACGGCTTCGGCCGTCACTTGAACTGCGCCGGCAACCACGTCGTCAACAGGGGCACGTAGGTGATCAACAGCACACCCACCACCATCACCGCCAGCATCGGCAGAGACGCGCGGGTCACCTCGCCAATGGGTTTCTTGAAACGATACGACGCCAACAGAAGGTTCAATCCCACCGGCGGCGCGAGAAAACCCAGCTCCATGTTGGCCAGGAATATGATGCCGAGGTGGATCGGATCGATGCCAAACGCCGCACCGAGCGGCACCAACAACGGCACCACCACGACGATGGCCGCATAAATCTCCACCAAACCTCCCACCACCAACAGCACCACGTTCAGTACCAGCAGGAAGAGCCACTTGGACTTGATCGTCTGCGTCGCCCACCCGACCGCCTGGTCCGGGATCTGCGCGTCGATCAGGTAATGCGTGAATCCCAGCGCCACGCCGAGAATCAACAGCACGCCGCCGACGAGCAGGCCGCACTCCGTCATCACGCGCGGCACATCCCGAAACAACCGGAGGTCCCGCTGGATGAACACATCGACAATGAACGTGTAGAACGCCGTCACGGCTGCGGCTTCCACAGGCGTGGCAAATCCACTGAACAGGGCCGTCAACGCCACCACCGGCACCAGCAATTCCCACTTGGCCGCCACCGCGGCTGCCCAGGCTTCCCGGGCGTTGAACTTCGGCCGGTCGGCTTTTGGAATTCGCGGTCCGGCGTAGATGCCCCACCACGCCGTCATGCCCACGAGCAGCAGCCCTGGCAAAAACCCGCCCTGGAACATCTCGTGAATGCTGACGCTGGTCTCTCCGCCACTGCTCGCGATGATCGCGTACAGAATCGGAGGCAGACACGGGGGGAACAGCATGCCGAGCGAACCCGCGCCGGTAAGCAATCCGATGCTCGCACGTTCCGAATAACCGGCCGCCAGGAGGATCGGCATCAGGACACCGCCCAAGGCCAGAATGGTCGCGCCGGAGGCCCCGGTGAAGGAAGTGAAGAAGGCGCACACCAGCGCCGTGACAATGGCGGGTCCGCCGCGAACGCCGCCCAGCAACGCCTGGAACAATCGCACCAACCGCGTCGCTGCCCCGCTCTCCGCCAGGAAATACCCGGCCAAGGTGAAGAGCGGAATACTCGCCAGGGTCGGATTGACCGTGAGTTGATAATGCTTGAGGGGGACCGGCGATATGGGTTCGCCGATGCTCCAGAGGAGAATCAATGCGGCGCCTCCCAACACGGTGAAAATGGGCGCGCCGAGAACCACCGACACGAGGAGGATCGACAGGGCCGGCCAGCGCAGCTTCTCGGGCGGAACCGGCAGGAATAGGGCAAGCGCCACCAGCCCGGCAGCCACCCCAAGCGTGACGAGGCGCCAACGCCATTGATCCGACGCGTGCCAGATCAACCGCAGTGCGATCACCGCGAAACCGATCACCAACAGCATTTGCACCACCCAGACCGGAACGCCATAGGCCAGGATCTTGCCGAGCGATCGTTGCGAGGCCACGAAATCCCAACTCGCCGATGCCAGCACACCGCTGATGGCGGCGCCGAAGCCGTGCCCCAATACCCGCGAAGCGATCAGCCAACCGCCGGTGAGCCAGTGAGAGACGGCCGATAACGAGAGCAGTCGGTTCTCCCGCGCTGCGATGGCCCCGCCCAACATGCCCACCGCGAGCACCAGATGTTGAACGAGCGTCGCCGACGCGGGGATGCCGGTCTTGAACAGCGCTCGCAGCAGAATCTCAAATACCGGCAGCAGCGTCATCGCCCCCAGGGCCAGAACCACCAGGAGATTTTCGCCCTGGCGCAGGACGCGCAGCCAGCCCGGCAGATTCGTGGGCTCGGGTCCCGATATTCCCCCGGGGACTTCAATCGGTGGATTCACGCGCAAGGATGGACGAAGGCGACCTGTTGCATACGGCCCGGTGCGAACGCAGCCTTCACTTCGCGTGTTCCTTGCGGTACTCGGCGATGAGCTTGAGGGTCTCGTCGAAAATGTCCGCCGGCACCAGCGAACCGCGGATCTTCGGGTAAACCGATTCCGCTGTTGCCCGCCATTCGGCCTCCACCTCGGGAGTGATCTTGGTCACCGTCAATCCACGCTTGGTCATCGCCGCGACCGACTCATCCATTTCCCGGCGACCCGCGGCCTTGATCTCCTTGGCGGTGATGGCAGCCGCCTGCTGAAGTTTGGCGCGAACATCCGGGCCGATCTTGTCCCAGTTCTCCTTGCGCACCACGAGAGCCCCCACCAACGGCGCCCAATTGACGTCCACCATGAAGGACGCCTTGGTGTCCACCTGCGCTGCCATGGCAAAAAACGGCGGCACCGGCACGGCATCGATCAACCGCGTCTGCAGGCTCGGCACGATGTCCGCGGTCTCCAAGGGCACCGCATTGAACCCCGCCGATTTGTAGATCTCCACCGCCTTGGGATTGCCGGACCAGGTGAACAACTTGAGGGATTTCAGGTCGGAGGGTCGTGTGACTTGTTTGCTGGAGAAGAAGCGGACCCAGCCGGCGTCCGACCAAAACAAAACCGCAAATCCTTTGGCCGCCATGCGCGCTTCGAGCATGGGGCGGAGCTTTTCCGTGACGTAATCCGCTTCCTCGAGCGATTGGAAACCCATCGGGATGTTCTGGAGCCCCGCGACGGCCGGTTCGATCTCCGCCAGTCCCACGGCGGTCAACATGGCGGCCTGGAGCGAGTTCACCTTCATCAGGCCCACCATCTCCGCTTCGCCGCCCAATTTGCCGCCGGCGAAGATATTCAGATCCACCGCACCCGCCGAATCCTTGCGCCAGGTCTCCCCCATGGTCATGAGGGACTTGTGATACGACGTACCGACCGGCGCGAGGGTTCCCAACTTAAGGCGGGGAGCCGCCTGGGCAGCCACCGCCCCCCATCCGCAGGCGAGGGCCAACACGGCGGACAGCACGAACCGGCGTCGACCGGCATTCACAGGATCGATCATACGTGGGCTCAATTCTGCCCGGTTTTTGCCGGCAGGAGAAATAGATCTTCCTCCCGCGACAACAGCCACCGGGCGCGGCGTTGCATCAACAGATTGACGAGCCGCACCTCGGGATGTTCATCCGGATTCACCGCCAAGGCCTTTTCCAGCATGGATCGAAACCCTTGAACGTCCTGTTTCTCCACGCAAACCGCCTCCGCGAAAGACACATAGGGACCCGCCAATCGACCACGCCCGAGGGCCACCGCACGCTCGAAATGATGCCGGGAACGCGCTGCCGGATCCCCGTTTCCGTTGACCCGGCTCATCTCGTAAGTGATCAGCAAACCGTGGATGGCACCGTCGCCCCACGATTCGTCCAACGCCAGCGCCCGATCCAGCAGCGCTTCCATCTGCGGGATCTCGGCAATCAACCCGGCATCGTCCTTGCCCAAGGCGATCGCCGCCGCCCAAGCCGCCGCGGTCCAATACACCTGCCCAACATCCTTCGCCGTCGCCGCCTTCACGGCCTCCACCGGATTGGCCGCGAGAGCCTTGGTGAATCCCGGATGCGCCACATCCAATCCGCGCAACCCGTAGCCGCGGGCTCGGAGATACATCCGGCGCGCCCGTCCACGCAGGGTCTCCGCCGCCTGGAAATCCTTGCCCTCGATCTCATCCGCCTCCTGCTGGATGAACGCGTACCCGTACTGCGTGAAACCGCTGGTGACCGCCAGCAGCAACCCCTGGTGATCCGGAGCCTCCGACAACAGGCTCTCCATTAATTTCAGACTGAATGGCAAGGCGTCCCGCACCAACTCCGGGTCGTCGTCCGAGGTAAAGGTCGTCCCCCCCTTCGAAAGCGCATCCGCCACCTTGCCCACGGCGAGACGCCGGATCGAACACCCTGTGGACGACAGCAGTAAAAGGGCCAACAGCGCCGAGGTGAAGCTCGCCAGGGATCGTGCCGGAGTGAAGCGGGATCGCATAACCGATTGGTCCGCCGATTCCGCGGCGGAACTGCGCCAACCGCAATGCCGAATTCCGGGACCTTGAAATCGCCCCCAACCCCTATCCACAGACTCCGAACGTTATCTCGACCAACCCGTATCCGAGGTGACCGCGACCGGCCCGTCACCACCCCGCATCCTTGGGAAGCCGTTCGCCATGCTCTCACGGTCCGCCCGCCGACCGCCCCAGTTGCGGCAAACGCACGGAGAAGACGACTTTCTCGCCTTCGGCTCCCAGGTAGCCACCCCAACCGATGCGAACGTCCTGAATCCGCCGAGGGTCCAGATGGCCGTCGCCGTCCTTGGACCAGCCGGCGAGTTGAAATCGGGCCAGCGGCAAGAACAGGCGCTCATATAAGGGCCCGGCGAGCGAGCGCCCGGTCTCCAGTAGAAAGTCACCGCCCCCTTCCTCGTGCAGGATGACCAACAACTGGTTCGGCGTTCCCTGGCCCTCGGGCACCCAGGTCTCCAAATCGAGATGATCGACCCCGGTCCAATCCTGCACGGGTTCGAAATGAAACTGGGCGAATTGAAACGTATCCACTTGCCCGCGGGTCAGCGTCGCCGTCGCTCGCCAAGCGGACTGATTCGTGGTCGCCCGCTCCGGATCTGCCTTGAGTTCAGCACGAACGAACTCACCGCGAATCACCGTGGGCGCAACCGCGGCCATCGGACTCAACCGCTGGCCGGCCAGCACGCTCCCGGATCCAGGAAGTCGGCGAGGTGCGCGGGCGGACGCAAACCGAAACAACGCGGCCCCGTAGCCTCCGAGGTTCAACCGAAGTTTGCCGTCCGAGATCGCCTCCGCGCGCCGTCCGCTCGCGAGATCCCATCGTTCCCCCTCGCCGACGACCGAGAACCGCACCTCGCCGGTCCACGGCGCAGAATCGTCGTTGATGACGAAATAGACGTCATGGCCTTCGATCCGTCGATGGGTCAGACGCAGGGGCGATTTGGCTCCCTCCACTTCCACGTCCGGTTCCAGCACGCCATCGATCACCCTCGGCAGCAGTCCGGCCCCGCCCGCCGGCAGAAAAATCGCGACGCCCAGGCTCCCATGGGTTTTCGAACGCGGCGCCGCGGATCCGGCATCGGCTACGCCGAACAACTCCGCAGCCAGGGCCTGCACGCGAGCCGAGGGAAACTCAGCCTCGCTATGGCGTGGTAATTCCCCAAGGGCAATCAGCACGCCACCACCTCGAACCAAAGCCGCCAGCTTCTCCCACGCCGCCAAGGGCAGCGTATCCACTCCGGGCAACACCACCACCCGCCACCGGGATGGTCCATGTACCAGCGCGCCTGACTCCACCCGCGCGTCCACCAGCGCTTTGGAATCGATGAAGGTGAAATCCCGCCGCGAAGCGAACAACCCGTCGGCCGCCGTTCGGTACAGGTTCTCCACGCGCGCGGCGGCCGTCGCTTCCCGCGTCCAGTGCCGCGACGGGACGAACCGCGTCCAGAGGCTTTCCGCCGGATAAACCACGGCAACATCCGCGACCTGGTGCCCACCCCGCAGAGCGGTGCAGGCCCGTCCGATCCAGGCATTGAGACGACGCAGGGCGTCATCGGAAAGCTCGGTGAAGCTGTAATAGCTGGTAATGACATTCACGCCCGCGACCGCGAGACGATGGGCGGTGCCACGGATCTCGGCCTCGGTCACCACCCGGCGCGGACGGGTATCTCCCGCAGGCCGGTAGACCTGGGAATGATCCGAGGTCTCGCTCATGACCTGTGGGCGCTGTTCCAATTCGGCAGCGCTGGCCAGGAGGCGGGCGACGTACCATGGCACCTCGGACGGAACGCTGGTCAGGCAATCCATGCTCGGCGCGTCCAATCGCCGAATGCAGCGGAAGAAGTCCCCGTACAACGGCACATGCCCGACCAGTCCCTCCTCGGCCAGCAGATGGCCGCCTGAGGGAACGCCATGACGACGACAGCGCTCCTGGATCTGGCCAAAGTAGTTCTCCGACACCAACTCACCGATCGTCAGCCAGAAATCATACCGAAACTTTGTGGTTCCCTCCCCGGTGTCGGCAACCAGCGAGACCAGGTGCGCCCGTTCCAAGTCGTAGCCCCGACGTTGGCGAAACTCAGCCGGCAGAACCGCTGCCCACGGAAGCGGCCGATAGGGCATGGGTTTGAGAAACAGGCTCATCAACGACGGTTCATCGGTGAACGTCGCCTCGAAGAAGCGGCCGAGATTCTCACCCAAGTGCTTGGCATACCCACCATAGGTGAGGTCCACGAACCGCGCCGTGGGTTCCGCCAGCAACAGGTTCGGATAAGGCATCTTCTCGTGGAGATTGCCATCGGCGTGGGTGCCCTCGTAGAGCCGGCTCTCGGTGATCGCCCACACCTTCCATGAACCCGAGGGTGCCACCCATTCGATCCGCCGATCCTTCACGGCCGAGATCAGATCCACGTCTCGGCCAAGGTCCAGGCGCCCGGCCGCCTCGGGATAGGCGCGCACCAGCACCGGGTCGCCCGGAGGCAATTCCAGTTTTGCCACCGCACCGCCGGTCACCGCGGTCTCGGCCGCGAGCAGGCCGCGGGCCTCCCATTCCGGATGCCCTTCGAGAGTCCGTCCACCGGCATTGCCCGAGGGATAACCGCGTTCGTCATAGAGCCAGAGCGCGAAGCCTGCCTGCCTGGCGGCATGCACCGCGCGAACGAACGACTGCCAGTGGGTCTCGTTGCGAAGGTAGTCGTCAAAGGAGACGTTGCAGACCACTCCTCCGAACCCCTGTCCTTTCAAATGCTGAATCAACTGGTCCTGCGCCTCCGGCGTTCCCGGCCACGGGTGGATGATCTTCAAGATCCGCGCGTCCCCGGGCGGCGCCGCAACCCGCTCTTCCCAGCCGGCCGCGGCGCGGCTTCGGCTTCCTGACGGATCCATACCACCGAGTGTCACCAGACCGACCAGGGCGAAGACAATGGTTCGGTTCATAGGAAGCCACGACGAAGCTGAGTATGACCTGGCGAAATGGGGCCATCAACCAAGGTGGGACTGCCCTGTCGCAGCGCGACAGGGAGGTGCCTGAAAACAAGAAAGGCCGCGCCAGTTGGGGTGCGAACTGGCGCGGCCCTGGGGCCAAAACGTCTTCGAACTGACGGTGCTCAGAAGCGCCAGATCAGGTCGACCGTGAACCGGTCACCGAACAGGCCACGCGGACTGGTGATCGGAAACTCATAGGCGAATCCGAGATCAAGACTTTCCAGCAGCCGCGAACGGAATCCCACACCCGTCACCGCTTGGGTGAACCCATTGGCCTCCGATGAACCGAAGTTGAAAAGATCGAATCCTTCGACATCCAGAGGCAACGCGGTGCCTTCGCTCACCACCGTGAACGCGTTAATGGCGACGAACGGGATGAAATACTGGTGAACCTTGTAGTCGACCTGCGCGCTGTAGTGGATCTGCGCCGTCTCCTCGGCGAAATTGTTGGGAATGATCCCACCGAAGTTCGCCAGGATGTGGAGTTTGCCAAACCCTTTCCCCGCCGAGAGGAACGGATTCCAGGTCCCGTCGCCGTTGCCCTGGAAGACGCGGGTGTTGCCCGTCGGCAACTCGAACGTCAGACCGGGCGTCAGAATGAATTCCACTTCCTTGTCGTCCACCAACGCGTACTTGAATCCAGCCGCGAGATCCGCCCAGCCACCGGTCTTCGGCAACCCGGCGTCGGGGTCGAAGTTGATGTAACCGTCCTTGGTCGCGATGATCGCGAAGCGTTCGGTCACTGCCCACCGCAACTGCACCGCGTACAACTGGGCCGCGCCGCCCTGCGTGAGGAAGTCATTGTCGATGTTGTGATAGGCAAAGATCGGCCGAATCTCGCTGTTGACCTGCGGATCTTCGAAGAATACCGGATTGGTGACCGGCGAAATAGTATCCGTCTTCCAGTCGTCGCTCGCCTGAAGATTTCCGGTGGTTCCAAAGAGCCCGAGGGCACCCGCGGTCACGGCGGTATAGATGACCGGTTCGATGCCTTTCCATGAGTGCAGTTTGTGCATGCGGCGATGGTTGTTAATCATCGCCCGCCGCTGCTCTACTCGCGGATTGGCATTTTCTTTGCATTCCTTGTCGTCGCCACGACTTTCCTCGCCCCAGCCCTAATCCTCCCCAGGGTTTTTGCTACTGCTGATCGACGCATAACCCGCCCGGCAGGACCAGGACCCACGAGCTTGGGAGTTGTCAGCGCTCGTCTCGGGAGGTCAGCCGGCGTCGGGTCGCGGACCCGATTGACGCCACGCCGCCTGCCGCACGGTTCGACAGCGCTCGTCGAACCGGCCCATGGCTCGCAGGAGCGCGGACCAGCGGCCGATGGTGCGTTCCGCCACCAAAACCGCCGGATCGCCCTCTCCCTTCCCTCCAAGACCGCGCCACCATCCCGGCAACCAGTGGGGCAAGGCTCGTATCTCACGTGCGATGAGCATCCACCAGGATCGGCGCCATTCCGGCAAGGCACGCAGTCGATCGTCCACTTCAAACCAATAGGGATCCGTCAAGGTGGCGCCGAAGCCGCGGACCAATCCGCGCAAGTACGACCACCGCAAACGTCCCGCCGGTATGAAATGCTTCAAGCGCAGGCGGGGGTCGTACCACAGCTCCCAACCCGCCAATTGGAGGGCATGACACAGTTCCGAGTCGCCACCCGCCGTCAATCGCTTGCCCTCGCGATCCATGAGCAAGGGCCGAAAACCATGGTTCACCAGCCCCTCCCAGGCCGCGCGGCGGATATTCAGACCGGCCCCCCAGAGCCGACGCACCCGGCCTCCACCTTCCTTGCCCGGCTCCGCCTGGGGACCCACGGCGTAACAATGGTCGTTGGCCTCGAACCACGCGGGTGGCGGGACTTCGCACACCGCCTCATTCCAACCGCCACACGCCCCGACCCTCGGCCGTTCGGTCATAATCTCCGAAACCAATCGCACCCAGTCCGGCGACACCCAGTTGTCGTCGTCGATGAAGCTGATGATCGGCCAGCAGGACTCGGCCTGGCCGCGTTCCCGCGCCAGTCGAAGTCCCGGCCGCGGCTCCGAAACCACCCGCAGCCGGGCGGGCGCCCCGGCCGGCCATTCCGCCAGCGCCACCTCCCGGGTGTTGTCGGTCGAGGCATTGTCCACCACGACGACTTCCCACGGGATGCCATTCGGGACATGCTGGGCGGCGAGGTGGCGCAGCGTCGCGGGCAGACGCGACGCGCTATTGTGACAGCAAATGACGACGCTGACCCCCATGGATTCCAATCCCATCGCGGAGAAACTGGCGGTGGCACGCGACAGGTTCAAGCCATGACGCGAATTCAATCCTATTTCAAAGGCAACCTGAAGCAGCCCAGCATCTTCGACTGGCTGACCCGTCTCGGTGTCATGCGCATCCTCCGGCCATGGTGTGGCGGCGCCGGCGTCATCTTCGTCCTGCACCGAGTCTGCCGCAACGAGGACACTCCTCTCGCCCCCATGTTCGCCACTACTGGCACCCTCGAGAACATGCTCGCGGCGCTCCGGGGGGCCGGATGGGACATCGTCAGCCTCGATGAACTCCGCCAACGGCTTACCGGGGGCCCCAAACCCGGACAGCGTCCGTTTGCGGTGTTCACCTTCGATGATGGCTACCTGGATAATCTCACGCTGGCATTGCCGGTCTTCCGAAAATTCCAGGCTCCGCTCACCGTCTATGTCTGTACCGGGTTTCTCGATCGGACCGTCGATCCCTGGTGGGCCTCGATCGATCGCCTGATCCACGAAAACGACGCCATCTCGGTGACCATACCCGGCTTCGGCGAACAGCGCTTCTCCTGCCACACCTGGGCCGAAAAGGCCGCCACCTACACCGAACTGTGGTCGGTCCTTCTAGGAGCCGACGAACGGGCCACCGCCACCATCGCGGACCTCTATCGACGGTACGCGACCGATGCCGCCTCCGAAATGGCACGGATCGCCATGACTTGGGAGCAGGCCGCCGAACTGGCCAAAGACCCGTTGGTGACCGTCGGCGCCCACACTTGCTCCCACCCTTCGCTGCCCCGGCTTTCCATCGATCAGGCGCGCCACGAGATGCGTGAAGGCCGCGATCAACTCGAGGCGCGCCTCGGGGTTCCGGTTCGCCACTTCGCCTACCCGTTCGGACACCTCGGCCAGCGCGAGATCGCCTTGGCCGAAGAAATCGGGTTCGAGACCGCCACCACCACCCTCAGCGGCAATGTCTTCCAGGAGAATGTCGCCGATCTCCGCTGCCTGGCGCGACGCAACTTCTACGAGGACCCCGCCCGGTTTTCCCCCCAACTGGGCGCCCGGTTCGCCCTTCAATCCGCCATGGGTTGCGACCTCCTGGTCAATGCCATTCGAGGCCGCCCCCGCGTCGTCTCCCGCCGCCTATGGTCGTGAGTTCAGGAGGCCCCTCCGAGGCAACGCCTGCTCCGGACATCGCCGTCCAGGCTGTCCGCGTTGGGGAGATCGAGGCGTTCACCCGCGACTTCTTCCGCCAACCCGACCCGGGTTCGACCGCTCCGATCACCCCGGAACGGGCCCGTTCGCTGGCCAACAATCCGCACGCCCAGCCCGAAGACCTTGCGGTGGTCCTCGCGCTCGAGGGAACGCGCTGTGTCGGATTCCAGCAGGTCTTTCCCGGTGCTCTGCGTCTCCAGGATGGCGTGGCGCGCGTGTTCTGGTTCTGCGGTGGCTTCGTGGTCCCCGAGATGCGCAATCGCGGAGTCTTTGCTCGGCTTGTTCAGGCCATTCAAAAGGAAGGCGCCGATCTCATCAGCACGGCGTATTCGGAAGGCGTGGCCCGAACCTTGAAACGCCTCGGATTTCAGGAAGCCGGACCGGTTTCCCATGCGGTCGTGCACCTGCGCAAAGCGCACCTGGGACGCCGAACCCGCATCGCTGCGCTAGCCAACGTGGGCGATATGCGCGGCTGGTGTGCGCGGCGGGTCGCCCGACTCGTCGCCTCCCGCATCACGACACCCCTTGAATCAAGGCCCATGCTCCAAGTGGCTGACCTTCCCGATGGATCGCAGCTGGGCAACGCCGGCATTCCCCGATTCGATCGCGACGCCACGGTGATCAATTGGATGTTGTCGCATCCCTGGGTTCGCGACGATGCACCAGCCGTGGCTCCGGCGTTCTATTTCGGCGACCGTCGGGAAGTCTTCCGTTATGAGCGCATCGAACTGATAGCCCCGGGAGGGCGCGTGCGCGGATTCGGATTGGCTTCCTATCAAAAGACGAAGGAGGGCGCGCGCTGGACGATGCTGGATCACCAAATGGACTCTCCGGAACTCCTCGCCAATCTCCTGGCCTGGCAATGGGCTCGGATTGTTCAGATTGGCGGCATCGACGACGTCCTGCTCCCGGCGGCCGCCTGGCAACTGCTGGAATCCTCCGCCTTCTTCAAGGCGCTCGCGTGTCTCTATCAACGACCCTACCTCGCGCATCCCGCCTCGGCGACGAGTCCGCTGGCGCGATCGCTCAAAGATCTCCATTTCCAGTTCGTCGACTGCGACAGCGCGTTCAGCTAGCGTGGGCGCGTGCCGGTGCGCAATGTGGTCGTTGACTGGGGCGGACAGACGCTGCTGAACCTTGGCGATCTTGCCATGGTCATGGTGGCGGTCCGCCGCCTTTCCCGCGTCTTTCCCGAAGCCCGCATCCGTTGCACGTCGCATCGACCCGACGATTTTCGCCGCTTCTGCCCGCAAGCGGAGCCGCTGCTCGAATCGGCCAATCAACTCCTCTACTGGCGGCGTTGGCTGCCCAGTGCGCTGACCCGTCTCCTCCCGCCGGCCGCCGCCCTCGAAGATTCCTTCTTTCGCCACTACCCGATCGCCAGCCTGCGACTCAGGGCCCGCCGACATCTGCGCGATGCCGTGATGGCGGAGGCCGCCAACAACACCATCCAAGCACTGCGCGATGCCGACCTCGTGGTGGCCGCGGGTGGGGGTTATCTCACGGACGCTTTTGAAGGTTATGTCCTGCGCATTCTCGGCCTGCTCGAAACCGCGCAACATCTGGGAAAGCCAGTCGTCCTGCTCGGCCAAGGCCTCGGTCCCCTCACCCAACCCACGCTCAAGGCTCGCGTCGGGGAGGTTCTCCGGCGCGCGAAATACATCACCTTGCGCGAAGGCCTGCGCGGTCCCGATCTGCTTCGCGAACTCCATTGTACCGATCCCCGAATCGAAGTGACCGGCGACGATGCCATCGAGCTCGTCCAGGATACCCAGTTGCCGGCCGAAAACCCGGGAGATCTCGTCGGATTCAACATCCGCCTCGCCCGTTACGCCGCGACCAATTCCGAGATCTGGCAGGACGCCGCCACTGCGGTCGATCAGTTCGCGCGCGATCGAAAAACCAGGATTCTCCCTTGTCCCATCGACTGCGACGCAACCCATGGCGATGCGGCTTCGGTTCGGAAGATCCTTTCCGCCGACGCGCCACTCGATACCGACGAATGTCCCCACGATCCGGTGGCCGTCATCCGGCGGGTGGGACGTTGTCGTCTCGTGGTGACCGGTAGCTACCACGCCGCGGTTTTTGCGCTCTCCCAGGGCGTGCCTGCCATCGGTCTGGCCAAGTCGGCCTACTACCAAGACAAGTTCGACGGACTCGCCGCGCAGTTTGGGAGGGCCTGCACCGTGGTTCGCCTGGATCAACCCAACGCCGCGCGGACACTGCGCGAGCGCATGGACCATGGCTGGGAAAACTCCCAAGAACTGGGGCGCGAATCCCGAGCGGCGGCGGATCGACAACGCGCCTCCAGCTGGGCCGCCTACCTGCGCCTGCCCGAACTGGTGAAGGCCTGAAATCGTTGAACCATGGCGCGGATCCTCGGCATCTCGGCGTTTTATCACGACAGCGCCGCGGCCCTGGTGGTGGATGGCAGGATTGTGGCCGCCGCGCAGGAGGAACGCTTTACCCGCCGCAAACAGGATGCGGATTTTCCCATCCAGGCGGTGGAATACTGCCTGCGTGAAGGCCGGTTCCCCGCCTCCGATCTTGATTATGTGGTCTTCTACGAGAAGCCCCTGGCCAAGTTCGATCGCCTGTTGGAGACCTACCTCGCCCACGTGCCCCGAGGCTTCGCCAGCTTCCGCCTCGCCCTCCCGGCCTGGATGAAGGACAAACTTCACCTGCGCCGACGGATCCGGGATGGGGTCCCGGGCGCCGATCGCGCCGCCTTGGTCTTTACCGACCACCACGAAAGCCACGCGGCCAGCGCCTTCTTTCCCAGTCCGTTCGCTTCGGCGGCGATACTGACGCTCGACGGCGTCGGGGAATGGACCACCACGGCCTGGGGCACCGGACATGGGAATCGTCTCGAGCTGCGGCAGCACCTGCAGTTTCCTCATTCACTGGGGCTTCTTTATTCCGCATTCACCTATTATTGCGGATTCAAAGTGAATAGCGGTGAATACAAACTCATGGGCCTGGCGCCCTATGGCCGCCCCATCTTCCGTCAGACGATTCTCGATGAACTCCTCGACCTCCGGGACGACGGCAGTTTCTGGCTCAACCAGGATTATTTCGATTACTGCGCCGGGCTCACCATGACGAGCTCGCGTTTCCATGAACTCTTCGGCGGCCCTCCTCGCGCACCCGAATCGCTCCTGGAACAGCGCCACATGGACCTCGCCGCCAGTATTCAGTCGGTGACCGAGGAGGCCATTCTCCGCATCGGTCGAACGGTCCACCGCGAAACCGGCGAACGTCACCTCGTCATGGCCGGAGGCGTCGCTCTCAACTGTGTCGCCAACGGACGACTGCTCCGCGAAGGGCCTTTCGAGGATATCTGGATCCAACCGGCGGCCGGCGACGCCGGGGGCGCCCTTGGCGCCGCCCTGTTTGCGCATTACCAACTCCTTGAAAACCCACGCGCCCTGTCCTCCCCCGCCACCGATGCCCAACAAGGAAGCCTGCTCGGTCCGTCCTTCGCCAACGAGGACGTCGCCGCCGTCCTGAAACACCTCGGGCTGCCGTTCGATACCTGCAACGACGAGTCCGTGCTTCTGGACCGGGTCTCCCGGTGCCTCGCCGAGGGCCGGATCGTCGGCTGGTTCCAGGGGCGTATGGAGTTCGGTCCGCGCGCCCTCGGCGCCCGCAGCATTCTGGGCGACGCCCGCCAACCCGGCCTTCAGGCCACCATGAACCTGAAGATCAAGTTCCGCGAGAGCTTCCGCCCCTTCGCTCCCATCGTGCTCCGCGAACGCGCTTCCCAAATCTTCGACCTCTCCGAACGCCACGAAAGCCCCTACATGCTGCTCGTGGCTCCCGTCCGCGAAACCCACCGCCGCAATCTCTCCGACGACGAGGCTCGGCGCATGGAACTCGACCCCGATCTTCGGCAACGGGTCAATGTGGTTCGATCCACATTCCCCGCCATCACGCACGTCGACTACAGCGCCCGCATCCAGACCGTCGATGAGTCCCGCCACGGCCGATTGTGCCGACTGCTGCGCGCTTTCGAGGCCCTCACCGGCAGCCCCGTCCTGGTCAACACCAGTTTTAATGTCCGCGGCGAACCGATCGTCTGCACCCCTGCCGACGCCTGCCGCTGCTTCCTGGCCACTGAAATGGACGTGCTGGCCATCGAGAACCACCTATTGTTCAAGGAACGCATGCCGGCCAAGGCCCTCGCCACTGCCAAAGAAGGACACCTCGACCGGTTCCAACCCGATTGAACCATGACTTGGTCGGATGTCGTTCAACCTCCCACCCGACGGGTGCTGCGTCAGTTTGCAGGTCTACTGGCCGCCATCCCGCTGCTGCTGTTCCTGGTCGCGACCGTGCGCGCGGGTGGCCTCCCCACACACCGTCCCTGGATGCTCGCGATCGGTGGGGCCGTTTTGGCCATCGGCCTGCTCGGCACGCTGCGCCCCGGCCTGGTCCGCTGGCCGTTCACCGTGGCGATGCTCGTGGCGTTTCCCATCGGCTTCGTCGTCTCCCAGGTGGTCCTGGCCGTCGTCTTCTACGTTGTGTTCCTGGCGGTTGGGCTGGGATTGCGGGCGAAGGGCCGTGACGCCATGGTTCGGCAGCGCCGCGCCGCGGGTGTCTCCTATTGGGAACGCAAACCGCAGACCCGGGACCCGGCCAGCTACTTGCGCCAGTACTGAATAACCCGACCACACCACGGATGAGCGAAAACCCGCCCAAGGCGTTCGAGAAGATCGCCCGCCAGCATTCACGACGAGGGATCCTGAGCGAGGCGTGGGGCTTTCTGCGCGACAACAAGAAGTGGTGGCTGCTGCCGATCGCCATCGTCCTCCTGCTGTTTGGGATCCTGGTGCTGCTGGCCGGAACCGGGGCCGCACCCTTCATCTACACCCTTTTCTGAGGGCTGTTCGGCGCGCTTGCTGACGACCCGCAAACCCGGGCTATTATCCGGTCGTCGACATGCAACCCACCTCCACTTCGCGCCGTGGTTTCCTGAAGACCTCTTCCGGCCTCGCGGCAGCCGCGTTGCTGCCCCGATGGTTCGTCGCCGAAAGCGAAGGGGCAACGGCACCGAAGGCAAAACTGGGGCCCAACGATCGGCCGGCGATCGCGTTGGTCGGATGCGGCGGCATGGGCCGTGGGGACATCAAGAACGCGGCACGCTTCGGCCAGGTGGTCGCCCTTTGCGACGTGGATGCCAACAATCTCGCCAAGGCCCGGCAGGAACATCCGAACGCCAAGGCCTACTCCGATTTTCGCGAGGTCATGGAGCGGGACGATATCCATGCGGTAATCTGCGCGACCGTCGACCATTGGCATACCCTGGTCTCACTGGCGGCGATGCAATCCGGCAAGGACGTCTACTGCGAGAAGCCCCTGACACTGACCATCGACGAAGGCAAGCGCCTGGTGAAGGCGGCGGCGAAATACCGGCGCGTGCTCCAAACGGGCAGCCAGCAACGCAGCGACCGCAATTTCCGCCTGGCCTGCGACCTCGTACGCAATGGGCGTCTCGGCCAGCTCCAACGCATTGAAGTCTGGCTGCCGGCCGGCCTGCGCGGCGGTCCGTTTGCCTCCTCACCGGCTCCCGACGGCCTGAACTGGGATTTTTGGCAGGGCCAAACCCCTGACACCCCGTACGTCAAGGAACGTTGTCACACCACCTTCCGCTATTGGTGGGATTATTCCGGCGGAACCCAGACCGACTGGGGCGCGCACCACAACGACATCGCCCTCTGGGCCCTCGGTCTCGATCCCAGCGGACCCACCCGTGTCGAAGCCAAAGCCCTCACCGATACAGTCCCGGGCGGGTACACCGCCCTGAGTGAATACGAGGTCACCTACACCTATGCGAACGGCGTCACCCAGGTGACCCGCAGTACCACCGCGGATACGATCTTCGGGGGCGTGGCCAAACCTGATGGCCAACGGCACGGGATCAAATTCATCGGTTCCAATGCCTGGCTCTGGGTCACGCGCGGCAATATCCAGGCCAGCGACCCGGACATCCTCGAATCCGCCCTGCCGTCCACAGCCCAACGCGTCGAAACCAGCGACGATCACATGGCGAATTTTTTCGACTGCGTCCGATCGCGTCGGCAGCCCATTTGTCATGCCGAAGTCGGGCATCGTTCCGCCACCTTGTGCCACCTCGGAGTGCTCGCCCTTCGTCTGGGCCGGCCATTGCGTTGGGACCCCGCCCGCGAACGCTTCGTCGGCGATCGCGAAGCCAACCACTGGCTGGCTCGCGAACAGCGCCGCCCCTGGACCTACGACATGATCTGACCAGCTCCCCGAACCGCTCTCATGCGACGTACGCCCCACATCGCCCGTACACCCCTCCTGTTGCCGGCCTTGCTGTTCCTCTCCACCGCCCTCGCGCTGGCGACACCCCTCCCCGACACCGCCGCATCACTCGAATACTTCGAGGCCAACATCCGCCCGCTCCTGGTGGATCACTGCTACTCCTGCCACAGCGCGGAAGCCGACAAAATCAAAGGCGACCTGCGACTGGATGTTCGAGCCGGCTGGGAACGTGGCGGATCCAGCGGAAAACCCGCGATCATCCCAGGCCATCCGGATGCGAGCCCGTTGATTCAGGCCGTGCGCCACACGCACGAAGACTTGGCCATGCCGCCGAAGAAGAAGCTCGCGGACGATCAGATTGCCAAGCTCGAGATCTGGATTCGCATGGGCGCGCCGGATCCTCGCACGGGCGGCGCCAAACTTCCCGATCCCGCCGAAGCCGCTCGCCAGCACTGGGCTTTTCAGCCCATCTCCGAACCCCCACCTCCTCGCGTCCGCGACGAGTCCTGGATTGCCAATGGGGTCGACCGCTTCGTCCTCGCCTCCCTCGAATCCAAGGGCCTCCAACCCTCTCCCCGTGCCGATGCCCGAACCCTGGTGCGACGCGCCGCGGCGGTGCTCACCGGACTTCCTCCCACCGCCGAGGAGGTCTCGGCCTTTGAAACCAATCCCAGCCCCGAAGCGTTCGCCCGCCTGATCGATCGATGGCTCGCCTCCCCGCGCTATGGCGAACGTTGGGCACGCCATTGGCTGGATGTCGCCCGTTACGCCGATACCAAGGGCTATGTGTTCGAAGAAGAACGGCGATATCCCTATGCCTACACCTACCGCGACTACGTCATACGAGCCTTCAACGACGACAAACCCTACGATCAATTCCTGATCGAACAGATCGCCGCCGACCAAGTGGTCGATGGAGATGATCGCTCCGCCCTGGCCGCGATGGGCTTCCTGACGCTCGGTCGACGCTTCCTCAACAATCCCCACGACATCATCGACGACCGCATCGATGTGCTGACGCGCGGCACCATGGCCCTGACCGTCACCTGCGCCCGGTGCCATGACCATAAGTACGACCCGGTTCCGGCGGCGGATTACTATTCGTTGTACGGCGTGTTCGCCTCATCCCATGAACCCAGTGAAAAACCGCTGCTCGGAACCATCCCCGACCGCATTCGCTACGAGGAATTCCAACGGGAACTGGCGCGGCGCGAGAAAGAACGCGACGATTTTGTCCGATCCAAGGTCGAAGCCCACCGACTCAAGCTCCGACGCACCATTGGCGATCACCTGCTCGCCGCCTTCGATGCCGCGAAACTCGCGGACGCCGGAAAACGCGAGGAGCTCGCCCGCAGTCGCCAATTGAGCCCCAACGTCGTCGGGAAGTGGGTCGGGGCACTGGAAAAAACCAACCTGCTCCCCGCGCCTCTTTTCTCGGCCTGGCACGACTTCGCAGCCCTCAAAGAGGAGGACTTCCCGTCCCAGGCTGGAACCCTGGCGCAGGCCGTCGCCGCCAATACCGATGGGTCCCGTGATGCCGCCGTGTCCAAGGCCTTCTCCGGCGCGGCACCGGCGTCGTTGAAGGACGTCGCCGATCGCTACAATCGGCTCTTCGCCGAGGCGTTGGAGACCAGCCAAGGTTCGGCGCGGGCATTTCTCGATGCCCAAGGGACTCCAATCGACTTGTCGCCCGAGGAGATTTACCGCTTGTTCGACGTGCCCGAAGGTCAGCGCAAACGCGCACTGCAAAGGGCGGTTGAGGAACTCCAGGCCACTCACCCCGGGGCCCCGCCGCGAGCCATGGCGCTCGCCGATAACACGCAGCCCGTCGAACCCGTCGTCTTCAAGCGCGGGAATCCCGGCAACCGTGGTGCCCAGGTGCCGCGCCAGTTTCTGGGAATGCTGTCAGGCCCCGACCGCAAGCCGTTCGCTCAAGGCAGCGGCCGGCTGGAACTCGCGCGTGCGATCGCCAGTCCCGCCAATCCGCTGACGGCCCGGGTCGCCGTGAATCGCGTCTGGCTCCAGCATTTCGGGGCTGGCCTGGTGCGGACTCCCGGTGACTTTGGCCTGCGCTCCGAACCCCCAACTCACCCCGAACTTCTCGACTGGCTCGCCAGCCAGTTCATCAGCAGCGGTTGGTCGGTCAAAAGTCTGCACCGCCTCATCCTGCTCTCCGCCACCTGGCAGCAGGCCAGCGATCTGCGACCCGAGCTCGAAACCCAGGATCCCGACAACCGACTTCTCGCCCGACAGTCACGCCGACGTCTCGACTTCGAATCCGCTCGCGACACGCTGCTACAGGCCGGCACCGGTCTGGACCTCACCATGGGGGGACATTCCGTCGAAATCACCACCCGCGATTATATGCCGCGTCGCACCGTCTACGGCTTTGTCGAACGCCAGAATCTTCCGGGAATCTTTCGGACCTTCGACTTCGCCACTCCGGACACCAGCAGCGCCCAGCGGTTCCAAACCACAGTCCCGCAGCAGGCTCTGTTCTTCATGAACAGCCCGTTCGCCATCGACCAAGCCAGGCGACTCGCCCGCCGGCCTGAACTGACCCGCATCGCCGATCCTGCCACCCGCGTCACCCGGCTTTACGAAATCGTTCTCCAGCGAACACCGGAACCCGACGAAATCGCATTGGCGCAACGTTTCCTCGAACGTCAGAACCAAAGGAACGAAGAGCCGGCCGAGCCGCCCGTGTGGCAATACGGGTTCGGCCAACTCGATCCAACGTCCCAGCGGGTCCTCGATTTCCGACCGCTTCCCCACTTCACTGCCAATACCTGGCAAGGCGGTCCCCAATTGCCCGATCCCACTCTCGGCTGGATCCTGCTCAATGCCGAGGGCGGCCATCCGGGTGGCCGACAGCATGGACCCGCCATCCGCCGCTGGACCGCCCGCCAGGACGGAACGGTGGCGGTCGCGGGAACCCTTCGTCACTCCGGGGACGCGGGCGACGGCGTGCAGGGTTCCATCGTGAGCTCGCGCCATGGCGTGCTTGGCCAATGGCAAGTCACCAAGACTTCGGCCGACACCACCCTTCCACGCATCGACGTGACCCGCGGCGACACTTTGGATTTTGTCGTCGAATGCCGCGTCGATGAAAACTCCGACGGCTTCCGCTGGGCGCCGCGAGTCACCTTGGTGGCGTCGCCGGACGGCGCCGGCGTCGGTCAAGTCTCCGATGCCAAAGCCGAGTTCTCCGGTCCACAACCCGCGGTGGTGCGTCTCGACACCTGGGAGCGCTTCGCCCAGGTCCTGCTCATGGCCAACGAGACGGTGTTTATCGACTGAGCCCGCCATCCCGCCTGGCACGGCCTCGTCCATGTCCGGTCCAGGACCGGCTTTCGCCATGCTGGAACATGAGCTCCGGTCGCCCGAGGAAGCATCCGCAGGACAACTGACTCGCCGGGCCGCTGGCGAGCCCGGGGGGAATCCATGAGCGGGTGATCGAATCCTTACTCGGACCGATTGACCCCCGGCCGACCCGGTCGCAGCACTTCATCCGCAAAATCCAGATACCGCCCCCAGTCGAAATCCGTGAGGTCATGCTGTCCGGCGCGCAGATGATAGCGCACCTCACTGCCAACCGCGGTGTCGACGGGCGGCAGGTTGGTCCCGGACAGCCCCGGCTTTCCGAACAGGGCGTAGACGGCCGAGGCATGCACCAGCGCGAGATATTCGCCCTTCGGATCCGCCCACCAATCCTCCACCGCGCTCGCCACATAAACGGGCCGTGGCGCGATCAGCGCCAGCAGCTCATGCTGGTCCACCGGCAACGCCTCCTCGCGCCCCGCGTAAGTGCTGAAGTTTCCACAGAACCAGTGCGGAAATGCCCGCGTGATGATCGCCACGGTCTCGCCATAATTCCGTCGACTCAACGCCGCGCCTCCGCAGCCGGAATTGTTGGAGATCACGGCCGCGATGCGCTCATCACAGGCCGCTGCCCACAGCGCCGCCTTCCCCATCCGAGAATGCCCGATCGCCACCGCCCGCCGCGCATCGAACTCCGGCGTCTGCTCCAGGTAGTCCACAATCCGGCTCAATCCCCACGCCCAGACTGCCAAGGCTCCCGGCTCTTCCGGACCCGGCGCCCCGGCACGGGCCTGTCCCATCTGGCTCAAAACGCCGCTGGCATAGTGGGTCACCGAATCAGGCGCCAAGAGCTCGATGTCCATCGAGATCACCCCGTAGCCGCGCGACAGGATGCGGTCGGCGACCGACCTCCCTATGCTTCTCTCCGTCCCGCTGACTGGACTCGGTTCCGTTGACGCTCCCCGGCGCGCCACCGCCACCTCAGGCCATGCCTTCGCGGTGTCGAAGACATGAACGCCAAAAAAGACCGGCAGCGGACCCGGCGGCGATTTCGGCAGGAACAGAGCGAACCGCAGCACCGGCATGCCCTGTGCCGTCCCCAATTCCAGATTAACGATTCGTCGCACGGCCCGCCCATCCATTGCCTCGCGATCCTCGGAAACCACCTGGAACCGCTGGGATTCAGGCCGCGGCAGAGGCCGGCCATAAACGTGGCGTTCGAAAAGCTGGCGGATCTCCGGTCGCCGTTCCGACAGCCAGGCCGCTCCGGTCGTCACGCGCGATCCGTCCGCGCGCACCAGCGGATCAGGCAGCACGTAGGGGGCGACCCGGGCTTCGTCGCGATTGGCTTCCGCGGCCGCACCGGTCAGGGTTGTCCCCCCACACAGCAAGGCATGGAGGCCGAGTTGGATCCAACGAACACAGTTCATTGCAAGGTGCCGCCGGGGCGTTGCGGCGGAAGCGGGCGCCGCCAACCTGCAAACACCGGATGGCCGCTGTCGAGACGCGTGTCGGCGAGGCTATGAATCGCATCGACCGCCTGATGGCAACGATCCTGTTGCTGCAAAGCCGCCGCGTGATCACGGCGGAAGATATCGCCACCCACTTTGAAATCAGCCTGCGCACGGTCTATCGCGACATGGCGGCGCTGAGCGAAGGCGGCGTGCCGGTGGTCGCCGAAGCCGGAGTAGGCTACTCCTTGCTCAACGGGTACTCGGTTCCTCCCGTCATGTTCACGCCGGAAGAGGCCAATGCCCTCTTCCTCGGCGGCGAACTCGTCGAGCATCTCACCGACTATTCCCTCCAATCGCAAATGCGCTCGGCGCTGCTCAAAATCCGCGCCGTACTGCCCCGCAGCCATCAGGACCAGATCGATCACCTGAAACGGTCCACCGCACTGCTCATCGGCAACGCACCCGAGTCGCAGAACCGGCACGCAGTGCTTACCCACCTCCAGCAAGCCCTCGCCCAACGCTGTGTGGTCGAGGCCACCTATGCCACCGGAGGCGAGATGCCTGCAAAACGGCGGGAACTCGAACCGCTCGGACTGGTCTATTATGCCGACCATTGGCACCTCATCGCCTTCTGCCGTCTGCGCCGAGACTACCGGGATTTTCGCACCGACCGCATCCTGAGCATTCGCGTGCTGCCGGAGCGGTTCGGCGGCCATCGCGAATTTTCGCTGATCGATCACCTCCAATCCTGGCGGGAAGCCTTTCGAACCACCCGCGTCTCGGTGCGGGTCCACCGTTCCGTCAGCCGCCGCTTCCAACGCCCCTGGACCGGCGCGGTTCTCGAGGATTCGTGGGACGGCGACTGGCTCTGCCTGACTTTCCTCACGGAAGAATGCGATTGGCTTACCGGATGGATGCTGAGCTTTGGCACAGCGGTGGAAATCCTCGCTCCGGATTCCCTGAGGGAACAAGTATGTGCCCGGGCCCAGGAGATTGCCCGGCATCACCTGTCGCCCGCCGTCCCAACGGCTCGATAACCCTCCTGACATAGGGTTGTCACTCGGATGTGGAAGGGTGAGGGCGTCTTCGGTCCCTGGGACCAGGACTTCATTCATCACCTCCATTGCATTCCCCCCATGAACTCGAAAAAAAATGCCGTCAATTGGTTCGAACTCGCTGTCACCGACTTCGATCGCGCCAAGCACTTCTATGAGACCATTCTCGGTACCGCACTGACCGAGGTCCCGGTCCAGGGCTGTCGCATGGCCATGTTTCCCTTCGATATGGCCAACGGGATCGGCGGCTCCATCACGCTCATGGCGGAAATGAAGCCCGGCCCCGGGGGAACGCTCATTTACCTCAACGTCGAAGGAGAACTCGACGTTGTCATCTCCCGAGTCGCCGCCGCCGGCGGCGCTGTCGAGCGGCCCCGCTTCGCCATCGGCGAACATGGGTTCATTGCCATCATCCGCGACACGGAAGGGAATGTCGTCGGCCTGCACAGCATGACCTGATCGGTGCTTCCGATTCGGGGGCCAACAGCCAGACATCGCCAGAAGCGCCCGCCGGGCGACGGAGATTCCGCCGCCGCTAAGGTGGAGTTCGCGACCTGCCGATACTTCCAGTAGCCCGTGCCCGATACCACGGGTGTGGGGTGGGGAACCCCGATCGATTGCAGCATGTCGTTATACTTGGACTTGGGAGAGCGGAACTGTTCGCTCTCCCAAGCTGATTTGTAGAGGACCAGCCACGGGCTACGGTCGGCGAAAGCCCCATACCCACGGCCGGCCCGCCTCCTCCCCTCGGTTCCCCATTTGACACTGCTTCGACTTTTCGTACACTACGTAAAGTTTTTCGCGTACAAACGGAAAAACCCGAGTAGCTCGCCAAGGCCCTTTTGTCTGCGAAGTGACCGGGACGAAGTGTGTCCACCGAAACCCCTTACCGCCACCACCCCAGTTCCGTATCCCGACGTCGCTCGACACGCGTCACCTGACCGGACACCGAATGCCGAGCCGATCCATCCACCCCTACCCCCTTCCTGCCATGTCCAATGCCATCGAACAGTTGTGCCCGGCTCAACTCGAGTTAATGGAGCTTGCCGCCCGGCTGTTCCAACGCCTCGGCCTGCCCCGTTCGACCGGACAGGTCTACGGAATCCTGTTTTCGTCCCCGAAACCGCTGTCGCTCGATGCCATCGCGGAGTCCCTGGCCATGAGCAAGACCAGCGCGTCGACCGCCACCCGCCAGTTGTTGACGCTGAGCATGATCCGCCAGGCCTGGATGCCGGGTGAACGGAAGGATCATTTCGAGGCGCGCACCGACCTTCGGGAAGTGCTTCGCGCCAACTACACCAGTTTCGTGAAGCCTCGACTGGACCAAGCGGAGAAGAGCCTGGCGGGAGTCTCGGAGCAATTGACCGCCGATCTCGCGGCCGGCCGCCTCAGCCCCGAGGCCCACCAATCCACCCAGGCCCGCCTCAACCGGCTCATCGAACTCCAGCGCACGCTTCTAAAGCTCCTTCCCCTGGCCGAAAAACTTCTGTAGACCGCGTCGGCTCCTGCCGACGGGAAACCAAGGACCCGTCCGAACTCCGCATCGCTGACCACCGCTCCATCGAGACTCATGACTGATCACGCGCAGGAATCGCTGCCGGAAGTGGTTTACACTCCGGCTTCACCCATCGAGCACCCGACGCGGATGATCGCGGCCATGTGGCGCGATCTGCTCGCGTCGCGCGAGCTGGCGTGGCGCCTCTTCACCCGGGATTTCCGAGCGCAGTACCGGCAGTCGGTCCTTGGTTACTTTTGGGCTTTCGTTCCTCCGGTCCTGGCCGCCCTGCCCTGGATGTTCCTGAACAGCCAGAAGATCGTGAACATCAGTCCCACAGGCATCCCCTACCCGGCCTTTGTCATGACGGGGACCATGTTGTGGCAGACTTTCATCGACGCCCTGAACAGCCCATTGAAGCAGACCGCGGCGGCGCGATCGATGCTGGCGAAGATCAACTTCCCGAAGGAGGCGCTCCTGCTCGCGGGGGTGGCCGAGGTATCCTGCAATCTCATCATCCGCCTGCTCCTGCTCTTCCCCGTGCTTTGGGTTCTCGACGTCCCTTTCCACGGCCACCTTGCCTGGCTTCCCCTCGGGGTCGCCTGCCTGATCCTGCTCGGAATGTCGATCGGCCTGCTCCTCACACCGGCGGGCATGCTGTATTCCGACGTTGGACGGGGAATCAGTGTCATCGCCAGTTTCGGCATGCTTCTGACGCCCGTCGTCTACCCACCCCCGACGTCGGGCGTGGGTGGCTGGCTGGCGGCATGGAATCCAGTGAGTCCCGTTCTGGCCACCACCCGCGACTGGATGACCGGTCGAGACCCGCGTTCGCCGTACTTCTCCGTAGGGCAGGTGCGACAGGCGGACGGACTTCGCCAACGACTCCTCAACCGATCGATTCCCGCCTCAGAACTTTTGTGGAATCGTTTTTCCGAGGAGACTCGCACGAATCTCGCCGCAACACCCGCGAACGATGACAAAGCCGAGACGGCCGCGAAACTGGTTGCCGCCCTCAACCAGGCGCTGGCGTCGGGGCCACTGATCGATCCCGATCGGCTCGATCAACTCGGCGTTTCCCCCAATATCCGGGCGAAACTCGCCGACTCGCCGAACGCGACCCAAAGGATGAACCTGGATCGCCGGTGGATTGAGGAATCATTCGGCGCGGATTTGGCGCCCAGCAAGGGCCAACGCTTTTGGACCAGCTTCTGGTGGGTTAGCGGAGGGTCCCTAGCCGCCTTCCTGGTCGCGTGGTTGTTATACCGGCTGGCAATTCCCATCCTGGTCGAACGGATGGGCGGCTGAGACAACCACCAGCGAACCCACGGGCATGTCGCACATCCAAACAAATAACAATTCCGCGGTTCTCGTCTCGGCCGCTGGAGTCTCGAAGAAATTCTGCCGCAGCCTGAAAAGGTCTCTTTGGTACGGCCTCCAGGACATTACCGCCGAGGCGGTCGGTCATAATCCATATCACGACCAACTTCGCTCTGGAGAATTCTGGGCCATCAGGGATGTCAACTTCGATGTCCGCCGCGGCGAATGTCTCGCTCTGATTGGGCGCAATGGCGCCGGCAAGACCACGCTCCTGCGACTTCTCAACGGGTTGATCAAACCCGATCGAGGACAAATCACGATACGCGGACGCATTGGCGCACTCATCGCCCTCGGGGCGGGTTTTAATCCCATCCTCACGGGACGTGAGAACATCTATGTCAATGGTTCCGTTCTCGGACTTTCGCGCACCGACGTGGACTCCAAAGTTGAGGAGATCATCGACTTCGCGGAACTACGCGAGTTCATCGATACTCCGGTTCGGAATTACAGCTCAGGCATGAACGTCCGCCTCGGATTCGCGGTCGCCAGCACACTGAATCCGGACATTCTCATTCTCGACGAAGTGTTGGCGGTCGGAGACTTCGTGTTTCGAATGAAGTGCTACGAGCGGGTGAACTCGCTGATGAACCGAGCGGCCGTCATCTTCGTAAGCCACCAACCCGACCAGGTGCGCCGCATGTGCACCCGAGCCCTATACCTGCGCAAGGGGCAACCGGTTTACCAAGGCTCCGTTCACGAGGCTTTGCGCCTCTACGATGAGGAGGACCAATCTCGCCTCTCGCGACAGGACAATTACATCGACCCCTCCTTCGTCGAGGCATCCGTCACCGTATCCAACCACACCGTCGAATTCCGCGGCCCCCTCACGGTCACGCTCCGCTGCCATGCTCGGCAGCAATACTCTCGCCTGCTGATCCGGGTACTCTTCTTTTCGAGTGTGGAAGAGGTGGCGGCAGAGTGGATCTCCACCAATCACCACCTCAGGTACGACATCCCCGCCAATCAATCGCTGTCCATCGACATCCCTATCGAATCCATGGGAATCCGCCCCGGCCAATACCGCGTGGGAGTGGTCGTGGCCCCAGAGGACAACCGATACTACCTGCTCAATTTGAAGGATGCGGCTCAAGTTTCAATCAACGGCCCCGGCAACATGCTCCACGTCCGCCAACTCTGAAGCATCCCTTGTCCTCCATGCAGATCTACTACGCAGCCGATAATCGCAATCGGGCGAATTGGGGATGTCGTGCCACAAGCATGGCTCTCGGAAGCCTTCTCGCATCGGTGGGGACGTTGACCGGAACCTGTCAGGGCACCGAGCTGGCCGCGGATACCCGGCGGTTGACGCCCCACGGCGGGTGGGTTCCTCGACGCCTCACCCGGACCCTCGCCAGCATGAACGACATCCCAATCCGCCGACGGCTGGTGGCGGCCTTGTCGAAGCTCGGCACCCGCTTTGACTTCGTGGACACGGATCCGTCCGCTTCCGCCGACCGTTTCCTCGCGCTCAAGGACTTCTATCCCTGGCTCGACCGGATCTTTCGCGAACTGCAATCCGCCGACTGCCTGGTCATCAATGGCGAGGGGGATTTCATCTTCACTTCACCGCCTCGTCGCGGCTCGCTGTTCCTCCTCACCCTCATGGAAGTCGCCCTGCAGATGGGAAAACAGGTCTACCTGCTTAACGGGATCATGTCGGACTGCCCGAAAACAGGCCGGAATGCCACGACCCTGGCCCAGGTAAAACGATTGTTTCCCCGCTGCGCAGCCATTGCCGTGCGCGATCCTGATTCGCTCGAGTATCTCCATTCCATCCAATGCGCGAGCAATGCCTCGTACGTTCCAGATGCGCTGTTCACCTGGTCAACGAACGCCCCACTCTGGACGCGAATAGTGAACCAAGGGCATCGAGTCTTTGAACCCTTCGGACACGAAGAGTTCACCGATTTGCCGGAACTCGACCTTGGCAAGCCCTACCTCTGCCTAAGCGGCAGCTCATCTGCAGCATGGGATCCACCAGCGGCCACGGCGGCCTACACCGAGCTCGCCAGGTCGCTGAAGGCGCTCAACCTGCCCATCCTCCTGGTCCCGACCTGCGAGGGCGATGCATTCCTTCACACGGTGGCGCAGCGTCTTCAATTGCCGGCACTGCACGTGCGCATCCCTATCCGAATTGGCGCGGCGATCTTGGCCAAAGCCGCCGCCTTCGTATCGGGCCGGTATCACCCTTCCATTCTTGCATCCCTCGGAGGCACGCCCTGCGTGTTCCTGGGTTCGAACTCTCACAAAACGGCGAGTCTCCAGCGCGTGCTCGAGTATGAATCCTGCCTGGAGTTTCCCGCCCTTCCGAACGCCACGGAATGCCGTCGTATCACCGAAGCCACGGACCGCATCCTGACTGCTGGGCCCGCGCTTCGGAACCGCATCCTGACTGTCGCGGCTCAACGGTCTCATGAGTCCAGGACTCTCTGCCAGATCCTCAAACCCACCCCCCATGCCTGACATTCGCATGGCACCACCTCTCGCCATCATCCCAGCGCGCGCCGGTTCCAAAGGCATCCCCGGAAAGAACCTTCGCCGCATCGCCGGCAAATCGATCCTAGCCTGGACCATCGACGCCGCCAAAAACAGCCGTCATGGCTTGCGGGTCGTGGTGTCCACGGATGGCGCCGAAATCGCCGCCGAAGCCAAGGCTTGCGGGGCCGAAGTGGTCTGGCGCCCCGAATCAATCGCCGGCGACCGCGCCAAGTCGGAAGACGCCCTGCTGCACGTCATCGATCATTTCGCGTCGAACGAAGGCTACCATCCAGCCCTGATCGTCTTTCTCCAGTGCACGTCGCCACTGACGGCGGGGGCCGACATTGATGGCACCATCGACGCCCTGACCCGCGAGGGCGCCGAGACCGCCGTGGCGGTTGTGCCCTTCCACTATTTTCTCTGGCGCCGGGAGCCCCATGGAGGCGGCACGGGAATCAACCACGATTCCAGGGTCCGACCGTTGCGCCAGGAGCGCGAACCGCAGTTTCTCGAGACCGGCGCCGTTTACGTGATGCAAACCGAGGGCTTCCTTCGGACTCGCCATCGGTTCTTCGGCAAGACCGCCCTGTACGAAATGCCCGCGGAACGCCGTTGGGAAATTGACGACCCGGTCGACCTCGAAGTCGCCGAGGTCCTCTTGCGCCATCAAATCGCCGAGTCCATCCAACTCCCCGCCCCCCCAGCCGCGGTCGTCTTCGATTTCGACGGCGTGATGACCGACGACCGGGTCCTGGTCACCGAGCAGGGAGTGGAAGGAGTCCTCTGCCACCGCGGAGACGGTCTTGGACTGGCCCGGCTCCGTGAAACCGGCATTCCGATGTTGATCCTGAGCAAGGAACGCAACCCGGTCGTCACGCGGCGGGCCGAGAAGCTGCGCCTGCCCGTGCTTCAGGCGATCGACGACAAGGCCAAGGCTCTCACCGACTGGGCGACTGAGAATCGCATCGATCTCGGCCGCACCCTTTATCTTGGCAACGATCTGAACGACTTGCCCTGCCTCCGTTTGGTCGGATGGCCGGTGGCCGTCGCGGATGCCCACCCGGACGTCCGACGTCACGCCCGCGTGGTCCTGACTCGACCCGGCGGGCAAGGTGCGGTGCGCGAACTTTGTGAGCGTCTCCTTGGTCCGTCACTCGGCCTCGAATCCAAACCTGTCATTCCCGCCTGAATGGAATTCTTTATCCAAACCGACATCCCCGTCTTCCCATGACCCCTCCTAAAGTCATCGCCGAGATCGGCTGCAACCACAAGGGCGACCCCGCGATCGCCAAGGAAATGATCCATGTCGCCTCCTACTTCTGTAAGGTCGACGTCGTCAAATTCCAGAAACGCCACCCGCGCGAACTGCTTAGTCCGGAGCAGTACAACGCACCCCACCCCAATCCGGCCAACAGTTACGGTCGCACCTACGGCGAGCACCGCGAGTTCCTCGAGTTCAATCTCGAACAACACCGCGTTCTCAAGGAGTGCTGCGAACAAAACAACGTGCTTTACAGCACTTCCGTCTGGGACCTGACCTCGGCGCGAGAAATCACCTCCCTGAATCCCGCCCTCATCAAGATCCCTTCCGCAACCAACGCCAACAGCAAGCTGTTGTCGTACCTCTGCGAGAATTACGGCGGCGAGATCCACATCTCCGTCGGCATGACCACCCGCAAGGAAGAAGAGGACCTCGTCGCCTTCATCGAATCCAAGGGACGCGCCCGCGACCTGGTGCTCTACAGCTGCACCTCCGGCTATCCGGTTGCCTTCGAGGATATCTGCCTTCTTGAAATCACCCGCCTGCGCTCGTCCTACGGAACTCGCGTCAAAGCCATCGGCTTCTCCGGGCACCATCTCGGCATCGCCGCCGATGTCGCCGCCATGACGCTCGGCGCGGCCTGGATCGAGCGCCACTTCACTCTCGACCGAACCTGGAAGGGCACCGATCACGCCGCCAGTCTGGAGCCCGACGGCATGCGCCGACTGACCCGCGATCTCAAGAACGTGTCCAAGGCTCTCGACTACAAAAAGAGCGAACTGCTCGAGGTCGAACGGGAACAACGTGCCAAGTTGAAGTCCGCCACCTGAACCCCACGCCCCGGACTCGATTCCCCATCGGGACGCAATCCGCCTCATCCATGGCCGCCCCGCAACCCTCGAACTCCAACCGCCTCGCCAGCCGCCTGGCCTACTGGGTCCTGCCCGAAGGCGTCCGGAATGCTCTCCGGAACCATCGACGCAACACCGCGCCCGCGAGACCAGCCGCTCCGGGGAACCCGAGGGATGCGGAAGCCATTCAACGCGCCGGCGCAAATCTCGAACTTCGCGGCCGGCACGCCCAACAGCGTTGCTTCATCCTGGCCACCGGGCCCTCACTCGGCCGGCAGAACCTGGAACCGTTGCGCAACGAACTCTGCATCGGCGTCAGCTTCTTCTTCCTCCACCCTCAAGCCAAGGTGGTCCGACCGAAGTACCACGTCGTCGCCCCCAACCACCCCCCTTTCGACTTCACCCTGCCCAAGCGCTACTTCTCGGGACTCACCGAGAATTACGATCCATCAACGGAGGTCTTGTATGGTTACGCGACCTATCCCTATTCCTGCCTCGATTGCCTCGACTCCCATCCCCAGGCGTGGAATCGGCCGCTGCGGATCGTGAATTACACAGGCGCCAAGGAACTCACGGAAACCAGTGTGGAGTCCGAGTCCGCCTGGGACCTCACCGGTCGTCCTTTCCTCGTCCGCACCGTCATCTACAGCGCCATCCAGTTGGCGGTCTACCTCGGCTGCAACCAGATTTACCTGCTCGGTTGCGATCACGATTACCTCGCCGACGTGAAGCGCACGGAAAACCATTTCTACCAGGAGTCCAAAGGCAACCCGGACGACCGGCATCATCTGGAGGCATTTACCACCGAGCGCTGGTTCCAGGAATACCATCGCCGATGGCGCGATTATCGCCTCATGCGCACCGCCCTCGAAAAAAGGGGCATCCAAATCATCAACGCCACCGACGGCGGAATGCTCGACGTCTTTCCCCGCGTGTCGCTGGCCTCCCTTTTCCCGGCATGAGTGCCCTCCAGGGATTCCTGCGACGACTGGCCATAAAAGCCGGTGTCGGCAGCCCCGCACCCCGAAACGCACACCCAACGTCGACCACCGGCGAAGGCACAGTCGTCAGTCCGGGCAGCCAACTTTCCAACTCGTCCCTAGGCGCCAGCTGCCTGGTCGGCCCACGCGTTCAGATCACCCGATCGAAGATCGGCGACCACGTCCGATTGGAATCAGACATCGTGGTCGGCGACACCGCTATCGACTCCCAAGTCACCCTGCAGTCCGGGGTCCAAATCTGGGGCGGACGCATCGGCTCGTACAGCTACGTCGGCCGACGGTCGCTCCTGGGCCCGGTTCAATTCGGCAGGTTCTGCTCGATAGGACCCAATGTCGTCGCCGCTTGCGGCGATCACCCCGCCCAGTGGATCAGCACCGCCCCCGTCTTCTTTTCGCCCGGCGCCCAATGCGGCACCACGTTCTGCAACCATGCCGCCTACGACGAACTTCGACCCACGTCTCTCGGCCATGATATCTGGATCGGCGCCGGCGCCGTGATCCGAAATGGACTCACCATCGGCGACGGCGCCATTGTCGGCGCCCAAGCTGTCGTCGTCGACCATGTCCCTGCCTACGCCATCGTCGCCGGCGTGCCGGCACGGGTCATTCGATACCGTTTCCCCACCGAATACGTCGATCGCCTCCGCGAGGTAGCCTGGTGGGAATTTCCGCCGGACCTTCTTCGCGCGGAAGCGGGTCGGTGGCGAACCCAGGATGTTGCGGGCTTCCTGGCCTGGGCTGAAGCCGTTCGACGGGACCTCGATACCCAACCATGACACCCGCCCTTTCCCCGGATTTTCCCGCGCCCGAGGGCCGACAGGGTTGGCCATGGACGATCGACGCTGCGGCGTCGAATCCTTCCAACATCCCGCCCGCCGGCTCGCCCTCCATCGCGTTGGTCATCATTTCCTTCAACCAGGATTTCTTTCTCGAAGAGGCCATCCGATCGGCGCTCCTGCAGGACCCTCCGCCGGAGGAAATCTGGGTCATTGACGGCGGAAGCCGTGACCGCAGCGTCGACATCATTCGCCGATACGAACGTTGGCTCACCGGATGGATCAGCGAGAAGGATCGAGGACAGAGCGATGCCATCAACAAAGGTCTGAGCCGGTGCACCGCCGACGTGGTGAATTGGCTTTGCAGCGACGACGTCCTGCTTCCCGGAGCCCTCGACATCGTCCGCCGCTCCTTCGCAGCTGATCCTGCCCTCGATGTCGTCGCCGGCAACGGCCGGTACCACTGGGAAGACGGCAGTCGGCCCGACGCCTCGACCGCCCTCTCGGCCAGGGCCCTTTACCGGCTGCCCGCCGTGAACCTCGTCGTCCAGCCCAGCTGCTTCTTCCGTCGTCGACTGTTAGATCGGAGTCCTCCGATTCGGGAAGATCTCCATTATACGATGGACCTGGAGCTTTGGACCCGATTCTCGGCCGCCGGGGCCCGTTGGAAATTCGTACCGCAGGACCTCAGCATCTACCGGGTCACGGGGGACAACAAATCCTTCAAGGGCCGCGCCCAGACGTTGGGCGAGATCCATTCGGTCTACGCGCAATACGTTCGGCAACCCGTTCCCCTTTGGCGCTGGTTCGGATGGTGTTGGCTGCCCGCGGCACGTTGGCGGGCCGGGGCTCATTCCCCGAAGTCGCGACGGATCGCGGACCGCGGGGTTCGCATGTTGGAACGGTTGCTCGGCTGGCTCTATTCTCCTGATCACGTCGCCGGCTTCGCCACCAGCTATCAGTGGTATGCCGTTGAACCCTGGCTGGCTCAGCGCTCCCTGGCTCAATCCCCATCCCGTCCCAACTAATGCGCGTCGTCTTTCTCGGCCATTCCGCAGGACGCACCGGGGCCCCGATGCTCCTGCTCGAATTGCAGCGCTGGCTGGCGCAGGCCGGAGGAACCGAAATCCGCACCCTGCTCAAATCGGAGGGCGCCCTGCTCGAGGAGTACGCCAAACTCGGGCCGGTCGGAATCACGCCCGGTGGGACCCGCACGGCGTCGACCCCGCGTCGGGCTCGGCGGTGGTTGAACCGCATTGCCGGACGAGACTTATGGGCGGCCCGGGAGGCGCGCCGTCAATTTCAGGAACTTCGTGCCTGGCGCCCCGACATGATCTACGCCAACACCGTGTCCACCTGGAACGAGATCGAGTGGTTGGCCCCGTTGGGCGTCCCGGTGCTTTGGCACGTGCACGAGCTCTCGTTTCTAATCCGACACTCGGTAGGAGCCGAGCGCCTCAAACGACTCACCCCCTCCATCGGTCGCTTCGTAGCCGCCTCCCAGGCGGTGGGGCGGGCCCTGACCCAGGAATTCAGTGTGCCGGAGAATCAGGTGACGGTTCTCCACGAATTCATCCGACCTCCTCAATGGACCGAGGACCAGATTCAGGAACGGCGCCGTGACCTCCGCGCCTCGATGGGCTTGCCCGACCATGCCTTTCTCGTGGGCGGCTGCGGTACCACGGATTGGCGGAAAGGCGTGGACCTGTTCACCGTCATTGCCCAGAGGTTTCGGGAAATGTCCTCCCAAACCGCGGCCGCTTTCCTTTGGGTCGGCAGCGGCGACGCTCGAACCGACGCCCAGCACCGGTTCACCGCGGCCCGAGCCGGTTTGAGCGATTATTGCCGCTTCATCGGAGAGACCAATCAGCCGATGGACTACCTTGCGGCCATTGATGTGTTCGCCATGGTTTCGCGCGAAGATCCGTTTCCCCTGGTGATGTTGGAGGCCGGGGGGCTCGGAGTCCCGACGGTTTGTTGGGCCGACTCTGGCGGCGCACCGGAGTACGTTGAGGCCGATGCCGGCATCATCGTTCCGTATCTTTCCGTGGACCGATTCGCCAACGCCCTCCAGGAATTGCGCCGCGACGAGACGCGTCGCCGGAGCATGGGGGCCCGCGCTTCCGCCAAGGTCCGGGAACGTTATACCCTCGAAAGGCAGGCGCCACGGTTGCGCGCAGAAATGGACCGACTCTGCACCGCCCAACACGGATCACCTGCCGCCCTGACCCCCTGACTTCACCCGACTCAACGACCGGCAATCCCCTCCTTTGGATCCAGCCCCCATCTCCGAACGTTTCCGAATAACATGAAAGGCATCATCCTCGCCGGCGGCGCCGGTTCTCGTCTCTACCCACTGACCCTGGTGGCGAGCAAACAGCTCCAACCGGTTTACGACAAGCCGATGGTCTACTACCCGCTCACCACCCTCATCGAGGGTGGTGTCCGGGAGTTCTGCCTGATCTCCACACCCCACGACCTGCCCCGGTACCGCCAGTTGCTCGGTGACGGTTCCCGCCTCGGCTTGAGCATCGAGTATCGTGAACAGGCCAAACCCGAAGGCATCGCCCAGGCCTTCCTCATCGCCGACAGCTTCATCGGCAAAGACGCCGTCACCCTCATTCTGGGCGACAACGTCTTCTACGGCGGCGACGTCTTCCAGAAGGCCTTCGTCGACTTCCGCGACGGCGCCACCATCTTTGGCTATCACGTTCACGATCCGGAACGGTACGGCGTGGTGGCATTCGACGCCGAAGGGCGCGCAGTTTCCATCGAGGAGAAGCCCCGCCAACCCAAGAGCAGCTACGCCGTTCCCGGCCTCTACCTTTACGACAACGAAGTCGTCGCCATTTCCAAGGCCCTCAAACCGAGCGCCCGCGGCGAATTGGAGATCACCGACGTCAACCTCGAGTATCTCCGCCGCGGCCAACTCCGCGTCCTGCGCCTCAGCCGCGGCTTCGCCTGGCTCGACGCCGGCACCAGCACCAGCCTCCACGAGGCCAGTGCCTATGTTCAAACCATCGAACGCCGTACCGGCGTCAAGATCGGATGCCCCGAGGAAGCCGCGTTCCGCCGTGGCTTTATTACGGCCTCCCAACTCGAATCCCTGATCACCACCCTCCCGAAATGCGAATACCGCGCCTATCTCGAGGAGGTCGTCGCCGAAGACCGGCGCCTGCAGACCCGCTGATCCGATCCCTTCATGAACTCACGCATCCTCCTCCTCGGAGCCACCGGTTACGTCGGCCAGGCTTTCCAACGCGTCATCTCCCAGAAGGGCGGGACGGTTGTCGCCCTCAGCCGTTCCCAGGCGGACTACACCCGGTTCGCCCCCCTGCTCCGCGTCCTGCGCGAGGTCAAACCCGACTTCCTCGTCAACTGCGCCGGCTACACCGGCAAGCCTAACGTCGACGCCTGCGAAACTCACCAGGCCGACACGATCCTCGGCAATGTGAATTTGCCCCAGACCATCGCCCAAGCCTGCGAGGTTGCCGACCTCCCGTGGGGCCAGGTCAGCAGCGGCTGCATCTACGCCGGGGGGAAAGTCGTCCAACCCGACGGTTCGGTCGCGGTCGAAAAGGACCTCACCCGGCCGGATCTCCGCCGCATCGTCGATTCCGAGCCCGGCAGAATCCGCGGCTTCACCGAAACCGATACTCCCAACTTCAGCTTCCGTGCGCCGCCGTGCAGCTTCTACAGCGGCACCAAGGCCCTCGGTGAGGAGGTCCTCCACGGGGCCCCGGGCTGTTATGTCTGGCGTCTGCGCATCCCCTTCGACGAGGTCGACGGCATGCGCAATTACCTCACCAAGCTCCAACGTTATGACCGCGTTTACGACAATGTGAATTCGGTCTCGCACCTCACCGATTTTGCGCGCGCCTGCGTCGAACTGCGCGAGGTTGGCGCCCCGTTCGGCACCTACAATGTCACCAACCCGGGTTTCGTGACCTCCCGCCAGGTGATCCAGCGCATCGTCGAGACGCTCAAACCCCAACGCCAATTCACCTTCTGGGAGAGCGACGAGGAATTCTATCGAGTCGCCGCCAAAACCCCGCGTTCGAATTGTGTCATGGACGTCTCGAAACTGCTCTCCACCGGCGTGAAGATCCGTCCGGTCGAGGAAGCCCTGAAGGACGCCCTGAGCCGCTGGATTCCCGAAAAGAAATAGCGATCTCCCCAACACCATCACGACGCTCGCACCTCACTCCATCCGATCCTTCACATGCACCTCCTCGTCACCGGCGGCGCCGGATTCATCGGCAGCAATGTGCTGCGCCATATCATCGACCACCCCTCCGTCACCAAGTTGGTCAACCTCGATTGCCTCACCTACGCCGGCAGTCTTGAAAACCTCTCCGACCTCGCGAATCACCCGAAGTACGTCTTCGAAAAAGTCGATCTCCGCCAAAAGTCGGACGTCATGCGGGTCGTGCGCGACCATGCCATCACGCGGGTCATGCATCTGGCGGCCGAAAGCCACGTGGACCGGTCCATCGAGGGCCCGGGCGACTTCATCCACACCAACATCATCGGCACGTTCCATCTGCTCGAGGCGTGCCGAGGTGCCTGGCTGACCGCGCCGTTCCAACTCCGCCCCGACCTCGCCGCGACGCCGCCCAAGTTCCATCACGTCAGCACCGACGAAGTCTACGGCAGCCTCGGCGCCACCGGCCTGTTCCTCGAAACCACCCCGTACGCGCCCAATTCCCCGTACTCCGCGAGCAAGGCCTCCAGCGACATGCTGGTTCGCGCCTATCATCACACCTACGGACTCCCCGCCGTCATCACCAACTGCTCCAACAACTACGGCCCCTACCAGTTTCCCGAGAAGCTCATTCCCGTCGTCATCCAGAATGCGATGAAGCGGAAGCCCATTCCGGTCTACGGCGATGGCATGAACATCCGCGACTGGCTCTTCGTTCGCGACCACGCCGAAGCCCTCTGGCAGGTGCTCAGCAAGGGCAAGGACGGCGAGACCTACAACATCGGCGGCCGCAACGAGTGGGCCAACATCCGTATCGTCGAATTGATCTGTGATCTCATTGATGAGTTTCAGCCCGCGCTCGGTGGCAATTCCCGAAGCCTCATCACTTACGTTAAGGACCGCCCCGGCCACGACCGCCGGTACGCCATCGATTGCACCAAGATTGAACGCGAACTGGGCTGGAAACCCGCCTACACCTTCGAACGCGGCATCCGCGAAACCGTCCGCTGGTACCTCGACAACCAGGAGTGGGCTCGCAAGGTGACCCAGAAGGGCAAATAAACCGGACCCGACCGTTCCGTTCCACCGCCGCGCTTCCATGATGTCCACGCCTGCAGGCCATGCGCCTCACGCCCCGGGTGGCCCGGCGCGTCTCATCGCCCTTTACCTGCCTCAGTTTCATCCCATCCCGGAGAACGACGCGTGGTGGGGCAAGGGCTTCACCGAGTGGACCAATGTGACCCGCGCTCAGGCGCTGTTCCCTGGCCATTACCAACCCCGCTTGCCCTCCGACCTCGGCTTCTACGATCTCCGTGTCCCGGAAGTCCGCGAGGCCCAGGCCGCGCTCGCCCGACAGCACGGCATCGAGGGATTTTGTTATTGGCACTACTGGTTCCACGGCCGGCGATTGCTCGAACGACCGTTCCAGGAGGTTCTCCAATCGGGGCGACCCGACTTCCCGTTCTGCCTCGCATGGGCCAACGAATCCTGGAGCCGCAGTTGGCTGGGCGATAAACGCGACATCCTCGCCGACCAACGCTACTCCCATGACGACGATCTGGCCCACGCTCGCTGGCTGGCCGCCGCCTTCGCCGATTCCCGCTACCTCCGTATCCATGGCCGGCCGCTCTTCCTCATCTATCGGCCCTTCGCCCTCCCCGACGCGCGCGCCACCACCGACACTCTACGCAGCGAAATCGTGCGGCTCGGCCTTCCCGAACCCTACCTGGTCGGCATCAATGCCCATAACCCGGATGCCGACATGCGCAAGCTGGGCTTCGACATGACCGAGCATCACGAACCGCAACTCGGCGCCCTGCCCGGGGCTTACGCCCCCGCCAGCCTCGACCGCCGAATGCGCATGAAGCTGAGGAAAACCCTCGGACGGCCGGCCAAGGTCTATACCTACGAGGAAGCCCGCGCCTTCATGGCCTCCAAGGTTCCCGCCCACCCCCATTTTCCCTGTCTCTTTGTCGGATGGGACAACACGGCGCGGCGCGGACAGGAGGCCATCATCATGACGGATGCCACCCCGGAGATCGTCGGTGCCCACCTGCGTCGACTCATCCGCTCCCTGTCCTCCAAGCATCCACAGGAACGCATCCTCTTTATCAACGCGTGGAATGAGTGGGCGGAGGGCATGTACCTCGAACCCGACCATCGGTACGGCACGGCTTTGCTCGCCGAAGTGGCGCGCAGCCTCCAGGAAGCGGCGCAACCCGCCGACCCCCAACCTCAAACCACGCGAGCGTGAGGATCCTCGCCACCAGTCCTCTCATCCCCCGTCCGGACACGGCCTCGGGGGATCGTCGTTTTGCCGCCATCCTCAAACTCCTCGCCCGACGCGCCCAGGTCGATTTTGCGGCAGGCGAAACGCTTCCACCTCGCACCGCACCGGATCACCGCCACCTTCGGGCGCTCGAGAAGATCAATGTTCAGGTCGTCGCCGGGGGAGCCGACAACATTCACGATTGCCTCGCCCGAAACCGGTACGATGCCATCTACTCCGAGTTTTGGGCGCACTCGCGCTTCATCACCCACCTCGCCCGCAACATCCAGCCGTGGGCCCGGATCGTGGTCGACAGCGTGGACGTCCATTTTCTGCGGGAGGAAGCCGCTGCACGCCTGGGCCTCAATGACCCAACCTCGGTGGCCGAGCGCAAGGTTCAGGAACTCACTGTCTACCGCGGCGCCCACACCGTCATCGCCATCACCGAGGAAGATGAGATCGCGCTGCACCGCGAAGGAGGCATCGCGCGCGTGCTTCGACTTCCCAACATCGTCGAAAGCCGTCCCCGCGCCCACCTTGATCGCGGGAACCAGATGCTCTTCGTCGGCGGTTTTGGGCATCCTCCCAACCGGGACGCCGTCCACTGGTTCGTCACCGAAATCCTCCCTCGTATCCGGGCGCGGATTCCCGACGCGTCTTTTCGTGTCGTGGGCGCCAAACCGCCGCCCGATATCACCGCCCTCAATGGCGCACCCGGCGTCCAAATCGTGGGGTTCGTTCCTGACACGGGCCCCTATCTCGATGCCGCCGCGGTGTCGGTCGCGCCACTTCGCTACGGCGCCGGCATGAAGGGTAAAGTCACCGAGGCGCTCTCTGCCGGTTTGCCGGTGGTGACCACTTCCGCGGGCGCCCAAGGCCTCCGCGCCGTCTCTGGCGAACATCTGATCGTTGCCGATGAGGCGGCCAGTTTCGCCGACGCCGTCGTCCAACTCCTGCAAGATGCCGATCGCGCCGCGCGTCTCGGCGCCAACGGCCAGCGCCATATTCTCTCGCTCTGCGGCGAACCCGCCGCGAGCGCTGTCATCGATCAACTCTTGCAGCACCTCCAGGGCGTTCGAACCCCGACGCTGGCGCCACTGCGCATGCTCACCTATCGCGCCCTCCGATCCGTGGCCCGTGCAGGTCGCCGCCCACCCCCGCCCACGCCGACGCCGCCCCCACCCGGCAGCGCCAAGCCCACCGTCCAGGCTCCCCCCGAGTCCCGCTGATCCCACGATGCCGCGCGTCACCGTCATCGTCCCGAACTACAATCACGCCCGCTTCCTGCCGCAGCGGCTCGACAGCGTGTTCGGCCAGACGTTTCAGGATTTCGAGGTCCTGCTTCTCGACGACGCCTCCACCGACGACAGCCGTGACGTCCTCCTCCGCTACGCCAGGGATCCGCGCGCCCGAACCCTCTTCAACGAACGCAACAGCGGCACCGTGTTTCGCCAATGGAATCGTGGACTTCGTGAGGCGAAGGGCGATTTCGTGTGGATCGCGGAATCGGATGATTTCGCCGACTCGCGGCTGCTGGAATGCCTCGTCGCAGGCCTCTCAGAACATCCCGGTGCCGGGGTCGCGGTTTGTGAATCTCAATGGGTCGATGAGCGGGGTGTCGCCATTCCGCGCTCTGAACGCCCCATCGTCACCGCCGGCGCCAAGCCGGGCGGCGCCATGATTCCCGGACACCGCTTCGTCACCCATTCCATGCTGCTGGGGTGCTCGATTCAGAATGCCAGCGCCGTGGTGTTCCGCCGCGCCACCGCCGCGGAGATCGGGTACGCCGACGAGACGTTCCGGCTCGCCGGGGACTGGATGTTCTGGGTGCGGATGCTCGAGCGCTCTGATTGCCTGGCGATCGCCGAACCTCTCAATCACTGGCGCCAGCACGGCGCAACCGTCCGCGCCAAAGTGCGCGGTGCGGGTTACGGCAGCCGCGATGCCTTGCGCGTCGGACGCTACATTCTCGCGCATTTCGAAACCGCGCCCGACCAACGCCGATCGCTGCGCGAAACACTGGTTTTCAAAGTCTGGCGCGACATTTTTTGCCGCAACCGCCAAATCGGACCCGGACAACGCCTCAAGGTCCTTGGCGACGCCCTGAGATTCGATCCGCGCATCGGGCTCGGACTCTTCCGGTTCGGTGTGCAAAGGGTCTTTGGCCGATGGGCCCCCGAATCGCCATAGCCTGTTCCGGCCTCGGCAACATCCGCCGCGGCAACGAAACCTGGGCGCGCGACGCCAGTGCCGCGCTCCACCGTGCCGGCGCCAGTGTCACCCTCATCGGGGGAGGCCCTGAGCCCGAGGCCGCCTGTCCCTACGTCCGTCTTCCGAATCTCCATCGCGAATTTCCCCTGCTCCGCCGCTGGTGGCCGTGGTCCCGACGCTACCTCCTGGAACAGCTTTCCTTCCTCTTCCCCCTCCGTCGCTACCTCCGCGTCCACGGCTTCCAGGCGGTCCATCTCTGCGACCCTGACCTCGCCCTGCAACTCCACCGCCGCCAAGGCGCGCACCGTATTCCCATCGTCTTCAAGGACGGCATGTGTCTCGGCCCCCACTGGTGCAGCCGCATACCCTTCGTCCAGGTCCTCGCCCCGCACTACCGTGACGTCCTCGCCCGCGAAGCCGGCGTCAGTACCGAAGGTTGGTTCGTCATTCCGCACATGGTGGATCCCGCGGAATTCGTGCCGCCGCCAGATCGCGCCCTGCCCCGCGCGGCGCGGCCCGATCTCTCCTTGCCGCCGAACGCCTTCGTGATCATGGGAGTCGGCGACTTCTCTGCCGGCGGCAACAAGCGGCTCGATTGGCTGGTTCGTGAAACCGCCCGACTGCCGGCGGAGCTCAACGCGCACCTCGTTCTTGCCGGCCAGGCGGCTGCCTCGGACTTCGCCGCGTTTCAACAATCCGCGCGCACCGCCCTTGGGGATCGGGTGCGCCTGCTGCGCAACCTACCACGCCGAGAGGTCGCCCGACTTTACCAGGTCGCTGACGTCTATGCCCACGCAGCGACACGCGAACCTTTCGGCATCGTCTTCCTCGAAGCGATGGCCAGCGGACTGCCGATCCTCGGACACACTTGGGACGTCACCCGATGGATCATCGGGGACGCCGGAATCGCCCTCGACATGACCGCACCAGGCGCGCTGGCCACCCATCTCGAAGAACTGGCCCGCCACCCCGACCGGAGGGCCGACCTCGGTGTGGTCGCCCGTCGACGCGTCCTGGCGCGGTTCTCTCCCGACGCCCTGATTCCGCAATACCTCGAACTCTATCGGTGCATGACAGGACCGAACTCTTTCACACCCCTGGCTTCCCGTTCCGATCCTCTCCCATGAAACGCTTTGTCATCTCGGCCAACGCGGTGCCGCGCGACGGCGGTCTCGGACTCAACTTCGCCCACATGCTCGAAGGGCTCCGCGGAGAATTTGAAGTCGAGGTCTTCTGCGCCGGACCGGCCGAAGGTTTCCGCACCCACATCATTCCGCCGCCGACCCATATCAATCGGTTCTTTGCCCTTCCCCTGGTGCGCCGATTTCGCGGCATCCACGCCAATCTCGTCGAACGCCACTTCGACACGCTGGTGGCTCGGCAACTCCCCACCTGCGACCTCTTTCAAGGCCTTACCGGGCAATGCGAACGCAGCCTGGCCGCGGCGCACAATCGGGGCGCCCGCTCCCTGCTGGATGTCGTTACCGTGCATAACGACGAAGGCGACCTCCGCGTCGCCCGCGAATGCGCCGCCTTTGGCACCACGCTCCGTCCCAACCGCTCCCAAGGCTCCCGCAGAAAACGCGAATACGCCGCGGCCCACAAGATCCGCGTCATGTCCCACCACGCCCGAAGGACATTCCTGGAGCACGGCTTCCGACCTGAACGGGTGATCACCATTCATCCGCCAGTCGAGGTCGAGCAATTCCCGGTCTCCCGCTTCGGGGCCGATCGCTTCCGGGTCACCTTCATCGGGAGACTGGAGATCGGGAAAGGGTTTCACCACGCCATCGAGGCGTTTCGCGCCGCCCAACTGCCCAATGCCGAACTGGTGCTCTGGGGCGGATCGGGCAGCCGCGAAGTCGCCCGCTATCTCCGCGACAACGTCGCCAACGATCCTTCCATTCAGGTGCGTCCCGTCCCGATTCGGACCGCGGGACTCGACGAGGTCTTCGGAAAATCGCATGTGGTCGTCCATCCGTCCGTCGCCGACGGCTTCGGCTACGTTGTGGCTGAAGCCATGGCGGCCGGAGTCCCCGTCATCGCCAGCGACACCACCGGTGGAAGCGATTGGATCGAGGATGGAACGAACGGCTTCGTGGTGCCGTGCGGCGACCTCCAGAAGCTTCGCGAGCGATTGATCTGGTGCCATCGCAACCGAAACCTTCTGCCCGATATGGGACGTGCGGCAAGAGCCACCGCCGCCGCGCACAGCGTCCTCCACTTTCGCTCCGAGTACCTCCCCGTCCTCCATGCCCTCGCCCACCCCTCCTGATCCCCCGGAGCCGGAATGACCCCGCAACGACCCATCAGCGTCGCCTTCGTCAACGAGAACACCCTCGGGCACGTCTCGTACCTGCCGCGCTTCGTCGACGAACTCCGGCGCCGACCCGAACTCGGCATTCGGCCGCTCCCCTTCGACGTGACGCCGTTGCCCCCCGAACTCGCAAGGCGGGCCGACCTGACCATCCGCGGGTTGCGTCGCTTCGGCCTCGATTTCCACGTCGCACGCTGGCGCAAGATTGTCAGCGCTCACGCCGCCGAACAACTCGACGCGCTACGGCGCGACCACCGCCTCCATGCAGTGGTCGTCAACACGCAGAGCGTGGCCCTGAATCTGGCCGCCGTGGCAACCAAACTGCCCCTCTTCGTCTGCCTCGACGCCACCTTCGAGCAACTGCAGCGCAGCCGCTGGTTCGCCCCCAACACTCTCGCGCGCTGGCTCACCCCGTTCACCCTCGCCCCCATCCTCCCCCTGGAACGCGACCTGTTCGCCACCTGCGCCAAACTGCTTCCCTGGTCGGCGCCTGTCCGGGATTCGCTCGTCGCTGAATACCGAATCGCCCCCGAACGCATCGCAATCCTGCCACCATCGTTGGACCTCAGCCGATTTCGGCGAGTCCCACGACCTCCCCACGCGCGGCCTCAAGTCCTGTTCCTTGGGGGCGATTTCGTCAGAAAGGGCGGTCCCGTGCTGCTCGAAGCCTACCGCCGCCATCTCTCCCATCACTGCGACCTTCACATCGTCACGCAATCCGCCGTCGAACCCTGCCCGGGCGTCCAAATCCATCGCCACATCTCCGCCGGAAGCCCAGCGTGGCTCGAACGCTGGAACCAGGCCGACGTCTTCGTGTTTCCCAGCGGACTGGAAACGTTTGGCATTGTCCTGTTGGAAGCGTTGGCGTTTGAAGTCCCTGTGGTGGCCAGCACGGCCGGAGCGGCATGCGATATTCTGGAGAATGGACGAACGGGCGTGCTGCTGCGGGACCTGAGTCCCAGCGCCATTGCCGAAGGAATCCGGCAGACGCTCGATCAACCCGAGGCGGCCCGGGAACGCGCCCGCCTTGGACGCGAACGCGTGGAGCGCGACTTCGAGCTGGGCCGGAATACGGAGCGCCTGGCCGAAATGCTCCGGATGGCGGCTAGTCCAACTCCCTGACCTTGATGTTCCGCAAGTGTGCCTTGGTCTCGTAGGTGGCCACTCCCAGCGGTACGCTCTGCTCAATCGGACCGGACCTCAGACTGAATCGGCGCTCCGCCGTCGCGACGTCGACGATCTTCTTGTCGTCCAACCACGCCTCGAGTTTAGCCGGGGTCACCCGCACCTTCACCGCATACCAGCGCTCTTTCTCGAAGCTCATGAACTTCGTCGTCTCGTTCTCGGAGGCATCCATGCCGTCGATGCTCGAGATTCCCACCAATCCGCCCCCCCAGCCCCCCACGATCAAACTGACGTTGGTGCCGGCGATAGGAAAGGTGAGCCCACAGAAGAAGTCGTTCCCACTCACCCGCCGCGCCTCCAGGCTCAGTTCGTAGTTCGTCTTCGGAAGATCGTTGGTCCAATGAACCCCGGTCATATAACCGGACTCCAATACCAGCAGCCCGTTCTCCACTTTCACCTCCCCTTTGCCGGCGAAATCCGTCACGCCCCATCCCTTCAACGACACGCCATCGAATAAAACCCGTTCTTTGCCGCCGGCAGGCGTATTGGTCTTGGACTCCGCGGCGGACACCACTGGAACCACCGCCAGCGACAGCAGGAAAAGGGCGATCAGGCGTTTCATCCCCGCCAGCAAAGCGCGTCCCACGCCGAGCGCAATCCTGAAACCATTGTGTTTTTGCTTCCGGGACGCTGAGCTTTCGCCATGCCCAATCGTCATTGCCACCAATGCGGCACACCGTACCCGCTCAGCGGCACCCCGGGACGCAGCGAGACCTGCGACCGCTGCCGGGCTGATCTCCACGTCTGCCTCAACTGCGTGCATTACGAACCTCGCGTTGCCCACCAGTGCCGCGAACGCCGCGCCGAACCCGTGGCCGAAAAGGGCGCGGCCAATTTCTGCGAATTCTTCGAGTTCGCCGTGCGCGACTGGAAACCCGGGGCCGCCAATGCCCGCGAAGCGGATGCCCGGGATCGACTCAAACGCCTGCTGGGGGATTGATCCGCTCGCGGGGACCACCGACGCCACCTCCTTATCATGTCGGGGTTCGCCTGTGCCCTAAATTACCCACTTTGAAGAAGGGCTCGATTCTGCAAGCTTCCCGCCAGACCCATAACCTTAACGTTTGCAGTCCATGAAATCCCATCATCTCCATTGATCAGCGCGCCGGCGGCGGACGGGCTTCACGCTGATCGAACTGCTGGTCGTGATCGCCATCATCGCGATTCTCGCCTCGATGCTCCTGCCCGCGCTGGCCAAGGCCAAGACCAAGGCCCAAGGCATTCTCTGCCTCAGCAACACCAAGCAACTCGCTCTCGCCTGGCGCCTCTACTCTGACGAGCATGAAGAACGCCTCATTGGAGCCGCGGAATGGACGCCACCCGGCGGCAAAACCACCCCGAATTGGACCGGGGGCAGTTGGCTCTCGTTGAACGATCGCACCGCCCCTTCCAACTGGGATCACGAGACCTACACCAAGAAGAGCAAGCTCTGGCCGTACACCGGCAATAGCGTCGGCATCTTCAAGTGCCCCGCCGACAAAACCACCGCCAAAGCCACCAGCGGCCCCATGAAAGGCCAAACGGTTCCCCGCATCCGCAGCGTTTCCATGAATAACTGGGTCGGTGGCCCCCCCTGGGGCGCCTCCGGTCCCTCAGTCCCCGGCGCTTCCCATGGCTGGCGAGTCTACATTCGCAGCACCGACATGGCCGATCCTGGCCCCTCCGGCACGTTTGTCTTCCTCGACGAACGCGAGGACAGCATCAACGACGGGTATTTCGTCGTGGACATGGCCGGTTACCCCCAAGGCGCGGGGGCCGCGGCGCAAGGCAGTCGTCTCAAGATCGTCGATTATCCCGCCAGCTACCACAACGGTGCCGGTGGCCTGGCCTTTGCCGACGGTCACTCGGAAATCCATAAATGGCTCGACGGCCGCACCAAGCCTGCGATCAGCAAGACGGATCGCCCCCTCGACGTGACCTCCGCCAACAACCGTGATGTGATTTGGATGCAGGAACGATCCACCCGCTGGGACTAATTCCTCCCCGTCCTCCCGAGGCACTCCTGGGCCCGCCATTTCCGGCGGGCTTTTTTGTCCCCTTCCCTTGACTCCACCATCCCCTGTGTGCAACCTCGGCCCCAGCCTCAACCTGCTGTAGTCGTTGGGCGGTCTATGCGCTGTCCTAAGTGCGGCGGTCCGGAAGATAAAGTGATCGACTCCCGTAGTTCACGGGAGGGGCGAGCGATCCGCCGACGACGTGTTTGCCTGCAATGCGGCCACCGCTACACCACGTACGAGCAAATCGAACGAAGTGAACTGGTGGTGGTGAAACGGGACGGCCGCCGCGAAGTGTTTTCCCGGGATAAACTGCTCGGTGGCCTTCAAAAGGCCTGCGAAAAGCGCCCCGTCAGCTTGGAAGTCATCAACGACATCGCGGAACGGATCACCGAGGAACTGCTCAACGAGTTCGACCGCGAGGTTCCCGTGATGGCCATTGGTGAACGCGTCATGAACGCTCTCCGCCAGATCGATAAGGTCGCGTACGTGCGATACGCCAGTGTCTATCGTCGGTTCGAAGAGGCCGATGAATTCGTGGAAGTTGTCACCAAGTTGGAGCAACAGCGCCATGATACAGCTACACTCCGATTGCCTGGTATTTGAGATGTCTGGAGGCGATAAAATCCCATGCTCGGTGGAGAAGCTGACCATCGAGATTCTCGCCGACTCGCTGGACCAAGTGGATCCCGAGGTCATCCGGCAGGCCGCGACTGCCGTGCTGCATTACTTCCGTGATGATCTCGGCCGCGAAGTGGTCACCGTCGACGAATTCACCGCCGCCCTCGAACAAGTCCTCACCGGCCTCGGGTTCCAAATCGACGGCTCGTCCGTCGTCCCCTCCGCCAAATCCGACACCCCAACCACCGCCGAAACCACCACGGTGGCTGATGTCGACCTGATTGCCATGGCGGAATCGCTCGGAGATGCGTTGGAACTCGGCTTCTTCTCCCGATTGCGGGACGAACTTCGCACGCGCCTGGCGGCCGCTCCCAGGATGGTTCGATTCACCGGTCTGCGGGCGTGCGCCAAGCGCATCGCCCGGGTCAACCGCTGGTGCCCCCGCAGCCTCCAAGTGAGTGATGAAATCGTCGGATTCCTGCGCGATTGCTGGGGGGCCGAACGCCCGCAGCAGAATTGCTCGTTGCTGGTCAACTGAACGCCCCGGGTCACCCCCGATCCGCGGAGCAAGTGCCGGAAACCCGTCGGCCAACCCGATCTTCCATGACTCTCTTCGAGAAAATCATCGCTCGCCAAATCCCGGCCAGGATCCTTCACGAGGACGACCTGACTCTCGCCTTCGCCGATATCCATCCGCAGGCGCCCGTCCACGTTCTTGTCGTCCCCAAGAAGCCCATTCCCAGAATCAACGACGCCTCGGACCTCGATCAGGTTTTGATCGGCCATTTGCTGCTGCAGGCAGCCAAAGTCGCGCGCCAGCTGGGTCTCGATGCCAGCGGCTACCGGTTGGTGATCAATAACGGACGGGACGGCGGCGAAAGCGTTCCGCACCTTCACGTGCACATTCTCGGTGGGCGTCCCATGGCTTGGCCCCCGGGTTGATCCGCATTCGCCAACCCTTTCGGCTGAGGGATCGCGAACGGCGCACCGACAGGTGCGCCGTTCGCGTTTCCACCGCCACCTACCGGTCCCCGGCCATGAAACGATATCGACCTGCCCCGACTTCCAAACGCACACGATCGCCATCACGGCCCCGCACCACGACTCCACCATCGGAACTGCCGCCCGCCGACAGGGGGCGCCCGCCTTCGCGCACCACGGCGTCCGGTCTCGCTGGCAAAAACACCGTCGCCCGACTGGTCGGCGGAACCGTCACGTCCAATTCAAACGTCGTTTCGGTGCGTCGCCAGCTGACCTCAATGCGTCCCCGCACCGACTCATAATGCCCGCGAGCCCAGGTCAGATCGGCCCGCCCCAAAGGCCCCGGGCGTACTTCGAAATGCTCGAAACCGGCGTGCTCCGGATCGGGGCGGATCCCCAGCACGCCTCGAATAAACCAGGAACCCACGTACAGATAGGAACTGTGCAGGTAGGAGAGGTCCGGATTGTCCTCCCAGGACTCCCACCACGCGGTCGCCCCGCGCCGGAGCATGTCACCCCAGCTGGGATAGGTCTCCTTGCGAACCATCTCGTAAATCAAGTCATCCCGACCGCCCTCCAGGAGGGCTTTGAAAAGGAATGCCCCGCCGGTGATGCCGGCATGGATGTGGCCCTGGCGCTTCTCGAGGATTTCCGTCTCCAAACGGCGCCACACTCGTGGACGTTCGGCCGCCGGCGGCACCTGGGCGACCAAGGCTATCGCCAGGTACGCCTGCGAACCATCGACGTAACTCGCCTCGTCCGGTCGATAGAACTCCGCATGGACGGCCCTTCGAACCACCTCCGCTCGCCGCTCCCATGCCGCTGCGAAATCCGACTGGCCGAGGACGGTCGCGATGCGTGACGCGGTCTGAAGGTTGTAAATCCAATAACAGTTGTTGAAGAACAGGGTCTCCCGAGTGTCGCCATTTACACCGGTGGCGCCCGGCCAGAGCCAGTCCCCAAGAAAATCCCACTCACCTCCCCACCGCCGCAGAAGATCCCCACGCTGCTTGGTCTCCAGAAACGCCAACCAACGGCGGATCATTTCGAAATTGTCCGACAAGGCGCGTCGATCGCCGTAATGCGTCCAAAGTTCCCATGGAAGGTGAACGCAATAGCCACACCAACCGGGGCCACCGCCGCCCCAGTATGTCGGCGCGGTGTACGGCAGATTGCCTTCCTCCAACGATCCCGAAGCTTCCGCTGCCCCGGTTCCCCACGAGGCCCCGCGACCCTGCGAATCCCGCCAATCCTGCGCCCACTTCGTATACAAGGCGCCCAAGTGAAAATTCATCAACCCGGTCGTCGTCGAGGCGTGCGCGTCTCCCCCGTACCCCATCCGTTCGCGATGCGGACAATCCACAAGATAACCGCCCAGACTCAGATTCTCGAAGGTCCACAACGTGGTGTCGTAAATCCGGCGGAAGAGGTCGACAGAACAGTCAAAGGAGGACGCCCGACCGTAATCACTCCGCACCAGCCATCCGCGCAAGTCGCCCAACGTCGGCGCCCGGCGCAAGCCTGTCACCGTGATCCATCGCCCAATGCCATAATTGAATCGGTTTCGAAACGTTCCCCGTCCTTCCGGACCGACGACATACACCGAACGCAACCGGTGCGTCATCGGACGCCCCGCTTGTTCCGAGAACTGCATCTCCACGCGATCCCCTGGTTCACCTCGAATTCGTAACTCGATGAAACCCGCGAAGTTCTTCCCCATATCGTACCGATAAACACCGGGCTGCGGTTGCTCCAGCGCCACCGGCCGCACCTCCGTCTGGAGTCGATTCGCTTCCACGAGGTCGGAGCTGAGTTCGAGCTTCGGAGCATAGGTGCGTACCGGCCGCCAACCGGACGTCCCCTCCACCGAGTCCGACCACTTTTCCAACTCCCGATGGCCATCCACCCACTCGCCGCCAAACTGGGTGAAATCCCAGACACCCAACAACTGCCGCGAACTCGCCCGGGTCCGCCACGAACCGTCCGTCACCACCGCCACGTTCCCGCCATCGGCAAAGTCGATGTCTACCCTGGCCTTCACCAATGGCGCCTTGGGGCGGTCGGGCATGTCGAACTTCGGGAAGATCGACCACCCGGTCCCCAGCCAAATCCCGATCCCATTCGTGCCGCGACGCAGATAATCCCCGATCTCGTAGGCAACGTATCGGGCACGTTTTGTGTGATCCGTAACGCTGGGCGCCAAAACCCCGTCCCCCACCTTCCGCCCGTTGATCCACAGTTCATGGTACCCAATGGAAGCCACAAAAGCCGTCGCCCGTTTCACCCGCTGACCCAGAACCACCGTCTTTCGGAACCACGGATCCGGGGGGGCCGTATCCGGCGGCGGCGTTCCGTTGCCTCGCTGAAACGATTCGCCGGTCCCGATCCACTCCGCACCCGCGCTCACCGCTTCGCTATCCAGCCATCCCATGGTCCAACGTCCCGTCTCGCTCCAGGCCGACCATTTCCCGCGACTGTCGCGGACGCGGACTCTCCACAGGCACACCTGCCGCGCCGTCAGCGGGCGACCCGCATAGGCAACCCCAACCGAATCGGCGGACTCGACCACTCCTGAATCCCAAAGATCTGCCGAGCCTGGCTGAAGACGCGCGGAGTCGGTGGCCACCAGGACGTGGTAGGCGTCCAGTCGTTCACCGCGTCGGACGTCGCCGCCAGAACTCCACCACCAACTGAGCCGCGGGGCCGGATGATCCACCCCCAGCGGATCCTCACGATACTCACAGCGCAAATGGGTCGGAGCGCCTACGGCGTTGCTGTCCCAAACGCTGGAAATCACCACCGCAAAACCCAGGAGCATCGCCAGGGCTCTCCTATGAACACACGGTGTACCCATGCCAACGCATCTTGCCATCCGGGATCCTCATCCACCCTAGAATTGTGGCGGCCTACCGGCCGACGAGGCCTTCAGGCGAGGCGGATCGGCGGAGCGTTCACGCCGCGGTCCTCCACTTCGCCCACCCTCGCAGCCGCAGCAAATCCCGCCTTGTGCAGTTCTTCGAGGCACGCCGCCGCCTGCGCGGAGGGAACCCCTGCCAACAAGCCGCCGGATGTCTGCGGATCAAAAAGCAAAGGAAACGATGGATGCCTTGTGTGGGCGTCCCCACGGTCCATCCAACGCCGGCCCCGGGCATTCGTTCCCTGCATTGTGCTGGCCATGCCCAATCGGAACGCCTCGATCGCGCCAGGGATCGCCGGCAAGGACTCCAACTCAATTCGAGCCGCCTTACCGGAAGCCTCCAGCATTTCCGCAAGATGCCCGGCGAACCCAAAGCCGGTGACATCGGTGCAAGCCGTCGCGCCATGCCGCAGCAGGCACTCCACCGCGACACGAGGGGATTCCAACATCGACTCCACCGCCGCATCCACTGACCGCCCCGGAGCCCGCCCATGCATGTCCGCCGCCAAAATGACCCCCGTCCCCAAAGCTTTGGTCAGTAACAGAACCTCCCCACCCCTCAAGCCTCCCTTTCCCAGCCATCGCCCCGGTTTCGTCGCGGCATTGATGGTGAAGCCGATCGCCATTTCCAAGCCTTCCCCCGTGTGACCTCCGATCAAGGCCACCTTTTCCTCGCCCAAAACGTCGGCCGCACCCGACAGCAACTGGAACAACTGCTCCTCGACGGCAGCCTCCGCCCCGTGGGGCAGCACCGCCACCGCCAGCGCGGAATGCGGCACGGCTCCTTTCGCCACGACATCCGACAATGCGTGCGTGGCGGCTATCTTTCCCACCAGGTACGGATCATTCAGAAAAGTGCGAAAGAAGTCGGTCGACTGAACCAATAGGGAACCCTCCGGCCATTGCAGCGCCGCCGCATCATCCGGCGCTTCCAAACCCACCACGATATCAGGATGCCGCGCCGGTCGCAGTCGACCCAGGACGCGGCGCAGGATGTCCGCACCAACCTTCGCCCCGCATCCACCGCAACGCATGGCGGGCCGATTCGCGCTCGGCCGATTGGCCGCGACCATGCCCTCGCCCGGATTCACCCGCGACCAAAGGTCGGAGGGCTCGGGACGTGGCCTCATCGGCGCCCGCTGATAGCCCTCCATCCATCGACGATCGATCCGGTCTTTGATTCGCCACAGCCAGGCGCCCTCGAGCGACCAACTGCCACGCGACGCGATCGCGTATCGGTTTCCCGTGCTGATCAAGGCAAGACTGAGCTTCTGCGGCCAATAGGGTTGCAGCGGCAGTCCCAGAAGATGTCGCCGCAGGTTGAGTGCCAGCGGCGCCCCCTGGCGCACCGCATAGACGCCCGATTTCGGACGCGGCAAGTCGCGTATCGACGCCACATCGCCCGCGGCGAAGACGTAGGGATGGGACTCGCTTTGCAGCGTCGATTTCACCGCGATGAAGCCTGACGAATCGGTCGCCAGCCCTGATACCCGGATCCAGGCCGGCGGTCCCGCGTCGGTGGCCCAAAGCAGCGCATCGAAGGCTATTTCGGAACCATCGTCACAACGAACGCGTCGAGCTTCCACCGCCGCGGCGCGGCGGCCGAGATGCAGGTGAATGTCATCGCGATTCAGGAGTCGCATCAGGCGCCGTTGCACACCGGACGGATGGTTCGCGGGCACCGGGTTGGCCTGCGAAATCAAATGGCATTCGACCTTCAACCGACCACCCCGTGCCTCGGACAATTCCTTCAGCAGACGGAACCGGGTGGACAGCAACAATTCCACCCCGCCCGCCCCTCCACCCACCACCACCAATCGATACGTCGCGGATTCCACTGCCCGGGAACGCACCTCGGCAACGATTCCCGCCCATCCCTCGAGAAACGCTCCGACAGGCTTTACCGGCAGTGAAAATTCAGCAGCCCCGGGCACCTCGCCCAGGCGCGGGGTCGACCCGGTATTGATCGACAGAACATCGAAGCGCACCGGTGGACGCCCGTGGCAAATCACTCGCCCGTTTGGAAGGTCGAGCCCGCAGACCGAACCGGCATAGAATTGCGCGCCGGCTTGATGGCATAGCGGGCGCAATTCGATATGAGCCTGATCCCACGTGTAATGCCCGGCGATCAATCCCGGAAGCATTCCGGAGTACGGCGCCACGCTTCCCTCTGAAATCAGTGTGACCCGCACCCCAGGCACCGGCGTCATGCCAAAACGCTTCAGCACGGCCACATGCGCATGCCCACCTCCGACGAGCACCAGTTCCCTCGCTATAGGATCGGTCCGCATCACGGCGTCGCCGCGCCAACCTCCGCCAGATGCCACCCGCAGATCAAGCTGCCACCGGCCAACTCCCAACCCCGCGTCCGCGCGCGGTTCGCCTTGCCTCGCCGTCGCCTCTCACGATGCTGTCGCCCGCAATGACGACGTTACTCCGGCCGCCGCCCTCGCTGGTTAAGGGTCTTTGCGCCGCTGTCGCCGGCATCCTCTTCGCAGCCTTCGCCGCGTCGCCGTCCCGCGCGACCGATCCCGCCTTTACGACCGTTCCCTCCGCACACCTCCACAACGTCTTCCGTCTCTCAACGAACTTGCTCTCCGGCAGCTCGCCCGAAGACAGAGACGCCTTTGCCGAACTCGCCCGTCTCGGGGTGCGCACCATCATCTCCGTCGACGGCGCCAAACCGGACGTCGCAACGGCGCATCAGTTCGGCATTCGGTACGTCCACTTGCCGCACGGGTATAACGGCATCTCTCCCGAACTCCAGGTGCGCCTGGCCAAGGCCGGCCAGGCTCTGCCTGGGCCCATCTATGTGCACTGCCATCATGGCAAACATCGTGGCCCCGTGGCCGCGGCTGTCTTATGCCTTGCCGACGGACGTTGGGACCGCACGACCGCCGAGAGTTGGCTCAAAGCTGCCGGGACCGCGACGAACTACTCCGGCCTCTATGCCGTCGTCCGAGACTATCACCGGCCGTCCCTAGAAACCCTTCGGCAGGTCCCGGCAAATTTTCCGGAGTCTTCCAACGTCCCGGGACTGGTGGAAGCCATGGTCGCCATTGATCAGCACTGGGAACATCTGAGGGCGATTCAACGCGCCGGGTACGCTGCGCCAGAGACGAATCCCGATCTGCAACCGGCCCAGGAGGCGTTGATGCTATGGGAACATTACCGCGAATCCCAACGGCTGCCTGAGGCCGCCTCCTTGGGCGCCGATTTCAAGAAACGCCTGGAAGCTGCCGAAGCACAAGGCAAGGCGCTCGAGGATCGCCTTCGGTCCTGGGCCTCGATGTCATCCCCAGACCTTCGTTCCCAACTCGATGCTCTCATGGCCCAGGTCGGAAAGGCCTGCTCCGAATGCCATCGGCAGTTCCGCGATCCATCCCCCGCGCCCGCCCTGTCGAAACCCTGACACCGCCTCACGGCCCTTCGTCTTGGGTTGGCTCGGGACGGTGCACTTCCACCAACTGCCCCTTGAAAAGTTCCAAGGCTTCACGGATGAGCGGGTCTTCCTTGAAGGCCACCGGATCCAGTTTCACGGGAACCACCTTTTCGGGCTTCGATTTGGGCGACGCCGCGGCCGGCGTCGGAGCCGCCGGCTTCGGCACCGTCGGCGCGGCCTTTTCTACCGGGGCTCCTCCGACGGGCGCCGATCCTGGCAGGCTGACAAAGCGAATGGTCGCCGGGCAGCCCATCTCCGCCAACTTCAACTCCAAAGCCTTTCGGGTCCGCTCGTGGTCCACCAACACTCGATGGCTGTCTTCGGCAGTGGAATAACCGACCGTTAGAACCCCTTTCTCCAAGGACTGCGGTTGCCCTGCCTGAAGTGAACCACGGGTAAGCGGACTCGCCGAGGCCACTATTTGCTCCCAAAGCACGTTCGGATCCACCGGGCCGGAGGCAACCGCGGGCTTCGCCACCGGCGCCGACCCCGGTGGAGGGGGCACGACCGCTGAGGTTGGATTCGGAGAACTCGGCGGCGCTGCAGCGTTCGAGGGGATCGCAGCGCCACCCGAACGGGCGGGTTCGCGGCTGACCGCCGGTATTCCAATCGTTCCGCCGCCGCCACTGGGCGCCTCTTCCCGCAACTGCTGCAACTGCCTGAGAACAGCGTCCAAGCTGACCGCATTGCGGGCTTGGATGGCCTTCATCAGGGTGACCTCGAGGAATATCTTGCGTGCCACGGCGTCCCTCAATCGGCCTTCCGCGGCTGATAACACCTCCAACACCCGGGTCACCGCGTCGGCCGGCGCCAGTTCGGACTGCTCAGTCAAGGCTGCCGCCTCGGTGTCGGAAACCTCCAGCAGACTGAGGTCCGCCTTGGCCACCTGATGCACCATGAGGTTGCGAAAATGGACGAGCAGATCGTTCAACAACCGACCCAAGTCCTTGCCGTTCTTCGCCAGGGTATCGAGCTCCTGGAGTGCCGTTCCGGCATCCGAAACCAGGATGGCCCGGGTCAACGAAAGAATCTGCGCGCGCGCGGCGAGGCCGAACATGGACAGCACGTCCTGCTCTTCAATGGTCTCGCCACAAAAGCTGATCAACTGGTCCAGCGTGCTCTCCGCATCCCGCATCCCGCCATCCGCGCCGCGAGCCACGGCGTGCAGGGCGCCCTCGGAAATGGTCACCCCCTCGGCCTTCGCAATCGATTCCAGGTGCCGCACGATCAGGCTCGAGGGAATCCGGCGAAGATCAAAACGCTGGCAGCGCGACAGGATCGTCGGCAGCACCTTCTCCGGATCCGTCGTGGCGAACAGAAACTTCACGTGCGCCGGCGGTTCCTCCAGCGTCTTCAACAACGCGTTGAAGGCCGCCGTGGTCAGCATGTGCACCTCGTCAATGATGTAGATCTTGAACTTCGACGACGCCGGGGCGAACCGCGCTGTCTCTCGCAACTCGCGCACCTGTTCGACGCCGTTGTTACTCGCACCGTCGATCTCCAGCACATCCAGCGATCGCCCTTCCGCAATCTCGCGGCACCGCGGATCGCTTTCCTCGAATTCCGCGTTCGGCCCGCCGGTACAATTCAGCGCCTTCGCGAAAATGCGGGCGATGGTGGTCTTGCCCGTTCCGCGCGGGCCGCAAAAGAGATAGGCATGGGCGATGCGCCCTGACTTGATCGCATTGGCCAGGGTCTGGGTCACGTGCTCCTGACCCACGACGTCCTGGAACCGCTGCGGTCGGTACTTGCGGGCAATGACCTGGTAGCTGCTCATGGAGTCAGGGGATCTATGGGAGGGGGCAAACTCACGGCTCCGGAATTCCGCACTCGCTGCACAGGAATGGCAAGGCCAGGAAATGAAGGACGACGGGGCCGGATCCGTGTCGAAGGATGCCAGGGACACCACGGCAGATGCAGAGCACGCTACCGTTGCTGCCTTCCGGCCCTGGCGGGGTTTGCAAGTCCACATTCCATGGGCCCTGGCGCGCGCATTCAACGGGCCGAACGCTACTCGCCGCAAGCCCGGATTTCAGCGCTTCACCGGCGACGGCAGGGCAAACGCCACGTAGGCATCCCCGTACGGCGTGCCCAGCTTGTTTCCACCCGTCGCGGCAATCACCACAAACTGTCGTCCCCCCACCTCGTATGAGGCCGGAGGCGCACTGCCTGTCCAGGGAAGCGTCGCCGACCACAATTCCGCTCCCGTCTCCTTGTCAAAGGCCCGGATCTTGTTGTCCCGGGTCCCGGCACAGAAGACCAATCCGCCCGCCGTCACGATCGCTCCGCCATAGTTCTCCGTCCCGGTGGTGGGCACTCCCTGCGCCGCCAGCGCGGGGTATTCTCCTAACGGAACCCTCCAGACACGTCGGCCCGTGTTGAGATCGATGCAGTTCAGCGTGCCCCACGGCGGCTTGTTTGCCGGATACCCCTCGGGATCGTAAAACTTTGGATAGCCACTGACGCTGTACGCCGGTCGCTCCGGCGTCGTTGTCCCCGGCTTCACCGACCCGTCCCGCAACATCAGGTAATCCACCAGCACCTTCAGATCTTCCTCGGACATGTCGGGAACTCCCGGCATGGCGTTCTTTCCCTCACGCACCTGCCTCCGTACCGCATCGTCGCTCAACCGATGCCGTAAACCTCGCAGTGGCGGACACGTTCCCACCCCCAGCCGCGTCGGACCGTGGCACTGCAGGCAGACGCGCTCGTAAACCACCCGGCCCGGCGTCTTCGGCGCTTGTGGATCATCGGGCGGGTCGTCATCGCGAAACACCGAGATAATCCATCCGATGTGATTCGCGGTGACGTACAACCGGCCGGTGTCTGGATCGATGCAGGCCCCGGTCCACTCCGCCCCGCCATCAATTCCGAAAAACACATTCGCCCGGCCCTCGCTGCACGGCACGAAAAAGCCCTTCGTGGCACTGGCAAACTGACTGCGCGCCCACTCCGCCACTTCCTCGGTTCGCTCTGTCAGATCCGCCTCGGTGAATTCCATGTGCAGGAATGGCTCCGGCAATTCGACATCCGGTTGGTAGGGCCAGGTGCGTTCGCCTTTCAACGTGCTGGTCGGGGCGCGACGCAATCGAAATGGGAAGACGGGCTTGCCGCTCACGCGATCGAGCAAAAGGGTGTTCCCGATCTTCGTGCAGGCCGCCACCACATCCACACGGCGTCCATCCCGCGTGATCGTCCCCAAGTTCGGCGGTGCCGAAATGTCGAGATCCCAAAGATCATGCCGAATCTCCTGAAAATGCCAGAGGTACTTCCCCGTCCGCGCGTCGATCGCCACCAGGCAGTTCGCGAAAAGGTTCTGACCAAGGTGGCCGACGCCGATGAAATTAGGCTTCGGTCCCCCGGTGGTGACATACGCGATGCCCCGCGCCTCATCCATCGCCATGCCCGCCCAGCAGTTCGCCCCGTACTCTTCAGTCCGGTCCCACGTGTCATGTCCGAACTCGCCCGGTCTCGGAATCGTGTGAAACGTCCATAGCCACTTTCCCGTCGCCACGTCGAAACCCCAAACGTCCCTTTCGAAGCCAGGCACGACCACGATGTTCTCGAACACCGCCGGACAGGCGGTCGCGGCACCAAAATCTCCCTGTGCATTCCCTGGCAACAACACTCGTCCGCCTTCGCCAAAGCCGACCACGGGACGTCCGGTGGCCGGATCGACGGCATACAGGTGTCGACCGGAGCAAAAGAGGACGCGCTCCGGCACCATCGGCGTCCCGGGGCGACCGGGCCAATAGAGCAATCCTCGAAATGCGGGACGGCCTTCCGGCTGGAACCGCCACAATTCCACGCCGTTCGACGCATCCACCGCCACCACGGCCTTGCCCGGTGTCGGTGCGAACATCACGCCGTTCACGACGATCGGATTGCATTGGATGTTATTGCTGGAATCGCCTGACCGATACGTCCAGGCCACCGTTAAGTTGGTGACGTTCCCGCGGTGGATCTGGTCGAGCGCCGAGAATCGGGTCCCCCCCGCATCGCCATGGGAACGATGCCACAAACGATAGGTCTCGCGCCTGGGCAGACCGTTTGCGGGGGTGAGGTCCCCGGGCTTCGCCGCGGGTATGACCTCATACATCGGCAATGCCTCCCGGGCCGCAGCATCTTCCACGGTCCAATAAGGAGAGTCGGCGGCCTCGGACGACCACCTTGCCGTCAGCCCGGCGACGATGCCCCACACCACGAATCCTACCCACACTCGACCCGCTCTGCCCGGTGCCCAGCCCATGAACGGAGGCATTAGATCTCCACGGTCTTGCCGGGAATCGGCGCGGGATAGCGTCCGTCGGCATCCGCCTGCACCGGGGCCGGACTGGATGCGGTCAAACCATCCACCCCGGCGAAAAACTGGAATTTGGAAGCCATCGCTTCCTCCCAGGTAATCAACTTGCCGGTATGTACCGCCGCTCGACCCATGATGGCACCCAGATTGGAGAGCGCCGCCCGGCGCGATTCGTTGTGCGGCTTGTCCTTTCGGATCGCACTCAGCAGAACGTCCCATTCCGCCTGCCACGGATTCACCAACTCCTTCGGCGCTCGCCATGACACGTTGGAAGCCTCGATCCGCTGGTCCTTGTACATCCAGGAATGCGGCGCGTGCACGTCGCCGGAGAATTTCGCCGCGCACTTGGTTCCATGCACAAAGGTCGCGAAGTCGGTGTGACAGTTCGGAATGTATTTTCCCGTCACCTGCGCCTTGGTGCCGTCAGGAAAGGTGTACTCAATCGCGTAGCTATCGAGGTTCTGGCTGCAATCGGTGCTTCCAGCAAAACGCCCGCCCACGCCGTGTGCCGAGACCGGCCAGGCGTCCTTGATCCAAAAACACTCGTCGATCTGGTGAATCATCAACTCGATGAACACACCGCCCGACGACCACATGAACTGGTAGGGTCGCCCCGGGCTCAACTGCCACAACAACTCGTTCTGGCCCTTCGGAAACGGCCCCATCATGTACCCCGAGTCCATGCGATAGGCGCGGATCAACTGGATGTCCCCCATCGCGCCATCACGTATTTTGGCGATGAGCGCCTGGCGCGCCGAGGAATGACGGCACATCAGGCCGGCCGCGATCTTGAGGTTCTTCTTCTCCGCCGCCTCCCCCGCCCGAAGGATCCGCTGAATCCCACCCGGGTCCGCCGCGAAATCCTTCTCCATGAAAACATTCACGCCCTTCTGCACTGCATACTCCAAATGCGGGGCGCGAAACGCCGCGTGGGTGGTCAACATCGCCACATCGCCCGGCCGCAGACAGTCGATGGCGTGCTTGTAGGCGTCGAAGCCCAAAAAGCGGCGGTCCTTGGGCGCGTCAATCCTCTCCCCCAACTCGCGAGTCAAGGCCGCGTGTGCGCCGTCGAGACGGTCTTGGCGCAGGTCCGCCATGGCAACCAACTTCACAGGCCCACCAGCCCCGGACTCCTTGGCTCGCTTGGTTCCCGAGTCATCGCCGAGCACCAACCCGCCCGCTGACATGGCGTTGGCCACCGCCCCGCTGCCGCGTCCACCGCAGCCGATCAGAGCCAGATGAATGGTGTGATCATCGGCCGCATGCACAGGGGGCAACGCGACCCCGGCAAGCGCCGAGACCGCCGCCACCTGAGCGGTGGTCGTGAGAAACTCTCTTCGTGTGCTGTCCTTAGGGGAAGACGCCGCCGGCCGAGGGACGCGAGCAGGAGGTTGCATGCGCCCATCCTGCCGCCGAAACCGCTGCGCCTTCAAAGCCCAAGTGGCGGGGTCAGTCCCTCGGAGGGTGGCGGTTGGCCTCACAGTGGTGCTTTGGGATGGGCTCCGGGTTTTATGCAGTCATGGAACAAAGGGACCGAAGAGACCAAAGGGATCCCACACGAGGCTGGGTTTATTCTGGCGCATGGGGTTACCAAAACCTCCTCAGCTTTCAGAAGGCGCGCATCGTTTTTGATGGCACGGTCCACTTCTGCGAACACCACGTGGACCGCCGCTCTCGTACCCACGACCAGATGATCCAGGCGGCCAGGTCCGGGAAGCAGAGCATCCTCGAAGGCAGCCAGGCCTCCGGCACCTCCAAGGAAACCGAGATCAAACTCACCTCTTACCTTCTCGACCGCCAACTCCACCACCTGGAGCAGGAGTTCCTCAGAACCGGCGGCCTCCGCGAACGCATGTGGCAAGCCCGTCTCCGCACCCGCCGCAACAGCCCTTAGGTGCCTAAAAGTCCCTCAGGTCCCTTAGGTCCCTTGCCTCCCCACACCAGCCCTTATAGCCTCGCCCCGGCATGCCCCACACCGATTCCCCGGGCTTTCTCGCAGGCGTCATCGAGGGTTTCTACGGACAACCTTGGGCCCAGGCCGAACGCCTCGAACTCTTCCGTTGGATGGCGGACTGGGGCCTCAACACCTATTTCTACGGCCCCAAGGATGATTGGAAGGTGCGCGCGATCTGGCGCGAACCCTACACGGATCGTGAGGCGGAACCGCTCCGCGAACTGATCCGCGGGTGCGAACAGCACCACCTCCACTTCGTCTATGCCCTCTGCCCGGGCCTCGACATCCGCTACACCAACACCGCCGATCTCGATCATCTCAAGCGTCGCTGTGAACAGATGCATTGGCTCGGCTGCCGGCATTTCGCCGTTCTCTTCGATGACATCCCCGACAAGATGGCCCGGGAAGATCTGGAGCGCTTCGGCACCCTCGCCACGGCACAGGCCCACGTCGCCAATGCGCTCTTCGACTGGACTCGAGAGCGCAGCCCTCAGGCACGTTTCCTCTTCTGTCCGACCCCCTACTGCGGCCGCATGGCTGCCGCACAACTTGGCGGCGAAGGCTACCTCGCCACCTTAGGCAAGGAACTGCGCGAAGGCATCGACATCTTCTGGACCGGACCCGAAATCATCTCACGCGAAATCACCGTGGCGCATGTCCGGGATCTTCGACAGCTCCTGCGCCGCAAACCGTTGATCTGGGATAACCTTCATGCCAATGACTACGATGGCCGCCGGTTCTTCTGCGGCCCCTACGCGGGCCGCCCGCGTGAACTCCGTCAGGAAGTCGCCGGCCTTCTGACCAATCCCAATTGCGAGTTCCCGCTCAATTACGTGCCGTTTCGTACGCTGGCTGAATTCGTCCGCGGCGAGGGTCCCTGGGACCCGCGGGCGGCCTACCTATCCGCCCTGCGCGAGTGGCTGCCTTCCTTCGCTCTCAGCGGACCTCCCATCACCTTCGAGGATCTCGTCCTGCTCGGGGACTGCTACTACCTGCCCTACGAAGAAGGCCCTCAGGCCATCGCCCTGCACGACCTGACTAAAAATCTGCTGGCACGGAATCCCACCCAATGGGGCGCCGACGCAGCGGCGTTCCGCACCCAGGCCAGCCGGCTCCGCGATGTGTGCGCCCGCATGACCGAACTCCGTCAACGCACGCTTTTCTACGCCCTCAGCCGGCGTCTATGGGAATTGCGCGAGGAAATGGACCTGCTCGATCGCTATGTCGCCTGCAGGGTCGCCCATCCTGACCCCAAGGCGACGTGTGGCTCGGACTTTCATCAGCCCGGGACCTACCGCGGCGGTCTCGTCGCCAAGCTTCAACGACTGCTGGTCCTCCAACCCAACGGCAACTTCACCCCGGCACCCCCGATCCCGTGAAAGACTGTGTGATCCGTCCATACCGTCCCGGCGACGAACCCGGGGCCTATTACGTCTGCATGAAGACGGGCGACCACGGCAAAGATGGCGAACCGTTCTACCGCGAGGACCCGGACGCTCTCGGCCGCATCTTCGTCGGTCCGTACCTGGCCTTCGAACCCGGCCTCAGTCTGATCCT